>CAVUCF010000023.1:0-255085 GCA_963739915.1 uncultured Ignavibacteriaceae bacterium
CGCGGGAGTAAAGCTTGCACTTGTTCGGTTAGTTGAAGCAATCGGAGGGTTACTATTAGTTCCAAAATAAACGTCATAAGTTAATGGGTCTCCATCAGGATCAGTGCAAGTCCAAGTCATAGTTAAGTTGACAGGCCTCCCTGTTGCACCATTAACCGGGTTTGGGTTTGATGGTTGGTTTGGTGGATTATTTACCACCACAGTTTGAGTTGTAAAATTCCAGATAGGTCCAGAAGTAGTTGCACCTTGATTATCTTTTGCAACTATCTTCCAGTAGTAAGTTGTATTACTACCTAACTGTCCTGGATTGTAACTTGCACTAGATTGATTACTCGAAATAAGGGCAGGATTACTATTTGTTCCAAAGTAAACATCATAAGTCAACGGATTCCCATCAGGATCAGTACACGTCCAGGTCATTGTTAAGTTGACAGGCCTTCCAGTTGCACCATTTACCGGGTTTGGGTTTGATGGTTGATTGGGTGGATTATTTACCACGACAGTTTGAGTAGTAAAATTCCAGATAGGTCCAGAAGTAGTTGCACCTTGATTGTCTTTTGCAACAATCTTCCAGTAGTAAGTTGTATTACTACTTAACTGTCCTGGATTAAAGCTAGCAGAAGATTGATTGCTTGAAGTGAGAGGCGGATTATTACTGGTTCCGAAGTACACATCATAGGTGAGTGGGTTTCCATCAGGGTCCGAGCAGGTCCAGGCAAGAGTTAAATTAACTGGTTGGTTAGTTGCACCATTAACCGGGTTTGGGTTTGATGGTTGATTGGGTGGATTGTTACCACCACCACCGGTTGTATATTCATAAGCACCAATAGTTGGTGTATTATCCCTTTGATACCCATTTATATCTTTCCATTGTAAAGCCCAATCACCTATAAATTGTAGTTGCATTAATATTATTTATATACCATTCAGCATCTTCACCTTGGTTTATAGCAGGCGAACCAGATTGTAATTCTCCATTTAAGGCACCCTGATCTGGTTCATAACCATATTTATGAACAAATAATGGATCTGCTTTTGACTCCCGTTCCTCCATAAGTACCTGTCCAATTTGTCCACCCAGAAACACTTCCAGTATGTCCATTACCTGTAAATTGACCAGAGAAACCTGCCCCTGCCCAACTACGCCAGAATAAATTATTCCTTATACTGTCAACAGGAATAGCAGTTGGCAAATTTTCTTCTAAATTAGCCATTCCCCCCACTGTGCTAAACACTGCTAAAATATTGTTTATGGTTATGGCACCATATTCCTGTATAAAAGTTCTGCAACGAGGCCCATTTACTACTATTGTATTATGAATTACCCAGGTTGGCGGCATTGGGTTATTATTATACCATCTTGTCCAAAGTGATGAATTTTGACTACCACTTGGATCCCAAATCCCTCCCATATAAAGAAAGTTATTGTATATTATAACTGGATTAGTGCCTTCAGAACCAAGTATCATTGGAGTTCCGCCACCTTCAGGACTATAAACAGAATCATTTATAAAAAAGTTATTATAGATAACCCATCCATTTGTAAGATATGCCTGAAGAGCATCAGTATGAGCACTGGGGTCTTGGTTACGTTGACGAATATAATTATCGTGAAGAAGAGTTCTTTGACATCTCTGAGCATATATACCATCTGTTTGTCCATTATATATTTGATAAGATACAATTCGGCAATTTCTTATTGTCGTGTTATCAATCGTATATTTACTTGCACCATTAATCATAATTCCTGCTTGACCTTGATAATCATAAATATTCAGAGAGTCAAGAATTATATTACTTGCATTATCTTCAATCTGAACCCCATTGTAGCGTGTCGTATTCAAATCCTTTAATAGTAACATAATTATTATTCTGCACATAAATACATTGTCCCCTTGTTAGTCCACCATCAATTATTACTCTTCCACTATGTCCGCTTGGAGAGGGAGAATATTTTCCTGCTATTATAGTAATTGGATTACCAGCAGTTCCACTTTTACCTACTGTTAATTGTTCATAATAAAGAGTTGAATCTGTACCACCGGAAATATAAACTATATCACCCGGTTGTATTGAACTCCAATTAATAGCAGAAAAGGACTTCCAGGCATTAGCCCAGGACGTTCCATTGTTTAATCCATTTGCGTTCTTATCTACGTAGTGGGGTGTAGCATAAATAATATTGCAATAGAAAAGGCCGGAGATAATAAGCAGAGGAATTACTTTAAGAATCTTTAAGCTAAAATAATTTAGATTGTTCATCATATATCCTTTCTAAAAATTGTGAGTCTCTGAGTACGGGTAGAGACGTAAATAAAAGACTTGGTGAAACTTGGACGAAACAATCTTTTTATAAAATAGAAGGGAATATGAAATTGATGTAGGAGAAAGGATTAAATTCTGTGGTAGTTTATACTACAAATCGAAAAGGAATAATTAAATTCTATTGAAACGGGGTTAATGGGTAAGTAAATGCTCTGTAATACAATATTGAATAATTTCAGCATTGTTTTTCAGTTTAAGTTTTTCAAGTATTCTTGCTCTGTAAGTGCTGATTGTTGTTACAGCCAAATTAAGTTCTTCAGCAATTTCACCTACAGATTTTCCGCTGCCTATTAGACGTAAAACTTCAAACTCTCTTTCGGATAATTGTTCGTAAATACTTCCTTTATTTTTTCTGGAAAGATCTGAAACTAAAATGTCTGCAAGCTTGCTGCTTATATAAGTTTGTCCGGAAATAACTTTCCGAATTGCTGGCACAAGGAGATCGGGTGCACTTTCTTTATGAATATATCCCATTGCTCCCATTTTAATAACTCGTCTTGCGTACGCTTCTTCCGGTAATGCGCTTAATACCAAAATTGGCAAATTGGGGTACTGGATTTTAAGATCTATAAGAAGCTCTAACCCACTTTTACCGGGCATAGCAATGTCAAGCAACAGGACATCAATATCTTGTTCTTTTAGTTTAAGTAGAACTTCCTCACTGTTTGCTGCTTCACAGAGGACCTCCATATCCTTTTCATCTTGTATGATTTGTTTTAACCCTTGTCTTACAATTGGATGATCATCTGCGATTAATATTTTTATCAATTTTTACCTGGCTTAGGAATAGTAAGTGTCAATTTAGTTCCACCTACTGAACCTTTTTCTATATTAAGTTCTCCATTAAACTGTAATGTTCTTTCTTTCATTCCTATAATCCCAAGTGAATGATCATCAGATAATAATGCTTCATTAATTCCTATACCATTATCTGAAATTTCTAACCTTAAAATATCTGTCTCTTCTATTATGTTTATCATTACTTTTGTTGCCCCGGAGTGTCTTATAATATTTGTAAATGCTTCCTGAAAAATACGGAATATAGAAGAATTGATATCAGGTTTGAAATTTATACTTGTCACATTGGTTGCAAATTCGCATTGTAACTCTGTTCTTTTTTTATACTCCTCAGTTTGCCATTCGATAGAAGGAATAAGACCCAAATAATCCAAAACATTCGGGCGAAGATCAGCAGAGATTCTTCTTATGTTGCTAATAATCCCATCAATTAGTCCTAACATACTATCCGTCTTAGTGATAAGTAATTCTGGATTATCAGTGATTTCATCTTTAATCCTTTTTGCAAGCCAGGCAACATCCATCTTCAAACCTGTAAGATTCTGACCAAGATTGTCGTGCAGTTCTCTTGAAAGTTTAATTCTTTCTTCTTCTTGTACTTTTTCTAATCGTGCGTTTAAGGCTCTTAATTGCTCTCGTGAATTAAAGATTTCTCTTTCTGCTTTCTTACGTTCAGTTATATCTGTTACGATAACTTGAACTGAAGGTTTGTCATTATAAATAATTAGCGATGCAATAACTTCTACATCAACAACCTTTCCATCTAATCTTATGAATTTATCTCTGGTCGGATAAAGACCACTTTCACCAGACATCATTCTCTGAAAACGATTAAGGGATTTTTCCAATCCATCCGGATGGATTATTTCAGCAATGGGTTTTTCAAGTAATTGATCATAAGTTTCAGCGCCAAGTAATTTTAGACCTGCCGGATTGATAAAAACAAATTTGCCCTCCGAATAAACAGCAATCCCAACCGGGGCAGCATTAAGCAAATTATGATATCGATCTTCACTTTCCCGTATCGACTCTTCAGCTCGTTTGCGTTCAGTTATGTCGATGTATGAGGAAAGGAAATGATGGACAGAACCGTCTTCATTACGCTGGCAAACGACAGAAAGAGTTACATAAATATTACTGCCATCCTTTCGTATAAATCTTTTGTCAAGCTCATAATTATCGATCTTTCCATCCAATACCTGTTGAAACAATTTTAAATTTTCTATTAAATCAGCAGGATGAGAAAGTTCGATCCATGTAAGTCCGATTAATTCTTCTCTTGTATATCCTAACATCTTGCACAACTTTTGATTAACTTCAATCCATGTTTTATCAGGTGCCGTAACGCTCAATCCGACGGAACTTGAATCAAAATAATCCTGAAACTCTTTACGGATCTTCAGCAATGCCTCTTCTAAACGTGCGCTATCAGTAATGTCACGGATATTACACTGGATAACCTTTTTGTTATCAGCTTTATATACATTACTTACAAATTCCACATTAATATGTCGCCCATCTTTAGTTTCCAAAGGTAAATTTTTATAACGGACGTACCCTGTTTTTTTCAAATGATCAAACTTTTCAATGTTCTCAAAAATGTCTTTGAAAATTCCAATTTCCCAAATCTTTGCATCTAAAAATTCTTCTTTAGAATATCCAAGTAACTCGATAAGGAATGGATTTACATCATCAATCTGCCCGCTCTCTGCATCCAGAATAAGTATCCCGTCTTTTGCAGATTCAAAAAGTCGCCGGTAACGAGTTTCGGATGATTGCAATTTTTTTTGTGCTCTAATATTATCTGTAATATCCAAAGCAAAAGCTACAATACCCGCAATATTTCCATCAGCGTCATACCAAGGTATTTTATCGGTGCGAACCCAAGTGGTTATTCCTTCTGCAGTAGCAGATTCTATAATTCCTAATTTGGCTTTACCGGAGTAAAGGACTTCCAAATCATCTTTATAGTAATTTGAAGATTCAATCGGAAATATTTCGTCTGCTGAATGTCCTTCTACTTCTTTAACTGTACGGTTTGCAATTTTTGCCGCAGCCTTATTTATACTAATAAAATTATTCTTTGTATCCTTGAACCAGATTGAAGTTGGGGACAAATCAATAATAGTTTTTAATTGATCTCTTTCTTTTAAAAGTTCATTTTCGACAATATCGATTGAACCATCTGAGAACTCTGGGCTCTTAATTTGTGACTTAGATTGGTTTTTCATATAAATATTTTAAAAATTTATTAGAGCGAAGATAGCATATAGCTTTTTCAGATTACTCGGCTTTTACCAAGAACCAATAATTATTTGCTTTGATAAGTTATCATCTCACAGTGTTGGATTAAACTTAGTCAAATATTCCTTGAAGTAAAATAAAAAGGCCCTTGCTCTCAAAGCAAGAGCTTTATATTGATTTTTTAATCGCGCTTATTTCATCAACACCATCTTCTTAGTCTCAACAAACGAACCCGCTTGTAATTGATAGAAATATACTCCACTTGGTAAAGTTGCTGCATTAAACTCTACCTGATGATAACCAGATTCTTTTTCTTCATTAAGTACAAGTGCTACTTCTTCTCCAATAGCATTGAACAATATGATTTTTACAATACTCTTTTCTGTTATTCCATATCTTATTGTTGTAATCGGATTAAACGGGTTTGGATAATTTTGCTCTAAAGCAAATGTTTTTGGTGCAGCAACTTCATCTTCAACCGGAACAATATTGGCGTCTAAAGTAACTGCGGTCTGTGCCAGCGCTCTGCCATTCAAAGTTCCACCAGTCTGCATATCAATCAATGTTTGACACAAAATAATTCCACTAAAGTCAGACGTTGTTCCAAGAATAACCTGGCCGGCGACCTGCCAGAATATGTTGGAAGCCTGCGCACCACCGCTCAAGGTGATAATGGCTCCGTTGGCCACAGTTAGATCTTGCGCTATCTGGAAGATCCAGACATCGCTTGCGGTACCCGAGATAGTGACACCACCAGCAGATACCAGGACCCCAGTACTCCATTTATAGAGACCATGAGTAAGGGTCTGACCAGTAAGATCTCCGCTGTAAAGTTCAGTATAATCAGGCAATGTTCGTCCAGCTGCGTCGGTGTACGCGGTTTCCATGTCGCTCACAGCCGTAGTCAACATAGTCGGGGTTGGAGGAGCATAGTCTGCGGCATATACTTTTCCAACAACTAAAGATGATGTTGCCCATTGACCTGAAGGATCTAATATTAAATCAAATCCAGTTATTGCAGTATGATCAATTGGACTAACTCCAATATCTCCAACAATTGAGGTAGTTCCAGTGGTTGAGATTCCTGTTTTTGCCAGAATTACGAAATTGCCAGATGTTCCAAGATCCACTGGTGCCGGCGAGGATTGAGACACAGCAACGGCAGGCATAATCAGAGCAACTGTCAGCATCGCTCCGAGGAAGCGTCTCCAGCTGATTAAGATAGTTGTCGGATCTTTTGTATAGATTTTCATAAAAACCTCCTTTAAGGTTTATAATTTGTTGTGGTGAATATATAAGACCTCTATTGGTCTATTATTGACTACGAACAATATAGAATAAAGTGGAGGGCGGGTAAATAAGGCAAAGGGATGAAAAAGGAACTACATCTTTCGGATTAGTAAAATATCTGCAGTGACCAGAATTTTTCAGGAAATTCTTCAGCAATCAAAAAACAATTTTTATATCTTAACTATATATTCAGGAACACACACTCATTGCGTTTTTAAAAGAATGTCTTCACTCAAAATCCAACAAGATTACCGATTCCGCTTCGAAGAGCAAACCACAGAAACTGGAAAAACGGCTCGTCCGGATTCCGTGTATATTTTATTTCACCAATCTTCATTAAACCTTCCTCATCGGGTATGTTGGTTCCGCGAACAACAAATGTTTTACCAGTGAAAGAGGCTATCCGATTGAAAATTCCCTTTTCACTTCCTGTCTCTCGGTTGAGAACGGCGAGGGACAGATCTTTATAAACAACTCTCAATGTGCCATTTGCCTGCCCCGAATTGACACTGATATTAAAAGCAGCAGACTGAATGAGACCGGATTCAATACGTTGATGTTCAGCTGGTTCAATGAATGAATTTATTTCGGTAATATCCATTGTGCCAAGTGAACCGGAGCATCGCAAAGAAAAATTCTTTGATGCAAGGGGAATAGCCATATGCAGTTTCATTATTCCGGACTTCATAAAAATTCCTCCCGCAGTAATAACTGTAGTGTCAGGATGAATTTTATTATTAGAAATTCCACTTATGGAAACATTGACTTTATTAAATGTTACCACTCCGGGTGTCGTTCCTATATCAAACCTCTCGCAATATTTCAAGCGTCCATTTATGATTTTCAAACTATCTATCTTCACTATTTCCTTTATTGAAGAGAGAATTTCGTTTGGCATCTCTGGATTAGTTGAGTTTTTGTCATAAGGTTTATCCATGTTTATCAGAATATCAGCAAATATATCATGTATACTAATACTTCTGGCATTATAGGTTTTTCCCTGAAGCAATCCGAGATAATCCATACCTACTATTTTTATTTGAGGAATATCAATCCGAAACCTGGTTTGTCTGAATTCACTTTTTGCGAAGAATTTTTCTTGGTCTATTAAAGAATAATACTTAATTGAATCTACAGTCATTTCAGAGTCGGGTACCGATATATGAAGTATTCTAAAACGAAATTCATCCTGAGACTTTTGAAAATTAAGCACAAAATTTTGTGCATCTATTACTGAACTTGTAAGATTATTAAGAGTAAAATCTCTTTGCCAAAGAATTTTCATCCAACCGATTCTACTAACGGAGAACGAAGCAACACTGCAGGTAATCGTAGAGTTGTTATTTTTAAGTGTTATAGAATCACACTCTAAACGATTCCCCCAAACATTGTAATGCATGTCGCCGAGTTGTATTGAATATTCAGGATAAGTTTCTGTGAAGGCCTTAGTAATCTGTTCTTTAAAGATTGTATTTATAAAAGGATCCGGAAAGAGAATGAATGTTAACGCACAAATGAGTATGATTGAACCAACAATAAAACTTATATACTTCGCGATCTTTCCCAGCGATAGTTTTCTCCAATTTACAAGATCATTTTTAATCTGCTCTACTTTCATTATAGCGCCTCCCTATTATTTTTTTCTGATTCGAGCAACACAGCAATCCATTGTGTTCTTTCATTACTTTCAAATGCAAACTTCAATGTCAACGTAAGCGGTATAGAAAGAATCGCACCGATAAAACCTAGAATGCTGCCCCAGAAAATCAGCGAGATAAAAACAACCAATGTAGAGAGACCAAATTTTCTACCCATAAGCCGGGGCTCAATCACATTTCCTATTATAAATCCAATAAGAATATTGCCAGCAATTACAAGCAGGGCGCTGCCTATTCCAAACTGAATAAATGCCAGAAGTGCTGCAGGAATGGCGGCGATTACTGAACCGATGTTAGGAATATAATGAAGCAAAAATGCAAGAAAACCCCATAGAACGGGAAACTGCACTCCAAGTATGTACATCCATACACCAATTAAGATTCCGGCTGCAAGGTTGATTATAGTTTTAATAACCATATAGCGTCTCATATCAACGACAAACTCCGTGAACCTGGGGAATACCTGCTTAGGATCACCAAGAATTGTGCGAAGTTTAATAGGAAAGCTTGAGACTTCAAGTAGGATAAAGGTAACTGTCAGGAGTATCAGGACAAAATCAGAAACTACAGAACTCAATCCTGTTACTAAGCCCGCAGTAAAATCCATAATTGATTCAGAGTCAACATAATCCAGTAAATATTTTTGTGTCCCCGAAAAACCTTTGCTTCTAAAAAAAGCGCTAAGCTCCAGGACTTGTTCCCGAAGGCGTGATTGTAATAAAGGCAGTTCATCTAAAAAGCTGCTAAAGGATGAGCCAATTTGTGCGCTGATCAGAATTATAATAATTACCATTCCCGCCATAACGATCAGAACTGCAAATCCGGTGGGCATACGTTTTTCCTTTAACCAGAGTACTGGTGGGGTTCCAAGTAGTGCAAGGAAAAAAGAGAGAAGGAACAGGACTACAACAGACTGCGCAAGACTAACTCCCGCAATAATTATTACAAGTGCCGCAACACTCATGAGAATACGAAATCCTCGAGAAGAATTAATTTGCTCTGTCATAAATTTATGTGAAAACTTTTTTTAATCTGAAATCAGAAATCATAGCAACTGCAGAAATAAAATAAAAAATTACAAACCAAGCCAGATGCGCTTGAACAAATAAATATCCAAGGAAAGCAATTGTAGAGACTACTGAAGCAGCTAGTACAGTCGGAATACCTGTAAAGCCCTTTTGCTTATATGCGGTGAAATAGGCCAATCTTATTGACGCAGCGCCGATATTTAAAAATCCGGCAACGAGCATAGCAATACTGTTTATCCCCGCGAACCAACCAAATACAACTGAGGAGGCTACTGCCATAAAATCCGTAAAACTATCAAGGTAAACACCCAGCACTCCTCCGCCCATTGCTCTTGCTAACTTCCCATCAAAATAATCTAAGAGGAATTGTATGAGGATCAGAACGTATGCAATTACTAAAATCCCTTTGAAAGAAAAATAAACCGAAAAGGAAACACATAGCAGACCGAGAAGAGTAAGCGTGTCCGGCAACCGAAGAGTACGGAGTTGATTAAATAGCATAGCAATATTTCCCTCTAAATCATTGAGAATGTAAAAGTCATCTTCAAAGAAGATTGCTGTCCGATAAAGAAATTTTTGGCAATTAATTTACGTTCAGATTGCGCGACGTCCACGAATTAAATTAACCAAGATCATTATAATTGCAATGACCAAAAGAATGTGAATAACACCACCCATTGTGTAAGAAGTTACGAATCCAAGTAACCACAAAACTATTAGAATAACCGCGATTGTATATAACATATTATGTTTCCTTTCAGGTTAAATTATAATGTTTCAATCCTATATGAATCTATGTAGATATATGAAGCGGTGCAATCGAGCGAAGGGATGAAAAAGGAACTACATCTTTTAGGTGAGCGGATATCTTTATTTGCTTATAAAGGAGGTAGTAAAACACGCAGAAAGTAAATGTTTATTGTGGTACTTTGGAAACTCGTTGATAAACCAGAAATGTAAACATTTATGTTACTATAATGACTGGAAAGAATTTTTCTCTAATTTAATAAAGTACTCTCAGGTTTGAAACACTCGATTTTTTTAAACACTAATCATATCAGTATGTATCATTTCTTTTTACCGTATAAAAAAACCACACCACCAATTACCATTACTCCTATACCTATAAATGGAGACCAACTTGCTGTATGATTCTTATCCGCAGTTATCTCAATATCACCTATGTCAACTACTTTTTCTCTTGTTACATAATTAAATCCCGTATATAGAGACATCAACAAACCTATTATGAGTATGGCGAGACCTATTATTTTAGCATTCATGGTTTTGATTCTTTCTTAATTTGTTATATAAATTTTGTCCGAAATAGATTATCAACTATTAGTAATTAAAATTCAATCGAGCAAAAGGATGAAAAAAAACCACATCTTTTAATTGAGAGGCTGTTTGTCTATTACGAGGTTACTTTTAACACCGTAATAAATATCTCATTAATGTCAGGATTTTTCGATTCCACGGATAGAATATATTGCCGTAGATTTTTTGCTCAGCGTGTACTTTTAGTCCAGGCTCCAAATAACAACAAAACTATCAGAATAGTCACAAGTGTGATAAACATAGTAAGTATCCTTTCGGGTAAAATTTTAATGTTTAGTTATAATGTGAAGGTATGAAGTAACATAAGGCAATTCAATCGAGCGAAGGGATGAAAAAGGAACTACTACTTTTGAGTGAGGAGCTCTGCTTATGAAAAAGATAATTCAAACATAGTTACAAGTATTTAATTTAGGAGGATTAAATAATTAATTCTAAACCTTAGAGATTCACAGCTCATTCATCTTATCATACCGGTTTTGAAATGCAATGACTCAGTCAAATCAAAACCGGATTTTTATTCCAACAATTACACCTCTAATTTATTTTTTACCCTTGCCGTTATTTTGCTTGTTACCATTATTATTTTGCTTATTATTATCGTTCTCATGCTCTTGTTGCTTTACCCAGTTATTATGTTCGGGATGGTATTTGTTCACATAGTATTTCGAATCCTGGCTATCGCGGATTGGCTGCTGATCGTGACGATCTTTGTAAGAGTAATATTTTTCTCTGTAAATTTCATGATTTCGCCACGGTTCCCGTTCATTTACTACTACTTTATAAGAATTATAGAAGTTATAACTACTATAACGATATGGCAAATTTGAACTATAACGCCAACGCCCACTGTCATAATAGTAATAACGATGTTGTGGCACATAGTAGTAAATATCGATTTCTGGCAAATAATAATATTCAACGTAATCATAACCAGTTGGGCCCCAGGCTGGTTGACTATCAAGGTTAAAGTTAATACTGACACTTACTTGTGCATTCAAAGGGCTTGAAGCGCACCACAAGAAAAGTGTTACGATTAATACAAAAAAATAACGCATTGTGTAACTCCTTTTTTTAATTAGATTAAAATATTTTGCTTTATAAAGCAATCTTATTCTAATCATTAATTGATAATAATTTCTTACTGTATGATGATATGTAGAAATATCATTGTGCACAATACGGCAAAGGGATGAAAAAGGGATTACATCTTTTAGATGAATCGATTTCTTCATTTACTTATAAAGGGGGTAGTAAAACCTGCAACCACAATCGTAGATTTGGTAAAATATTTCTTCGAACGGTTTTCAAGAAGCGTTAAATCAATTATTATTATGCTGAAACAATCTTAGCTGTCCGATACTCTGGATGATAAGTGTGAAAGTTGAGAAAAATTCATGAATGAAGTTCCTATAATCTCTTTCATAAAAGCATACATTTATTCAATTCTTTTGTGATTCATTATTGTGATTATATCTATGAATATTTTTCATTCTTAACCTTTCTACCGCCAGGCTGGTTGTTAATCCATTTTCCTCTTCTCACATCTAAGAAAACACTAACACCGGCTTTCCATTAATTGAAAACAAGTGTCAGAAAACAGCCCGATTTTGCTAATATAATACTCAGAATTAGTTGCGCTTTATGGAATATGATTTGCCCCTAAAAGCTAAATCAATTATCGTAAAGGAATTATGTTAGAGCTTAAACTAACCGAAGAGCAGCAAATGCTGCGTGAGATGGTGAAAGATTTCACCAACAATGAGATAAAACCCATAGCCGCAAAGATAGATCAGGAAGCAAAAATTCCTGAAGACCTGATTAAGAAAATGGCCGAGCTTGGCTTTCTGGGAATATCCTTTCCTGAAGAATACGGCGGAGGAGGAATGGGTGAAGTTGGTTACTGCCTGATGCAGGAAGAAATTGCGCGAGGCTGTATGTCCACTGCAACATTCATCGGCGCGCATCAATCAATCGGTTCAAATGCTATTTATCTCGGTGGTAGCGAAGAACAGAAGAAAAAATATTTAACTCAGCTTGCAACCGGAGAAAAGATTGGTGCGTTTTGCTTAACTGAAGCTCAGGCTGGTTCTGATTCATTTCATCTAAAAACAAAAGCCGATCTCGAAGGCGACGAATGGGTAATTAACGGCGAAAAACTTTGGATAACTAATGGCAGTATTGCGGGAATACTCGCTGTTTTTGCTAGAACTGAAAAAGGAATTAGCGCATTTATTGTAGAAACAAATACACCGGGTTTCAAGGCTGGTCCTGCCGAAAAGAAAATGGGAATTAAAGGAAGCACCACCAATGCATTAAGTTTTGATAATGTTCGCATTCCAAAAGAAAATTTATTAGGAGTTGATGGACGTGGATTTTTAATTGCAATGAAAACTCTTGATGCAGGAAGACTTGGACTCGGTGCTGCTTGTCTTGGTGTTGCAAAAGAACTTCTTGAGCTTTCAACAAATTATGCGAAGGAAAGAAAACAGTTTGATCATCCGATAAGCTTCTTCCAGGCAGTTCAGTTTATGCTGGCAGAAATGGCAACTATGATTTTCAATATGGAATCAATTGTGTACAGAACCGCAACCGATTACGATCTGAAGAAAAATATTTCAACACAATCAGCAATGGTTAAGCTTTACTGTTCTGATGCGCTTGATGAAGTTGCTGACCGTGCTGTGCAGATACACGGTGGAATGGGTTACTCGCAGGAGCTACCAATTGAAAGATTTTACCGGGATTCAAGAATCAATAGAATATTTGAAGGAACTAACGAAATCCAAAAAGGCATTATTGCCAGAGATATTCTTAAAAAAGGCGGAAAAATTTTCTAACTTTGTAGTGAGGTTATTTTATGACTTTAACTGATGGATCATTATCTGAAGTATCAGAAAAAACAAGAAACAATAGAAATATGAGTAAGAAAAAAATATACTACTACCGGATTTTTGACGACACAGAAAAACTGAATTATGTAAAAAGTTCACTACCGCACCAGGAAGTTGAGCGGTGGCTCAGAGAATATGAAAGCACTCATCAGAAATATTTTAATCCGGAGTTTATCAACTATCTGCACGAGCACGATCCAGAAGCAGAGATTATAGAAATAAGCGATATATCATATTAATCCCACCCCATATTTTATATCGCGTGCTTGTTCCCGGCATCCTGTACGGTTAATTGCTGTCCGCTGCCGGGAATATTTTTTGTTGACAGCAGTACAGAAAAAATTTTATGATAGAATTTGTTTTTAAGCCTTTCGGAGAAATGACTGAAGCTGACTACTCAACGGTCGGTTTCAAATCAGGTCTCGAAATTCACCAGCAACTTTTTACAGACAAAAAATTATTTTGCCGTTGCCCCGCCGGTATATACAGCGATAACTATGATGCAGAAATACTCAGGCATATGCGCCCCACACTCTCCGAGCTTGGTGAATATGACGGCACAGCTTTGATGGAGTTCAAAACAAAGAAAGAAATAATTTATAGAATAAACAGAAACACCGTTTGCACTTATGAAATGGATGACACTCCACCGTTCCTTATCAACGAAGATGCGCTTGATATTGCTCTCGGAATAGGAATGTTGTACAACTGTAAGTTGGTTGATGAACTTCACATTGCCCGCAAACAATATTTGGATGGAAGCATTCCCACAGGTTTTCAGAGAACCGCAATTTATGCAGTTGATGGCTGGATACCTTACAAAGACAGAAAAGTAAAAATTGTTCAGATGTCAATTGAAGAGGATTCCTGCAGAGAAGTATCTGATTTTTCTCACAACAGAATTTATTTAACTGATCGTCTTGGAATGCCGCTGATTGAAACTGTTACCGGACCGGATATGAGAATACCCGAATGAAGTTGCAGAAGTTGGATGGATTTGCGCAAAGCTTGTGAGAAGCACTCACAAAGTAAGAAGAGGAATCGGTGCAGCAAGACAGGATGTAAATGTAAGTGTTGATGGCGGAACTCGTGTTGAAATTAAAGGTGTTCCAAAGATTGGTATGATACCGTTGCTAACTCACAACGAGGCAATGCGCCAATGGAATCTTTTAAGATTAAGAGAAGAATTGAAGAGAAGAGGGATTACTCCTGAAACATTTACATCCAGAGATTATGATGTAACATCTATTATAAAGCAACCTCACTACATTCCTCTAAAGAATGCAGTCGAAAGTAAATTAAAAATCAGATGCGTTGTTCTAAAAGGATTCAAAGAACTTTTACGATGGCAAACTCAACCGGATACTTATTTCTCAAAAGAAATTTCCGACCGTGTCAGAGTAATTGCCTGCCTGACCACAATCCCAAATCTTATTCACTCCGACAGCAGAACAGATACTTTATCATCATCCGATTGGCAAAAAGTAAAAAAACATGTTGAAGCAACTGAAGACGATACTTTGATAATAGTCTGGGCAAGTGATGACGATATTCAAACTGCTGTTAATGAAATAATAATTCGTGCAAAAGAAGCTACAATAGGAATTCCTTCCGAAACAAGACAAGCATTGAGCGATGGCACAAATGGTTTTGAGAGAATTCTTCCCGGTGCAGATAGAATGTATCCCGACACTGATCTGCCACCGAAAGGAATAGAACCGGATAGAAGAAATAAAATAAAATCCTGGCTGCCGGAACAATTTTGGAAACGGCAAGCGTGGTATAAAGAACTTAATATTCCGCCTGATACAATAGATGAACTTTCAATTTCAAAATATGCCGAGCTATTTAAAAAAGCTGTGAATGAGTGGAAGATAAATCCGGTAACTGCTGCAGTTGTTTTGATTCAATATCCCAAAAGATTAAAGAAAAGTTATCTTAACACAGATTCGATTGAAGAAGAAATGATGTGCTCAATTCTTAAAACTTATGTAGATGGTAAGCTTACTGCTGATTTTATTCTCGATGCGATAAAGCTTAGTATTGAACTCGGAATGTTTGTTGAAGAAATCATTCCTCAGCCAATCAGTGATAAAGAACTTGACAAAGAAATCTTACTTGCGGAAGAGCAAATGCAGAAAATGGAATTTATTAAAAAGGAAAATGCTGTTAGTATAATGATGGGAATATTAATGAAGAAGCTGAGGGGCAGGATTAGTGCAAGAACAGTTTCTCAGAAAATCAGTCTTCTTCAGAAGGAATTAAAGAATGTCAAATAATAGTGATTACAAAGGTTACAAAGGGCAGGCTTTAGAAACTCTGCAAAAGTTTAATGCTCTTGTTTGGAGTGATGTTGAAATAGGTACAGCAGATGGAGACTTTAAAGGTCTTATTCTTCCAAGATCAGAAACTGCAGATGAATATCATATCGTTATTGAAAATTCCGGTTGGTTATAATATTGGAATAGCTGCAAAGAGAATTCAGGCAATTAAAATTCTCGGAAGAAAAGAAGCTCACTACAAAATTCCCGAGAAAGAATTTCCATACGATCCTAAAAAACCAAAAGTAAAACTTCTCGGAACAGGCGGAACAATCGCAAGCCGACTTGATTACAGAACAGGTGCTGTTATTCCCGCATTTCTCACCGGTGAACTTTACGGCTCTGTTCCCGAACTTGCCGATATCTGCAATCTTGAAACCGAAAAACTTTATGGAGTCTTCAGCGAGAATATGGGTCCGGATCAATGGATAGGTTTGGCAGAAGCAGTGGGAAGAGAAATTGAAAAAGGTGTGCAGGGAATTGTAATCGGTCATGGAACAGATACAATGCATCACACCTCCGCAATACTTTCATTTATGGTTCAGGATTCGCCGGTTCCAATTGTTATGGTTGGTTCGCAGCGTTCAAGCGATAGACCCTCATCGGATGCTGCTTTTAATCTTATTCACTCCGTAACAACAGCAGCAATAAGTGATATTGCAGAAGTTATGGTTTGTATGTTTGGTCCAACCAGTGATTTGTATGGATTACTGCATCGCGGAACACGAGTAAGAAAAATGCATTCGAGTTACAGATCAACTTTCAGAACGATTGGAGATATTCCTATTGCAACGGTGAGCCGGGAAAAAGTAACTCCGCTTCGTGAAGATTATAAAAGAAGAAGATCAGATAACAATGTTAAAGTAAACGCTGTGTTCGATGACAGAGTTGCGATAGTTTATTACTATCCGAATATGAAACCGGATATGATTGATTCGCTTACTGAAAATGGTTATAAAGGAATTGTAATTGCAGGAACCGGACTTGGGCACGTGAACAAGCCGCTTTATCCCGCACTGAAGCGCGCTCAAGAAAAAGGTGTTGCGGTTTATATGACTGTGCAAACTCTGTGGGGTTATGTGCAGATGTATGTTTACGATACCGGAAGAGATATGATGGAACTCGGAGTAATTCCCGCAGCAAATATGCTTCCTGAAGTTGCTTATGTAAAACTTGGCTGGGCACTGGGGCAAACAGATGATCCTGAAAAAGTAAAAGATATTATGCTCACTCCGATTGCCGGCGAAATTACAGAAAGAGAACCAAGCAACGGTTATCTTATTTTCCAGGGTGGTTTACCGGAAGTTGAGGAGTTTATAAGTAAGTTCAAAAAATAATTTATAATTAATAAATTTTTATCATCACAATTTTTTAATAATTATTTTTTTAATTCCCCCAAAATAGCCGTAATTTTTATTACAAGATTGAATACATTTTCGGCGTGGTAAGAAGCGTATCCCTTAATGTTTTTATGTTTCAATCTCCTTCATTTTCCTAACAAACATTCGAATTACTGGAGTCATTAATGCCAGAAAAAGATTTACATCAACTTTCAATTAACACAATCCGTTTTCTTGCAATTGATGCAATTCAGAAAGCAAACTCGGGTCACCCCGGTATGCCGATGGGCTGCGCACCGATTGCTTACCGTCTTTATACAAAATTTATGAAGCACAATCCTGATAACCCCAACTGGATAAATCGTGATAGATTTATTCTCTCTGCAGGTCACGGAAGTATGCTCTTATATTCCATTCTTCATCTCTGCGGATACAAAATTTCTCTTGATGATATCAAAAAGTTCAGGCAGTGGAAAAGTATAACAGCAGGTCATCCGGAATATGGAATGGCTCCCGGTGTTGAAACCACAACCGGTCCGCTTGGACAAGGTTTTGCCAATGCGGTCGGGAATGGCAATAGCAAAGGAATATCTCGGTTCAATTTTTAATAAAGATGATATAAAAATTCTTGACCACTTTATTTACGGAATCTGCAGTGATGGTGATCTGATGGAGGGAATTTCTCACGAATCGGCTTCGCTTGCAGGTCATTTGAAACTCGGGAAATTAATTTTCTTTTATGATGATAATGGAATTACGATTGACGGAAAAACAAGCCTTACTTTTTCAGAAGATATTAAAAAAAGATTTGAAGCTTACGGCTGGCAGGTTTTGAATATTAGTGATGTGAATGACTTGAATCAAATAGATACTGCAGTTGAATCAGCACAAAAAGAAAAGCACAAACCTTCTTTAATAATCACAAAAACGCACATTGGTTTTGGCAGTCCAAACAAGCAAGATTCCTCATCTTCTCACGGCTCACCACTAGGGGAAGAAGAAGTTAAACTGACCAAGAAAAATCTTGGCTGGGACGAGAACAAATATTTTCTATATTCCCACTGGAGGTTTCAGATCATTTTAATAAAATGAATAGTGCTTTCAATAATTATGAAAGTGAATGGAATAGAATTGTTTAGCAGCTACAAGAAAAAATATCCGTCAGATGCAGAGAAGTTGTTAAAATATTTTAATGGTGATTTTGGCAGCGAGTGGATTGAAGCACTTCCTTCTTTCACTAACTACTCAGAACAATATTGCCACCCGCAGCGCTTCCGGAAAAGTCTTAAATTCTATTTCACCAAAACTTCCAACACTTATTGGCGGCTCAGCTGATTTAGCCGAATCAAACAACACTTTGATCAATGGACAGAATGTGTTCTCATCAGAAAATTATTCTGGTAGAAACATTCATTTTGGAATAAGAGAACATGCAATGGCTGGCATTGTAAACGGGATGGCTCTTTACGGAGGAGTAATTCCTTACTGCGGAACGTTTCTTATTTTTTCTGATTATATGCGCCCTTCAATTCGGCTTGCCTCGTTGATGAAGCTGAGAACGATTTATGTTTTCACTCACGACAGCATAGGTTTGGGTGAAGATGGACCAACTCATCAGCCAATTGAGCAGCTCGCAGTTTTGCGTGCAATCCCCGGATTGATTGTAATAAGACCGGCAGACGCAAATGAAACTGTCAGAAGCTTGGAGAGTTGCAATTAAGCATAAAGGCAGTCCTGTTGCACTTGCCCTCACACGGCAAAAAGTCCCCGTTCTCGACAGGACAAAATATGGTTTGCTTCGGCAGAGAATTTATCTAAAGGTGCTTATACTCTCGTTGAAACTGGAAATGAACCTGAAGTAATTTTAATGGCAACTGGTTCTGAAGTTGCTCTTGCTGTTGAATCATTTTTTCATCTTAAAGATGAAGGAATAAATGCCAGAGTAGTCAGCTTTCCGAGCTGGGAATTGTTTGATAGCTCAATCAGATGAATATAAAGAATCCGTTCTTCCCAAATCTGTCAAAGCAAGAATTTCAATTGAAGCAGGAATTAAACAGGGCTGGGAAAAATATCTGGGTGAATACGGCGAAGCAATAAGCATAGAAAAATTTGGTGCATCTGCCCCTGCTGAAGTTTTGTTTAAGGAATATGGTTTTACCACGGAAGCCGTGGTAAAAAAAGTCAAAACACTCCTGGCAAAACAATAAATTATTAATAGCATTTAATTCTAATAGGAATATTCATTTATGACAAAAGTAATAATTCTTGGTGCTGGAATGATTGGCAGCACAATCGCTGTTGATCTTTCAGGTGATTACCAGGTTACGGTGGTTGACAAAGATTTAAGTAAGTTCAACTTTCTGAAAAATAAAAAAATAAATACGCTATCAGCGGATCTTTCATCAGATTCTGAGATTAAAAAAATAATTAAGGATTACGACCTTGTAATAGGTGCCTTGCCCGGATTTATGGGATTTAAAGCTTTACAATCAATAATTGAAGCAGAAAAAAATGTAGTTGATATTTCTTTCTTCCCTGAAGATCCTTTGCTGCTTGATGATCTCGCAAAAGAAAAAGGCGTAACTGCAATTGTTGATTGTGGCGTATCTCCGGGTTTGGGTAATATTATTCTGGGTTATCATTACAAGAGAATGAAAATAAAAAATTACAAATGTATGGTTGGCGGTCTGCCTTACAAACGTGATTGGCCATTTGAGTATAAAGCATTCTTTTCGCCTATTGATGTGATTGCAGAATATACACGCCCTGCAAGAATTATGGTAGAAGGAAAAATTATTGAGAAGGAAGCATTATCCGAACCGGAAATAATTCATTTTAAAGAAGTTGGTGAATTAGAAGCTTTCAACACTGATGGATTAAGATCATTGCTGAAGACGGTAGCTATTCCAAATATGATAGAAAAAACATTACGGTATCCGGGACACATAGAGTTAATGAAAATTTTCAGGGAAGTTGGATTTTTTAGTGAGGAAGAAATTGAAGTCAGAGGAAAATTAGTCAGACCAATTGATCTTACGGCAAAATTATTATTCCCATTTTGGTCCCCTGATAAAGGTCAGAAGGATTTTACAATTCTTGATGTGCTTATTGAAGGTAGCGAAAACGGAAAAAAATTATCTCATCACTATTATGTTTTCGATAGCCACGATCCGGTAAACGATAATTCATCAATGGCAAGAACGACGGGATTTACCTGCTCGGCTGTTGCACGGATAATTCTGGACGGAAAATATTCCGCTAAAGGTATTTGTCCTCCCGAATACCTTGGTGCGGATGACGTTTGCTATAACAATGTTTTGTCATATCTTAAATCAAGAAATATAAATATAAATCATACTGAAACTACCAAATGAAAGCAGGGAAGTAACAAGAGGGAAAGTATGTCTAAAAAGAAAAAAGAGAAGTCGAAGCAAAGCACAAAAGATATTGCCTACAGCGACGCGGTACAGGAAAAGAAAGAGAAGCTAATTAAAAATGATTACGAAAAGCACCTCAGCCAGCTTCAGGTGGAATTGGTGAAGCTGCAAAAATGGATTCATGATAAAAAGTTAAAAGTAGTTGTAATATTTGAAGGAAGAGATGCCGCAGGAAAAGGGGGAGTTATAAAAAGAATCACACAGAGACTTAATCCCAGAATTTGCAGGGTTGTTGCATTAGCCACACCTACTGAGAGAGAAAAAACCCAGTGGTATTTTCAGCGATATGTTGATCACCTTCCAGCGGCTGGCGAAATGGTGTTATTTGACAGAAGCTGGTATAACCGTGCAGGGGTTGAATACGTGATGGGATACTGCAACGATGAAGAGCACAGAGAATTTCTAAGATCCTGCCCGGAGTTTGAAAGAATGCTGGTTCGTTCAGGCATTAAGTTGATTAAATATTGGTTCTCGATTAGTGATGACGAGCAAGAACAGAGGTTCCAGGGCAGAATTAAGGACAGCACGAAAAGGTGGAAACTTAGTGAAATGGATCTTGCATCCCGCGCCAACTGGAGTGAATACTCAAAAGCAAAAGACATAATGTTTGCACACACCGATATTAAGCAGGCTCCCTGGTATGTAGTTAATGCAGATGATAAACGACGTGCCAGGTTGAATTGCATTAACCACTTGCTAAGTATGATTCCTTATGAAGATATTCCACCTGAACCAATTAGTCTGCCAACGCGGCATCGTGAAGTTGGCTATGTCAGGCCACCACTAGAAGATCAGAACTTTGTGCCGGAGGTTTTTTAGCGGCTAATTTTGGGTGTTTACTTTAATTATTACTTTAAGAATTTTTCTTGTAATCTTTTAATAACTAAAAAGGAAATATTTATGAGAAAATCATTATCTATTCTTTTACTCCTCTGTTTCTTTCTTCCAATCTCAAATTCACTAGCCCAAGTTGAAAGAAAAGAGCTTGGTAATCTTGTAATAGAAAATATCCCGGAAATTCCACAGCAGCTGAAGGATAGAATCTTCCAGTATCAAAGCACCCGTTCAGCTTCTTTTCAGGATTGGCTTCATAATGATGAAGGAATTTTAATCTCAACACGCTTTGGGGAAACAGCACAATTTCACAAAGTGAAAATGCCCGGCGGAACAAGAGAGCAAATTACTTTTTTCCCCGAGCCGGTTGGTGGCGCAACGGTTTGTCCCGATAAAAACAAAAATATTTTTCTTTTTACGAAAGATGTTGGCGGTGGTGAATTCTATCAGATATTCTCATTTGATATGAATGATGGAAATTACAAAATGCTGACCGATGGTAAATCCAGCAACGGCGGTGTTTCCTGGAATAATAAAGGAGATAAATTTTCTTTCTTCAGCACAAAGAGAAATGGAACCGACTGGGATATATACATTGCAGATATTAACAACCCGGAAAACTCCGAGATGGTTTTGAGTGAAGGCGGTGCATGGGGTGCTGCAGATTGGTCACCGGATGATAAATCTCTGATTGTTGGGAAATACATTTCAGCAAATGAAAGTTATTTCTACCTTCTTGATATTGCCACGAAAACATTAACACAGGTTAATCCTTCTCCCGAAAAGATTGCTTATGGCAGCACCATATTTTCTAAAGATAACAAGGGAATCTTTTTTACTTCTGATGAGAAGAGTGAGTTTCAAAGACTCCGTTACTATGATCTGCAAAATAAAACCATTACTACTTTAACAGAAGATATTAATTGGGATGTTGAATCTATAACCATTTCAGATGATGGTGAAAGACTCGCCTTCACAGTTAATGAAGATGGTTTGAGTAAACTTTATCTTCTCGATACAAAAACTATGAAGCACAGTCAGGTTCCTGAAATTCCCGTTGGTCAGGTTTATGGATTATCATTTCATCCTGATGGAAAAAAACTTGCACTCGTTTTGAATACGCCTCAAACTCCAGGGGATATTTTTGTAATGAACTTATCAGACTATTCTCTTCAACGATGGACTTACAGTGAGGCTGGAGGATTGAGCACTTCAGAGTTTGTAATTCCAGAGCTCATTCACTATCCTACTTTTGATGAAGTTGATGGCAAACCAAGAATGATTCCCGCATTTATTTATAAGCCAAAAGGAAAAGGACCGCATCCTGTTGTAATCGATATCCACGGAGGTCCCGAGGGTCAGGCAACACCATCATTTGCTCCGATAAATCAATATTATATTAATGAAATGGGTATTGCTATAATTGAACCAAACGTTCGTGGTTCAACAGGTTATGGAAAATCATACCTGGAGATTGATAACGGATTCAATAGAGAAAATTCTGTTAAGGATATTGGTGCACTTTTAGACTGGATAGAAAAGCAGCCTGATCTTGATGCAAAAAGGATTGCAGTAAACGGTGGTTCATATGGCGGATATATGGTGTTGTCGTCGATGTTTAACTATAATGATAGAATTAAATGTGGTGTTGATATTGTTGGAATAAGCAACTTTGTAACTTTCCTTGAGAACACTCAGGATTATAGAAGAGATTTGCGAAGAGTTGAATACGGTGATGAGCGTGACCCGGAGATGAGAGAATTTCTGAACAGCATTTCTCCCACAACAAACGCACACAAGATTACAAAACCGCTTTTCGTTGTTCAGGGATTGAACGATCCTCGCGTGCCTTACACTGAAGCAGAACAGATTGTTGATGTCGTAAGAAAGAACAGCAGCGAAGTTTGGTACTTACTTGCAAAGGATGAAGGACACGGCTTCAGAAAGAAAACTAACCGTGACTACTACATCTGGTCTGAAGTTTTGTTTTATGAAAAGTATTTGTTGAATAGTAAAATTTAAGCTGTCACGTGAAAACGTGACGGCTGATAAATAATTTCAATTAAAACAGTTAATGTAAAGTTTGAGTTAATTAGATTATATTTTAGAAGTTTTAATAATACTTTGAGTCAAACTTGGATCATCTTAATCTATTCTATTTCTTCGTAACTTTTTGTACGGGGTTTTTGATACTTGGAAGTCTTTTATTTTATCGGATCCTGAATAAACAAAGAGAGCTGAACTATTTTTTATTTTTCTATTCTACCTTCACGTTAATTTCGTTTCTAAATCTGCTTTCAACATATCTAAAAATAAATCTAATAACGGAAGTGAGCAATCTTTATTATTTTTTAAGATTCTTGGAAAATCCCATCGTACTTATCTTACTTTTATTCGCTACGCCATATTTTATTCATCATCTGACCAATGACGAAAAAAGTAAAAGTAAAAATATGACGATTGCCGCAATAGGAATAATATTATTTGTTTTTAATATGATGTTTATCTACCTGGAACCAAATAAAATTGAAAATAACTTGAGAATCCTGATCAAAGATGCAGTGTTCTTAAGCATAATATTGTATTGCATCCTGATAATTGCGAGCTATTATACAAGGCTTGATGATAGTGATGAAAAAAAATTCTTTAGGAAAATTGTTTTTCTTTTACTTTTACTTTTGCCCGCAATTATTTCTGATACGTTTTTTCTGGAATATATAAAATTAAAGTTTTTTCCAATCGTATATGTTCTGATCGGTCTTATGTTTTTCAACTATTATGTGAAAATTATTCGGGAAAGCTTGCAGAATCTTGGAATTGTAAATCTGCAGCTCAACATCAAAAAATTCCCTAAAGAGATATTAGCAAAAAAATATGGCCTAACACGAAGAGAAATAGAAGTTGTAGAATTATTAAGAGAGGGAAAAGCTTATCTATCTATTGCAGAAGAATTATATATATCTGTGAATACAGTTAAATCGCACATCAAAAAAGCATATCAAAAATTAAGTGTTGGTAATAGAATGGAATTAGCCAATATTATCGGCAAATTAACTTCCCATGACGAATAAGAATTGATCTGGCGAACAATCTTTTCTAGCCATTTTAACATCACCCCAAAGTGTCATGTAGTAAAAATATTAGTTAAGAGTATAAAATCACCCTCAAGGGTAATTGAATTGCTACTTTATGTATTGCATTTTTGCACTCTTTAATTTTGAGGTTATAATGTTCAGACGTTTATTTAGTGGCTTATTATTGGTGGTTGTTTTATTTTCATTAAATTAATGCGTTAGTGAGTACGAAAGCAATGTACGCATGGATGGGCCAACAATTGCAATAGTTGGACCTGATCAGAAGCTATATGTGGGTGATGGTTACTATAACTCAAGAATAGTTGTGTACGATTTAACAGGCAGATTCCTGTTTAGCTGGGGATCTAAAGGATACGGAAAAGGACAAATACAGAATCCGCATGGTTTAGTATTTGATGAAAAAGGTAAGTTACTGGTTGCTGACAGGGATAATGGACGGATACAATTATTTGAAAAAGAGGGTAACTATATAAGTGAATGGCATAGTGAAGAGCTTGGAAGGCCATGGAGTCTGGATACTGATGAAGAGGGTTTTATTTACAGTATTGATGGAGGAGATCAGGATGAAGATAATCCAAGATCAGGAATTGTGAAATTATCCCCCGATGGAGAAATAATCTGCAGATTTAGTTCATTTGGAACCGGCCTAGGCCAGTTGAATTGGGGACATTCGATAGCTGTTTCTGCTCACGGTGATAACGTGTTTGCAGTTGATCTAAAAAATGCACGTGTTCAAAAATTTATTTCTTCAACCCAAAGTAAAGATGGTTACAACGTGGGTTTTGAGTGGGCAGATAGTTCATTTAAACCGGACAAACCTCCGCTAGGTATAGCATATAAAAATGAGATACTATTTGTTACGCTTGATGGCAAAGGGGAACCTATTCTCTTATTAAATGCTAATAATGGCCAATTAATCAATAAGATTGGAGAGGGAATTTTTGAAAGAGCACACGGAATTTCTGTTGATGAAGAAAGTTCTATATGGGTAACGGATGTTGATGCAAATAAAATTTACAGATTAAATTCTGCTGGGGTTGTACTGTTAATTATAGATGGGCAAATCTGATGCTAAAAAAATTAGTTCTAATTAGCATAATAATTATTATCTTCCAAAACATTGTCTTTTCACAAACAAAAAACTTTGAAGTGAAATCTTCCACAGCGTTAGCATTCACTCCTTCAGTGGAGGATATTACCACAACAAGTATTAGCCCCATACTAATTTTTAATTACAAACTAGGCAAAGATTACGTTATTGGAGCTAAACTTGGAGCTAGTTTTGTAATATTAAATAGAAAAGATTATACAACTCAGAATTCATTCGATATAGGAAATATTATATTAAAAGGCGGATTAATAAATGCTATTGATTATTATAATATAAAAACTGATGCCACATTAAATTTTGGAGTGCCACTTGCGTCTTTTCCAGGAAATATTCCTGATAACAGATTAACTGAATTTAATTATAATAATGCAAATAGTGCTTATGGCTGGGCTGATCCATATATATGGTTGATGAATATTGTGCCAATAACAATTGAAACAAATTCCAAAGTCGTATTCAATAAGGAATTAAGCCTGCTATTAAAAGTTGAACCCGGATATTTGATCGCTGTAAATTCAAGACCTTCAGGAACTGCGATGGCAACTAATCTTGAGGCTAAATATAGTTTGGGACAGGTGAATATAAGACTTGGATGGAAATCATACATAACGAGCATATCGATGGAAAATAATAATTATGATCAGAATTCTCTGTCAATAGGGACAAATTTCAAACTGTTTGAAAATGAATGTAAGACGGATTTTAATCTGAACATTGATTATCCAAATGGATTAGCTGAGAATACACCAAAACCATTCTGGGGTGTAGTGATTAGTTATAACATTATATTTCTAGCTTCTTTGTTTATGGTTTGTGCAGCTAACGCACAGGAAGTTGAAAAATATTCAGGCCAGCTTTCTGATTCCTCATATAGGTATCAAGGTATCATCCCTCCAGTAGAATTTCAATATAATATTAATGAGATTTTCAGCCAGCCAGTTATTGGACAGATTCCTGATGAAATTTTATTTGAAGATAATCCATCAACAATATGGCTGAGAACAGAATTATCACTCTCAGATAATAATTATCAATTTGGCAGCAATGAAGTTAATACTCATTTCACATCGCCCCTTTATCAACAGTATCTTCGGGATTCTGAATTCGATATGGTTCGGTATGTTTTAGGAGTAGCACAGGCGAGTGCGGTTGGTTATATGGCTTACAGGCATATTAAGAAGTATGGTTTCTGGAAATAAAAAAGAGGCTGTCTCAAAAGGTTCTCTCGATACATTTCATTACTCGAGAACCTTTAATTTTCTTTGGCTTTCGAGTTTTTGTCTGATGGAATCAGAAAAATTATCGAGAAAACATTACTTGTGAAACAGCCTCTTTATTTTTTACTATCAACTTATCAATTAAACCAGTATCTGGCTCCAATTCCGCCGGCAAAATCAAAATCTGTAGATGGTGCTAATCTGAGGATTGGTACTAACTCCACAAAAATATCGACAGGTGCATTTGCAAATAAATAATCTAAACCGAGTGGTACTCTTACACCCAAAACCGGATCATGACTAAATATTACCTCCGCACCAACTCCAACATAAAATGGTAACCTACCTGATTCAACAGGAATCAGGCGAAAGATATGCCAGACATAATCGGCCTGCAGTAGTAAATTACCCTCGCCCTGGAAAGACCAGGCCGCAGCAAAATCAAATGCATTTTCTCCACTGGTCCATAGTTTTGCACTAACCCCGGTGGGTTCCCCAAGAATAATACCGAGGCCAAAATCCTTTTGCTGTGCACTGAGGTTAATTTGAAAGAGAGTTATCAAGATAAATAATAAGCCGAATAATTTTTTCATTATATCCTCTGATTAAAAATTGAAAATTGTTGTGTAAATATAAAATGATAAAGCTCAATTTTCATCCAAATCCGTTGAAAATATTTTTAACAAACGCTAAATGGCTCCAAATCTGGTGGCAATATTTTAAGCATAATAAGCCAATTATGTTAATCCCCGTATAAAACAGAATATCACCGCGTATCACCAATTATTACAACCTATTGCAATTAAAAATAAAATGGGAAACACTCTTAGTTCTTCAGCGTCTTAATTTCAAGCCGGTGCAATCTATCGGATATTTATTATTAATAAAAAAAGGGAAAGCCAATGAAAAATTTTACATTATGGAAAAAGAAAGTACAACCGTCCATATACTTTCTTATCACACTTTTGCTATTTATCTCCCCCTCTGTTTCGTGTGCCGAAACACCTACAGACTCCCTAAATAAAGACTCTCAAAAGTATCTTTCATTTTATGAAACTGTCGATGGCGAGCAAATCCACTGGGAAGCAAATTTTTTCGGAGATGAAATAACATCTATTTACAAGAATGGAAAAAGAATTCCCGATGATCTTGTTGCTGACTATAAAGAAAAAGTATACGGCCAGCTCGATGAAATGAGATTCGGCGGGAATAAATTTACTTTCCGTATGCCTGCTATTGTCGGCGAGGACTTTCATATCGATATGGAAGAGCTTCATAAAGAGCTTGAAGAAATGAAGAAAGAACTTCCAAAACACAAAGAGCATTTTAAGTTCTACAAGTTTGATAGTCAGGAGTTCGAGAAGGAAATGGAAGAACTTAAAAAGGAGCTTGAAGAAAATAAGTCGAACATTTACAAGTTCAAGTTCGACGAAAAAGAATTCAAAGAGCAGATGGAACAGCTCGAAAAGGATCTCAAAGAAAATCTGCCCAAGTTGAAAGATTTTAAGTTTGAATTAGAATCAGAAGATGAAGATGACGAAGTTTAAATATTACTTCAAGTTTTGATGGAAAGTTTATGAATGAAGCAGTAAGGCCCGAATTGTTGAAATATGTTTATTCGAAGTAACGAAAATATTTAATAATTTAATTATAGGCTGTCTGTAATGCCGGAGTGGATGCACTATATCACAAATCGCCAGGGAATTAGATTAATCATAGAATAAACATCGAATTTCTAATTTGAACCAATTACTATTGCTATAAAATTATATTTGTAAAAGCTCATTATTTATTCTAATTTTGAGTGTCGGCCTAAAATTAGATAAAGCATATACCCGCTTTATCTTTTTTTACAAAGCCAGGAATCAGGCAGTTAAATAAGCATGTCCTGAAATTTTATTTATTTTTTTTAAGGAGTTTACAATGAACATTTACGTGGGTAATTTATCCTCTGAAGTTAAGGATGAGGATTTAAATGAACTGTTCTCTCAACATGGTAAAGTGAGCAGTGCAAAAGTTATTCGTGATATGTTTACCCAGGAGACAAGGGGGTTTGGTTTTGTAGAAATGCCTTCACAGGCAGAAGGTATGAAAGCAATCGAAACGCTGAACACGTTTGAACTTAAAGGAAAGAAGATTGTGGTTAACGAAGCTCGTCCTCCACGCGATAAAAAAGGTGGCGGCGGTGGTGGAAGAGGCGCAGGTGGCGGCGGCGGCGGTGGTCGTGGCGGCTTTGGCGGTGGCGGTGGCAGAGGCGGAAGAAGATAACAAAACTAGATATATAATTATTATTTAGCCGCACATTGTTGCGGCTTTTTTATTATTCGCACAAAATTTTACCCGATTATAATTTGATGTTCAATTCTTCTTATTTTTTCATTAAGCCTTTTGAAAAATATTTAAATACAACTAATCAAATTTTATGGAGAAAGTATGAAGCAACTGTTAATTCTTGCAGCATCTCTTATTTTAATAACCGCAGCCTGTTCGGTGTTAACCTTACAACCTGCAGATTTTTCCTGGCCGGTTGAAACTGCTCTTAAAATTGATGATAAAGGTAATGTAACCGAAGACAGGTATTCAACTGATTTTAACACTATTGGTTTATTCTTTGAGGAGTTCCAGGACTCAATGTCTTACAAGGGGAAAGAAATCAGATTGATAAGAAACAATTGGGGAGATTATTTTATTACCGGGAAGAAATTCAAAAACGTGTATGTATTTAAAGCAAGTGAAGGGACACTGGTTTTGGAAAATAAAATATTTATTTCGGAATTCGGACTTAATGAGCCGGCATTTAACCAGAGATCACCGTACATTGAACTATTAGATGGGGATTATAAAATAAATCTTACCAGCGAGGGAATTGAAGGAGGTTCAAAATGAACAGCTCAACTCTAAAATTATTATTATCAATAATACTCTTTTGGGGATTTATTAGTTCAGTCATTGCTCAATCAGATTTAGAAATAGTGGACAACTTTAAATCAGAATTCACTGCGATAGAAAACACAATTAAAAATGCAGCTTCCCTTGCTGATCTGAAAGATGTTTCATCAAAAATTAGTTTATTAAAAGAAAATTACGCACCACACAAGGAGCTTCTGGATAAAAGTCTTTATCCTGATAATTACGAAACATCTATGGATAAACTGAATAAAGATTATTTAATGAGACAGGGAGATTTTTCTACGATTGATGTGCTTCAAACAGAAGTCAGTGCACTGGAAGAGCAGGTTGCATTTCTGAATCAGAGAAATAATGAATTGCTTTTGCAAGTTCGAAATCTTGAAGCACAAAGGGATAAAGATGCAAAGACAATAAAGAAACTGGAAAATCTTGTGGCACAGCTTCGCGCTTCTATTAGAAAAAGAGATGAGCTAGTTCTTAGCATGGTTGACAGCCTGATGCCTCCGACGATGAGAGAACAAGATGTACTTACTGCAGAAGATAAAAATATGGTAGCTAAAGAAGAGCAAGAACAAAATGTAATTGCTAATGTTAAAACAACAATCAGGGATAACATAAGATTTATGCAGGTAACATCACTGAAGCCGGATGATCTTATTGCAATTCGCGAACAGCAGGAAGATTTTGCGAACAAGTGGAAAAAGGTTGGTGTGAAGCTTGTGGAAGTTTATTCGGAAGACGGAAAGAAAGCAGAGGAACTGAAAGAGATTGATGAGTTATTTGATAACTGGTATGCTGCTGTTGCTAAGGAAGCGTGGTATTCAATCAATGAAGATTTTTCTCTCTCTGGTATTGAGTTGAGGAGCTTCAAAAACGGCAATGAGTTCACAACCTCTGTTGAGATGTTTATTGGTGATGAGCTTAAGAATCTCGGTGTGAAAAGTGAAGAAGAATCTAAAAGAGTTTATGCGCAGTTTGCGGACAGCACCTGGTTTGCGACCATACAACCCGTTTGGATGAATTACTTAATTGAAAATAAACTACTCACTGATGAAAACAAGAATAAGATGGAAAGCAAAATTGCTGAATGGAAGAATGCACTCTATCCTTCCAACTTGTGGATTTATCTGATTATTGCTGCTGTTGTAATTGCTGGTGTAGTGTTCTTCTTGATGAGGAGAAAAAAACCTCAAGGCAAAGTTAGTGAGTAGGTAAAAGAAAAAATATTTTAATGAAGCAATTAAAAAACCCCGATGAACTCGGGGTTTTTTATTAATGGAAGCAATCACGGTCGTGAGTCTGTCCGGGAACTAGATTTTTGATTGTAGTCGCAATCTTTAGATTGCGTTTCTGCATTCGGTTTCGCAGACATAAAATCTGCGACTACCAGTTTTCGGACAAGCTGGGCACCGTGATAGGAGAAAACGTTACTTTATATCTGCTATTTCTTCTATGATCATATTTGCTCTCTCAAGCTACTCTTTCCATTTGCACGGTTTCGGTATTATGCTCAATGCTGAATAAAAATTTAGCCTTAGGATTTTTTTCTTTCGCTGCATTTAATTGATACTCCGACTCAGCCATAAATACAAGATTATCATGTTTATCATAAAATAAATTATGAGAACGAAGTCTTAGCAGTTCAGCTATGTCATCTTTGTCTTCATATTTTACCCAGCATGCTTTTATATAATTCAGATAACGGAAGTAAGAGTCGGCGCCATATTCGTTAAGCAGACGGTATTGTATAACTTCAAACTGGAGTTCACCAACAGTACCTACGACTTTCCTGTTATTCTGTATGAAAACCTGGGCGAGCCCTTCATCTGTTAATTGCAGAATTCCTTTTTCCAACTGCTTTGATTTGAAGGGATCATTAAGTTGAATTTCTCTGAAAATTTCAGGTGAAAAAGTTGGTATTCCCTTAAACATAAATTCTTCGCCCTCGGAAAGCGTATCACCGATCTTGAAATTACCGGAATCATATAAACCAATTACATCGCCGGGATATGCTTCTTCTATTAAGTTTTTATCCTGTGCCATAAAAGTTGCAGGATTTGCAAACTTAAATTCTCGGTTCAATCTTACGTGGTAAAAGAATTTGTTCCGTTCAAACTTTCCAGAGCAAACTCGTAAGAAAGCAATCCTGTCACGGTGTTTTGGGTCCAGGTTTGCGTGAATTTTAAAAACAAATCCTGAAAAATTATTATCGGTTGGTTCAACAACTCCATTTGTTGTTTCCCTGCTTTGAGGACCGGGAGCTATTTTAATAAAAGTATCCAGTAATTCTTTCACTCCGAAATTATTTAATGCGCTGCCGAAGAAAACAGGCGCCAGATTTCCGTTCAGATAATTTTCAGTATTAAAATCACCATAGATTCCATTTATAAGATCCAGTTCTTCATTAAGTTTAACTGCATCTTCACCGAGCAATTTCTTCAGCTTCGAGTCTGTTGAACTCTTAAACGTCTCAACATCCTTTTCAATTTTCTGTTTGTTTGCGCGGAAGAAGCTGAAAGTATTTTCAAAAATATTATACACACCCCGAAATGCCTTTCCTATTCCAACTGGCCAGCTTAATGGTCTCACTTTTATTTTTAATTTATCTTCGATCTCATCAAGCAGTTCAACAGGATTTCTGCCTTCTCTATCCAGCTTATTAATAAAAATAATTACCGGTGTGTTTCGCATCCGGCAGACGTTCATAAGTTTTTGAGTTTGCTCTTCAACACCTTTAACACAGTCAATTACAAGGATAACACTGTCAACCGCAGTAAGAGTTCGGTAGGTGTCTTCGGCAAAGTCTTTATGTCCGGGCGTATCAAGCAAATTAATTTTTACTCCGTTGTAACTGAAATTCATCACAGATGTTGAAACGGATATTCCTCTTTGTTTTTCTATTTCAAGAAAATCAGAAGTGGTTGTCTTTCTTATTTTGTTTGATTTAACCGCACCAGCAACCTGAATGGCACCGCCAAAAAGAAGGAGCTTTTCCGTCAAAGTAGTTTTGCCGGCATCCGGGTGGCTTATGATTGCAAAGGTTTTTCTGTTCTGTATTTCTTTAATAATACTTGTCATATCTAAAATTTTTTAATTGATTAATTAATGGAAATTATAAAAAATGTCGAGGTATTTAGTGGGCAGAGCCGCTAAAGTATCAAATCGTGGTGCAGATATGAATTTTGTTAATTAACATATAGTAAATATAAGAGATTATAAGCCGATATTATAGGGTATTAAAAATATTTTCCTCATCAAATAATTAAAAAAGTGCTTGATAATCGGTCTTTTTATTTCCTTAATCTCAACATCATCACCGTAGAAATCAAACCAAACACAAGGCATCCAATCCAAAGATTAAAAGGACCGTAGAGATCAAGCGCGGTTGTTCCAAGCCAGGGACCAACCATAAATGCAAAGCTGAAAGACATCTGGAAATAACCCATATATTCACCACGTTGTTTTTCGGGGGCAATCTTTGCAATATATTCACCAGCAGATGGGAAGAAGATCATTTCACCGAAAGTCCAGATTACAATCAGAAAGACTATCGGAGGGATTGTGTTAGTAAAAGCCATCAAACCAAAACCAACTCCGCTTAGTAACGCACCAAGTGCAAGAGATTTCCTGTCGTCCCAGTTTCGCATCGAGTCGTTTAGTGGAACTTCAATAAAAATTATTAGTACAGTATTTACAGCAGTTAATAATCCGAATACAGCATTTGAGAATCCTAAATCAGATACAATGAACAGTGGTAAAGCTCCCACATGCTGGAAGAAAACTATTTCAACAGGAATTAAAGCAAGCAAGAAGTAAAGCAATCTTCTGTCACTGAGCACTTTAACTTTCTTATGTTCAGTTTGATGTTCTATTGCTTCCGGTTCTTGTTCTGTTGCTTCGTGTTTTTCAAAATGAGATAAACTCAGAAACGTGCCAGCAGCAAGACCGGTAAGTCCATTTATATAAAACAGAAGATGGAAGTTTATAGTGCTCAATATTCCTCCTATTACAGGACCTATGCTCATTCCGAGATTTATCGCAAGCCTTTGAAGTGCAAAAGCAGTTTTTCTTCTGTCAGAAGTAATCTCATCTGAAATAAAAGCCATGCTTGCCGGACGAAATGCTTCACTTAGTATAGCCCAAATGAAAGTTAGAGCCAGGAACAGGATAAAGTTTGTGACAAAAGAATATAAAAAGAGAAATATTCCGGTTGAGAATAATGATATCTTCATTATTTTCATGGTACCAATTTTATCACTCAACTTGCCTGCGAAAGGTGCTGTGATAAATGCACCAATTCCATAAGCAGCAAAAACAAGTCCCGCATCACCTATAGATACATTCAGAATTTGGTTTGCATAAAGAGCAATGAAAGGCAATACCATCGTGCCGGCTCTGTTTATGAGAGTAGCAGTAGATAGTATCCAGATATTTTTAGGGATATTTTTTAATCCGCTGTATGGATTTTTCAAATAAAAAACCTCACCTAAATCCTCTCCAAAGGAGAGGACTTTTTTATACTATTATTAAAAATCAGATTCATTAAAACTTATTAACTTACGTTACGCAGAAAAGCAAATAGCAAAGAGATGACATCTTTATTCTTTAATTTACATTCAATTCCGAGTAATGATTTAACCTATAAAAAGATGTCATCTCTTCATTTTGCGTAAGGTGACTTATTAATATGGTTTTTAGAGAATAAAAATTAACTTCATTATTAACCTAAAATTAACACTAACTTAATCATTACTTAACTTCTGCCGGTTAAATTTTGAATGTTAAATTACAAAATAAGGAAAATTAACATGGACGAAATAGTAAGATTTTTTATAGGCATTGCATTATTCATTGCAGTGATTACTTATGAGTGGTTAAAAGAAAGACCAACGAAGCGAGCTTCTTAGTTCGGGAGTGCATTTATAATCCAATCCCTTATTTATACTTCAATTTTAATCTTGTCATTACGATAAGAATAGATTCTTTTAAATCCCTATTTTTCCCTTCGAGAATTTCTCTACTTTTGTTTTGAATATTTATGTATCAGATCAATAAAAAAGCCTGGGTTGTTTCTGCCGATATGGGATATGGGCATCAGCGTGCTGTATATCCTTTTAAAGATATTGCAGAGGATGGAATAATTACGGTTGGTTCTTCTGAAGCCATATCTAAAGCTGAGCAGAAACTGTGGAAGCGATTATTAAATGCATATGAATTTTTTTCGAGAGCCAAAGGTCTGCCTGTTGTTGGCCCCCCTGTTTTTTCGATGCTTGATTCATTAATGCGAATACCTTCTTTCTATCCGATGCGAAATTTGTCTAACACAACTTTCCAGGTAAATTTTCTCGAGTCATTAATTGAAAAAGGTCTTTGCAAAGGAATGCTTGAAAAGACATCAACAAAATATTTACCAGTAATAACTTCTTTCTATGCGTCAGCAATAGCCGCTGATAAAAAAAGCTTTAACAAGGTTTTCTGTATAATCTGTGATGCCGATATTAACCGTGCTTGGGTTGCTAAAGATCCGTGGGAAAGCAAAATAGAATATTTTGCACCTTGCGGTAAAGCGGCTCAGCGACTTAAGGCTTATGGGGTGCCTGATGAAAGAATTCATCTCACAGGTTTTCCACTGCCGATGGAATTACTCGGAGATGAAAATCTTTCAGTGCTGAAAAAAGATCTTGCACAGCGGTTGTTTTATCTCGATCCTAAAGGGAAGTTCTGGGCACGCCACGGAAGAAATGTTGAATATTTTCTGGGGAAAGAAAATTGTGTTTTTAAAAATGACCGGATGTTAACCATCACTTATGCAGTTGGCGGTGCTGGTGCCCAAAAAGAAATTGCCGAGAAGATAGCAATCAGCCTTAAAGAAAAAATCAGAGCCAAAGAAATAAGATTGATTTTGGTTGCGGGAATTAGAAAAGAAGTAAATGAATATTTCCATACAATAAAAAAAGAAATTGATCCTGATGGTGAGAACATAAAAATAATTTTTGCAGAATCGCTTCACGAATATTTTGATATTTTCAACAAAGCACTGCATGAAACGGATATACTCTGGACAAAACCAAGTGAGCTTTCATTTTATTGTGCGTTGGGAATACCGATTGTTATGAGTCCGATAATCGGCTCACAGGAAAAATTCAACAGGAAATGGCTGCATGAAATTCAAGCTGCAATGAAACAGGAAAATCCTGATTATACAGATGAGTGGTTATATGATTTACTCAACCGGGGAACACTTGCCGAGTCTGCCTGGGATGGATTTTTAAAAGCACGAAAGCTTGGTACATTTAAGATTAAACAGGTGCTCGAAAATGGTTTCCTTGAAAAAACAACTGACCCGGTACTGAGGTAGAACTTTGAGTATTAAAAAGAAATATTTGTTTGTTTATCTAAAAACTGGTGGTGGCCATCTTGCACCGGCACGGGCAATCTTCAATTATTTGAACAAACATGTTCCGGATAAAGTCGAGCCGAAACTTATTTATGGATTTGAGAAAACTCCGCGCTGGGTTCAATATATAATTGAAGATGGTTATCGGATGCTTCAGTATACCGGCAAGTGGTTTTTTGAATTTCTATACGCTCTCAATAAAGTTCCAATTGTTGCCAGGATTAGCTGTAATCTTTTATCCCCGTTTATGAGCAAATATCTTGAAGAAGCCATTCTCAAAGAGAACCCTGATAAAATTGTTATCTTTCACTTCTTCTGTATCATCCCGGTTTTTAGAATACTTAAAAAGAACAAACTTTCTATTCCGGTGCAGACTGTTATCACAGACCCATTCACTCCGCATCCGATGTGGTTTCTACGAAAGCATCAAAATTTTATTGTGTTCAGCAAAGGTTTGGAAGAACGAATCATCAGAAAAAAAAGAGGTTACACTGTTCAAAGTTTTCCATTTATTCTGGATGAGAAATTTTCGAAATCGCTTTCAAACGAAGAAATTCTTTCTGTTAAAAAGAAACTTGATTATTCTCCAGATAAAAAAATGATTCTTATTCTTGGCGGCGGAGATGGAATTCCCAAAGGAGATAAAATTTTAAGTGAAATTCTTAAATCAAATTTGAATGCAGAAATAGGAATTGTTTGCGGAAAGAATGAAGCTCTGCTAAAAGGTGCTGAAAAATTAAAGAGCAATTATGGGGCTGACTATTTGAAGATTTACGGCTACGTTGATTTTATTTATGAGTTGATAAATATTGCTGATATTGTCATTACCAAATGCGGTGCATCAACAATTATGGAAATATTGAATTTGAAAAAAGTGCCGGTTGTAAATGATTACATCTGGGAACAGGAAAAGGGGAATGTTGAATACCTCATTAGTAATCAGCTTGGTATTTATGAACCGCAAATAAAAAATCTTCCAAAGGCAGTTAGAAATCTGCTGGAAGATGTGAACTTATATTCATCTTACAAAGAAAATATTTCAAAAGAAAAAATTCAAAACGGTGTTGCAGAGGTAGCAGCTTATATTATTGACACGACTAATTAATTAGATTATTAATTCTATTTGATCGCTTAATTCTTCTTTTAAAATCCCTTGCTGCTCTTTATAATTTTTGTCGTGTAATTCACAACGTCATTTTTGATTACCAGAATGTATATGCCGGGAGCTAAATCAGTAAAATTAATTGATGCAACAGAACCGTTTCTTGTCGTCGATAGATTTAGCTTCTCTCCAAGTATGGAATAGACTGAAAGTTCCACCTGGTCTAAATCAATAGAATTTCCGCTTATGTTTAACCTATTGCTGACAGGGTTTGGATAAGCTTTCAATTCTATAAAAGAAGAGTTTTGTTCTTCTTCAACACCTACCACAGTTGTGTTTAGAAAGTAATATGTTACACCATTACCGGATCCAACAAACAGGTCTTCTTTGTCATCGTTATTAATATCAATAAAAGAAGGTGATGCATAAGAAAGTACGTTTGATAGGCCGAATGGATTTGTGACTGCTATTCCAAAAGTTGGGTTAGTGCTTGTTCCGTTATTTCTGAAGAAGATGATATCTCCATTTTGATTTCCATAAAACGCATCATAGTCACCATCAAAATCGACATCAGTAAAAGAAGGGGCTGAATAGGATCCAACATCGCTTAGCCCAAAAGGATTAGTAAATGCACCACTGAATATTGCGTTAAATTTTGAACCAATGTTTTCGTAGTAATAAGTGTTTCCATACACCTCACCAGTGAATAAATCAAAATCCCCATCGTCATCAATATCAACTAGCGCAGGAGTTACATTACCTCCAAGATTTGCGATTCCTCCGGGATTATTTGATATGAAAGTAAAGTTTGCTGAAGTAGCAGTACCAGTATTCCTGAAGAATAAAATTTTGAATCCGGCTTCACCCACATAAAGATCATAATCACCGTCAAAATCCATGTCTGCAAAAGCAGGCTTTGCATTGTTACCTACATCATAAATTCCAAAAGAGTTTGCATAATTCCAGCTTGCAAAAGCTGGAAAGGTACTAGTGCCGTTATTTTGATAATAAGCTGTAAAACCGTTACCCAGCCCCGCGAAACAATCATAATCACCGTCATTATTAATATCAACAAAAGCAGGACCATTATTACTTCCAGCAGCAGTTAAATTATATGGATTGAGTGTTGGTCCTGTAAAACTTTGTGAAAAAATTAAAGATGAAAAAGTTAAACAAAGTAGTATAATCTTATTCATTATTGCACCATATTTTTTTAATGTTTCAATTTACCAAAGTGAAGAATTATTTAGTCATCACATTAATTTGAAAAGGAATCAATTTTTATACCTAATAAACTTAATCAACATGCAAATAATAATAAACAGACAGGAAATAATTTGCGGTATTTTTCTGATAGTGGTAATTGTTTCCTTTTTTAGGTATTATTCTTTACAGGTCTTTGAAGTAAATTTTGGTGGTTGTTTTACAAAATATTTATCACTCAGGAGTGAAATAATGAAAAGTTTAACCATTAGTCTGTTATCAATAGTATTGGTTCTAATATTAAGTGAGATCATTCATACTCAGAACATCTCCTCCGAATCAGAGACAGCTAAATTTTCTTTGTATAATACTTCCACAGAGTTTATAACTTCAGAAATTATTGCAGATTCATTTTTCATTCTTGTAAGTGTTCCTGATGGCTATTACTCAAATGCGAATAGATATCCGGTGCTATATGTTTTAGATGGTGATATCGCTTTCGGAATGGCTGCAAGCATTGCACGTTATCTTCAGATTGGAGAGAATATTCCTGAGCTAATAGTAGTTGGGATTGGTTACGGTTCGATCACTAAGTCGGCAGCAAAAAAACGTCTTAGAGATTACAGACCAGCAACAACCGGCGGTGCGGAGAATTTTCTGAGCTTTCTGAATGATCAACTTATACCTTACATTGATTCGAAATACCGAACAATTCCCGATGACAGGATAGTCAATGGATATTCCATTGGCGGATTATTTGCATTGTATGCACTTTTCACTAAACCTGAAACTTTTAACGGTTACATAATTGGGAGTCCTAATCTGAGCTGGGATAATTATTCAATCTACAATTTCGAAGAAAATTCTGCTGAAAAGATCGGCGATAAAAAGATAAAGATTTTTATCTCCATTGGAAGCGAAGAATCAGAGGAAAGATATTTTAATCCTGTTGATAGCCTTGTAACAAAAATTCAGCAACGGAATTATACAGGTGTGGAATTAGAAGCAAAAGTATTTGATGGCTCAACCCATCTTATGGGACCGCCGGAATCTTTGACTCATGGTTTAATTTCTGTATTGATAAAATAGCTTTACAAGACTACTGATTCCATTTCTTTTTTCTTAAGAAAAAGGTGTTTAGTGATTTTTTCCGTACATCTTTTCACCGGCAGTAATTCTAAGCTTGATGTAATTTTCCTTTGGAGGTAAAGGACAGGTTGCAAACTTTGTGAGCACACAGGGTGGATTGTAAGCTTTATTAAAATCTACAATTACTTTTCCTGTTGAATCTGCTTTTTCTGTATATAAGAATCTTCCGCCGCCGTAAGTTTCTTCACCGCTTGTTCCATCAGCAAAGATGAACCAGAGTTCATCACCCGCATCAATAGCTTCTATTCTGTAGGTTTGTTCATCCCTGGTAAATACGATCGCTCCCGGCGATGGCTCTTCATCTATTTGTCCCAGCACATTGGGAACCGATATTTTTTTTGGTGGATCATATGCTTCAAACTCTGCGGATATTCTCCAGTCTTCGTTTACAGGAAATCGTTCAATTCCTGAAAAGCTTTTTACGAATTCTGATTCAAGATCGCGGAAACGAATTCCATACAGTTCATTCCTAACAATTAAATTCCATTTTATTGAGCCAAACTGAAAGACTGTCATATCTTTATTTCCATCTCCAATCATGACCATTTCTTTAACCGGATTACCATTGAATAAAACTTCTACCCCATCGTTTACTTTCATTGTAACTGTTGAATCCTGAAAAATAAAAACGCCCATATAAGCTGGAACTTTATCAGATTCGATTAAAACTTCATTATCCTTTGCTGAACCGAATTTATTTTCACCAGGTTTAAGCCAGGTTCTTCCAACAAGATTGAACCAGCCGTCATCAGCTTTGAGTCTTTCTAACCTCTTTTGGTCCCATTGCTTTATCTCTTCGAAGTATTCGGGGGAACCTTTTGTTTCAAGAGTTTCATTTTTACAGGAGTAAAAAGTGAGTGAAACTAAAAGTGCAGTAAAGAGAAACAATATTTTTTTCATTTGGGAAATTCCGGAATAATTTTGATTTGTAAAGCTACCTGAATGAAAAGGAAAGTTCAAATGAAGTAGTAATACTTATTTAGTTTCAAATCCTCTTTTTAATCTGATGCTAAAAGCATAACCAACGACCTAATTTCTCTTCCAAAAATGAACATTGTTTAAAGCTTTGGATATTTTTATTAGTTACTGCTTCAACCTGTCAACAGCTTCCGAAAGTGTTACTACTTCAAGATTTCGTTTTTTTATTTCTCCGAGGAATTCAGAAAAGTCCGACATACGAAACATAGTAATAAATGTCGGCTCACCGGTAGTAAATAGGTGAAATCCGAATATGATCAGACATTCTCCCTCATTGATACCATGCGCCACCCTCATCAATAGAGAATTTGCATCATCGTTATCCTGGACTTGGTAATAACCTAATTTACTAACATTCAAAGGATAACGATATCGTTCATTATGACTTGTCCTTATGATTTCAAAATATTCAAGAATAATATTGTCGGTCTCATTATTTGAATGACCTGCCGGAAGAGCAAAGCACCTATGATTCAGACTATAATTCACAAGCTGTTCGTAATTCCTTCTGATCTCAGATCTGGCACTATCAAGAGGTATTGTGGTTAAATTTGCATGGGAAACCGTATGACCACCAGTCTCCCACCCCGCCTCTTCAAGTGCACGTACTTCAGACAGGGTCATTTTCTCTGCAATATCTATCCATCCTGTAGGGATAAAATTCACTCCAGGATAACCATATTTATTCATTTCAGGAAACGCAAGTTCGTAAATGCTGCGATCACCATCATCATAAGTCAATACAATTAGCGGGGAATTCGGTGGAACATCGCCTCCATCAAGATTGCATCCCGCAAGCAGTAACAATGTCCAAATAAATTTTCTCACTTTTTACTCCCACTCTCCCAAAATTATTACCCCCTCAATTCCAAAGAATGCTATATCGGGTCCGAATTCAGTAACTATATACCTGATGCGAGGGATGACCTGTATCCCACGATAGTATTTTAGATATACTAATGCACCAAATTGTAGTTCGGTAAAATTGGCTAATTCGAATAACTCAACTTGCAGACCAGGAATAATATGCTTTGTAATCTGGTAGTTGGCACTAGCGCTTACTCTGAGCTCATCACGATTTAGTCCTAAATTTATCAGTCTCCTGAAAAGTCCCGCTACACCTAATTCCCATATTTCATCTGGTCTGAAACTTCCTTCTGCTAAGATGGTTAATTCCTGAAACGAGCTTGGTTCCTGATCAAAAATCTTGTAAGCAAGAACCTCATATCCATAAAAATGTTCGAATGATTCTTCCACCTCAATACCTAGCTGAACTCCGAATGCACTGTATTGAGGATCACGTGCAATATAGAGAGCTGAGGTTTTTGCTTTCCATCCGGAGAGAATTTCAATTCCATAACCGGCACCGCCAACAAAGCTTGCAGATGCTTCCGAACCTGTAAAAAATTCAACTTCGCTTTTGTTAAAATCAATCACTGCTCCCACTCCGCGCAATATGATATCGTAAATCAATCCTCGATCCCAAAATGTGCGATCAAAAGCTTCATTCAAGTAAAAACTTTGGTTCCCTGCTTGTAGCCTTCTTTGCCCAAACCAAAAAAGCCCATAATATGAAGGTATTTTCACACCTGCCTCATAAAGATGTATATCGTTTGTTCGTGGTGAATCATTGTCCCGGATGGAAAGGAATGTTACTAATTTGTCAGCAATCGTCCACGCCATTCCGATACGAATGTCTGTTTTCCATAGTTGAGTTGCACGTGTAAAAAACTCGTCCGGATTAAATGGATCTATAATCTCAGCGCCGACCAGCAGATTGGAATAAGTGTAAAATCTTGGCGGGTTAATTTTTTCTGTTGAATCTGCAGCACAAGTCGTGCTGTCCGAATTCATTTCTGTAGTCTGACAAAATAAAATCTTAAGAGGAGAATTAATATTTATCAACAATACCAGAATTATAAATTTTTTCATTTGGGAAATTCCGGAATAATGTTTGATATGTAAAGCTACTTTAATCGATGAAGAAAGTTCAAATAGCAAATAAATGATTCGTGCTTAAGTGGTTTGCTTTCTCACCACAGAGACACAAAAGCAATAAGATTCTATTTCAACAAAATCATCTTTTTTGTTTCAATAAATATTCCCGCCTTTAACTGGTAAAAATAAATTCCACTGGGTAAGCCAGTTGCATTGAATTCAATTTCATAACTACCGGCGGGTTTTTCTTCGCTTACAAGTGTTACAATTTCATTTCCAAGTAAATCATATAGCTTTAATGTAATATGTAGAGACGCATTGCGATGCGTCTCTACAAATGGAACGTTATACTTAATTTTTGTGGTTGGATTAAACGGGTTTGGGTAGTTTTGGTATAAATAAAAATCATCAACCGAGTTCAATTTATCATCGACTGAAACAATAATTGGATAAAGTAATGCAGTTCTGTTCTTTCCTACTGCTAATCCGGGACCCCATTCTCCAAATCCTCCGGCAATATGAACAGCTTGTAAATCATTAATTGTCAGTTGACCTATATCAAGTAACCAAGTTTCCCCCGAATCGTATGATGTCAAAATTAAGCCATCATCTCCTACTGCAAAACCAAAGTTGCTGACAAAATAAATATCGTTTAAATTTCTATTATATGGATCAGGATTTTGTTTTTGGATCCAGGTATTTCCCCCATCTGTTGTTTTTGCAATGTAGCCCGAATTACCAACTGCCCAACCAATAAGTTCATTCCGAAAATTAGCAGAATTCAGTTTAACATCTGATGTCATTTGCTTAATAAATGTATTCCCATCATATAGGTAAACAGATGAATCACCAACCAGCCATACTTTTTCAATATAGAAAGCAAACAGATTGTAAGAAAATCTGTATTGAAGCCGCTGTTTATTATAGTAAGATTTGTATCCTGCAAGTATCCGATAGTTCCATTGTTACCACAAACGTATCCTCGAAGATTATAAATTGTCATAACAGAAATCAATATCATTTATTTTTTCACCAAAAGAACCAAAGTAGTTCCAGCTTTCACCTGCATTTACCGTTTGGTATATATTACTATCAGTGCAGCATATAAATCCATAGTCATAGTAAAAAAAATTCAATGCGGAAATAGGGGAAGGAGTTTGAAATGTTTGCCAGGTTCCAGCCCAGAAATCACTCCTGTAAATTTCTGGTAATGAACTCGAAGAAACGTAACTTGTCCATCTATCCAGTATATCAACATCCGATAAAATATTTAGACTGTCACCAGGAATCTGGTTGCTAATATTTTCCCAATGAGTACTTTGAGGAAGAGCACTAATGCTGAAAGAGGTAAGCAGAAACAACAAAATATTTTTTTTCATTATTTCCTCCGATTAAAATAAGTTCAATACTTAGCCATATATATACATTTGTTTAATCAAGGTCAAATGAATTTTTCGATGTGTAGTTGTTGATTGTTTTTTATTGTCGAACTGCAATTTAAATTTACTCTTACAACTGTTCTTAAATTCTTCTCATTTTTCACCTTTTCACTTCACTTCCGGAAAAGGATTCTCCCACTGCCAGCCGGTCTTTCCGGTTTTTCGATATCTTTCTAATCTTCTAATTGAGAGTTCAGCAAACACAGGATCAATTTCCATTGAATAGCACCTTCTATCAAGTTGTTCAGCTGCTATTAAGGTTACTCCACTGTGGCTGAAAAAATCTGCAACTAAATTGTTCTTTTGACTGCTTGCTTCAATTATTCGTTTAATAGCTCTCAGAGGTTTTTGCGCATAAGCGCCGGGAACATTTTCTTCCATTCTGTAAAACACCTGCTGGATATCAACCCAAACGTTTCCGGGACGAATAAATTCAGATTTGCTTCTTTCAAAATTCTCAGTGACTTTGCCATTAATCTCTTTATAATATCCACGTAAAATTTTTGGAATGTCAGTGTAAATTACTTTGAAATTTGGTTCGCCTTTTATGTAATAGAGTAATTCCTGTCTCACGGACATCCAGTTTTTCTGTGTGCCGTATCCTCTTTGGTTTCTCATCGTAATGAAGCTTCTGGTTTTCAACTCATTAAACTCTCTCATCATTATTATAAATTCAGGTAGCGGCTGAAAACCATCATTCTGATCTGCACCAAGCCAGATATATAGAGCAGCATCTTTGTCAAGAATTGAAAGAACATTTGAAATCCATTTTCGTGAAAAATCAATGTATTCATCTACATTTATCTTTGAAAGATTTTGTGTGTTGGCATTTCCAACAACAACGTTGTAGGGTGGATCGTTTATGACAAGTCGTGCTTTTTCTTTTCCAAATAGTTTTTTTGTATCTGAAGCATTGGTTGCATCAAGAACACTAACTTTGTGCTTACCTTTAGGATCTTTCCAGATTTCACACTTCTTTAATCTGCAATAAGGAAGAATTTTTTTTCGCAGCTCTTCATCAATATCGAGACGGGTTAATTTTTCAGAAGTTTTACCTGATTCAGATTTTTTCTTTGACAATTTTTAGAACCTTATTGCTTTATTATGTGTTTAAAATTAATGAAAAAGATCAGCAAGTCGAAGAGAATTTAAATATAAATATACCTATGATAGGTAATCAGGTGCTTGCGCGAATGTTATTAATGGATTAATTTAATTTCAGTATTGAAAGTTTATTCAGCAATTAATTTGTGTGACTTATAAATGCAAACTAAATCAGAGATGATTGGAAAGACTTATTCTCTTTATTCAGGGAATGACGATACAGATGAGTTTTATTCTGTGTTATCTGATTTAGTCGGATCTCTTCTTTCCAGTACAGAATCTAATGAACAGCTTATTTCTTTAATCAGGAAATACTCAAACAAAAAGCGAGCACTTAAGAACAGAAAAGAAAAAAGCTTCATCTGATTCATTGATAGCAAAACTTCTGAGTGAAGCAGAATCGAGACTTTCAAAATATTTTACCGATATCGATGATCATCTGAAAAATCTTTCTCTTGCTGAAAAATGTGATTCAACCTTAACAACTTCCCGCGAGCAATATCTTCTCTATATGCTGGAAATTGAACTGGTTAATCGTTTGAACAGAGAAAAATTTAGTTCATCTGAATCGAAATATGCTTTTCTACCTCACTGTCTGCACGACCTTGATAAAGAATGTTTGTCTGCTTCCGATGGAACTGATTATGTTTGTAAGAGTTGTTCAAAAAATTGTTCAATCAACTCGGTAAGTAAGCTGATGAAGCTTCGGAATATTAAGGCATATATCTGGAGAGAAGCAGACCTGAAGAAAATTTTTAAGCTGGCGAGATCAAACGGACAAAGCATCGGAGTTTTTGGTGTTGCCTGTATTCCCGAGCTGGTAAATGGACTAAGACTTTGTGCTAAGTATGATGTACCTGCGGTTGGTGTTCCGCTGGATGCAAACAGATGTATCAGGTGGATGGGAGATTTCTATTCAAATTCTGTAAATGAAAAAAAGATTCTATCACTACTAAACTGAACAAAGAAATTAAAAATGAATTATAAACTTCTTGGAAAAAGCGGATTAAGAGTATCCGAACTCGCATTAGGCACTATGACATTCGGCGAAGAATGGGGCTGGGGCTCGAACAAAGAAGAAAGCAAAAAAGTATTTGATACTTATTCTCAGGCAGGTGGCAATTTTATTGATACCGCAAATCGTTACACTGAAGGAACATCAGAAAAATATGTTGGTGAGTTTAGTGCATCTGACAGAGAACATTTTGTAGTTGCTACCAAATACACTCTTCAAATGCGAAGAGATGATCCAAGCTTCAGCGGTAACCATCGGAAGAATATGATGCAGTCGCTTGATGCAAGTCTGAAGCGGCTTAAAACAGATTACATTGATCTTTACTGGGTTCATGCCTGGGATTACACAACTCCGGAAGAAGAAATTCTACGTGCTCTTGATGATATGGTCCGCGCAGGAAAGATTCTCTACATTGGCATTTCAGATACACCCGCCTGGATTGTTTCCCGTATGAATACAATTGCAGAACTCAGAGGATGGACACAGTTTGTTGGTCTTCAAATAAAATACAGTTTAATTGATAGAACCGTTGAGCGCGAACTTCTACCAATGGCAAGAAAGCTTGATATAGCTGTTACACCCTGGGCGGTTATCGGCGGAGGGATTCTTTCTGGTAAATACAATAAAAACAAAGATGAACAGGGAAGAGCACAAACATTCAGATCACTTAAAGAAAATGATCTTAAGATTGCAGAAGCAGTGATAAAAATTTCCGAAGAAGTCGGTTGTTCTCCTTCGCAGGTGGCGATAAACTGGGTGAGGCAGCAAGCTGGTGAATAATTATTCCAATAATTGGTGCCAAAACAGAAACACAATTGAAAGATAATATTGATTGTTTGAAATTTAGCTTGAACAATGAACAAATTGCCAAACTAAATGAAGCAAGTAAAATTGATTTAGGTTTTCCACACAACTTTTTGAGCAGTGATAATATTCGTGATTTAGTTTTCGGTGGGACTTATAACAAGATTGATAACCATCATAAGTTCTGAGTAAAGTTCCAACCTGAGCTTGGTTCAGGTTCTTTTGAACTGGGTATTAATGTGTCAGATTCCGAAATAAATTTGGAATGATACTCAACAAATAATTTTAGTGCAAACATACATTGAAAGATAACAGACAACTAAGAATACTTGTCTCCCGAATTGACCGCATCGGAGATGTGGTTCTTTCCACACCAATTCCCCGCGAAATAAAAAAAACCTATCCAAACAGTTTCGTTTCCGTTCTTGTAAAAAAATATACCGGGGATATTTATCTCAAGAATCCTTATGTTGATGAAATAATTCTATACGATGTAGAAGATAATTCAAAATTAAAATCGTTCTGGCAGTTGGTCAGTGAAATAAGAAGTTTCAAATTCACACACGCATTTATGCTTCTGCCCAACGAAAGACTGAATTGGATTTTATTTTTCAGTGGGATAACAAATCGTATTGGTGTTGGTCACAAGCTCTATCAGTTCTTAAGTTTTTCAAAATTTGTCGATCGGAAAAAATATATTCCATTAAGACACGAAGCTGATTATTGTCTTGATATGATTAGAAAAATTGGAATTCAGCCAAAGAGTGTGGAGACGGAAATATTCTTATCTAAAGATGAATCTCTGAAGAAAGATGAAATAAAAAAGAAACTTGCACCCGATGGAAAAATTCACTTAAAGAAAATGATCTTAAGATTGCAGAAGCAGTGATAAAAATTTCCGAAGAAGTCGGTTGTTCTCCTTCACAGGTTGCAATAAACTGGGTCAGGCAGCAGCCGGGAATAATTCTTCCAATTGTTGGTGCCAAAACAGAAGCGCAATTGAAAGATAATATTGATTGTTTGAAATTCAGCTTGAACAATGAACAAATTGCCAAACTAAATGAAGCAAGTAAAATTGATTTAGGTTTTCCGCATAACTTTTTGAGCAGTGATAATATTCGTGATTTAGTTTTCGGTGGGACTTATAACAAGATTGATAACCATCATAAGTTCTGAGTAAAGTTCCAACCTGAGCTTGGTTCAGGTTCTTTTGAACTTGGTATTAATGTGTCAGATTCCGAAATAAATTTGGAATGATACTCAACAAATAATTTTAGTGCGAACATACATTGAAAGATAACAGACAACTAAGAATACTTGTCTCCCGAATTGACCGCATCGGCGATGTGGTTCTTTCCACACCAATCCCGCGCGAAATTAAAAAAGCTTATCCAAACAGTTTCGTTTCCGTTCTTGTAAAAAAATATACAAAGGATATTTATCTCAACAATCCTTACGTAGATGAAGTAATTTTATATGATGGAGAAGATAATTCAAAATTAAAATTGTTCTGGCAGTTGGTCAGTGAGATAAGAAGTTTCAAATTCACGCACGCATTTATGCTTCTGCCTAACGAAAGACTGAATTGGATTTTATTTTTCAGTGGGATACCAAATCGTATTGGTGTTGGACACAAGCTCTATCAGTTCTTAAGTTTTTCAAAATATGTCGACCGGAAAAAATATATTCCGTTAAGACACGAAGCTGATTATTGTCTTGATATGATCAGAAAAATTGGAATTGAACCAAAGAGTATGGAACCGGAAATATTCTTATCTAAAGATGAAATCTCTGAAGAGAGATGAAATAAAAAAGAAACTTGCACCCAACGGAGAGATTTTAGTTGGAATAAATACAACAAGTGGTAAGTCATCTGCCAACTTAAATGTTGAAGAATACAGAAAATTAATTGTTCGCTTGTCTGAAGAAAGCAATATTCGTGTTATCGTTACAGATAATAATCCTCCCGATGAAATTAAAAACATAAAAGATGTCGCTTATCCCAACATTGGTTTATCACTCAGAGAATCAATAATTAATTTTAGCACTTTGGATGTTTTGATTTCTGCAAGCACCGGACCGATGCATATTTGCGCTGCTTTGAAGATTCCGACGATATCAATGTTTTGTCCTTTGACTGCTTGTTCACCAAAACTTTGGGGTCCACTCGGAAACAAATCTGAAATAATTCTGCCGGAAGAAAATTATTGCTCAACTGTTTGTCCGGGTGATCCGCACATTTGTGATTTTAGCGGGAAGGGAGGAATTGATAGTCAAATAGTTTATGAAAGAGTTAAGAATTTTATAAATAGTGCTTATTAAGCATTTATCTTTTAATAAAAATAAATTGCTATGGAAAACTCAAAAATCTCCCGAAACCTTATCACGCTTATTCTCACAATCTCAATTATTAACCTGCTGATTTATCTTTTAACAACAGCATTTACAAGCTACGGTATGTTCCGTGATGAATATTATTATCTGGCTTGTGCAAACCGACTTGACTTCGGATATGTTGATCATCCGCCGTTTTCAATATGGATTCTCGCATTGTGGAAATCGCTTTTCGGAGATTCGATGTTCGTCATCAGAATTGTCCCTGCAATAGTTACATCTGTTATTGTGTTTATAATTGGATTGTTTACTGTTCGGCTTGGTGGTAACAAAGTTGCAGTTATCATCTCAACTGTCACGTTTATGCTTTCACCAATCTTTCTTGGGATTAACACTTATTATTCAATGAATGTGTTTGATTTTCTTTTCTGGATTTCTTCCGCATACATTTTTTTAAGAATAATTCAAACGGGAAACAGCAGACTTTGGATTTTGCTTGGAGTTGTAATCGGGTTCGGATTGTTAAATAAAACAAGTATGCTGTGGTTGGGTGCTGGAATTTTTGCCGGAACTGTTTTCACTCCATTAAGAAAAGATTTGAAAACAAAATATCCATACCTTGCTGCTATAATCGCATTAATAATTTTTTCTCCTTATATAATCTGGAACATCACTCACGATTTTGCACATCTTGAGTTTATGAGGAATGCCGCATCGAGAAAGTACGGCGGACTTACTCCTCTTTCTTTCATTCTTGATCAGATATTAATACTCAATCCATTATCAATTCTAATCTGGCTGCCGGGAATATTTTTTTATTTTATTAGTAAGGATGGAAAGCAATTCCGCGCAGTTGGTTTTATCTGGCTCACAACTTTTATTATTCTATTCATTAACTGGCACAGCAAAGGGAGAATATATTGCAGCATCATATCAAATACTTTTTGCCGGCGGCGCAGTGATGTTAGAAATCTGGAGTAAAAAAAGAAGCTGGCTTAAATATGCAGTTGCTATTACCGTAATTGTATTTGGAATTCTTATTGCTCCTTTTGCCCGACCATTACTTCCGGTTGAAAAGTTTTTGGAATATCAGAATGCAATTGGACTTAAACCTCCAAGCAATGAAGGACACGAAACGGAGTTGCCACAATTTTATTCTGATATGTTTGGATGGGAAGACTTAGCTAAAAATATTTCAAAAGTTTATCAGTCACTTCCTGAAAAGGAAAGAGAAAAGACAGTTGTTTATTGCAGCAATTATGGTAAGGCAGGTGCAATTGAATATTACAGCAGGAAGTATCCGCTGCCGAAAGTTGTTTGTCCGCATAATAGTTATTGGTACTGGTCGAAGGAAACAAATGAAATCTCCACAATAATAATTATTGGCGGAGAGATAGAAGAACATCTCGAATCGTTGGAAGAAGTATACGAGGCCGGATATCACCAAACAAAATATGCAATGCCGTATGAGAACAATCAAAAAATATTCATCGGGAGAGGATTAAAAGTTTCAATTGAAGAAATAAGAGAGAGCAATAAAATATTTATATGAGTAAGTCTTCTTCCCATACTGGTAACCATTCTTCTTGATCTTTTGGTTGTTCTTCTCTATTAAACTTCATTTTTTGAAATCCTTTTCCAGTAACTTTTTCTTAAGGCTGTAAAACCTACCTTACAATATTATCCTTTAACACAGACTTATTAACTTAAAAAAGCTGAATAAAGAGCTTTTTATCCGTATGAACACTGAGCAATTGTTCTTTATAGTCAATGTATAACTCCTTTCCCTTGGCATATTATTGGTCATAATCAAAACCTAATATGACATCTAAATAACATTAACTTAATAAATCGGGAGAATATCAATGCGAACAGCAATTAAACTCAGCGTAGTATTTATTTTCTTTGCATTAAGTACTTCGCTTTTTGCACAAGCTTCTGCAAGCGCTACAGCTCAGGTTTTGGCGCAGCTTAAAAGAGGATTATCAATTACTAACTCAACCGGCAACTTGAACTTTGGAGAAATAATTCTCACCGGATCACCACAAACACCAACAATAGGCCCGGGTTCAGGTGTTAGATTTGATGTTACCGGACATCCAAATAAAGACATTACAATTACTTTTGCAGGTGTTACTTTAGATAACTATGCTTGGGTAATAGCAAACGGAGGTACAAACGGAACATTAGCCTTCACACCCAATGTTGATCAAACAGGAAGTTCACAAACTTACATATCTCCTGATGATGTAACTTCTGGCGATGTTGTTCCTCTGGTGAACGTAACAGGAACTGGATATTTGTATTTGTGGCTCGGTGGTTCATTAGCCATTGCTGCAAACCAGCCATACGGTGACTATACCGGTACATTTACAATGAGCGTTGCTTATTAATAACTCTGTAAGTTATTAATAAATTATTTTGATCGACATCATATTAATATTGATGTCGATTTTTTTTATTAATTCTTCAAAGAAACATTTCTTCAATTGCCTACCCTTTGTGGAAAAAGTCAAATAATAGTCATATTTTAAAACAATGAAGTTATTATTTGTAGTCATCTTGTGTTGTGTATTTTCATTCGGGGCTATCGGTCAGACTGCAAGTACTACTGCCTCGGGTTCTGTAAACGTAATTTTACCAATATCTATTACCTCAACGGGTGGCAATTTAGATTTTGGAGAGATACTTCTAACCGGCTCTACTGTAGTTTATCAAATCTTACCTATGCAAGGGCAATACTTCCAAATCATGGGACATCCGGGTCGTTCTGTAAGTATAATTTTTAATCAGGTTAATTTAAGTAATGCCATCTGGGTTGGTTTGAATGGTGGTACGGTTGGTAATTTAATATTTACGCCGGCAGTAGTTAACAGTCAAAATCAAACTATTACCAGCGGGAATTTCTATCCATTAATTATAAATGGTTCGACGGGCATATTGGATATTAGGGTTGGGGGATCAATGAGTGTAAGTGCTAATCAACCGCACGGAGATTATGTAGGAACGTTTACGGTTTCTGTTTCTTACTGATTTTTGTTTTTGGGGCTGATTAGTGTAATCGTTTATTATTTTTTCGTAGAGGGCAATTTGTGTGTTTAAGTATGCATTGCTAGCGTATTTAATTTTTAGCGGCATAATATTGGCGCAAAGTAATTCTAAGGCGACTGCGAATATTAAAGTCAAATTAATTAATGGTGCAGCAGTCAGCATTGTAAAAGACAATTTAGATTTAGACCAATTTTCAAATTTGATTTTGTTGGAATCCAAAAGAGAAGGATCGCAAGGAATCTTATTACATTTTACAGGAAAAAATACCGGGGATGTGATAATCAACTATGAATATTTGAATAACCATAAAATTGATTCAGACATTAATAATTCATTTGAGATCGCGAATGGTTCTTCCTTTACTTTTAAAGAAAAGAATGATACCGATTTATATTTATGGATTGATGAACCTTCAATTCACACCAATTCTTCAGATAAACATTTTCCGGGAATATGTTCAGTGTCATTAGTTTATAATTAATAAATCACTTTATTTATAGAATCTGGATGAAAAAAAACCTTAGTATAATCTTAGCCACGATGCTTCTTTTATTTAGTGAGGCTGTCTATTCACAAAATATTACTATGATCACAGAGAATAACCTGAATTTTGGTGATGCTTATATGGGTTATTCAAGCACAGTTAATCATACTGATGCAGGGGCGGCTAAATTCAGAATTCGTCAAACAGTAAAAGGTAATCCCTATGTGTCCGTTACTTTTACTTTGCCAACAGCTCTGGTTAATGGAGCATATTCTATCCCTGTTATCTTTGGTCCTTCAACCACAGCATATTCCAATACCGATTCACCAGCAGGAAGAATTAATTTCAATCCAAACAGTCCACTGGTAACCAGGTTACAAAGAAATAACTATTTGTATATATGGCTTGGCGGTACTATAAATATTCCGACAAACGTAATAACGGGAGTTTACTCATCCACGATTACTGTCACTTTAACAATACTTTAATTATGAAAAAAACAATTACACTGTTTGTATTTTTATTTTTGGGTAATTCATTCTCGCAAATAATTATCTCGCCATATATTCTTTATACCGATACAAAGAATAAGTTCGGAACATTTTTAGTATTAAATGAATCCGACGAGGTATATGAAATTGACATATCATTCATCTTTGGTTACCCGGTAACAGATTCCGTTGGCAATGCAACGATGAAATATCACGATCAACCAGATTCGTCACTACCTTCAGCGACTAAATGGATCAGAGCATTTCCCAGAAAGTTTGTAATAAATCCAGGTGAAAAACAGAAAGTAAGAATGACGGTAACACCGCCGGCAAATATTCCTCCGGGCACATACTGGTCAAGAATTGTCACATCTGCAACATCACAATCTCCGACTATCGATACTCTAAGCGAAGGTGTCCGTGCGCAAATTAAATTTGTACTTAACCAGATAACAACCTTTTTATACCGGGTTGATTCTACAACAACCGGGATAACAGTTGATAGTTTTTACTCAGAAGTTGATTCTGGCAATGTAAATATTTATGCTAAGTTGATCCGTACAGGGAATTCCCCATTCTTTGGAGATGTAAGCGTTACGGTACTTAACTCATCATCAGAAATTGTGGCGGAAGAAGAACAAAACTTATCTAATTATTTTGAGCTGGTTAAAAAATTTCAATTTCCATTAGAAAATTTTCCATCTGGCGAGTATAAAGTTGAGTTGAAGATTCTTTCAAATGAAAAAGAAGATTTTCCCGAAAGTACGTTAGCACCTATTCCACCAATATCGGAATCTCTCATTCTGGCAATACCTTGAGACACAAGATTATTATAATTGCTTTTTTTTTAATTGCAATAAATAACTCATACGCTTCAGGTGTTTTTAATGGAGATGTCCAGAGTAAACTGGATTCATCTTTTTCAAATCTTCCGCAAATCACAGACTCTACTAAACAAGCTACTACTCCAGATAAAATTTCTAAACAATATGAAGAGGCATACCTTTCCTTTAATTATTTTGGAATAATAAACCGGACGATAGTAGTTAATTACGACGGTAATTTTTATTTGCCAATCAGAGAAATATTTGATCAGTTAATAATTAATTTTGAAATTGATAAACAGGCTGAAATTATTAAGGGGTTTTATATTTACCCGGATGACGTATATCAAATTGATTTTAAACAACTGAAGTTTAAAAGTTCTAAAATCGAATTTTCTTTTTCAGAGGGTGACTTCATAAAAACTGATCTCGATTATTATTTCAAAACTGATTTTTTCGACAAAGCTTTTAATCTTTCGTTTACAGTAGATATAAGAAATTTAGCACTCAACTTAGTTACAACGGAAATTCTACCTGTTTACTCAAAATTCCTCCGTGAAAAAAAGTATAACTATTTATCAAACTACCGGAAATCGGAAGACTTTCCATTATTGTTTCCCAGAGAAAGGTATCTTCTTATGGGAGGTTTTTTTGATTACAATGTTTCAGCATCGTTTTCAGAATATAGTCAGCCTTTTTACAATTACGATCTCGGTGTTGGCATAGAAATACTTGGTGGCGATTTGAAAGCTTCTACCTCTGGAACGGTAGTGGGTAATAATCGCAGTTAATTCTTTGTTTGAATATAACTGGCGTTATGCAGAAGAGAATAATAATCTTATATCTCAGGTATCAATAGGAAATTTAACCGGAACAGGAATTGGCGCGTATGAATTTGAAGGGATCCAGATTACCAATCAACCTCTTGCCCCGAGAGAATCTTTTGCCAGGTTTTTAATTTCTGACAGAACAATTCCCGGTTCAACTATTGAGCTTTACATAAATGACCAGATGGTTGATTATACAAAAACTGACCAAGCGGGTAATTTTAATTTTTGGATCCCGCTGAATTACGGTTCATCATTTGTTACATTGAAATATTACGCACCAAATGGTGAAACAAACGTTGTCGAACGCTATTACCAGACACCTTACATTCTTAATCCGCCCGGTGAGTTTAACTACACTGTAAATATTGGAAAGCTAAATCAACTGAGTAACAAGTACATACAGATGTCCGGCATTTATGGAATAACTGACTGGCTCTCGGATATCATGGGCGTAGAATATCTTGATTATAGACCTTTTAGAGAACCCGTGTTTTATAATTCAATTACTGCGAGAATAACATCAAGTTATTTGCTGAATTTTTTAGCTGCTCCGCAAGCTTTTTATCAGCTTTCAGCAAATGCAGTTTATCCTTCACTAACTTCAATAAATCTATCGTACAGGAATTATGAACCAAATAAAGTTTACAATCCAACAAGCTCTGACAATGAAATCAGCTCTACCTTAAACCTTCCGATATACATGGATGAAAATCCATTGAATATTCAGATGATCGGCTTATATCGGGATTTTAATAAATCTAAACTTTATGATGTGAGTTTAAGTTTATCCAAAAACATCGGGCGATTTACTCCGAGTATTATGTACAGCAAGAGACAATTTGAAGATAATTTTTTAATATCCAGGCAAGCTTACTTATCGGTCGGACTGATTAACACTATTGAAACACTACCGCAGCCATTAAATTTCCTGAGGGGAATTTTATTAAATGCTGGTATTAACTTTAACCAATCCGCAGAAAATTTTGAATCATTTTTTTTCTTGATAGCCGCTAATGTTACAAATACAATAAGAATGCAATTTGATTATGACCGTAACTTAAGTTTTAATTTTACAAACACAAGATTAAATATATTTATTGATCTTCCATATACAAGATCGTATACTACTGTTGGCAAGGATTATTTTACAACAAACCTACAGGGCTCGCTTCTTTTTGATTATACAAATAGTCAGATTAACTTTTTCAATAAATCACAAATAGGTCGGACAGTTACATCATTCAGAATGTTTGCTGATGATGATGGAAATGGAATTTATGATGAAGGCGAGCAGCTAATTGATGGAGGTAAAATTAATATTCAATCAATCAGCAGCAATATGAGAATACAGAAAAATGAAGCGCAAGCAAGAGACTTAAATCCTTTTACAATTTATAATGTGGAAATTGATGAATCGGGGGTTGAGAATCCTCTATATACTGCAAAAAACAAATTGTTCTCAATGGATTCTGGTCCAAACTATGTTAAGAACATAGATATTCCTTTTTATAGTGTGAGTGAAATAAGCGGAAATGTAAATCGATATTCAGATGTTGCAAAATCTCCTCTCCCTGGAATTAAAATTCATATTGAAGGAGTTGATAACGATCAAAAAATAACTTTAAATACTTTCAGTGATGGGTCTTATTATTATTATGGCTTACGACCGGGAAAATTTAAAATTTATGTTGACAGAGAACAGTTAGAATATTTAGATAACATTTCAATACCAGAGGAATACGTTCTTAAAATTGGATTAATCGGTTCAGAAAAGCCTTTTGAAAATCTGAATTTTGATTTGTACAAGAAATAATCCAGAAGTAAAACATTCCGGGTATACTCTCAGGATTTTTCTTAGCAGTATAATTAGTGAAATCAGAAAATAAAAAACCCTCACCAATAGTTGATGAGGGTTTCTAACAATTATAAACTAAAACTATTATTTAAAACGATTGTCAAGAGCAGTTTCATTATAATACCATTGCACATCAACCCAGGCAGGCTCACTAGGAACTACCGCCACCCCATGTTTACTATTTTAAGAATTTTGAATAATGACCATCATGATCATAAAGAAAAACATAATTAGCTTCTGACTGTCACATATTATTTGTCCAGCTTCCTGTATTTTTAAAGGTGAATCAGTACCGTCAAAAACATTAGTTCCCGAGCCAACCAAGAAATCTGTTTCTCTAATCAGACCGGCAAGATCTGGCACTCTGAATTAAGTATGATCCTGAATTATTACTAAAATAATAAATATCAACAACACCACTTGAGTCACTAGAAACACCCCACGCCTTTCCACTTGAAAGATCCAAACCACTAGGTTGCGCAGCTGGTGTTCCAAATGTTTCCCAAATCCTAATGGGACCGTATAATTTTGTATAAATATCTGAAGAGAGAATGATCAGGGGAACTATGCTGGTTTCATCTGCAGTAATGGTAACCGAAAAAGTAGTGTCCTTATATTCATCTCGTTTTAAAGTAATATTACGAACACCGTCTTCTATACCCAGAACTGTGTCGGGTGTAGTTTGTGAAGTATTAACACCCTCAATCCAAATTTCAGCACCAGCTGGGATTGACGTTAAGTAAAGATTTCCTTCTGATACGACTGGTGTTACGGGATCATCAGAGCTACAGGAAGTGATCAGTAATCCCATAAATGGAATGATAAGTAAAAGAATTAGTTTTTTCATTGTTGCTTTCCTTTATTTATTTGAAACCATTGCAACGTTTGTAACAATACTTATTTCTTCAGCAGTAACACTTATTGCAAAAGTTGTGTCTTTATAGTCCTGCAATTTCAAAGTCACATTTCGTACACCTTCTTGAACATTTAATACTGTATCTGGTGTAGTTAAGGTTGTATTTACGCCATCCACCCATATTTGTGCGCCAGCAGGATTTGATGTAAGATAAATACCGCCTTCTGTAACTGGCGGAGGAGTTACTGGATCATCTGAAGAACAAGATGAAATTATAAAAGCAGTAATCGGAATGAGTAAAAGATAGATTAATTTTTTCATTTTTTTGTTCCTTTATTTTTTATTCAAGTTGAATGAAAATTTTGAACCATCTAATTTCATAGTAAAGGTTCCAGAAAAATTATTTAGTTCTTTTGACAGTTTACCAGCATAACTGCCCTGATATCGGCTGTGCAGCTGATCTGTCATTGTCATCTTAAGTGTAGTCGGACTGAAATTTCCTTTTACCTCCTGATTAATTACTTCCCTGTAGCTTATTGATATTTTTCCTGAAAAGCTGCTATCGGTTTGTTCAGTTATAGTAAGAGTTGTTGTTCTTTTATCAAATGTTCCAGTCCACGTTCCTTTTATGTCCGGAATCTGTATTTTGTTTTCATTTCCTGGCTCACTTTCAGTGGCAACAGAAGAAGCAGTATCAGGCGAGATGGTTTCACTCGTAACTTTTTGCTGTGTTTGCCTGCTATCCTCGGCTTTCTTCTCACAACCAAAATAAATCAAAGAAGACAGGACAATCAATACGGTGAGAAAACTTCTTAATGAATATATGTTTTTTCATATATACTCCTTTTATATTTTTAATATAATTGCTAGTATAATGAAATTCCTAAAATTTAACACTCCAATTTGTGATTCATTTTTAAAATGAAAATTATATCGGGACGAAATTAGGATTGCTCAATCCTCTAAAAAAGTGAATAAAATACACCGTTTTTACACTGCAAAAAACAATGGCATTTATTTTATCCTTAAAAAATAATTGAAACAATAAAATAATATGAAAAAATACACAATTGTTCAATCAGTCGAAGGGATGATAAAGGAACTACATCTTTTGGTTGAGGATTTAAAAACAAAACTCTTGTGCAATGATAAGCTTTGCTTGCTGGTAACAATACATTTGATGACAAACTGAAAATAAAAGAGTAGTTAACATGAACTCTATTAAAAATTTATAGCCTTAATATAAATTACTTTTTAATTAAACCTTAATTCGTTTCGCATAGTTTTTGGGTGAGTACAATTATTACTTATTATTCACAAATCAAATTCGTCCATCGTGTAATCACTCTGCTGCACAGCCAACGGCCAGGTAAAATAATATTTACTAACTTTTTACTAAGGAGGCGCAATGTGCAAGTTCTATTTCATTGCAGTTATTTCTGCAATATTTTCTGTTCTTTTTATTTTTTCAAATGGGTTGTTCAGGGGAGGGGAATGTTAAACCTAAAACACATCAGGAGATGGTGGCGCTGGGAAAATACATCGTCTTAACCAGTGGTTGCTATGAATGTCACATACCCAAAATATTTACGGAAGCAGGTCCTGTATTTGATACGATGCGGCATCTATCAGGTCATCAGCAAAATGAATCCCTCCCGCTGCTTGATATCCTCAGCTCTGGGACAAAACCAGTGGGGTGCGACACCAATGAGCTTAACTGCATGGGTTGGGCCGTGGGGAATTTCATATGCTTCCAATCTCACTCCTGATAAAGCAACCGGAATCGGTAATTTAACAGAAGAGATGTTTATTAAAACTATGCGAGAAGGCAAATATATGAGTGTTGGAAGATCATTACTTCCTCCAATGCCATGGCAGGTTTATGGTATGAAAACCTTAAAGCAATCTACGCTTATCTGATGTCAATAAAACCAATTAATAATTTGGTACCGCAGCTTACTCCACCTGACCAGGCTGCTGCGTTACTGGCAAAGAAATAATAATTAAATAGTAGGCTTACTCAAGCACTCCACTTCTTAATTGAATGGAGTGCTTTTTTGATAAAATGTTTAGTAAAAGAAATATAAAAATTAAAAAAGGTTTGACCTTCTGTTTATAATAAAGGATATTTGTTTCAGTTATAAATATTTAAAGATTGAAAAACGGATAAACCGAAGAATTAATCTTTCAATCTTGTGATCTTTCTAATCTTTTAATTTTATAAGAGAGAAATACAATGAGAGGCAAGCACTCTCTGTTTTACCATATTCTGATTTTTATAATAGCCCAGCTTGTGTGGTTATTACTGCTTGGAATATGGATTTACTGGTATGTATCGAACTACATCGTTTTTGAAAAAGTTGGCGACCAGGTTTCACCTCAGCTTGTTTACGATGTTCAGAACGCACTTCCATTTATTCTTGGCTTGATATTGCTTATCGGACTTTCATTCACAACATCCTTAATCTTCAGGCATCTGAATGTTCAGCTTCGTATAACTGAACTTTACGATAACTTCATTGGCAATGTTACTCACGAACTTAAATCGCCCCTCGCTTCAATTCAGTTATACCTGGAAACTTTAAAGCAAAGAGAAGTTCCTTCAGAAAAAAGAAGGGAATTTATTGATTTTATGATGAAGGATGCAGACCGCTTGCAAAGCCTGATCAACTCTATTTTGGAAATATCAGCAGAGGAGCAAAGAAAGTTACTTCAGAATTACCATGTTTATAATACCTCTTCCTTAGTAAAAGAATTGTTTGAAGAATCCTGCGAAAAATTCCGCGTTACAAAAGACAATTATAGAATTACAAGTGATGCATCTTGTGAAATTGTTGCCAGTAAAGATGCTTTAAAAATTGTAATTGACAATCTTGTGGACAACGCTGTTAAATATTCAACGCAGCAGGCTAATATTGCAATATCAGTAATTTGCAATTCAAAAAAGGTTACGATCCTTTTTACGGATCTCGGTATAGGGATTGTCGCTAATGAGCAAAAAAAAATATTCAATAAGTTTTACAGAATTTATAATAAAGAAATTCCAAATGTTAAAGGAACCGGACTCGGACTTTACAGGGTAAGAGAAATAGTTAAAGCACACGGTGGAAAAATAACTGTGTCAAGTGAAGGCGAAGGCAAAGGAACAACTTTCAAAATTGAGGTGCCCGCATATAAAGCAATTAATAAAAGACGGTTGAAGAAACTTTTAAAGAATGAAAAATAAATTCAGGTTTAGTTGAAAATGACAGAAGATTTTAAGGGAAACAGAATATTATTAGTGGAAGATGAAGAGAGTCTTGCTATTGGATTGGAGTATAATCTGACCGAAGAAGGTTACATAGTTAACTGGGCTAAGAACGGCAGGGAAGCAATTGATTTTTTTGAAAAGGAAAAATTTGATTTGATTATTCTTGATATAATGCTTCCTTATGTAAATGGTTTTGAAGTTGCTGAACGAGTGCGTAAATCTGATCCGCAAATACCCATACTTATGCTTACAGCAAAAACTGAATCCGGCGACAAAGTAAAGGGACTTGAAAAAGGCGCAGATGATTATATGACCAAGCCGTTTCACTTGCAGGAACTTTTACTACGTGTGAAAGGAATGCTTAAAAGAAAAAGCTGGTACACCACCAGTACCCAGATGCAACCGGTTTATGAGTTTGGAAATAATGAGATTAATTTTAAAACTCTTAACTGCCTGCACGGTAATGAAAAAATCAGGCTCACACCGCAGGAAGCAATGCTGTTGAAGTATCTTGTGGAACGCAAAGGTGAGATTGTTACAAGAAAAGAATTACTGGAAAATGTTTGGCATCTCAATCCAGAAGTTGAAACGCGTACGGTGGATATTTTTATTGTTCGACTTCGAAAATATTTTGAAACTGATCCGGCAAACCCGGTTTACTTTAAAAGCATTCGTGGTGCAGGGTATACGTTTGAGGGAAAATAGCAGTATCGTAATTAGGTTAACTATTTGTCTCTACTGTGAGTATGACTGAAATATAAATGTAGGGCAAAAAATATAAATTCCGGATTGACATTTCTCGGACATTGAAATCCTGCAATTACCTTCTTCTTCCACCAAAGTTTTTACCACCGCCGGCGCTGTTCCTGTCACGCTCAGGTTTTGCTTCATTAACAGACATTCTCTTTCCTTTAAGTTCAAAATCATTTAGAGTTTTTAATGCCTTCTTAGCTTCAACTTTTCGAACCATTTCAACAAATCCAAATCCTCTTGATATTTGATTTGATATATCGCGAACAATTTTAACATTGCCCACACTGCCATGTTCCGAAAACAATGCAATAAGCTCTTGTTCATTTACTTCAGGAGACAAATTTCCAACAAATATTTTCATCAATCTTTCCTACCGCAATTAATGTAAAATTATGAATACACATTTGGAAGCGAAAAATGAAAAGCTGCAGCGATGCTGCAGCTTAAAATTTCAACGAGCAGTATTTGATTATCTTCTTCTTCCGCCGCCGCCGCCGCCGCCACCTCGCTCACGCTGAGGTCTTGCTTCATTAACAATAAGTTTCTTTCCCTTAAACTCAAACGTGTTAAGCTCAGTTAGTGCTTTTTGAGCTTCAGCTTTTCCGGGCATTTCGATAAATCCGAATCCTTTTGATGTCTGACTGAACATATCTCGAATGATTTTGACGCTTTCTACTCTTCCGTGCTGTGAAAAAAGATCTTTAAGCTCTTCGTCTTTGACATCAGAAGCCAGATTGCCCACATAAATATTCATTTTGAACTCCTTTAAATTGAATTTTAATAAGTGAATATCCGGCTACAGAGAATGAATAAAACCCGGCCGGCATTTTTGCCTCTGTAAATAAATTTAGGATTAAAAGAGGGGGACTGTGAGAAGTATTTCTCTTATCTAAGTTTTATTTTGCAGGACGCCATTAACTTAGACTAATTAGCAGTAAGTTACAAGCCGAATTTTGAGTGAAGTGGGCATCAATTCTTATTTATTTAATACACTTATTACCTGCTTCTTTACAATTCTTAATTTCGGTATATTGCAAAGGGTAGAATTTGAACGGCCGCCTTCTTTACTTACCGTTTAGAAATTCCTCGATAAACTATTTAACATTAATCTTACTAACAGAGACAATTCAGTTTGAAATTAACAAGACAAATAACAAATCGTGAAAACCGATCGCTAGATCAGTATTTTCAGGAAATAGGAAAGTATGAACTACTAACTTCAGGTGAAGAAGTAGAACTAGCTATTAAAATCAAAAATGGTGACATAGAAGCCCAGAATAAATTAGTAAGAGCTAATTTAAGATTCGTAGTCTCAGTCGCAAAGATGTTCCAGAACCAGGGTCTTACACTTGGTGATTTAATAAATGAAGGAAACATTGGCCTGGTTAAAGCAGCTCAGCGATTTGATGAGACCAGAGGATTCAAATTTATCTCATACGCAGTCTGGTGGATACGGCAGGGAATAATGTCTGCTATTGCCGATCAATCAAGAGTCGTTCGTCTTCCATTAAACCGTGTTTCTAATTTAACACAGCTGGGTAAAGTTTACAGAGACCTTGAACAGGAACTGGAACGAAAGCCAACAACTGAAGAGCTTGCAAAAATTCTCGAAATTACTTCAGATGAAGTTGCCTACATACTACAGATAGCTGGCCGCCAGGTATCAATGGATGCACCATTCAACAATGGTGATGAGAATAAAACTACGCTTATGGATGTTCTCCACAATGATGATCATCCAACACCGGATAAAAATTTAATGAATGATTCTCTAATAAGTGAAGTTGCAAGTATTCTATCCACACTTGACGAAAGAGAAGCAGAAGTAATTAAGCTTTCATTTGGGATCGGCACAGGTCAAAGGGCTACTTTAGAGGAGATTGGTGAAAAATTTAATCTTACCAGAGAACGTATAAGACAGATTAAAGAAAAAGCTTTAAGAAAATTACGAACCTCAAAAAGAAGTAATAAGCTAAAGGAATATTTAGGATAAAGCATTTCTAAAATTTTATAATCTTCTTCCCTCATTTACCACGCGTTTTTTGAATAACACTGTCTTTGACAGTGATTATTAAACAGCACCTACATATATTGCACCTGTTAAAAAAGGAATTGATAAATAAGCAGGTGCAATAATGAAAAAGAAAACTTATTCAAAGGAAATACAAATTCCCGAATCGAAGGAATTTGCAGCAACTTACCCGCAATTTGCGGGGCTGGCAACGGGAGAAGGAAAATTTCTTTTTGATATCATCATGAAACCCGAAACTTTTATACAGGCAATGATTTTAACTGAATATGGAATGCCTGCGGTTACGAGTGTGGCCGAATTATGTTATAACGAAGCCAGAAAGAGAAAGGGTTTCCAGTTTACCAGCAGAGTTAAGCAGTTTATCGGAGCAATGATTGCATCCTTAATGGCGGCAAACGGTTATAACAAAACCGGAAGAAAGAAATCAATCATTCATCGGGCTTATACCCGCGGCGAATTTTACGTTAAAAAGTAGCAGAATTGAATTTGTGTATCAGGCAACTTAGTCACACTCGTAATATTTAAGAAATTCATTATCTACAATAAGAATATTTTCGAAAACAAAATCATTTTTTCATATATTTAAATTGTAATTGAAAAAAACTTTTTCCGAATTCTTGATGAATTATAGAATCTCACATAGTATTAACATACTAGAGTAAATCTTGTGGAAACTAAAAAAATAAGATTACTGCTTATAGAAGATAACCGTCTGCTGCGTGAGGGTCTTACAGTAATGCTTAGAAAACAGCAGGATATGCATGTTGTTGAAACCGTAGGAAACGGTGAAAACATTTTGGCGATAATGGGAAAGTACAAACCCGATATCCTGCTTTTAGATCTTGGCTTACGGAGCCGAAGTAGCATGAATTTAGTAAAATTAGTCAAGAAGAATTTTGCCGGGTCTAAAATTATTGTTATGGATCTTATCCCCCTGCAAGCTGATGTTCTTGAGTTTGTAGGGGCGGGAGTCTCTGGTTTTATACTAAAGGATGCAACTGTTAACGATTTTCTTAAAACTATCCGGTCTGTTGCAAAAGGTCTCCAGGTTTTACCGTCCAATCTAACAGGGTCGCTTTTTTCCCAGATAGTTGAACATGCTGTAAGCAGATCAAACCCGTCTACTCTTATTGACTCCGTTCGAATGACAAAGCGCGAGAAACAGATAATAGAGTTGATTTCAGAAGGTAATACAAATAAAGAGATCGCCCAGGAGCTTCATCTTTCCACATACACTGTAAAAAGTCATGTCCATAATATTCTTGAAAAGCTCGCATTAAGTACGCGGGTTCAGATTGCAAAGTATTTGCACGATTCGAAAAATATAGACTCTGCATCAAAATCCATTTCTCTGCTTGACGAATAATTTTTCTCACCAATAAGAAGTAATTCCTTTTTCATCCCTTTGACCGATTGATTTTATTTCTCCTTTGTGGCAACTTAACTATGGTAAGTAATGAATCATTCAATTATTCTATTAATCATGATCCTTCATAAAAAGTTTGTTAATCTATTAAGTAAATAAAATGAAAAAAATAAAATTATTAATCATAGAAGATAACCGGCTTCTTCGGAACGGAATACATTCAATTCTTAAAGCACACAAGGATATCATTATCGTCGCCGCATCCGGAGATGGAAAGCACACTCTAGTAAAAATCAAAGAGTTAAAACCAAATGTGATTCTTCTGGATTTAGGTTTGAGGAGCCAAAACAGTTTGCGTGTAGTGGAAATAGTTAAAAAAGATTTTCCGGATGCAAAAATCATCGTTATGGATCTTGCCCCGGTGCAAGCTGATATTTTACAATATGTAAAAGCTGGTGCAAATGGATTCATCCTTAAAGATGCATCACTTAAAGACTTTTTAATCACTATACGGACAGTATCAGAGGGCGCAACAGTTCTTCCGCCGCTGCTGGTTGATTCACTTTTTTCTCAGATAGTTGATTACGCAGTAAAAGAAGGCAAATTCAAACTGAAAGAAGCAATCCGTATGACAGCGAGGGAACGTGAAGTTATAGTGTTTCTTGGTGAAGGTATGAGTAATAAAGAGATAGGTCAAAAAATTCGTGTTTCAACCTATACTGTAAAAAGTCATATCCATAATATTATGGAAAAACTCGCATTACACACGCGTTTGGAAATTGCCAATTATTCCTATACGGGAGAGACACTGAAGACGGTTGCAAAGAGTATTTCAACTATCAACAATTAGCTTTACTGATGTCTATCCCCCAAAAGGATTAATCCTTTTTCTATCCATTAGATTCATTTTTTTTATTGTTTCATTTAATATTTTCCTACTGCATTTCTGTCCTAGAAAACAGATGCTGCATTAATGAAGAATTAAATTCCTAAAATATAAAATGAAAGCGGAGGACGAATGAATTTTAGGTTGGAAATTGAAAGAATTGGTGATAATTAATGATAAAGCTATTACAAAAAAGAACCAGGTGTCTTTTAATACACCCAAAATTTTCACCATACAGCTTTTGGAACTTTGTTGAAGTAAGTAAAATAGTTGGTGCAAAATATCAGGCAGCACCGCTTGGTTTAATGACCGTCGCTGCGTTACTGCCCAAAGAATGGGAAATAAAATTAATTGATACAAATGTTGAACCTCTGCTGGATGAACATTTCGAATGGGCAGATTTGGTTTTTACAGGTGGAATGCTGCCGCAGCAAATTGGCATACTTGATATAATTACTTTATCCCACCAAAAACATAAGCCAGTAGTGGTTGGCGGACCCGATCCAACTTCTCAGCCGCATCTATATCAATCTGCTGATTACCTTGTATTGGGAGAAGGCGAGGTTACAATTCCAATTTTTTTGAATGACCTGGCGAATGGTAGTAAGAGTGGCGAATATGTAACGACCGAATATGCTGATATGACCAAAGCAGTTGTGCCAAGATTTGATCTGATAAAATTCGACAATTACATACATCTGAATATTCAATTTACCCGCGGTTGTCCTTTTAATTGTGAATTTTGCGATATAGTTGAATTGTATGGCAGAAAGCCGCGCTCTAAAACTCCTGGACAGATGGTTAAAGAACTTCAAGCCTTATATGATCTGAATTACAGAGGACATATTGATATCGTTGATGATAATTTTATTGGGAACAAGAAGCAGGTAAAAGAAACCTTGCGAGCAATAAAAGAGTGGACCAAAAAAAACAAATATCCTTTCTACTTTGGAACCGAAGCTTCAATAAACCTGGCAGATGATGATGAACTGCTGCATTTGATGAGAGATGTTGACTTTCGACTTGTATTTACCGGACTTGAAACTCCCGAGGATGAAGTATTAGAAAAAGTAAATAAAAAAGTAAATATGAACAGATCAGTTGTTGAAGCAACAAAGAAAATCAGTTCATATGGTATGGTAGTCAATGCAGGATTCATCATAGGCTTTGATAATGAGAATGGTCAAACAGCAAAAAGAATGAATGAGTTTATACAGGATACTGGAATATGCGTAGCAATGCTTGGACTAATGTATGCTTTGCCTAACACAAGGTTAACCAGACGATTACAAAGTGAAGGGAGATTATTTGAAGAGTTCTCGATTTTTACTGATAATAAAACTCAAATTGACCAGGCTTCAAGTGGATTAAACTTTATAACGCTGAGACCAAGAATAGATATCCTAAAAGATTTTGTTGATGTTATAAGTTATATATATAAACCCGAACATTACTATGAAAGAATAATCCGCACCTGTATGAATCTCAGAGTAACTAATAAGCACAAATATAATTTTAAAAAAATCTTAAAGAACTTGAGATCTTTTAGAAGGATTGTCAGGCAGGTTGGATTTAATGGAATAACCGGGAAGCCATTCTGGAAAATGTTTTTTACAGTTCTTCTTAAAAATCCAAAAGCCATTGAATGGGGCATAAGTCTCTCTGCAATGTTTATACACTTTTATAAACATTCCAATTTTGTAATCGACCTTACAAACCAGCAAATTAAATATATCGATGAGTATGGAGAAGACAATTATAATCAGAACAGAATACATATGCCTGAAGCGAAAGTTGTGAATTACGCAGAGTGAAATTTTCTGAAAACTATATCCCGGAACAATTGGCTTTTAACAATAATTTTTTAAAGCAGTAACTCAATGGAAAAAATGAACATACTTTTAGTTTACCCGATGTATCCTGATACATTCTGGAGCTTTAAGCACGCTCTGAAGTTTGTATCCAAGAAAGCAAGCTTTCCTCCTTTAGGTTTACTGACAGTTGCTGCGATGCTTCCGGAAGATTGGAATAAAAAATTAATTGATATGAATGCAAACAGTCTGGAAGATAAAGATATTCTTTGGGCAGACTATATTTTCATCAGTGCAATGTCAGTTCAGAGTGAATCTGCTAATGAAATAATACAAAGATGTAAAAAATTAAACACGAAAATTGTTGCGGGCGGACCATTATTTACAAGCAGTTCAGAAAATTATCCTACTGTTGATTACCTTGTGCTTAATGAAGCCGAAATTACTCTCCCACTTTTTTTAAATGATCTTGAAAAAGGAATTCCAAAACATAAATACACTTCGGAAGAGTGGGCTGATATTACAACTACTCCTTTACCTAGATGGGATATTGTTCCAATAAAAAATTACACATCAATGAATCTTCAGTACTCACGCGGTTGTCCTTATGACTGCGACTTTTGTGATATAACAGTTCTTTATGGAAGAGTCCCACGAACGAAAACCAAAGAACAAGTAATTGACGAACTGGAAGCCTTATATTTTACAGGATGGAGGGGACCAGTGTTTTTTGTTGATGATAATTTTATCGGGAATAAAGGTAAACTGAAAAGAGAAATTCTTCCTGCAATTGCAGAGTGGATGGAGAAAAGGAAAAATCCCTTCTACCTGAATACCGAAGCATCAATTAATCTTGCGGATGATGAACAACTTATGCAATTAATGGCGAAAGCAGGATTTGAAGCTGTGTTTATCGGCATCGAATCTCCGAATGAAGAGAGTCTTGTTGAGTGTAATAAAAACCAGAACAGAAACCGTGACTTGATTTCGAGCATAAAGAAAATCCAGCAGGCGGGCTTAGAAGTGCAGGGAGGATTTATTGTCGGATTCGATAATGATCCTTCAACTATATTCGAGAAGCTTACAAGCTTCATACAGGAAAGCGGTATAGTAACAGCAATGGTTGGATTATTAAACGCACCGAGAGGCACAAAGCTTCAGAAAAGATTAGAGAGTGAAGGAAGAATGCTTAAAGATTTTACAGGTAACAACACCGACTTTTCAATCAACTTCATTCCGCGGATGGATGCAGGTACACTAATGGACGGATATAAAAGTATTCTTAAAAAAATATACTCACCTAAATACTACTATGAACGTGTTATGAGTTTTATGAAGGAATTTGAACCTAAGAAGAAAAAAGTATTTCATCTCAATCCAAATTATATACTTGCACTTTTCAGATCAATATTTAAGCTGGGCGTTATCGGTGAGGAAAGAATATATTATTGGAAATTATTCTTCTGGTCGCTTTTCAGAAAACCGCAGTTGTTTTCTTTAGCAATCCTGTTTACGATTTATGGTTTTCATTTCAAAAAAATATCGGAGGGCTAAATTGAAATTATCAAATCGGTTCTACAGTATTACTAGTGTCGTTCTACTTCTTTTTATTCTGATGCAATTTGTATAAAACAGAACCCTGTGAAAAAAATCAATAAGTCATGTTATAATAACGGATTTTATGATGAGAAGGGAAATAAAAATGTATAAAGGTAAAATCTTATGAAAAAAATAATAAAATTTCAACGAAAGACTCTTCCAAAATCCCCCACAAGCATTCAGGGATTTGATGAAATCACAGGTGGAGGATTACCAAAAGGAAGACCAACGCTTGTATGTGGTGGTGCGGGATGCGGGAAAACACTTTTTGCAATGGAATTTCTTGTACGCGGTGCAACGGTTTACAATGAGCCCGGCGTCTTTATTTCATTTGAAGAAACTGAAAAAGAACTTACGGCAAATGTTGCCTCGTTAGGATTTGATTTGGATAATCTTGTTGCAAAAAAAATGATATGGCTTGAACACATTCGTATTGAACGTGGTGAAATTGAACAAAGTGGTGAATATGATTTAAAGGGGTTGTTTCTGCGGATACATCATGCAATTGAAAGTATTAACGCTAAACGTGTTGTACTTGATACTATTGAATCACTCTTTTCAGCTCTTCCTAATTCAACTGTTGTGCGCACAGAACTTAGAAGGTTGTTCGGCTGGTTGAAAAAGAAAGGTGTTACAACAATTGTTACAGGTGAAAAAGGTGATGGTACATTAACACGGCAGGGATTAGAAGAGTATGTCTCCGATTGTGTAATATTGCTTGATCATCGTGTCAGTGATCAGTCTTCCATAAGAAGATTACGCATTGTTAAATATCGAGGTTCAACACACGGAACAAATGAATATCCTTTCTTAATTGATGAAGATGGATTTTCTGTTCTGCCTGTCACTTCACTAGGATTGAAACACATTTCTTCTAAGAGAAAGAATTTCCACCGGTATTCCTCGTCTAGATACAATGTTATCTGGTAAAGGTTATTTTCGCGGCAGTACCGTGCTTGTTTCAGGTACCGCTGGTACGGGCAAGACGAGCCTTGCTGCTCAATTTGTTGAAGCAGCGTGCATGCGAGGGGAGCGCGTTCTGTATTTTGCTTTCGAAGAATCTCCCAGTCAATTTATGCGCAACATGTCTTCTATTGGAATTCATTTAGAACCCTGGGTAAAAAAAGGATTGCTTCGCTTCCACGCAACACGTCCTACACTACATGGTTTGGAACATCATTTAACTACTACAATCAAATTAATTAATGAAGATAAACCGCAAATTGTAATTCTTGATCCAATAGATGCCTTCATTATGGGAGGTAATCAAACCGAAGTTAAAATAATGCTGCTGCGGATTGTGGATTATTTAAAGATGAGAAATATCACAGCATTATTTGCAAGCCTAACTAACGGAAGAGAAAATCAGGAACTAACAGATATGGCAATATCATCATTGATTGATACGTGGATCTTGCTACGTGATATTGAAATTGGTGGTGAACGTAACAGAGGATTATATATTCTTAAATCACGCGGAATGGACCATTCAAACCAAATCCGTGAATTTATACTTACAGATCATGGAATTGAATTGCTTGATGTCTATGTTGGTCCGGAAGGCGTATTAACCGGCTCAGCCCGATTATCACAAGAAGCAAAAAACCATGAAGCACAATTATTACGTCAGCAGGAAATCGAGCGCAAGCGATCTGGTTTAGAGCTTAAACGTGCAGCAACTGAAGCTAATATTGTAGTTCTTCAATCTGAATTTAAAGCGGAAGAAGCAGAAACACTCAAGGTTATGGAGATGGAAAAAGCAAAAACAGGAAGGTTCGCACAGGAAAAGAAAAAAATGGCGGAAAGCAGAAAAGCAGATAAGTTCGTTAAAAAAATTGTAGAGCCGAAAAGAAAAGTTCAGTGAAATTATTAAAGTGCCAAAAGTTGATGTTTAAAACAATCAAAAGCTAGTACTGAATAGAATCAAAGTTCTAAGGAAAGAAAATTAAATTTTTATTTAGTCTCTCATTTGCGATAATCATTCTAAGGATGTAATTCCTTTTTCATTCCTTTGCCCGATTGAAATTGCTGCTAAATACAAGCATCTTGTTATTGCAATGAAGCATAAAAAAAATAATATAAGAGTAGTAAGTAATACAAAACGTGATACCTGGTTTGCTCTCGGCTCTTTGTTGTATCTCGCTGCTATTTTAATAGCCTTAATAGTAGTTTTATTCGAAGCGCCTGTTAAGTAATTAATCCGGGTGTAAAACTCGGTTTCGATAGAAATCAAATCTGCGAGATGAAAGTGTCTGAGTCCAAAATATTCAAGACAAGCGAACTTCATTTTAGTCTCTCATCTGCGCTAATCATCCAATTGACGTAGTTCCTTTTTCATCCCTTTGCTGTATTGTTCCAAATGATATTTATACATATCATCATATACAGATATTAACATCAATTAAGTAATAAAGTAAAGATTAATGCGGTAATCAAGCTATTCCAAGATGGTAAGAACAGGTAATTTTTAATTATTAAGAAAATGAACTAAATGGAGAAAATAGTTTTGCAGCAGTCCTATAATGAAAACAAGCAAGCTGAAATCATCATGGAAGAATCTCCGGAGATTGTCTCTGATTCGGTATTTAAAAAATTCTTTTTAGAAGTATCCTCGCTTACAATTTTTACTTTACGTTTTTTCAAAGAAGTAATTAAACCACCATATGAGTTTAATGAACTGGTGAAGCAATCCTTTATGATTGGTTATAAATCTCTTCCTCTCATAGCTATCACCGGATTTATTATTGGACTAGTGTTAACTATTCAATCAAGACCAACATTGGCAAAGTTTGGATCTGAATCATTGTTACCTGCGATGGTAGCCGTTTCAATTATACGAGAAATAGGACCTGTTATAACTTCGCTGATCTTTGCTGGGAAAGTTGGATCAGGGATTGGAGCCGAGCTGGGATCAATGAATGTTACCGAACAAATTGATGCGATGCAGGTATCGGATAATAATCCGTTCAAATATCTTGTAGTTACAAGAATCCTTTCTGCAACATTAATGCTTCCGCTGTTGGTAATTTTGGCTGATGGTATCGGTTTATTAGGATCATTTGTCGGCGTTAACATAAAAGGAAATGTAAGCACTTACTTGTTTTTTTCTCAAATATTTCAAAGTCTTGAATTTAGTGATTTGTTCCCTGCAGTCATCAAAACTTTTTTCTTTGGGTTTGCAATTGGGCTTGTTGGAACTTATAAAGGATATTATTCAAATAAAGGTACTGAGGGTGTCGGAAAAGCGGCAAACTCAGCTGTGGTATTGGGATCACTGATGGTTTTTATAATTGATATGATAGCAGTACAAATTACAAGTGTGCTTCAAAACTAAATTGAGTAGTTAAAAAAATGCCAGAGAATGCAGCAGATATAGCAGAGAAAATTGAAACTGATTATAATCAAAATGACAATGTTGTAATTAAGATGGAACATCTTAAGAAGTCATTCGGGAATAATCACGTGCTGCTGGATATTAATCTGGTGATTAATAAAGGAGAAAACCTTGCTATACTCGGGCAATCCGGAACCGGTAAATCAGTAATTATTAAATGTATTGTTGGATTGGTTGAGATTGATGATGGTAACCTTTTTATTTATGGTAAGAATATTTCTGAGCTGAAAGATAGGGAACTAGTTGAGGTACAAAAAAAAATCGGGTTCCTTTTTCAAAGCGGTGCTCTTTATGATTCAATGACAGTCAGAGAAAATCTTGAATTCCCACTTAGAAAACAGCTACGTTCGATACCGAAGGATAAATTAGAATCGATAGTACAAGAAGCATTGCACGATGTTGGACTTGATGAAGCAATTGATAAAACGCCTTCAGAGCTTTCCGGAGGTATGCGTAAGCGTTTAGGTTTAGCCAGAACACTGATTTTAAAACCTGAGATAATGCTCTATGATGAACCTACAACCGGATTGGATCCTATAACATCAAAAGAAATAAGTAATCTTATTCTTGAAGTGCAAAGAAAATATAATACTACCTCCATCATCATTACTCACGATATTGAATGTACCAAGCTAACAGCCGACAGAATTATTGTAATCAAAGATGGAATATGTGCTGCGGAAGGTACTTTTAATGATCTGGAGAAATCTTCTGACCCATGGGTGAGGTCATTTTTTGAATAATAGATCAGGCAATTAAGCAGGAGTAAATCAAATGAAAAAAAAATTAAATCATAAAGTCAGGCTCGGAGTATTTATTTCACTTGGAATAGCAGTGTTTATTTTAGCAATATATTTTATTGGTGAGAAGCAGCAATTATTCAGAAGCACTTTTCGTCTTAACGGAGAATTCAAAGATGTTGCCGGGCTCCAGGCAGGAAATAATGTAAGGTTATCCGGAATAAATGTGGGGACTGTTGAAAATGTTAGCATAGTTAGTGATACTTCAGTCAAAGTTGAAATACTGATAGATGAAAACACCCGGAAGTTTATAAGGAAAGATGCAATTGCAAGTATTGGTTCGGAAGGTTTAATGGGTAATAAAGTTTTAATCATTAATCCCGGAACAGGTGGAAAAAGGATTATAGAAAACAACGATATTATTGCAACAACTCAGCCAACTGATATGGATGAAATTATGAAATCATTAAAAACAACTATTGATAATTCGGCCAGTATCACAGGTGATTTGGCTAAGATTTCAACCAATATAGAATCAGGAAAAGGAACCATTGGAAGGCTGATGATGGATAAAGAGTGGAGGCAAAATTTCGAGGCTACTATTATTAATCTAAAAGAAGGTTCAGATGGATTTAAAGTTCTTATGGATAAGTCAGGTGAGGTTGACAGTATTCTGTTTGCAATGAAATCAACGATGGGATATACGGCTAATATTACTGCCGATTTAGCAGCGATTACGAATAGCTTACAATCTGGGGAAGGAACAATTGGAAGGTTGTTTATGAATACATCGGCAGCAGAAAATTTTGATTCTACTATGATTAATTTGAAAGAAGGTTCTGCCGAGCTTAAACTTCTTTTGAAGAAGGCTCAAGATAGTTGGCTGCTGGGAGGTTTTTAATTATTAATTTAGCATAGAACTTGTCCGATGGGCTCTTGAGGAGAAATAGTTTTATGTTTATCAGAATAAATATCCCATTCATTAAAAATTAAATTAATTAAATAACATCAGAGATTGATCCCCCTAAAAGATGTAGTTCCTTTTTCATCCCTTCGCTCGATTGCACCGCTTCATATATCTACATAGATTCATTCTGGATTGAAACATTAAAATTTAACCTGAAAGGAAACATACTATGTTATACACAATCGCAGTTGTTCTAATAGTTTTGTGGTTACTTGGATTCTTTGCTTTTCACGTCTCCAGTGGCCTTATTCACCTTTTGCTTGTAATTGGAATTATAATGGTCTTAATAAATGTTTTTAGCGGCCGCCGCGTAACCTGAACGAATGTCAATTATCAAAATATTTTTTGACAATCAGGATGCATAACTGAAGACGAGTTTTCATTCTTATTGATTTTTAAGGAAACATTACAATGTTATTCAATCAACTCTGTATTCTTCGGTTACCGGATACGGTTACTCTTCTTGGTCTTTTGTGTGTTTCCTTTTTAGTTCGGTTTTATCGGTGCGATTCTTTCTATACCACTTACGTTGACACTGAAGTTTGCATTTGAAAGTAATGAAAGAACACAATGGATTGCTGTGCCGCTTGGTTCAGAAAAGATGGATGAAGTTTATGCTCCAATATTTCCTAAGAAAAAAAATAAAAATGGATGAATATGCTAAATAAAAAATCATCTATTCAAGCCAAACATTTCGTAATGCTTGATGTATTAGATACCATAAGCGGGAAAGAATTTGATAGAAGCAATCCTTGTGTTCAAATTATATACCCATCAGATATGATTTCCTATCAAGATAATAAAACTGCTGAGAGTCATCCTGAAAATGGGTTAACACGCAAGGAAAGAAAAAAGTATCTCCTCACAATTTCCATCAATGTTGATACTGATTATTAATGAGTGCAGTTCTGCAATGAGAAAGTCTCCGAACCGGCGTTTTTCCTATTTATCATATAGCATTAGCTTCAATAACAAATAATAATATGGAACTTATATTTTTCCTTAAAGGAATCGCTATTGGTTTTGCAATGGCAGTACCGGTTGGTCCCATTGGAATAATGTGCATTCGAAAAACGCTCACGGAGGGTCGGTTACGAGGATTAATTATTGGTCTTGGAGCAGCGACTGCGGATTTGTTTTATGGAACTGTTGCCGCGTTTGGACTCACAATTATTTCCGATATACTTGTTGATCAACGATTTTGGATTCGATTAATTGGAGGAGCTCTACTTTTATTTCTTGGTATAAGAATATTCCGTGCACAACCAAAAGATCCTAAAATTAATTTTAACAATAATGGCATCTTAAGATCTTATATTACCACCGTTTTTTTAACGCTTACTAATCCATTAACAATCTTTGCTTTTGTTGCTGTATTTGCAGCGCTCGGCTTAGGAGATGGACTCAGTTATTTTTCTTCTTCAATTCTTGTAGCAGGAGTATTTATTGGTTCGGGTTTATGGTTTCTTTTACTTAGCTCAGGCGCTATATTTTTTCGAAAGAAGCTGGACTTAGTCGGCCTGAAATGGGTAAATAAAATTGCTGGTATTTTAGTTATTATCTCTGGTTTTATTGCTATCGGTAGTTTGTTATGATTATTTCTCTCCACATTTGAATGATATTTTATGAATGATGTATCCGGTTTCCTCTCATCAGTTTTAGTTACGTTAGTAACACTTCTTCCCATTATCAATCCGGTTAGTACTGCAATACTTTTACTTGGTATAAGCGAACATCTGACTAAAACAGATCTCAATCGCCAGATTATTATGGCTTGCATTTATATGACTGGCATCTTAGTAGTTTTTCTACTGGCTGGACATTTCATAATGATTTTCTTTGGAATCTCTATTCCCGGTATCCGTATAGCGGGAGGAATGGTAATTGGTTTTCTTGGATTTAAAATGTTGTTTCCAGGTGAAGCAAAGATTAATCAGGCTGAAAAGAAAGAAGCGATTAAAAAAAGCAACATCTCGTTTAGTCCACTTGCTATGCCAAGCTTAGCCGGACCAGGAGCTATAGCAACTGTTATTACAATTTCATCTTCTATTGATGGAAAACATGGGTATGATAAGGTGTTTGCTTTTACTGGTGTAATTCTTGCGATTGTAATTACTGCAATTATATCCTGGTTGGTTCTTCGAAGTGCCGGTTTTGTGAGCCGAATACTTGGAGTGAACGGGGTTGATAGTCTGACGAGAATAATGGGTTTTCTCCTAATCTGTATAGGAATCCAATTTGCTATTATTGGTGTGCAGGATCTGATATCGGATACGGGCTTTTGGCAAAAATTATAAAAAATTGGTCTACACCAACTAAAAATGATATGAACCAAACAAAATAAAGTATTATTTGTACCTCATTATTACTCCCAAGATGTAATACTTTTTTCATCCCTTTGGACGATTGATCCAAGAGACATTTCTCTATATAATTGCGGTGCATCATATATATCTCTCTCCCAGCTGTAAACTTCATTTTCATTAATTTACAGCTGGGAATTTTTTTAAATAACTAAATGATTTTTAGTTAATTAATCATTTGGAAGCCCTAATATCTATTTTCCCTCCTAAGAAAATTATATCGCATTTTAAATATTAATCGACAAAATCATCTATAAGGTTTAATCCCTTTTTCATCCCTTTGTCCGATTGATTCAACTTTCATTGGTAGTTACCTTTATTACAAAAGTAGAATCAATTGAGATTTTGAAATTAAATGAAAGGAATTGGCTATGTCACATAATAATAGCGTTAAAGGTTTTCTTATTGGATTTTTAGTAGGCGGTACAGTCGGGGCAATAGTTACATTATTAACTACTCCCAAAAGCGGCAAGGAACTTAGAGGCGATATAAAACAAAAGTCCGGGGAATATTTAGATGAGGCTGATAAATATTTTACAGAGAAAAAAAACCAGGCCAGCAGAATGATCAATGAAGGCAAAAGAAAATACACGATGATTATGAATGATGTAAAATCAAAACCCGGGGAGATTTTAAAGGATGCTGAAAGAGTGTATAATGATACAAAAGTGAAAACAAAAGAGGTTTTACATTCTGGTAAAGAAAAATTAGAATCAGAAACTGAGAGATTGAAATCATCAGTTGAAGCAGGTATAGATGCTTATAAAAGAGATGCTAAGAATATATAGTTCATCAAAATGAATACAATCGAAATATTAACCGTTATATTACTCATATTAGCATCCGCTCTTAGTATTGCACTAATTTATTATATCTATCAGATTGTTAAATCAGTGCATTCAATTAGTGCGGATATAAGGGGACTATCGTTCAAACTAAGCCCGCTTCTACAATCAACTTTTGTGCTTTCAGAAAAACTAGCTCACGTCACTGACGAAGCTGAATCTCAGCTTCAAATATCAAAATCAATCGTTAGTGATATAAGAGATCGCGCAGATAAAATTTTGAATGTCGAAACTAAAATTCGTAATGGGTTAGTAGATGCTATGGTTCCTTTGCTAAATAATTTTCAAGCATTACGTAAAGGCGTTAGCACTTTCTGGGGGCACTTAAAAAGTAAGTAGAAGAAAAATAATTTATTTTAATAAAGTGAAAGATTAAGATGAGGTTGCTTTATAAAGCAAGGAACCTTGATCTGGATAAAAAAATATTCTTAGTTAACAAATTTAGAAAGGATCAAAAACATGAACTCAAAAACCGTAGCTATCATTATAATGGTAATTGGACTGTTAATGACTCTTTATACCAGTTTTAATTATATCACCAGAGAAAAAGTGGTAGATATTGGTGGGATTGAAATTACAGCGGATAAAAACAATACTATCAGCTGGGGTCCATTTGTCGGTTTAGGAGTAATTGTAATCGGCGGAGTCGTTTTTTTTGCTGGCAGAAAGAAATAGCCCAAATAAAAAATAAAATTAAAGTCAATTAGTATGAAGAAAATAGTTCAATGAATTATTAAAGACGATTTCAGATCCCAAAATCATTGAACAGTTTAATCTATAAAAGAAAAGAGAATTTTATGAATATGAAAAGAATTTTTGGAGCTGTACTTACGATACTGGGAATTGTCGGGCTCATTTATGGTGCAGTATTATTTGTATATAGCAGAGGCGGTTCAACGGATACCAAGGCGCTTATCATTTTCGGCATTGTCGGAACAATATTTTTTGTCGCCGGTATTGGTCTTATACGAACAACAAAGGATGAATCCCAAAGTTGAAAATAGGTGATCATTCAAAATTGTATAATCATATTATGAAAGGAAAATTACTATGTCACTCATTGCATTAGTTATCGTTTTGGTTGTTGTTGGCGTGGTTCTCTGGTTGATTAACACCTATATCCCTATGCAGTCTACCATAAAAAAAATCCTGAATGTGGTAGTAGTTGTTGCAGTAGTTCTCTGGTTATTAAATGCATTCGGAGTCATTGGCAGCCTTGACAATATTAGAATAGGATAGAAAAAGTATTTATTTTCTTCCTTCAGATAGTTTTACTGCTAATTGGAGCCTCGTCGAAAAAAACACGTCGAGCAAATATTATTCAACAATATTTTCTTCCGATGAAATTAAAAAATCTCTGCTTCATTAAAATTTCCACCATAGTTTAAAATATAATCTTTAAAGACAGCCAACCCTTAACCAATTGGTGTAGTCCTTTTTTCATCCCTTTGCCCGATTGAGTTCCTTTAAGTTACTTCATACCTTCACATTAGAACTGGACTTTTTATTTTTCATGAAAGGATACTAACATTGTTTATTACACTAATGTCAATTCTGATAGTTTTATTGCTCATTACTGCCTGGTCGAAAAAAGCGCATTGAGCAATATTATTCATAATGTGATCTTTCAATGCAATCGAAAAATCAGTGTTTACATTGGACCTTTACCACAGGTTTAAAAAATAATCTTTATAGACAACCAGTTCTTCACTCAAAAGATGTAGTTCCTTTTTCATCCCTTTGCCTGATTGCTTTGCCAGCCATCTTATAGTAGCTTGTTGTGTGTTTAATAAGGTATGATTTACTAGAAATCCTTGACACAAGCGTCATAATGTAAAAGAGATAAGCACATTTAACAATTTTATTAGAATAGGAGTATTTAACAATGAGACATATAAAAGAAAAAATTATTCATTTAGCAGTCCTTTTAGCTTTTTTTACAACAGGGTTCTTCATTTTTAGCTGCACTGACTCAACTTCACCAGAAACCGGGCAGGGGCAATTAAAGCTGACTATGGTTGATTCCCCAGCAGGATATGACCAGGTGAATATAGTAGTTACAAGAGTTGAAGTTCATAAATCCGGCTCTGATTCAAGCAGTGGTTGGTTTGTGATAAACAATACTTCAGCAACCTATGACTTGCTTTTACTAAGGAACGGCGCAAGTGTTGTTCTTGGAAATCATTCACTTGATGCCGGGCACTATACACAAATAAGATTAATAATTGGTACAGGAAGTAATGTAGTCGTTGACGGAATTACATATCCTCTTGAGGTACCAAGTGGATCGCAAACAGGAGTTAAGCTTAATCATTCCTTTGATATTCAGGACGGAGTTGTATACGAGTTATTGCTTGATTTTGATGCTGAACGTTCAATAGTAGTTACGGGTAACGGACAGTATAAGCTGAAACCTGTTATCAGGGTAACACCTGTTATAATCTCCGGAAGCATTTCAGGTAAAATAAATCCGGTAAGTGCAGCAGGTTTTGTTTATGCAATAAGCGGAACAGATACCTCACTTACTATTGCAGAGCCGATCACCGGGTCATTTATGTTGATGGCATTATCACAACAGACTTACAGGGTAGAAGTATTCTCAGCAGACCCTGCTTATAACGATACAACTATTACTAATGTAATCGTTATTGCAAACAAAATACGAATTTGGGAACGATTAACTTAAGTATAAAATAGATTTAGAAATCAATAAACGGAGTTATAGTTATGAAGAAAAATATATTATTCTGTATGGTTTTAGGTTTAATGATGATCTTTGCAAAACCAATTACAGCGCAGGACCACGGATTTGGACTTGGAATTATTTTAGGAGAACCAACTGGGTTGAGTGCAAAAGCGTGGACAAGTACTGACAATGCATTTGACTTCGCATTAGCTTGGTCATTCAATAATTATCATCATGATAATGATAATCATAATGATAATGACGGCGATGTACTTCTCCAGGCTGATTACGTTTGGCATTTTTTCAAACCAATTTCAGTGTCGTCAGGTAAATTACCTATTTATGTTGGCATCGGCGCAAGAGTAGTTTTAGCAGATAATCCAAGCTTTGGTATTAGAATTCCAGTAGGTATAGATTATCTGTTCGCAGATGCACCAATAGATATTTTTCTGGAACTCGTACCTATTATGGATTTGGCCCCTGAAACAGACTTTGGAATCGGCGGAGGTATTGGGATAAGATATTGGTTTAATTAAGTAAGAAATTGGGTGGGAAAATTAGGGGCGGGTTTAACCTGTCTTTAATTATTAGCTTACTATCTGATTTGATACTTTTAAAATGAATTTCATCAAGCAACTCTAATCCGGGAAATCAATTTTAATCAAAAGTAGAAGATGAAATGACCAGAGGACTAAATGCGAAAAAAGAATCGAAGCAAGAACAGCTTTAACAAGATTATAAAATGTAATAACAAAAAAACTAAATCCTTCCATCATAAATTAAGATATTAATCCTGGGACAAAACATTAAAAATTCAACACTCGACCGGATTGCCTTCATAGGAAATTATTTACCACGCCAGTGTGGAATTGCTACATTTACAACCGATTTGTGTGAAGCCATCGCTGAACAATATAGCAATACAACCTGCATTGCACTCCCCATCAATGATGTAGCGACTGGTTACGCATATCCAACCCGCGTTCGCTTTGAACTCACAGAGAAAGATATCGATTCTTACTTAAGAGCATCAGATTTCTTAAACATCAATAATGTTGACCTGGTGTGTCTGCAATTCGAGTATGGAATATTCGGCGGAAAAGCAGGAAGCCACATCCTGGCACTCTTACGGGGATTACGTATGCCGATCGTTACAACTTTACACACGATACTAAAAACTCCCGATCCTGATCAGCGGCGAGTACTGGAAGAAGTTGCAGCATTATCAGATCGTTTGGTTGTTATGAGTGAACGCGGGTCTGAATTTCTGCATGATATTTATAATGTGTCTTTGGAAAAAATTGATATAATTCCACACGGTATCCCGGATGTACCATTTGTCGATCCAAGTTTTAATAAAGATTTATTTGGAGTAGAGGGCAAAATTGTTTTACTAAGTTTTGGCTTACTCTCTTCGAACAAAGGAATCGAAACTGTTATATCTGCGCTGCCGGACATTGTTGCCCGATATCCTGATATCGTTTATATAATTGTTGGTGCAACTCATCCTCATGTTATTCAGCATGAAGGTGAAACTTATCGCCTGTCTTTGCAATGGCTGGCTCAGCAGAAAGGTGTGGAAAGTAATGTTATCTTTTACAACCGTTTTGTTAGTCTGGAAGAACTTATTGAGTTCATAAGTGCTGCAGATATTTATATAACACCATATCACAACGAAGCGCAGATAGCATCCGGAACTCTGGCATATACATTAGGAGCTGGAAAAGCAGTTATCTCTACACCGTATTGGTATGCGCAAGAGATTCTTTCAGAAGGAAGGGGTGTTCTGGTTCCATTCCGCGATCCTGCAGCTGTTGCTGAGCAGGTAATCAACTTATTGGACAACGAAGCTGAGCGTCATGCAATGCGTAAGCGAGCTTATATGTTTGGACGAGCGATGATTTGGTCCGAAGTGGCGAAACGGTATATGGAAAGTTTTGAACGTGCTCGGACAGAACGTCGTCATTATATCTCACCGGGAGTTACTGCAAAAGCATTAGATAAATATCCGGGAGAACTACCTCCGTTAAAATTAAATCACCTGCAAAACATGACAGATAAAACCGGTATGCTGCAGCATGCAATTTTTATTGTTCCAAACTATTCTCATGGTTACACAACTGACGATAATGCTCGTGCTCTTTTGGTAAGTATTCTTTTAGATGAACTGGGTAACATTGAAAGTTCAGAATTAGCTTCCCGCTATCTTGCATTCCTTGGGTTTGCATTCAACACTCAGACTAAACGCTTTCGAAACGTAATGGATTATCAACGCAATTGGTTAGAAGATAACGGCTCGGATGACAGTCACGGTCGCGCACTGTGGGCTTTAGGAACGGTATTAAATCATTCCAGCACACATGCCCTCAACAGTATGGCAGCATGGTTGTTCGAACAAACCTTGCCTGCTATTCTCTTAACTACAAGTCCACGCGCGTGGGCATTTGCTCTCATCGGCATTTATGAGTATTCACAAAAATTTGCTGGTGACCGCAGGGCAGGGCAGGTACGGGATGAATTGGCAGGACGACTACTTAAATTATATCAAAGTAACCGTACAGATGAATGGCGCTGGTATGAAAAAGAACTTTCGTATTGCAATGCTGCTCTACCACATGCTTTACTCACCTGTGGAAGATCAATTCCGAACGCAGTAATGATTGATGCCGGTTTGGAATCATTAAAATGGCTTGCCGATTTGCAGCGTGCAAGTGATGGGCACTTTGTTCCTATTGGTTCTAACGGATTTTACCAGCTTGGAGGTGTACGTGCCCGTTTCGATCAACAACCTATTGAAGCACAAGCCATGGTTTCTGCCTGTCTTGATGCATTCAGGATTACAAAAGATAAAATCTGGCACAAAGAAGCTCGGCGTGCATTCGAGTGGTTCCTTGGACGAAATGATTTAAATCTTCCTATTTACGATCCTACAACCGGAGGTTGCAGGGACGGTTTGCATTCAGATCGTGTAAACGAGAATCAAGGTGCAGAATCAACTTTAGCTTTTCTTCAGTCACTACTTGAATTACGTCTGGCTGAACAAACACATTTATCTATGGAGGCAGTATTAAAATGAACAATCAGCACACAGAACTTTTTCACCGTCATAAAAAGAATCCGATTCTTACAGCTGATAATTGGCCGTATCCTGTAAACAGTGTGTTCAATGCTGGTGCAACATTACTACAAGATGGAACAACATTGCTTTTGTGTAGAGTGGAAGATCGTCGGGGACTTTCTCATTTATGTGCTGCCCGTTCCGCAAATGGAAAAGATTCCTGGCAGATTGACCAGCAGCCAACCTTACTTCCTGATCCCGATAACTATCCGGAAGAATTATGGGGGATTGAAGATCCACGAATTTCCTTTGTACCGGAATTAAAAAAATATGCTATCGTTTATACAGCATTCACCAGAGATGGTCCCGGAGTTGCGTTGGCACTAACATGAAGATTTCAAAAAATTTGAACGATATGGTGTTATAATGCCGCCCGAAGATAAAGACGCAGCACTTTTACCATATCGAATTGACGGTAACTGGGCTATGATTCATCGCCCTGTAAGCGCACCGAGAGCTCATATGTGGATTTCATTTTCACCGGACTTGAAAAATTGGGGTAAACATATTCTGATGATGGATGCCCGGAAAGGTGCATGGTGGGATGCAAATAAAATTGGTCTCTCACCTCCGCCAATTGAAACACCGGAAGGTTGGCTGGTAATTTATCATGGCGTGAAGCAAACATGCAGCGGATGCATTTACAGGTTAGGTCTTGCATTGTTTGATTTGAAAAAACCTGAAATTTTGATTAAGCGCGGCAGAGAGTGGGTCTTTTCTCCTCAAGAACCTTACGAACTACACGGTGATGTTAATAATGTAGTATTTCCTTGCGGATATACTGTTGGTTCAGATGGCGATACAATCAATTTATATTATGGTGCAGCAGATACAAGCATTGCCTTAGCTACCAGCAGTATTAAGCAGATGCTTGAGTGGCTTGATCAACACAGTTCATAAAAAAAGGATCATTATGAAAACAAAGCAAATAAATCTCTTGTCATCGCATTTGGCATCGTCGTAGTGCTTTTTCTGTTCTTCGGTGGTTGGGGTATTACAGGTGGAATAATGAATGGTGGCATGCATTGCGGGATGAATGGAAACGGATGGATGGGCGGACGCAGTTGGATATGGTTTCCTACTATAATTACTCTCGTTCTCGGTGTCGTTCTAGGTTGGGCAATCTTCAAAAAGAAAGCATAACTGAGTAATTAGAGTTCATTTGGGATAAAGAAATTATACCACCTAAGTACAGACCAAAGTGATCGGTGCATGGAAAATAAGTAATTTAATACTCAAAGCATCACATTAAATCACAATGAAGTCCTTTCCTGAAATTGGAAAAAACTTCAATGCTTTCATACTTGTTTTCTGGCAGTATCTAGCATACTATAAACCATAAATAAACAATCCACAAAGTACGGATTTAACCCCATCCTTCATCAGCAAAAGATGGCCCCAGCTCATCTAAAAGGTGTAGTTCTATTATCATCCCTTTGCACTATTGTATTCTACTAATCCTACTCATAACTTAGAATCAAAAGCATAAGTTTAATACATTGAAATGCATATAAAATTAATCTAAAAGGAGAATCACCATGAAAAAGCTAAGCGCAATATTCTTTATACTGATCCTTGCCGTATCTTTTTTTGTTTACAGCTGCAGTGCAAGCGGAGGAATTTCGATTGGTAAACAACAAAGCGAAAAAATTGTTAAATTACCTAAGTAAATAAACTATTAAACGTAATGTTAAAGTTAATAACTCTTTGGTGTAGATAATTAAACCTTTAATCGTTGAAATAATTTCTAATTAAAAGGAGAAAGCGAAATGAGCAAAGGACTTATTACAAAAAAAACAGAGAAGAAAAAACCTCTGAAAACAAAGCAGGAAAAGAAAGCAGCCAAGCGAGCTAAAGAACAAGAAAAAAATATGCAGGGACTTCCCAAATAAAAATTATCCGGATGTCACGGTCGTACCGTGACATCCCGGTGAATTTAACTTTTTGCTTTAAACTTGCGGAAGCTTCTTCCGGAGCGGTTGCCTGAACTTTTTCGAAATCCAAAAGCTCCCTTCCTTCTCTCAAACTTATTTTGTACAGCTGGGTTCTCACCCACTTTAATATCAACTAATTTATACGGATGATCATCTATAACTGAAATAGGCTGTTTTATAAGTCTGTTGATAGCGCTCAGGTAAGAAATTTCCTCGGGATCGCAGAATGAAAGTGCGGTTCCTCCCAAACCAGCTCTTGCCGTCCGACCGATGCGGTGAACATAAGCTTCAGCGAATTCTGGAATATCATAATTAAAAACGTGTGACAATCTATCGATGTCAATGCCGCGTGCTGCTATGTCCGTTGCAACGAGCACTTTAGTTTTATTCGATTTGAAGTTACTCAGTGCACGCTGCCTTGCCTGCTGCGATTTGTTGCCGTGAATAGAATCCGCGTGAATACTAGCATCATTTAATAATTTGGTTATTATATCCGCACCACGCTTTGTTCTTGTAAATATAAGTGCCGATGGAATGTTTTCGTTTTTAAGAATATGGACGAGCAGTTTCTTTTTATCAGTCTTTTGAACAAAGTAAACTCCCTGCTTAACAGATTCAACCGTTTTTGACTCCGGTGAAACTTCAATCATTACGGGATGTGTTAAGATTGTATTTGCCAGCCTTATAATTTCCGTCGGCATAGTTGCAGAGAATAAAAGCGACTGTCTTTTCTCAGGCAGCTTTTCAATTATCTTCTTAACATCGTTTATAAAACCCATATCCAGCATACGGTCAGCTTCGTCAAGAACAAATATTTTTATGCTGTCCAGCTTTATGTATCTCTGGTTGATGAGATCGAGAAGTCTTCCCGGTGTAGCAATCAGAATATCCACTCCTTCTCTCAGCTTCATTGTTTGGGCTCTTTGAGAAACTCCGCCGAACACAACAGCCTTCTTTAAACCGGTATGTCTTCCATAAGCATCAAAGCTTTCGCCTATCTGAACGGCAAGCTCCCTTGTTGGAGTAAGTATAAGTGATTTAATTAATCTTCTTGAATTGTGTGGATGTTTTTCCGCAGTGAGTATTTGGAGTATCGGAATAGCGAACGCTGCAGTTTTACCCGTGCCAGTTTGCGCACAGCCGATCAGGTCCTTTCTTTCCAGTATTACAGGAATAGCCTGCACTTGTATTGGTGTCGGTATTGTATAACCTTCACTTGTTAATGCCGTTAATAACGGCTTGATGAGATTCAATTTTTCGAATGACATATAACTTTCTGTTTAATTTGCCGTAAGAAAACTATTTCACGGTCTAATCAGAACAGAAATGTTTTTACAGCGGGTTAATAAATTAAGATTTGTAAAAAAGTGCTATCAGATATGTAAGAATGAAGGCCTATTTTAAAAATCAACTGCGTTAAGTTACGCTTATTAAGCCAGAACTCAAACTAATGTAATTGCTGGTTGATAGTTGCTTTGATGAAGCGAAGATTCTCCTCCCTGTCACCCTGAGCCTGCTTGCCTCGCCGAAGTGAAACAAAGGCGGGTCGAAGGGTGTCATTGCGAGGCACGAAGTGACACCTTCCGCCTCAGCGGAAAGCAATCGCTTAGCTGTCATTCCGGGCTTGACCCGGAATCCACAAAAAGTATTATCTTTCCGCAGAAAAATTTTGTATCTATGCTTAATCAACTTAAGGTGAAATATGAAAACCTGCTTTACTTTTCTTTTTTCATTAATAATAACAATAACTATCTACGGCAAAATTCCCCGACAGCGAAACCGATGGAAAATATTATGAAGTAAATGGTGCAAAACTCTGGACAGTCAGTTTTGGTGAAGGCGAACCTTTATTTTTTATTGCAGGCGGTCCGGGCAACAATCATTATGGTTTAAGAAGATTCGATTCGCTCTCAACGACAAACACGCTGGTTTATTATGATGCTTTCGGAAGAGGGAAGTCTGATACTGCTAAAGTTGTTACCGAGTATTCGCTGGAAAGAGATATTGAAGACCTTGAAGGTTTGCGCAAAGCGATGGGCTTTGATAAAATTAATATTCTCGGTCATTCTTACGGCGGAGTTGTTGCACAGGGTTACGCAATTAAATATCCTGAAAATGTATCTCACCTGATAATTGCAAACTCGTTTCATAGTTATTTAATGTGGCAGGAGAACTGCGATAATTCCAATCACGAAATAAAAACAAACTATCCTGAAATCTGGGAAGAGCTGATGAAAGTAAGAGAGCAGGGTGCTGTTTCAAGCGATCCGGTTCACCAGGAAATTTATGGCCGGGTGCCTTACGGATTTTTGTATGCTTACAATCCTGAAAACTTTAAACCAAGCGGAAGAAAACCGTATCCGAATCCGTTGAACGCAAAATTGTATTACCAGATGGTTGGCAGAGACGGGGACTTTTTAGTTACAAGCGATATCGGGACTTTTGATTACAGGAAACAGTTAAAAGATTTGAAGATGCCCGTACTTATTTACGGCGGACGCTATGACCGCGTTGCTGTTCCGTGGATGATGGTGCAGTATAAAATGTATTGTCCGCAGGCTGAGTTTGTTATGTTTGAAGAAAGCGGGCACAACCCGCAGGTAGAAGAACCCTCCGCTCTTTTTGCTTTGATAAGAGAGTTTTTGAGGAAATGAAAATTGGCTTAATGTTATTTTTATATGATTACAGAGGACATATCTAATTCTTGGGTGATTGACCAAGGTTATTTTCGGAATAAAGATTTGATTAGCAAAATCAAATCTTCACCAGAAAACGAATTTTTTATTGTTACAGAAGATGCTCTGGTTGAAATGTTCAAGAGTAACAAATGGGAAGAGATTACTACCAATTCTCTTTCAATAATTAAAAATTTTAAAGATAAAATATTAGTAACAAATCCTATTGGTTTACTGAGAGAAAAAGAGCTTGAGTCTAAGAAAGCATGCCACGATTTTGTTGATATCCAATCTACCGAGTTATTCAGATCCTTACTAGACTATTATAATAAAGGTAATATTAGTGAAATAAATAAAGTATTGCGAGAAAATATTTATAGAACACAAACTTACAAATCAGATAAAGTTTTAAATCATGAAAGAAATAAAGACTTGTACTTAGGTATTGTCGAGCAGATTCAAGAACAGATGGGCCCAACATTAAGAACAGATTTAAGAAAGAATAAAGTCACGATTGAAAATATTTATAATCTAATTATTATGGGTGTTGAAGAATGTTTCCGAAATCCTAATGGTGAGTTCATTTTAATGAAAGAGGATGAATTAGAAGACTTCATAAATAGTAAGCCTATTTATTATTTTCTCTATGCAATTCTATTATATGAATCATTTTACTGGCAACAGAAATTAGGCATAGATCAGATAAATCCTCCAAAGATTACAAATATATTTTAGATTCCAATTATATTACTGTGGCTCTGTATTCTAAAGGTATTCTATCTAACGATAGATATGTGAATGACATATATGAACATTTAAAAATAATAAGTGAAAAAAAATTTGGTGTAGGTTAATATTAATTATGTAAATCTAGAAAATTTAACAACATTCTTTTTCTCTAGTAAAAACCACTACCCGGTAATAAGTATAAATCTCTTTTTTCAAAACCAGCCCTACCTTCAGACTGGTTGGAACAGAATTTATCGCCTTGCCATCACTATGTAAGACGAACTCCCCGAGAAATAAAGTGGAAGCTTAAAAATATTTAAAGGACTTAAAGAATTAATATCCTTTATGGTCGCGTGCTCTTTCCACCTTCGGTCTTGCTTCGTTAACTACCAGTCTCTTTCCTTTAAGCTCAAACGTGTTCAGCACATCAAGTGCTTTCTGGGCTTCTTCTTTTACGAGCATTTCAACAAAACCGAATCCCTTTGATATCTTGGTATACATATCCTGGATAATTTTAACATTGTGTACTTTCCCGTGCTTGGAAAAGAGTGTGTTCAGGTCTTCTTCCTGTACATTCTGGGCTAGGTTGCCGACATAGATCTTCATTTGATTCTCCTTGTAAATTTAATAATGATAACCCGGCTGCAGATAATGAATTAATCTGTACCGGTTTGTCTGACACTGTATAAAAAGTTAGGATTAGTTGATGAGGTTTTTTGAGGAGCTCACTGTTATCTTAATTTTCTTCTGCAGGACAACCTTAAAGTAGACTAATTAAACGGTAGTTGCAAGCTGGTAAATTTATCTTGGCTGCCAAGGGGAATGACGATTTTGGATATTTACCCTGAACAGTGTTAAGAATTTGTAGCAAATAGTATAAATTGACTTTAAACATAACTTTAAATAGTTTCGTGTCGTCTCTGGGCGAAAGAATTCTATTTTCATCCATTCTTCTTCACATTCACCCATCGAGTCATACCTTTGCCAGAAAGCTATCGGCCGGTCAATAAATATATTCTATTCACATTTTACTAAGGAGGCGCAATGCGCAAAATTATTTTCGCTGCATTTTCTCTTGCAGTCTTTTCATTAATTCTTTTTGTTCAGATTAGCTGTACGCAGCAAGAGGAAAACAAACCACTCACGCAGGCAGAGATGATAGCTTTAGGCAAATACATCGTAACATACCTCCGGGTGTGACGACTGCCATACACCAAAAATCTATACCGAGAAAGGACCTGTATTTGACACAACAAGAAGTCTGTCGGGTTTTCCACAGTGGAGAAGTGCTGTCCCTCGATTGATATGAGCATGATCCAACCGGGTAATTGGATACTGGGAGACAAGCATTTAGGTGCATGGGTTGGTCCGTGGGGAATTTCCTATGCTTCAAATCTTACTCCCGATAAAGCAACTGGCATAGGAACCCTTTAACGGAAGAGATGTTTATTAAAACTATTCGGGAAGGAAAATATATGGGTGTTGGCAGACCATTACTTCCCCCAATGCCATGGGAAGTACTCAGGAAAAAAACAGACCAGGACCTAAAAGCCATTTATGCATACCTGATGTCTATGAAGCCAATCACAACCAGGTACCGCAGCCAACACCGCCGGATAAGGTAGCAGAATTGTTTGCAAAAAAATAAAAGCGTGTAATATTTTAGGAGGCTAAACACGATGAAGCACTCTCTTCTAATTGAAGGGAGTGCTTTACTTTATAAATGCACCAACCCGCAGGCCAGTCGGATTCAGTTATTTTATTTATTTTCAGACAAAACCGCCGCAGGGTAATAAGTATAAATTTCTTTTTTACTAGTCTGCTAGTTCCGTCATTTAGTTATGACGATAGAGGATACAGCAAGAACAATATTGTACCAGAAATAATCACTCCTGCAATTGCCTGTATGATAACTTCGCTTTTTCTTAATATTTTTTTAAACCAGCCAAGCGGTGTCCATCTAAGCCAGTGCCATTTTTCCGGTAATGGTTTTTGCAGGAAGATGTAATACGTAATATCCTGCACACCAAAGAATTTCAAAATTGCTCCGCAGAGAGCAGGTACCCATCCAAACAGCAAACCTAAAAATATAAAAAGCATAATATCAAACATTAGCTGGTTAATACGGTAGGCTTTTATAATTTCTTTTTCGGGCATTGTGGTTGTTCTGCGTATAAGAGTAAAGTGATAGCCGAGAATATCAAACAGGTTGCTCACCAGCAGGAAAAGCAATGGAACAGCAAAGGGGGTGTAAAAAGATAAAACTATAAAAAGCAGGACAAGCAGAAAGTTCAATCCTGTCAGCTTGTAAAAAAATATGTTTTTCAGTGTTTCCAGTTTATTCAGATAAAATTAAATAATTATATGACCGATTATAATAAATATTTATCAGATAGTAATCAGTATATGTATTTTTGAAACATACAAAAACAAAATTCCGGACAATTGATATGAAACAAATCTTAATTCTATTTATCTCTGCGGCATCGTTGTTTGCACAGATTGCAGCAGATGATGTTCAGACTATTCACTCTTAAGAACGGAATGAAAATTTTAGTTCTTGAGAACAGTGCAATCCCGAATGCTAATATGTATTTGTTCTACAAAGTCGGCTCACGCAACGAATACATAGGTATAACCGGCATCTCACATTTCTTTGAGCATATGATGTTCAATGGTGCGAAGAAATACGGACCGAAACAATTCGACCGCACAATGGAAGCAAACGGCGGTGCCAACAACGCATACACTTCCGAGAATATTACTGCATACACAAACTTTTTTCCGAGCTCAGCGCTTGAAGTGATATTTGATCTTGAAGCGGATAGAATTGCGCATCTTAATTTCGATACTGTTATGATAGAAAGCGAACGTGGTGTTATTCTTTCTGAAAGATCAACCGGACTGGAGAACAATCCCCTGGAACAGCTTTGGCAGGAAGTTCAGGCAACGGCTTTTATTGCTCATCCGTATATGTGGCCGGTAATTGGATGGGAATCTGATATTAAAAATTGGACCAAGCAGGATCTCGAAAATTATTTTCATACTTACTATGCACCGAATAACTGCCTGGTTGTTATTTCCGGCGACGTAAAGCTTGATGAAGTAAAGAAACTTGCAGAAAAATATTGGGAACCGATTCCGAATGGACCAGCTCCAAGAAAAGTTCATACTGTTGAACCAGAACAAACTGGAGATAGAAGGGTGTTTGTCCAAAGAGAAGTTCCCTCACCAAATTTGATGATTACTTATCACGTTCCTCAAACCGGAACGGAAGAATATTATGCTCTCGATTTGCTGAGTTCAATTTTATCGCAGGGAAGATCGTCAAGACTTTACAGCTCGCTTGTTGAAGAAAATCAGCTGGCACTTGAAGTCGGTACAATTTATGGCGATGCTTTCGATCCAACGCTGTTTTATTTCTACGGAGTTTGCAATGATGGTGTTAAGGCATCCGAACTTGAAAAAGCTATTCTTGCCGAAATTGATAAAATTATAAATGAAGAAATAAGTGAAAACGAACTGCAGAAAGTTAAAAACCAGAAGCTGATGGATTTTTATAAAACTTTAGAAACAATTAATGGTATGTCGAATACTATCGGCACTTATGAACTTTTCTTCGGGGAGTACAAAAAACTTTTCTCAGCTCCCGATGATTATAAAAAAGTTACGGTTGATGATATTAAGAGAGTTGCCGGAGAATATTTCATAAAGCAAAATAGAACAGTCGGAATACTGAATACGGAGGAAGAGAAATGAAAACGATAACATCACACAAAACACGAGGTTGGATGTATGGTTGTATGAATGTATGCACTTTGCCAATCATACAATCATCCATTCATACATTCATACTAGCAGTAATTATTTGTTCAACATCCTTTGCACAATTTAAATTACCTGCTTATGAAACAGTTACTTTGGATAACGGGCTCACGGTTTATTTAATGGAGAAAAAAGACGTTCCTCTAATTTCATTCTCTGCAGTATTTGACGGAGGAGTTATTAAAGATGGTTCGACATCAGGCATTGCATCATTTACAGCAGAAGCCTTACGATTTGGAACGACGAACTACTCAAAGTCACAGATCGATTCTCTTTTCAACTTTTATGGAAGCAATGTCAGCACTTATGCCAACTCAGATTATTCAGGTTTATATACACAGTTTATGAAGGAAAACACAGAGACACTTTTATCTGTTGTTAAAGAAATTATTTTAAGTCCATCTTTTCCCGATGATGAAATTCAAAAAAGAAAACAAAGATGGATTGCAGAAATAGATCAGGCAAAGGAAAGTCCGAGATCAGTTATTGGCAGTTATTTCAACAAACATATTTTTGCCAATTTCCCTTATTACGCTTATGGGAACCCAATACTAGGAACTAAAGCAGGGATTGAAAGTATCTCAAATGAAAAAGTCAAAGAATTTTATCTATATAATTACTATCCCAATAGTTCAGCAATAGCTGTTGTTGGTGATTTTAATACTCCGGATATGAAAAAACTAATTGAAAATTATTTTGGCGAATGGAAGAAAGATTCTAACGAAATGATAATTGATTTAGATATGACGTACAAACCATTCGAAACTCCTTCTGTATTATCTTATCAACAAGGATAATGCAACAGAAACAACTTTTATGATTGGTGGCTTTGGAATCACAAAATATAATCCTGATCAGACTCAGCTTGATGTTATTAATACAATTCTTGGCGGAAGATTTACTTCCTGGTTGAATGATGAGCTGAGAGTTAATGCCGGTTTAACTTATGGTGCGAGAAGCAGGTTTGCTCAGTATAAATATTCAGGAACATTTTACATTAGTACATTCACAGCTACAGAAAATACTGAAGCGGCAATTGACCTTGCGCTTAAAACTTACAACAGATTGTTTGAAAAGGGAATTGATGAGGAAACTCTGCTCTCAGCAAAGAATTATGTTAAAGGACAATTCCCGCCTGATTATGAAACTGCTGGTTCTTTAGCCGGATTCCTTACGCAGAAATATATTTATGGACTCGATGATTCTATCATTAATAATTTTGAAAATGAAGTGAATGAACTGACTATTGAAAAAGCAAACGAGCTGATAAAAAAATATTTTCCTAAAGATAATCTGCAGTTTGTATTGATTGGCAAAGCTAGATGAGATAAGAGACAAAGTTGCAGAAGTATGGAAAGATTACTGAGAAGAGTATTGACGAGGATGGATATTAGGAAGAAAGCAACAAGCTGTAAGCATTAAGCTATTAAAGCTTTGAAGTCGAAAGAAATTGGTTCTGTCTGATTTTATTTGAAATTTATTTTAGTATTTTGGAACTGAAAATAAAAATCAGGCACAATGGCTCACTTTATTAACTTACTCAATCATATCATTTTGCCAATTAAGGTTGATTAAACTCTCCAGCATGAATCAGCAAAAACCAGCTACCGATTTAAAGAAGAGCCTATCACTTATAGCAGCTGTTATGGCAGTCGCTGGTTCAATGATTGGCTCTGGAATCTTCAGGAAGCCATCGACTATGGCAGAACAATTAATGTCTCCGGAACTTCTCATCATCGTATGGATTGCCGCTGGTTTAATAACTTTTATTGGTGCATTATCAAATGCAGAAGTATCCGGAATGATAGAAGCTACAGGTGGACAATATATTTACTTCAAGAAAATGTACGGGGAGTTTATATCATTTCTTTACGGTTGGTCGGTTCTTTCCGTAATTCAGACAGGCAGTCAGGCAGCAATTGCATATGTGTTTCGGTGAATATCTCTGTTACTTTATAAAATTTCCTCCACTGCCAGAACACATTTCTTCATTTACTTTATTTATGCCGCTTGTTGGCAACATCCATCCCTTTGCCGAATGGGGTCCAAAGCTGATTGCAATTTTATGCATTCTCTTTCTTACAGGAATAAATTATTTGGGAATTTATTTCGGAGGATTGGTACAAACCATAGTGACATTCATAAAAATCGGCTCCATGATTTTTCTTTCGTTAGCATTATTGATTTTCGGAAATGGCAGCTTGTCTAATCTGAGTTCAGGTTTTTCAATCTCCCCTGAAGTATCTGCAAATCTTTTTGTTCTCCTTGGACTGTCTCTGTCTGGTGCTTTTTGGGCTTATGATGGCTGGAACAATGTTACGTTCATTTCGGGTGAAGTTAAAAATCCTAAGAGAAATATTCCGCTTGGTTTATTGTACGGAACATTAATTGTAATTGGATTATATGTCCTTATAAACATTGCCTACTTATACGTGATGCCAATCGAAGAAATTGCGCGATCACCTTTAGTTGCTGCAGCAGCCGCAGAAAAAATATTTGGGAATTATGGCGGTTCAATAATTTCTATTGCTGTTATTGTATCAACTTTTGGTGCATTAAACGGAAGCTTAATGGCAAGTGCAAGAGTTCCATTTGCAATGGCGCACAGCAAGATGTTTTTCAATTGGTTGGGAAAAGTTCATCCACGTTTTGCAACACCACATACTTCACTTGTCGTGCAGGGAATATTTTCTGCCGTACTTGTTATGTCGGGTACATTCGACACGATAACCGATTATGTAATCTTTGCAACCTGGTTTTTCTATATGCTTACCGCACTCGGCGTTATTGTGTTGAGGAAGAAAATGCCCGACACACCACGCCCTTATAAAGTAATAGGTTATCCCTACACAATTTGGTTCTTTGTTATTTTCTCATTTGTTTTTCTGATGAACTCTTTGATCTCGGATACTGAAAATGCAGCAATGGGTACAATTCTTATCATGACCGGCTTACCTTTTTATTTTTTCTGGAAGTATATTAAAAGAAATGAAAAATCAAGGAATTAAAAATAATCAGGAGAATTAATCACCTGATATGACTGCTCGGCAGATGCAGGAATTCGTCAAAAGCAAAATGAAGGAAATGTGATTTCCAGGTTTCCTTTCAGGCTTTTTTGTTAATGGAATTCTAAAGCTGGAAAGGTGGAGAACTAATTGAGTACGGTTTCAAATAAATTATTTGTTTCCCTGTAAATAAGTTTAAAGTTGAAACAGTTAATACTTGAACTTGATATAAGATCATCAACAATTTATTAAATGATCCACGAATTTTTATCTGAAATAAAGTACAAGTCCGATTTGGATAGCTACAAAGTTTATCTGAGTTTCTTTTACGGAATCATAAAATATATTATTAGCATACCGAATGGAATTACGATCGAGCAGGTATACATCTGAACTAAGTAAATATCTTCCCTTTATATCAAGATATGCGGAACCACCTCCATTTTCGTCAGCTCCCAATAAGAATTTGAATCCTCCACCGACACCGTAAGTCCATGCCCAATCATCAACATAAAGGTGTACGGAAGTATAATCTAAAGTAATAATATTTGTATTTGAATATATATAGCTTCCACCGAAAAATGTTTCAATGTAAGGCCTGACTGTTCCACCAGTAGGTGCAACCTGAAGAATCATACTCAAATTAACAAAATTATTCGCACGGTTATCCCCCAGGTAAGTTTCACAATCGCACGGATCTTCATAAAAATATAGTCCCTGTCCAAGATATGATAAGCTAACTCCCATACCGATGGGTTTTTCTTTAGAAGGTGAAAGAAAGAAAAATTCAATATTACCACCATATCCAACTTCATCATCAAAATTCTGATATTCATTAACAGGAATAGCGGTTGTGAAGTAAAAGCTCGTTGATGGCTGTGCCATTAAATAATTTGTCGCTGATAAAAAGAATAGGCTGATTAGTATTGTAAAATGTAATTTCATTTTTGTATCCTCTGATTCTAATATTGGTTAAGACAATAACCTTGCCTGATTTTACGAGTTTTTTAGGTAGAGATTTTTGTGCGAAAATTCTTATGAATCAAAGAAATAGGATTAGATGTGTGATGTATATCAACCGAAATTTTTATCTTGTGTATAAAGAATAGTTCAATCGATATAAATAAATTCGACAGTTGAATTTTAGGGAAGGATCAAGATCGACTCTAATTGATTATTTAATATAGATCCTGTATTGCCAGGGATTAAGGTTAAAAGATTCCTTTGATACAAAGGATTCCAGTTTGCCTGTAAAAAAGTTTTTATAAGAACCCTGAAGCGTCTCTCCCATAATATCAAATTCGAGTGGCTCATCTGAAAGGTTAAATATGGCCAGAATTTTATCATCCTCAGAACTTCTGGTGAATGCAAATATATCTTCTTTATTTGTGCTTTGAATGAAGATCATTTCTCCACCGAGATTACCGTTGCGAAGAGCTTTGTTATTCTTTTTTAATTGAAAGAGTTTTGAATAGATATCGAAGAGTTCATAATATTTCCAATCCACAGTATCTTTGCCGAAGAAGGATAGTCGCTTTTTATTTCCAGCTTCCTGTCCGGTATAAACCAGCGGCATATCCGGAATAACACAAGTTAAAATAGCAAATGATTCTACACCGTCACCTAATCTTTCGAACTCAGTTCCGTTCCAACTGTTCTCATCGTGGTTTGAAGTGAATTGCATCCTGAATGCATTTTCAGAAAACTCCTTCTCATTCTTTTCGAGTTGTTGGATTAAGTCAACAACTGTTTTTTCTTCTTTAGCAATTCCATTTAGAATATGGTGAAGGTTCCAGTCATAAGTCATATCGAATGCAAGATGAACTTCTGGCGTATCCCATTCTGCAAGCATAAAAACTTTTTTAATCTTTTCTAACTCGGTTCTTGCTTCGATCCAAAATTCTATTGGAACCATTCCTGCAACGTCGCATCGATATCCATCAATATCACACTCCTCGACCCAGAATTTCAATGCATCTATCATTTCAGCCCACAACTCTTTATTATCATAGTTTAAATCAGCAACGTCTGTCCAGTCAGGATTGGGCGATATTATATTATTCATCGAATCAGTTGTGTAGTATTCAGGATGATCGATAATCCATTCATTGTCCCAGGCAGTGTGATTGGCCACCCAATCGATAATTACATACATACCCATTTTATGAATCATCTTTACTAAAGTTTTAAATTCTTCCAGGGAACCAAATTCCGGATTTACTGCTTTATAATCTTTAACTGAATAATAACTGCCGAGGGTTCCTTTTCTATTTTTTTCACCGATTGGATGAATAGGCATAAGCCACAAGATATCCGCACCAAGCTCTTTTAATTTTGGTAAGTGCTTTTCAAATGCTTTGATGTTACCTTCTTCTGTATACTGCCTTATATTCACTTCATAGATTGCTTTATCATAACTCCATTCAGGTGGACTAAACTTCTGAGCTGAAATTGTTCCTGATAGAATCAGTAGAAAAGATATAATGTTTAAGAGTTGAAAATATTTTTTTAGCATAGAAAATTTGGTCACGGTTATTTTATTTTAAATAATATTTTTTTTGAGTAGACCAGGCAAAATAGGACAGAAGAAAAGTCAGACAATGATAACTACAACTTAATCCATTTAGGATTATGAGTTTCAAAAGTTTTTTCGCTCGCGCTTATTTTCTTTGAAGATTTAACTGATGCAGTAAGCTCTCTTTTTCTCTTTATAAGTTCCTGTTCCTGTCTGATCTTTTCTTTAATGCTTGCATACTTATCAATCACCAATTTATTCCTATTAATTTCATCCACAAGCTTTGTTTTTATGGAAGCTAATTTATTGATTGAAACCCGGTGATCTTCATGTTCAATTTTAATTTTGTTTATTGAATTCCTTAAATCATAAAGTTCGCTTGTTGAATGCCTGATATTTTGGTTAAGCTCATTCAGTCTGTTTTTATTATCGGCTATTTCTTTGTCAAGCAAAGATTTTGTGCTGATTAAATTGCCGGAATATTTGTCCGTATTATTCAATAATTCTTTCAAAGCATTTTCATACTCAAGAAGTTTCTTTTGAGAAATATCATTGTTAACAATCAGTTTTCCTTCTTGTATTAGTTCTACTGGACTGAAATTGCTGGTTTCAAGCATCTCTCTTTGATCAGTTATTGAACGAGTCAGGTCTTCAAAGAGCTTTTAATCTTTGATGTCTGACAGATAAAAGGTTTTCCATTTTTTCGAGTACAGACTGTTTCTCTTCTATACGTAGTTGCTTTTCCTTGAACTCTTTTTCTTTCTGATTTAAAACTTTCTCCAGGTTGGCTTTCTTCTTATAATTGTCGTTTATCATCGAGCTGTAATATTGAAGCACACCAGTAAATCTTTTTGCCGATTGTCCGGATCCTTTTTCAATATCGTTTTTAAGCTGTGCAAGTATAGAAGTAGTTTCTCTTAATTCTTTCAGAACATCTTCAAGTTCGATCTTTTGAGTTATCTTTTCATTTATCTGTAAATCAAACTCTTCCTTTATGGTCATCTTTTCTGAAATATCTTTACTTAATTTGTCGAATTCTTCTTCAAGTATATTTAAACTGTAATCCAGATCAGAAAGTCTTATTGTTTCAATTTCAATTGATTCATTTAGCTCTGCTAGTTTTTCCTTACCTGATTGTAAATCTTCAAGTAGCTGTTCATTGTCCGATTGAAGTTCGTTGTATAATTCTGTTTTTGCTTTGCATTCTTCATTTAATGAAGTTAGTAAAGCTTCCTGTGCTTCGATTTTAATTTCTAGTTCTAAAAGATATTCCTTCTTCAAAGATTCTGTCTGGGATAATCTAAATAAGGAATCATTTCTTTCTATTTCATCACTTGCAATTAATTTTTTCTCTTCAATTTTTCGATTCAATTCATCAAGTTGTTTCTTTCGACCCTTTAACTTTTTTGTAAGTTTTTCTTCCTGACTACTCAGCTTAGCTATTCTGGCTTGAATTTCGTCAGCATCTTGTTCTTCAAAAGTCAAATTGAAGTTTTCATTCTGTCCCATTGAAATAGATTTTTGACTTTCTATCAGGCTGCTCATCTCTTCCTTCTTTTTTTCTATTTCAGCATTAAGTCTATCCAGAATTTTTTTGCCATCGGTAATCTTATTATTAATCTCATCAAATTTTTTCCTGATCATGAAAGTTTCTAAAGCAATATCATTCTTTCTTTTTTCGGCCGCTTCAATTTCGTTTGAATGCAGGAGTTTTGATTTTGCAGAGTTATCATTTTTATCCTCTGCAAGTTGATTGGAATTACCAAGAGCGTTACTTAACGAAAGAACCTGGTTATGCTCGGTTAGCTTGATTTCTCTTAACTGTTTTATTTCATGGGAAATCTTATTTAACTCGCTGATAAGTTTTGCTTTATCACTGTCGAGGGTTTCTAATTTTTGTGCGGTCTGATCCTTTTTTGTGGCAATTACGGCGTATTCAATGCGGGCTTTTTTCACAAGCTCGTCAAAACGTTTAAGATGGTTTTCCTTCTCCGCTAAACCATCCATACGTTTTTTTAGATCTTCATTCTCGCTTTGAAGTTCTTTGAGCTTTTTATTATTTAAAATTGACATTTGGCGCCCTCTCGTCCTGTCTTAACGCATTTCTTTGATACTGAAATACAAGAATATCGGACTGATGAAAATGAAATGTTATCTGGTATTAATACCATATAAATAAATAAGTTCAAGCATTATTATAAAGCTAAATACTTATTTTGTTATAATCAATAATTCATTAAGAACAGGTCTCAGAAAAAATTATACCAACCAGTGCTAACTATTGAAATATTATTTAGTGAATTTAAAATCCGTAGAAATTTTTGTTAAAGTTCCCCCTCTTTGTACATCTTTCTCAACCTTATTTTTTGCAGTTGTCGCTCAATAATTAAATCCGCCAAAGAAGCCGGTATAGAATCTCTGTTCTTGCCAGAAAATAACTGGCTTAGCTTTTTTTCGCTTATGTCTATCCTGTAAAGAATATTTACCAGCGTATCAAACTTTTCATCTAGTAAAATTTTAATCCTTTCGGTCAGGTATTTCCTGAACTCTTCCAATGATGCAATATCGGCTGATGGAATGAGAGAATTGTTATCACTGATTAAAAAATCTTTTTCGACAAATCTTACAATTTCTACTACCTGTTGTTTTTCTTTATCCATAGATTTTTATCCGGCAATAATTAAATAGCATCTCTGGAAAATTTTGAATGCAGATTATTTGTGATTTTATAGGCACCAAAAGCAATAAATGGTGCAACAAAAACGTCAATGCTGTAATGCACATGTTGCAGTAGGACTGCGGTACCCACAATTACCGTGAATATTAAAAAAATATATTTCATCGCTTTATTTTCTGCAAGAAGAAACAGGAGAAACAAAGTTCCGGTATGTCCTGAGAAAAATAAATCTTTAGTGAGAATTTCACCTTTGCCAAAAAGCTGAACAAAAGGATCATTAAGCAACAGAGATGTCTCAGGAGCTTCAAAGGGTGTAAGATACATCGCAATTGTTCTGAAGATTACCATTAAACCATAAGCTTGAAAGGCGATCATTAACCTATCTGGTTTATTAAACGTTGTTATGATAAATATAATTAAGGATAAATAAATTAACGTAAAGATAAGCCAGGTCAGGTCAACAGGATTAAAAGCCTTTAATATCGGATCTGCCAGAATCACTCCTTCCCTTTGTTCAATGAAATGAAGGAACTGTGAGAAAGAAATCATAACAACAGTTAGAGCTATCATTGTTATGATAAATTCAGTTAAGTTTTTTTTATCTTTTAGAAAAGACTTCCAGGTTATCATTTCATAATTAGCGTTGTGTGAAGAAGTTTAACTGAACTTGCTTAAAAAATATGGAAGCATCTGTCGCCAGGTTGGCCAGTCGTGTTTTATATCGTGACCCCATAAATCAAGCCAGTGGTTTACACCTTTTGAATGTAAAATGTCTGATAATTTTCTGGATGCGTTTGGGTCTTCGTAATCACCTTGTCCTGATGCGAGGATGATTTTTCCTTTTCTCATCTTTTCTAACATATAGTTATCTCCCCAGTGTGGAAGGTAATCAACTGGTGAGTTGAAATAGACATTGTCATCGAAAAAACCTTTGCTGTAAGTTTTAAGATCGTAGCTTCCGCTCATTGCGATAGTTCCGGAGAAAATATCTGGTCGCCGGAAGAAATTATTTGCAGCGTGCAATGCACCAAGCGAAGCGCCCGTAGTAATAATTGGTACCAATCCTTTACTGTGGTTATGAATGAAACGGAACAACTTCTTCGACAATATAGCGATTATACTGCTGATGTCGTATTGCTTTGTGTGCAGGATGCATGCTGTTGTTCAGCCAGCTTTCGTTGTTAATGCTGTTAATCGAAAATGCTTTTACTTTACCTTCTCCTAAAAACCAGCCTATTGAGTCGATCAATTTGAATCTTTCGTATTCTAAAAAATCTGCTGCTGCTGTGGGAAACATCAGGAGTGCAAAACCGTAATGTCCGTAAACAACAATTTCCATCTCTTTGTTGAGGTTGGGGCTGTACCAGCGGTGGATTTCTCTCATTAACTCTCCATATTGAATGAAATATTAAGTGTGAAAGTAAAGAAATGAGTGAAATTTTGAAAATGGAGCTAAAGCCAAGGTTTTAGATTACCCCTACATATTCATGTAATTATCATAATTATAGGTTTTACACTGGAACATTTTAAAGATCGTTGGGTATATATTCTGAAACAAATAGGAGGATAAAATGAAAACCAGGGAAAAAAATCACAGAACTCAACGATATAGTTTTTGAAGGAAGGAATAAGGAATATGGGGCTTATATGCTTCGAAGGCTGTATAATAAATACGTTTCCCTATCCACAACAGGAGCAATGATATTATTTACTCTTATTGTCAGTTATCCTTTAATCACAGCTTTCTTTGTTCAGGAGGAGAACAATGATAAGAGTACTGGTAACGTCAGAGTTATAACCCTCGAAAATATTTTCACCGAAATACCGGCTGATAAAACAGACATACAAATTCCTAAAACTAATTCTCCTAAAACTCCCTCAATCAAATTTCTGGTTCCGGATGTTAAGCCCGATGAGTTGGTATCAAACGAAGTAATACCAACACAGGAGGAATTGAGTTGGAAAAAATCCCGGAACAGAAACAGTTGAAGGAAATATTAATGGAATAGATCTGATTGTAGAGACTACTGAATTGCCTGAAACTAATAATGAAGTAACCGAAAAAATTTATACCTGGGCAGAAGAGATGCCTAAATTTCCAGGTGGTGATAGTGAGCTGATGAAATTCTTCTCTCAAAATCTTGTCTATCCTGAAATTGCAAAGAGAGCTGGGGTTGAAGGAAAAGTTATTCTCTCTTTTATTGTGGATAAAAATGGAAATATAGTTGATGTTAAAGTAGCGAAGAGCATTGGCGCCGGATGTGATGAAGAAGCAATGAGAGTTCTTAAAATTATGTCACGTTGGATTCCGGGTAAACAAAATGGTAATCCAGTAATAACAAGAATGAATCTTCCGGTTGTGTTTAAACTTCGATAATGAATCTAAACTATGTGTAATTGAAGTGGAGTGTGATATTCAATTAGATTCCACTTCTTATTTTCCAGTAATCAGTTCAGTTAAGAAGTCAAAGTGAGATGCCATGTCACTAATTTCTCACCGTATTCAACACCCTTTATGACTGCATATTTAAGAATGTAACCTCCAGTTTCTAAAAAAAACGGCACTATAAAATCCAATACCATTAACTATTTGGTAATCATGGCATATCATTCCCACAAAATTGTTTTAAGTTACGCACTTTCCGTATCTCACCAAATATTTCTTCAGTCTTCAATACTGAAGCAAATAGAACAACAAGCCTGCATAAGGATCCATAAACATATTACTTGTAAATATTTGCCCGGCTTTTGCTGGTAAGCTGTCAATCAACATTTCTTTTTCTTCCAAGGGAAAATACCGATAGACCACTGCATTGTATCCATCTACTCTTTCGTATCGGTATTCTATATTTTGTGAAAGAAGATTTTCATCTTTAATGACGCGATACATTTTTCCTGAAATCATTGTGTCTGAAATTACTTCAAGTGAAAAACGAGGTACATCACTGACCAATATTCCCAATAATTTCCAATATCCAGTGGATAGTAATCGAGGTATTCACTAAAATTATTTAAGTACATATTAATCATCGGCTGAATCACCATCGTGTAAAGAAACAAAATCAGAGTCGTTATCGAACCCCTGAAGGTAACCATAAACCATATACTCTTTTGGCCAAATATCGCTTCAAGATAAAATCGCCATTAATTCCTGTTTGCGTTTCTATACTTGGCGGAACTGTAAAAACAGTTGCGTAATAAATTGGTTCACCTGTGTCTGCATCACGAACAATACCTTTAATTGTTGCTTTTAGAGTTGGGATAGTTGGAATTGGCTCCGGTTCATTCGAGCAGGAGGTAAGTATAATTACGAATAAAAAGAAGGCCGCGAAAAATTTTACTAAAATCATTTTCTAAACCCCCGGTTACTTTTCTAAAGTAAATTGAATATCACTGAGACCGGTTGAAACTTAATAACGGTTAATATAAAATTCAACAAACATAGTTTACCGGACTATTATAATTCTTTCACCAACCCCGAATATTTCTTCTCAACCTTAAATCCGAATTTGTAAAAATATTCCGGTCTGAAGAATCCTGTTGTTACGTGCCTGATATGCTCACTCTTTAATCTTTTAAGAAATTCACTCATCAAACTTTCGCTTATACCTGTTCTTCTGTAACGTGCTGACACTACAATTTTTTCCATGTGAACCGTTTGCTCATCAGTCATTTCATAAAACAAACCGCCGATAATAAATCCTCTTTCAGAAAGTGCAACAAGAAATCTGTGTTCTGGTCTGAAGTTGACTATCAGGTTAGAATCTAAAAACAATGAATGCAGCCTTGATATTTCTTTTGGCGAAATCGGACTTCGTATCAGGAATGGATTACCATCTTCATCTGAAAGCTGAACGACGAGATTAGATGGTTCCCCTCCAAAACTTTCTGCACGTATTAAGGCGGCCGTATCTTTTGGTTTCAGATGAGGATAAATTAGCCTTGTCAGAAAGAATGTTTCTTCTTCAGTAAGATTTGGAAGGGAGAGCAGCTCTGAATATAACTGTTGAGATTTTTCGACTCCAATATCTCCTGATCGCAATTTTTTGATTATATCATTTAGGGCATTCTTTATCGTATCCGATGATTCAACAAAAGCTGTATTCAGAAAGAATTTAGGTCTGGTGGTTATGTATTCTTTTTCAAAATCAAACAACTGGTACGTCTCGTATAATTCAAAAAGCATTTGAGCTTGTGCATTTCTGTCTGAATCCGGATTCACTGTTTTCCAACGGTGAAATCTTTTTATTGCAAAGAATAAATTTTTCGGGATGAATCCATCGCTTGTAACACTCTTCACAAATTCTTCTGCTCTGAAAAGAATCTCAGCTTTATTTTCAATCTCTTTATCTGACTTAACTTCTTCAATAAATTTTTTTATAATCTCGATTGCTTTTTCTTCTCCCTCACACTCGGTTACTCCGGAAAAAATATAATTCCAGATTGACTTTTTATCGAGGAAATAATATTTCTCAAGAGTGTCTTTAATAAAAAGATTGTGAAAGTTCAGGAAGAAATTTTTTGGCGAATCAGAATTTATTCTTTTCGAAACTGAGTAAAGCAAGGTACCTGTTTGATAATCGTGAGTTGGAACAGTAATGTTTTCCGGACGAGGATTAGCAAGCTGTATTTTATAATTTGTAGTGGTCCAGAAGTTCATATAGGCAGAGGAAGTATTCCATACAAAGTGAGGCCAGAGTTCACGCAAACGCTGTCTGGCTTCTTCATCGTTTTTCTTATTTTCTTTTTCAAGGAAACGGGCAACGCTGTCTCTTGTTACAAAAGCCTCAGTCCATAATTCATATTCTTCCCAGTATCCGCCAAAGTGAGGTAGAAGTCTTTCTCCGCTTTTGTTCATTCCACCAAGGATGAGCCATTTAATTTCTTCCTTTACTTTAGCCGGCGGAAGATTTCTGTTAAGATGAATTGTTAAATCAAACGCACCCTGGAATCTTGTCTGCACAGTTATTCTGTAAATTGATTTATCTGATCTCGATTCAAGCTTGCTTACCCAGATTCCTCCCGGCAGAATGTCATCAAGCCTTATCAGAAAACCTTTTGAGAACATGAACACGGCTTCTTTTAAAACGGCAGTTTTGGAAATGGCGTTTTTTAATCGTTGTCTGTCTTCCGGATCGGTACCTTCTTCAAAAGAAATCACATCTTCCCAATTATATTCTTCACCAGTTTCCAGGTCAACAGCTATCTTCTGGTTGGCTCCGAGCCATTCTCTAAAGCCCACTATCAATGCATCAAGACTTGAATCCGCAAACTTTTTAAGTTCGTAATTTTCTTCGAGAGCCGAAATGCGCATCAAATATCTTCTGATTCGTCTGAATAACTGCGGATGTGTTACACCGTAAGCAGTTATCAGCTCAAAGTAATGAACAAAATTTGTTTTTTCGATCAAATCATCTTTGGTTAACTGCTCAACTTCATTTGAAGTGAATTGTTCAATATGATCTAATCTTTTTTCACCTTTAGAATTGACTGCTATATGATGAGCGAGTTCTGAGTTAAGTAGAAATTTATCAGTACTAAAAAACGAAGAAATTAGTTCGCCAAATTTTCTTTCGTCAGCACCCTTGATAATTGATGCAAATTGTTTCCGCTTAAGATCTGTGTTGGTAACAAGATTTATTCTGGAAAGGAGATTAAAAACCAAATGATAATGAGCATTCTTCGGGTCATCGAGAAGTTTGTTAAAATATTCTATTGCCTTGCTTGAAATGTTAGGATCATCAGATAAGAATATGCCGTAAGCAAGATGAACTCCTTGAAGAGAGAATTCAGATGATTTTACAATCTTATGAAATTGGATGAGATCGTTTTCTTTCAACGTAATTTTATCAGCAATTGAATGAAACCTTATTTGGAATGATTCCTTTATTTGTCTGTGCCACTGAACGATTGAATTTCCTGTGAAGGAAGTCAGCTCATTGTTGCCAATCCATAATAATGGGTCAATCAGAATCAACTGGAAATCAATGAAGTGCGCGGTTATAGAATAATTAAAACTACCAATCTGAAATACATTTTTTTCTTTTGTCTTAGAGAATGTTAACAAAAGATCGAGTTTTGGAATGGCGATGCTTTTTTCATTTGCAACCACATCTCTTCCAAGACAGCCTTTCTCTCTTAAAAACCAGTTTGGAAATTTTACTTCTGTGGTGCCAACATATACGCTCGTATCATTTTTAACATACATCGAATCAACCAGTTCCGAAAAATTCTTCTCGATGACTTTTCGCTTGTAAGTGTGCTTTGGAGTTAATTCTCCATGCTGGTCATCGAATGCTCTGTCAATTAACCGGAAATCGAGAATCCGTTCAAATGGTGCAAGGAATTTATTTACAGTTACTATGAGGGAAGAAAAATATTCCTGCTTTTGCTTATCATCCATATTAAAAAGAATAGAATTATGATCTTCGTAGTTTGGATAAATGAGCACTGTATTGAATGACCGGTGATCGCCAACCAGAAAAACCTGTTTAATATTTTCAAAGTCTCTGAAAAGATTTTCTATTTTTTGCGGGGCAATAGTCTCGCCTTTGATGTTCTTATAAATTTCTTTTTTCCTGTCGATGATTTGAATGAAACCATCTTCATCCATTTTCATAACATCGCCGGTTGGAAGCCATCCATCTTCTGTGAACGTTTCTGAATTTTCTGTATCGTAATAACCAAGCATTACATACGGACCTTTGACGAGAATTTCACCATCGTCACCAAGTTTAATTTCAATGCCGGGCAAAGCTTTGCCGAGTGAGTTTGGTTTGTATCTTTTCCACGGAGTCATTGTTATTCCGCCGGTTGCTTCTGTCATTCCAAAACCACTCATCAGCTCAACTCCATATTTTTGGAAGAACATGAAAAATATCAGGCGGCAGATAACCCGCGGCAGATAATCCCCATTTCAGTTCACCGCCGGTTGCTTTGTCTAATTCATTTTTTATTTTTTGATGTTCATCAACTTCAATATCAACTTTGCTCGTAATGTATTCATAAAGCTGCATCCATTTTTTAGGAATGCTGATGAAGACAGTCGGTTTTACAAGCTGCATATTTGAAATCATCGCCTCAACACTTGGATTTTCGAGGAAACAATATTCCGCAGCCCAAAAAACGCAACCAGTCATTTCAAGATATCTTCCGAATGTATGATAAAGCGGAAGGAAAGAAATAAATCTGTCTTCATCTCCGATTTCAGGAATAGCCATTGCACGGCAAAATCTTTTATAAACAATATTCATCTGCGAAAACATTATTCCTTTTGGCTCGCCTGTTGTTCCTGATGTGTACATAATTGTTGCAAGTTCATTCATCCCAATTTCAAATTCGCTTGTGCTTCTTTTCCTGAATTGACAAATTTATCAAAGTTAATTACCCAATCTTCACTTGAATTTCCTTCAAGAAGAATTACGGTTTTCAATTCGGGCAGTTCATTTTTCAATGACTTAATTTTTGAAAGCTGTTTTTCGTTATGAGCAATCAGAATTGAAGCTTTGCTCTGTCGGAGTATAAAACTAATGTGTTCTGTAACAGAATTTCCGGGAATCATCACATTAACAATTCCACCAGTAAGGCAGGCAAGATCGAGCAAAGCCATTTCAAGACAGTTCTCTAATAAGAAGGCTACTTTTGTATCCTTGGTGATAAGTGAATAGAAAGCATTACGGTAACTTTGAACCAGGTTTGCAGATTTTTCCCAGCTATACTCGGTAACAGTGTTTCCATTTATTAATTTGAAAAGGGTTTTCTTACCATAATCTCTTAATCTCTGGTTGAAAAGAATCCGTGTGTTGTAATTGCTCTTTAGTATCAATTCGTGAACTAGTGGTTCCCACTTTTTGCTCTTCGTAGATTCTTCGCAGAAAGGAAGGGAAGCGGAATAGGTTTAAATATTCGTGAGTGAGCTTTTCCAATTTTTCATTTTTTGAAAGCTGATCATTTAAAAAGGTGCCAAAAGAGAAATAAACTTCTTTATCAACTTCACCCATAAATTGTTTTGCAAAGTCTGGCTTTGCAGCAGCGATGAAAATTCTCATCAGTGCTTCCGCTTCGTCGCTTCTCAGGCTTCTTTTTTCCAGGGGAATTTGCTTCAATGTTTCGGCAAATCTGTCGAGTTGTTCACTAATATCTTTTTTTCCGAATGAGGCTATCCCCGAAATAAATTTTTCAGCGATTGAAAAAATATTTTCAAAAATTCCCTCCGCCAGTGAGCGGGGTGTTTCTTTTTCTTCCATAACCTTTGAAATTAAATGTGTGAAATATTGATGTTAAAATATGAATTTGTAGGGAATTGCTTGCTGTCAAATAGAAGGGAAAAAACAGTTAAGAGCCTTATTCAGTAGATTCGTAACAACATCTACTCTAACAGTTTAAATAGCATTCGAGCTTAAACTACTCGTTCAAGAGGGACCTGAAAAAGTCGTATCTTATCATCATCTCTTTCTACAATTGTATTTAATTCATTTATTTTAACTATAAGTTTTTCCAGCAGATCTTCATCGTGAAAAGCTATCATACGAACATTGTTATATCCAGGAAAAGGACGATTACCCAAATGTGCATCTGTTTTATGTCCTTTGCCCTTTACTTCTTCCCATTCAGTATAAAAATCTATTCCAAGTTCATCTAATGCTTTGGAGACCCGGTCATCAAGTATTTCCCGATATGCTAAAAATGTGAGTTTCATATTAATTCCTAAATATCTTTTTTGTTTTTAGAAAATAATTTCTTGAAAAATCCAAAGAAACTAAAATTACCAAGATCATCAAGAATTGAGTATACAACCGGAACTATAAACAACGTTAGCAGTGTTGAGGTAATTAAACCGCCGATTACTGCTTGTCCCATCGGCGCTCTAAATTCCGCACCTTCACCAAGTGCAAGAGCAACGGGCACCATTCCAAAGATCATTGCAAATGTTGTCATTAAAATCGGACGTAATCTTGTTGGACCAGCTTTAAGCAAAGCATCAAATCTGGACAATCCACGCTCACGTAAAACATTTGTGTAATCAACAAGCAATATTCCGTTCTTTGTTACCAGACCCATTAGCATAATAATACCAATCATAGACATAACTGACAGTGAACTTCCAAAAATTAATAGAGCCAATACTGCTCCAATCATAGACATAGGTAAAGCCAGCATAATTGAGAATGGATGTATAAAACTATCAAATTGAGCGGCAAGTACTATATAAACGAAAATAATGGCCAGAAATAAAGTGAGAATCATATTTCCAAAAGATTCTTCCTGCATCTGACCCTGCCCTATGATGCTTAATAGAATATCCCGATTCAAGTTGAAGCTTATCAGTTTCTTTCATAATGTCTGCTAAAGCGACACCTAAAAATTTGCCATCAAGGTTAGCATCAACCCGAATTTCTTTTTGCCTGGCGTACCTATTAATTTTTGATGGACCAGCATCCTGTGTAATTGTTGCAACATCGCTCACTGGCACCAGAAAATCCAGATTATTAATTTTTTTGTTGCTCTTCACAGTCAGCGTAGATAGATCATTTAATTTTGTGCGATCTTCTTTTTTTAATCGTACTCTTACGTCTATTTGCTCATCACCTTCCTGATATTGAGTCGCAACGTTTCCATCAACCATTGCACGAATAGTAGAAGCAATAAGAAATGGATTTACTGCAAGGTCCGATGCTTTTTCTCTATCTATATTAATTCTTATTTCGGGTTTAGATAGTTCAAGGCTATTATCTACATCAACAGCACCAGGAGTTGATTTAACTATTGCCTCTACTATATCCGCAATTTTTTCAAGCTGCTTTAAATCATCACCACGAATACTAAGTGTTACAGGTTTTTCATTTCCACCGGGACCGCCTCGTGCCAGCATACTTATTTTTGCACCAGGGATAATTTTAGTTTCATTTCTAATTTCTGACATTATCATCTTATCAGATTTCTTCCTGTCATGAGTGGGGACGAGCTTGACAAGAATATTAGCTTTTGTAACCGGATCGTTACCTGATCCGATAGTTGTAAGAGCGAGGGTTACTTCCGGTTTTTCTCTAAGCATTGCTTCAATTTTTTCGCAGATTAGACTTGTCTGTTCAAGCGAACTTCCCGGCGAAGCATTAACAACAACATTAAACTGGCTTTGATCACTTTCAGGGAAAAATTGTGAACCGAGCATCCCCATTATAAAAAAGCTTATTATAAATATTCCAATCGCTCCGAATACAATAGTTTTTCTGTGAGTTAATGACCAACGCAAAGCTTTCTCATACTTACTGCTCATCAACTCAAAGAAATGATTAAAATAGTAAAGAGATTTAAATAAAATATTTCCTTCTTTAGATAACGCTTCATCTTCTCTTCGCAGCCATTTTGAGGATAGCATTGGTGTTAATGTGAAAGCTACAAATAAAGAAACCAGAACAGCTGCGGATATGGTAATTCCAAATTCATAAAAGAATCTGCCAACGATTCCCGGCATAAATGCTACCGGAACAAATACGGCAACAATTGTAAAAGTTGTGGCCATTACTGCAAGTCCAATTTCTTCAGAAGCTGATTTTGCTGCTTCCATTGGCGTTTCCCCCTGAGCCATGTGCCTGTAAATATTTTCAATTACCACGATAGCATCATCTATTAATAAACCTACCGCAAGCGAAAGGGCAAGTAAAGACATCATGTTAAGTGTAAAGCTAAGAGCAAACATTAATATAAAACTTGCGATAATTGAGGTTGGCAACGCTAATCCGCTTATAACCGTTGCTCTGAAATTAGCCAGGAATAGATAGATAACTATTACTGCTAACAAACCGCCGTAAAGAATATCAAACAGCACATCATTTATTGAATCTTTAATAAAAATACTGTTATCCTGCGCAACGTTTATTGTTACTCCTTCAGGAATATCATTTTTCATTTTTTCAATCTGCTTGTTTACAGATTGCGCAACCTGTACTGTATTACTTCCGGATTGTTTTATTATATTCAATCCAACTGCAATTTTACCGTTAGCGCGAGCTAAACTCGTTTGTTCTTCAACTCCATCCACAACATCTGCAACATCTGAAAGATAAACCGGTCTACCCATTGGTGTGGCAACAATAATTTTTTCAAAATCTTTTACAGTTTTGTACTTTCCCATTGTTCTAACAAGAAGCTGACGAGATCCTTCAGTAAGATTGCCGCCAGGAATTTCAACGTTCTGCATTCCGACGTTCATGATTACATCCTGAATTGAAATATTATATGCTTTTAATTTTGCAGCATCCACTTCAATCTGAATTTCTCTCTCAGCCCCGCCAACCAGTTGTACAGCACCAACACCGGGAATATTTTCCATTCTTTTCTTTACAACATCTTTAGTGAATGTTGTAATTTCTTTATCAGACATATTACCGGAAACAGTAAGATTCATAATCGGAAAACTTGCCGGGTCATATCTTTGTATTACAGGATCTTCAATTTCGGTAGGCAATTGTGCACGTATTGCCGCAATTTTTTCACGAACATCCTGTGCGGCATCTTTACCATTTATTTCAAGTTTAAAAGCAATTATAACTAATGAAACATTTTCCTGAGAGGTAGATTGAATGTAATCCACACCTTCAACCGGATTGACAGCATCCTCGATTATTTTTGTTACATCTGTTTCTATTTGCTCCGGACCCGCGCCAGGTAAAACCGTTGTGATTACAACGAAAGGAATATCAACATTGGGGTACAGATCAACATTTAACTTCATATAAGAAAACAACCCAAGCACAACCAAAGACATAATCATCATCGTCGCAAAAACGGGGCGTCTTATCGACACATCAGCTAATTTCATTTTTTAATCCGAATTTCTTATTAAATAATTTTTCTATTATTTGTTAGATACAATAACCACTGTACCATCTTTTAGATTGTTCATACCAAGAGTTACAATCTCATCTCCGGCTTTTAATCCTGATAGTATTTCTACAAATTTACCATCATTGATTCCGACAGTGATAGATGTAAATAGTGCTTTGCTATCAGTAATTACATATACTCCATCAATTCTATTTTCTTTGATAATTGAAGCAAGTGGAATTACAAGAGCATCTTTTTTGGTTTTCATGTTCACACTTACACGGCAGAACATTCCTGGTTTAAACCATTTCTCCTGAGTGTTCGTAAAAACGGCCTGAATTTCAAATGTGCGTGATTGAATATTTGCAGATTTTGAAAGCTGAACAATCCTGCCAGTTTGAATTACTTCAGGATTCATATCTGAATATATTTGAGCTGATTGCCCGACATAAAAACTTGGCAAATCAACTTCGCCCACATTAAATACCGCTTTCATTCTACCAATATTAGCTACAGTTGCCATCGGAAATTGTGGATTTGCCAGATCGCCAATGTTTACATTTATTGCAGTTACAATTCCTGAAAGCGGAGAAGTTATTTCGACTGTACTTCTGGCCGCATCAAAATTTGCTCTGGCAACTTCAAACTGAGTTTCAGCCGCATCAAATGCTTGCTGAGACACGGCGCCTACTTTTATCAGGTTCTGCATTCTTGCAAGATTCTTTTGCGCATTAAGATATGCTGCCTGTGCCTGATAGAATTGCGATTGTGCACCGCTCTTGTCCAATTCAACCAAAACATCACCGGCTTTTACGTAATCTCCAACCCTTGCATTTATGTTCATTATCCTTTCAGCAATCTTAGCAATGATATTCGCTTGTTCTTCGCCTTCCAGTGTTCCCGAGAAAGTTTTCGAAATTGAAAATTCCTTTGTTTCTACAGAATAAGTTTCAACTGATACTGTATCTGTATAAGTAGTTTTATCGGTAGTATTTTCTTTTGCATTTTCGCTACAAGATTGAACGACACTAAAAGTGAATCCGAGGATTAATATTAACACAAGCTTAAGACCACTTTTTAATATCTTTTTCATAAAAAATTATTCTCCTGTCTTCATAAAAAATTAATTTTAATTTTCATCTAAGTTAAAGTGAGTAAAATATTGTGGGTCAGTCCTGCCAAGCAGCTGGTCAAGTTCGTATTTTGTAACCAGGTAAGAATAAATTGCCTGAACTCTGTTCAGCCTTGCTTGACTGAGTTCCTGGTTTGCGTTTCTTAATTCAAGTTGACTTCCCGCACCCTCCTGGTATCTTACCTCTGCGATATCGTATGCTCTTTGTGCTAACTGAACGGTTCTCTCCTGAACTTCCACAAGCGATTTAACTCTATCAAGTTCCTGAACTTTAGATTTCACCTCGAGTGTGGTATAATCTTTCAATTGTAATAATTGTTCTTCAGTTTGCTTGTAAGTTATTGTTGATTGTTCAACTCTATTTTTAGTGCGGTTACCTTCCCAGAGATTAATAGATAAATTGAGTCCAATAGTTGAATAAGAATAGTTTTGATAATTCCAGGCATCTGAAGATCCTGCATAGGAATAATTTGCAAATCCTGCAAGAGTGGGCCAATATCTCGACACATCCAGTTGAATAAAAGCTTCATCAACTTGTTTTTTCAGATCAAGAGTTTTAATGTTGAAATTAGAAGCTAATGCTTCCTCGATAAGATCATTTTCATCTATTAAATCCAATGGTTCAAGTACAATTTCTCCGGATACATCAACTTCTTCAGACTGAGCAATTCCAAGAGCGATTTTAAATCCATCTTTAGAAGATTTTAAAACATTTTCCATTCTTAAAACAATAGGTCTAATATTTTCAACCTGAACTTCTGCCTGCAGCTTATCAAATTCAGAAACAAGCCCCTCAGAATACAATGCTTTTACATTTTCAAAATTTTCCTGTGAATTTGTAAAACTTCCATATGTAATATCCAGCACTGCTTTGGCAAGCAGCACATTATAGAACGCTTTTTGCACAGATAGTACAGTTTTTGAAACCGTATTCTGCAACTCTGATTTTGCGAGTTCATAGTATGTTTGGGAGGCACCGATACCTTCAAGTACAGTTGAGCTGAATATAATTTGTGTTAAAGTTAGAGATGCTGTATACGCATTATTTAAGGCGAAAGATTGGAGCTGAGTTTCTACTGGAACGAATTTGCTATCATCTCTTGGTATAACATTCTCGTCAAACAAAATGCTGTAAGTTGCATTCGTTAAAAGAGCACCAAAATCTGGAAATGGCATTAGGGGCTTCTTTAAGAAGTGGGAAAAATCTGCTGATGCATCAATACTGGGCATTGCATATCCATAAGCTTCATTAACTGCTGCCTGAGATTTCTTTGTATTAAGAACAGAAATACTAATATCCCGGTTATTTGAAATTGCGGTATTTATAGCTTCATCCAGAGTAAAAACTTTTATCTGTGCAGATGCTAAGTGAGGTAGCAGAATTATTGTTAATAAAATAAATAATAAATCCTTTTTCATTGAAACTCACGTTTGATTTTAAATATTGAACAAAAGGTTGATGAAATGAGGAACTCGCTCATGATAATTGTTGCAGAAAAAAAATCTTTATTTATGTAAAAATAATCAATCTATGGTTAATATATGAGTGCATATCAATTACTTGATTTGTAAAAATTAATTTTATTTCACAACCAATATTATATGCATTGCGAATATTTATATTTGACAAGTATCACAAAATTATATCGAATTTGTTGTGAAGGGTAGTCATGCTCGCCTGTCTGTGCAAGCACCGTCATTCCAGACTGATTTGAAGTTGCTGGGAATTGCTGATAAAGTAAAGAGGATCTAAACTCAATTAAAATAAAATGCCATCCCGATCAGGATGGCATTTTATTTAAGCAGTAGCACAGATTAATAATCTGTGCTACAAGTAATTTTGTGCGAGGAATTATTTCTTTATACCTGCGGCTTCTTCAAGCATTGCAGTTGTTACGGATTTTGGTCTTTCAATCGGATAGCCAAGTGCACGATCCCAGATGATGTTTGCAACAACACCCAGTGCTCTTCCAACTGCAAAAAGAACAGTGTAGAAATCATATTCCTTTAAACCGTAATACCATTGGATAACACCTGATTGCGCATCAACATTCGGCCATGGATTTTTTGCTTTGCCTTGTTCAAGTAGTACCGGCGGAACAACTTTGAACAGAAGATCAACATATATAAATAAGGGGTCTTTTGGTAAATGCTTCAGACAGAATTCTCTTTGTGCCATATAACGTGGATCGGTTTTTCTTAAAACCGCGTGTCCGAAACCGGGAATAACCTGTCCGCCTTTAAGCGTATCCCAAACAAACTGTTTCATTTCTTCTTCAGTTGGAATTTTACCGCCCATCTTATCATAAACTCCCTGCAGCCAGCTCAGAACTTCCTGGTTTGCAAGTCCGTGAAGTGGTCCTGCGAGTCCGTTTGTCATTGCAGAAATTGAGTAGTACAAATCTGATAATGCACTTGCTACAAGGTGTCCTGTGTGAGCACTAACGTTTCCACTTTCGTGGTCGCTGTGTAAAATGAAGTACATTCTTGCAACATCATCATAAGGCTTTTTGATTCCCATCATGTGCGCAAAGTTTCCGCCGAGATCAAGCTTTGGATCAGAATCAATTATTTGTCCATTCTTGTATTTTAACCTGTATATGAAAGCAGCGATTCCGGGAATTGTAGCAAGAAGATTTAAACCTTCTTCAAGAGTTGGAATCCAATAGTCATTCTTTTTGAGTTTGCCCGAGTTATATTCTTTAACGAATACAGATTCGCGCTGCATAGCAAGTATGGCGGTCGAAAACATTACCATCGGATGAGAATCGTTTGGCATTGCTCTCAGAACATCAAAAACGTATTTGGGAATAGCACTTCTTTTTTTGAACTCTTCTGCAACTTCCTTCACATCAGCTTCTGATGGAATTTCTCCTGTCAAGAGGAAATAGAAAAATCCTTCTACATAAGGCATCTCACCGCCGGGAACTTTTGGAAGTTTTTCCATTACTTCCGGAATTGTTAATCCTCTGAAACGAATTCCTTCAAAAGGATCAAGGTAAGAAATATCGGTTACAAGACTTTTAATATCTCTTGCGCCACCTATAACCTGACCGATATCAACTTCATCAATTTTAACATTGCCGAATTCTTTAAGCAGGCGAGTTGTACGAGGTCGCCATTCCTCAATTTTCTTTCCGAGTTTTTCTTTTAATGCTGACATTTTTTTACTCCAGTGATTTTAGTTTTAATTCAATGAATAATGGATTTATTAGTTTGCTTATAAATATTCTTATCGATATAAGTTTATTATCGACGAGCATCAGATTTGATGAGCTGTGAGAATTTTGTATAAGAGGTTTCAAGATTACCCCTTGTTTGAAAAAATGAAAAATTTCTTATTTCAATATATCAATAGTTTGTGCCATTAATCAAATATTATCTCTTTGAAATTCTCTGCAGCGTAAACTTTTTTCCCCGGATATTGCTTAAGAATTGAAGCACCCATCCAGTTAATTGCCTCTTTATCCCCGTGAATAAGAATAATTTTATCAGGATCTAACATCTTTACCAGCGATACTAATTCCTCTCTTTTTGAGTGAGCAGAAAACCTGAAATTCTTTATTTCGCACTTAACTTCAACCTTCTTATCTCTTTCTGTCAGCTTAATTTTATCTCCTCTTCTTGCTTTTGAAATTATACTTCCGGGAGTTGATGGATCCATATAACCAACAGTAAAAATCGCAGAATCTTTTTTATGAAGCCATCTTTTTGCAAGCATAAATGAGTTAGTAGATTCCAACATCATACCGCTTGAGGCAAGAACAATTGATGGAATTTTGATAATATCATCAAAGTCCTTCAGTTCATTCAATCCTTTCTGAGGAATTTCATAAAGCAAAAGTTCTTTTTGATTCGTATTCACAACGTAACGGTTATAATCATAAACCCTGTTTATTTTATTTCCGATCCCGCCCGTATAAATATCAACGCTTGTAATTTTATTTCTTTGCATTTGGAGCCAGATGGTGGATAGAATTTCCTGAAGTTTTCCTAAAGCAAAAACAGGAATAAGTACTGAACCTCCGTTGTTGATTACTTTATTAATTGATGATGAAAATCGCTCAACTTCTATTTCCCAGTTGTTTATGGCTGTTGAATCCGTGGTGCCGTAAGTTGTTTCAGTTATCAAAATGTCAACTTTTTCCATTGGTAAATTTGCACCAGGAAGGAGAGTTTGCGACGACAGGTTAATATCACCCGTGAAAAATATTCTTATCCCATTAAAAGTTAAAAGAATTCCTGCTGAACCAATAATATGTCCGGCATCGAAAAACTCTGCTTCGATCTTAGCACTACTGTTCAGAGAATCGAGAGTGAATTTTTCATTGTATGATTTGTAGTTGATTGATTTTATCAGAAGATCAACTTCATCCCGTGAATAGATTTCAAACTCACTTTCATCAATCTGTCTTTTCAAAATGGAAATTGCATTATGAAGCGTTAGTTCTGCAACAGCACGTGTTTGTGGAGTAGTAATGATTTTCAGGTGAGGAAATTTTTTTATCAGAAATGGAAGTGCATTCAGGTGGTCCTGGTGCGCATGTGAAATTAAAACATAATCAGTTGGTTTATTTTCAAGTAATTCGAACTTTGGAAGAGAACTTAATCCGGTTTTCTGGGGATGCATCCCACAATCAAGAATGATTCCTATGCCATAAATATTAAGGTAGTAACAGTTCGCACCAATTTCACCAGCACCGCCGAGTGGAAGAAATTCGATCATTGAAATATTAAATAATAATTAATCCTGATTGAAAATTAGTTCTTTGCTTCATTAAGGGAAAGAAGGGATTTAAAAAGAAATGCCAGACCATTTCTGATCTGGCATAATAAAAAGTTAATTAGTTTTATTTCATTAAGGTCATTTTAATCGTCTTTGTAAAATTTCCTGCCCTTAATTGTGCAACATAAAAACCGCTGGCAAGATTATTTGCTGTAAAGTCTGTTCGATAAGTTCCTGCGGATTGCTCTTCATTAACAAGTTCAGCAACTTCATTTCCAAGAATATCATATACTCTTAGTTGAACAAATGATTGTTCAGGTAAACTATATTCAATCTTCGTTGAAGGATTGAATGGGTTTGGATAATTCTGACTCAGAGTATAATCTGTTGGTAGTCCGTTAAGTTGTTCAACACTGCTTGGTGCAGTCAGGTCTAAATAATCAACATATGCTTCTGACCCTATCGTACCTGTACCAGAAGCTGTATCAGCAACAATAAAGTAAATTATTACGTTATCAGGATCGGATGAGCCCGGTGTGTAGTAAATTGGAAGATTGAATTCTGTCCAGCTTGATGCTGCACTGAGATATCCGGCTCCTACCCCGACAACATTTGATTGTCCTATGTTCATAGCTACTTCAACTAGAAGCGCATCATTGCCTAAAGGGGAAGATTTGTAAAAACCATGCAAGCTGCCATGTTTTGTCGATACCGGGTGACCTAATTGAGTTGAAGCATCATAGGAAGACAAGAAAGGGGGGTATGGTGTTCCTCCGCCCACGTCATTAACTTCAAGTTTTGCACACCATGAACCGTGATAGGCGCTACCTGCCTGGCTTACACCATCAGAGAATCCGGGAATGTCATTTGTAAACCAATCGGTGGGATCTCCTGAAGTCCAGCTTTCAAAGTCGTTGTTTAATAGCTGAGCCTGTAATAAGGTAAAACCCAGAAAAACGAATAGAAAAGTAAGTCGTGCTTTCATTTTGCCTCCTTGTGTTTTTGTTAGTAAAAAATTGTTAAAAGTATTTCTTCTAATAGCCTTGTTGAACATACCAAACCAATGAATATAACGCAAGTGTTATTAATAGTTAATTGATTTTTATAGTGAAGTATTGTTAGCGGTAATAGCTTTAACGAATTGCCCAGATTACATCGGAAAGTGTTTCCTGATCCTTTTCGAGTTGAAATTTTAGGAGATAGTGTGGATTAAATCCGCTCATATATTTTTCAATTCTTTCTTTCAGCCAGGATATTTCTGCTTTCAGTTTCCAATGCTCACCATCTGAAGAATGGAGAACAATGAAAAGTCTATTTTTCAGGTGTTTTCTTTGTTGCTGGGATTGATTTTTATAAAGCCAGATGATCAATTCATTAGTTTTCTTTACTGCCTCTTCTATTGGATAGGGAAAATTCTTGGGGAAGATAGATGTTTTATGATCAAAAGTTACACCATCAATACTAAAATCAACAAGTCTATCTTTTTCATCAAGTGCTGGCTTTACATTCGGAAGCGAGCAAAATATTGATTCAACGGCCTGCGCTGACCAGAAATTGTACCACCGGTTCAATGCATAGTTTGCAATGTTCTGATGTTCTTTATCATTGCTAAATCTATTTTCAATTTCTTTTAAGACTTCCTCGAAGGAAGAAATTCTGTAAACGAAATTTGTTAGCCTGTCAAATTGATCGGTCTGTTTTCTTCCCCATTTATATGGATAGCTTAGTCTCTTCTTCAATTCCTTTTCTATCTGAACCAGGTTAATATCCATTAAAGATAGGGATCAATCAATTTTTTGAAAGATCATTATTTCTTCATCATCTTCATATAAATATAGTTTCATCTTCTCAACTTTATAATTGTTAACCATACCAAGAGCAATAAGAAATTCTTGTTCTATACCTTCAGCGCAAAACATTTTGGTTGTAATAATATCTGAAAATTCAATTTGATCTTCTTCAACTATCACGGTGCCGTTCATACTATTGCATCCGGTGTTCCCGGCCAGCTTATTATCCTTGAGATGAATCTCAATAATTGGACGCTGATTGCTATTAGAATCAGGATTGTAATTGACTCCTTTTATAAATTCGAGTGCCCAGATATCATTTATAAGTGGATTTGTTGTTTCCTGGCTTGGTGTGCAGAAAGTCATAAAGATTAACGCCAGGGTTATAAATAAAATATTAATGCTTTTCATTTTTTCCATCTCCTATTTTTGAAAAAGAAAAATATACTCATGCTTGAAAACGTAGAAGCCGCCTGCAAGCGCTCTGTAACGCCAGAGTTCCTTCTGATTTCTTTTTGCGGTTGTCTGGTCAAAGTTTTTTATGATCGTCGATTTTAACTTAAATCCTTTGTTCATCATTTCCTGCATGATATAAAACCCTAATGGGATCCATTCACCGGATTCATACTTATCACCAATAACAACTGCACAATATCTTTTCTTATCAAGCTGAGGATAAATATTCTCAACAACACCGCCGAACATTTGTAAAAATGACTGGACAGAATTAGCATTTGACAAATCATCTTTCTTACCACTGAACTTTATAATATCCCAGTATGGCGGGTGCATAATTATAAACTGAAAAGAATTTACTTTTAGTGATTTCAACTCCGCCTGAAAATTAACCCTGCTGCTGTTGCCCTTGATAATTTTTGTTGTAACCTTATTTGGATTTTTTTCTTTTTCAATAATTGATCCAGCTGATTTCGCAACGGTAGGATTTAACTCAACTCCGACACCGTTTCTGCCGAGTCGTTTACACTCGATGAGTGTTGTCCCACTTCCGAGGAATGGATCGAGAACCCATTCTCCTTTTTTTGTAAATCTTCTTAAAAGTTGATTGGGAATTTGCGGAATAAAATTTCCCCAGTATCCTGCTTTATGTACACCGGAAGTATCTCTCTTATCAAAAATCCACAGGCTATCAGTGATGATATCATCATACTCTTTCCATCGGTTTAAATTCAAATCATTTATCTTGCTCTCTTTCTGAACTGACAAACCCTTAACAAGCCTGTTCAAATAATACTTTGTTCGTTCAATTGTTTTGGTATCAAGAATCTGCTTTAGTTCTTTAAGGAGAAGATCTGTTTTTATTGTGTGCGAATTCCCGCTGAGTGTATAGTTGACAACTTGCTGTGTGTGTCCTCCGAACTCATTAAGTAATTTTAGTACATTTTTCTTAATTGTAGTTAGATCTTCGCTCGAAACAATATCTTCAAGTTTTGAAATTAAATTCATATAGAGAACTAAACCTCTTTCTCAAATTTTTTCTGTACAATCTCTGCTATAGTTTTTCCAATGCTCAACGAAGCAGTAGCAGCCGGCGAAGGTGCATTCAGAACGTGCACCATTTTGTTGGCTTCAACAATCCGGAAATCGTCAACCAGTTTTCCGTCTGGTTCTAAAGCTTGAGCGCGGACACCAGCACCACCGGGTTCAATATCGTCTTCCTGGATTTCAGGAACTAATTTCTGTAATGCTTTTACAAATGCTTTTTTGTTAAATGAGCGGTAAAATTCTTCAAATCCCATCCTGTAATATTTTGAAGCCATTTTCCAGAAACCGGAATAAAAAATCATTTGAGATACATCGCTCATTGAAAAATCTTTTTTAGAATAACCTTCTCTTTTAAAGGCAAGAACAGCATTTGGACCAGCCTCCACTCCGCCTTTTATCATTCTGGTAAAATGAACTCCGAGAAACGGGAATCGGGGATCGGGGACAGGGTAAATTAAATTATTAACTAAATATTCTTTTTCTTTTTTGAGTTTATAATATTCTCCTCTGAAAGGAACAATCTGCAATCCGGGATTTACTCCACAAAGTTTTGCAATCCTGTCGCAGTGCAAACCTCCGCAGTTAACAAGAAGTTTTGTTTTGAACTCTCCTTTGGTTGTGAGAACTACAAGCTCGCCAGCAGAATTTTTTAGTGAGAGAAATTCACATTCTGTTTTAATGGAACCACCATTATCCAAATAAATCTGAGCATACTTATTTGTGACTTTTGAATAATCCACTATTCCTGTCTGCGGAACAAATAATCCGGCAATTCCTTTTGAATGAGGCTCATAGTTTTTTATTTCTTCTGCCCCAAGCTTTTTAATTCCCAGCAGACCATTAGCAATACCTCTTTTATATAATTCATCGAGGGCATTTAGTTCAGATTCATTGCATGCAACCACAACCTTCCCGCATCTTTGGAATGGGATGTTGTGCTTTTCGCAAAAGTCATATAATAGTTCACGCCCCTCTGAACAGTTCTTCGCCTTTAGTGAACCTGGCTTATAGTATAGTCCTGAATGAATAACCCCACTGTTATTTCCGGTTTGATGATGAGCTAGCTCTTTCTCTGCTTCAATCAATAAAATCTTTAATTTTGAATTATTTTGAAGGGAAAGGGCAGTTGCTGTCCCTATTATTCCCCCACCGATTACTAATATGTCGAAACTTTTTTCAGCCATTCTTTGTTATATGATAGAACAATGAAGTATCTTGAACTTTAAGAATATATGTCGTAACATAGAAAAGAAATTTTGATAAAGTAATCACTATGTAGCTTAAATAAATAATTTGGGCTTTATTCGATTTTTATTAAAATCATCAATTAAAATTTAGATAAATAATAAATTAAACCAATTATGGTTATGGATTTTATATGAACAGCAAACAAAAATATGTTATCGTGGTGGGGATAATTCTGATTGCAGCTGCTTTGATATGGTGGATTAGCAGTGGCGGCGAAATTTTATCCAAAGATGGAATTTGGGTTGAGAAACCTCTGACCGAACTGGATAAATCTTTAGGCTTAAAACCAGAGCTTGAATTTCAGGAAAAATTTATTCTCGGTCTTCTGCCGCACACGGCAGTTTTTTCAGGCGCAATTGTATTTATATCAACGATTTTATTTTTTACATTTAAAACAAAAAAAACAAAGGAAACAAAATGAAAACAATAATTAAAACCTTCTTTATGCTGCTTGTGGCAGTTTCAGTATCTCTTGCCCAGGGATTTAAAGTTAAAGCCACAGGCGAGAAAACTTTTAACTTTGAAGATAAGTATGGCAGAAACCAGATTTCATTTTTTAGTACAACTCCACTTGAAGATATAACTGGAATATCTAATGCTGTAAAAGGGAAAGTTACATTTAATGTCGCCGATGTTAAATCGCTAAAAGGTTCTATAACAATCCCGGTTGCTTCGATTAAAACAGGAATTGATTTAAGAGATGAGCATTTAAGAAGTGATAACTGGCTTGATGCTGAAAACTTTCCCGAAATCACCTTTGTGATTAAAAAAGTTGGCGATATTAAAGTGATTGCCGATTCTAAACTGGAAGCAAAAGTAACCGGTGATTTTACTGCTCATGGCGTTACAAAAGAAGTCGTGGCAAATGTTACAATGACCTACCTCGATGAAAGCGAGCAGACTAAGCAACGCGCACCCGGCGATCTTTTAGGTGTCCAAGCTACTTTTAATATTGTCCTTTCAGATTATGATGTCGAGAATATGGTAGTCGGTCAAAAAGTGTCTGAAAACATTGAGATAAGCATTAACATTGTTGGTTCAAGCGCAATGTAATTATTTCAAGAATATTTTAATTCAAGAAAATCCGTAGTCTTAAAAAGGTTACGGATTTTTTTATTTCATATATTTAAAGAAATAAAATAATTTTTTTTGATGAAGAAAATCATAACTGTTTTCGGCAGTTCTAAGCCGGTTAATAATGAAGAACAGTATTTCACTGCTTATAATTTAGGTAAACAACTTGCATTAAGCGGATTTGATATTTGCACAGGTGGCTTCAATGGAATTATGGAAGCTGCATCCAAGGGTGCAGTTGAAGGTGGCTCTGAAGCAATTGGAGTTACTGTTAATTTGTGGAATGGTCGGACGAACAAATATGTGACAAAAGAAATTGTCTGTGCTACATTATTCGAAAGAATTGACAAGCTTATAGAAATAGGCGATGGATTTGTTGTTCTTCAGGGAGGCACCGGAACACTACTCGAACTTGCTGCTGTTTGGGAATATTTTAACAAAGGATTGTTACAACAAAAACCTATCGCCTGTCATTCAAAAATATGGAAGGTGATTGTTTCTGAAATGAACCAGCAAATGAAACTTGAAGGCAGAAACTTTGAGATGGTTAAAGCATTTGATTCTACTGAAGAGATTGCAAATTACCTTAAAGCAAACCTGTGAGGATTATTTTCCTCTTTATTGCTCAACTGAAAAATAAAAGCTCAACACAGTTCTTAAACTTTGCTCGCTACAGAGAATTTAATTCGCTTTGGATGAACAAGCTTTTCAAAATCATCAAATTTCATTTTGATGAGCTCGGTATGACTGCATGCATTGAAAGCAATTTCTTCTTCCTCAACTAAACTTTCAGCCACATAAACTTCCATCCCGTAAAGATTGCCGAATGGAGGCATCGCACCAACTTCGCAATCAGGAAACTTATCAATGAATTCCTGCTCATAAGCCAGGCGTGCTTCCTTCACACCTAAAGTTTCCTTCAGATTATCAAAGCTTACCTTGTATGAGGCTGGAAGAACAGCCATTGCCATCTTTCCATTAATTTTTATGATGACTGTTTTGGCGAGATCTTTTCCGGGAATGTGAGCAATTGCAGCGATCTCCTGTGCAGTATATGCTGATGAGTGTTGAACTGTAATATATTTTACTTTATTCTCATCAAGAAATGCTTTTAATTTTTTTGACGGCATAAATTCCTCCAAATTAAAGTTGAACTAATACCAAACATTTAATTAGCCGGCTTAAATCAGATTTAATAGATCAAGAAATCTCGTCTGCTAATTCCAAAAATCTTTTATATGGAATCGCAGATAAACTCTCCGCCTGAAATGCACCATTTGATAAACTGATCATAGAAACCTTTGCAGCAGTTTCTTCATCAGGAGCTTCGTAGATGTCAAGAAAATCGTAGTGCCCAAGCAATGCGTAATGTGCAATGAATTTTACTTCAGGACATTTTTTCTTTACCTGGTCAAGCCACTGCCTGCCAAGTTTTGCCCGGTCTTTCATTTGTTTGGAAGATTCGGGTGAGAGTTTTGTAAGCATAACATAAGTTTTCATTGCTTAATCCTTTCCGATTGGTTAATGATATCGATTTAAATTAAGCATACTTCTTAAGCTTTTGCAGTTTAAGTAGTAATCTTGGATTAAATGTAATACGTAGAAATTTAAATTTCAAAAGTTGTTGAATAAATTCGATTGGTAATTAACAATCTTTGGGAAGGAATTATTCACTTAATAATTAAAAAATATATTTTATTGCTACAAAACCTCCAATCAGCAGAAGTGTAAATGCAATTGCCAGCCAGTTGTAAAGATTTCTTAATAATTTCATTAATTCCTCTGAATGTGTCCCAAAGTTAGCGAAATCAATTTTTTCTTAATTGATTTTCTGGCTTAATTGTTGAATCTGTGGGCTAGAGCCGGATTTGCAAATAAGAATAATTTTTGTAATTTTCGATTGGTTCTACTAAATAACTTATTATTAACAAGTTAGGAGAGTTCTTATGAAAGTATTTATTCATTCAATTGTCATAATTCTTTTGTTGAGTTGCACTTCTCTTTTTTCTCAGGTGAACTCAAATTATGATGGCGCCAAACCAGAAGTAGAAAAAGGAGCAAAATCTTTCATTTTCCAATACACTCCGTTTCAAAGTAATTTGAACCAGTATATGTTGGGACAGATAAGCATACCTGATGAAGGATTTGCAAGTATGGATCTTTATCGGTGCTGGATTTCAGATATTTTGTTACAGATCAAATAGCATTGGATTAGGTCTTAGTTTTGGAAGATCTTCTAGTACTTTTGAATCGGATGAAGGAAAAGATGAAAGCACCATGTACAGCTATTTGGTATTGGTCTTGATGCAAATTATCATCTAAAGTCACTTTATAGTGTTTCACCTTATGTTGGTCTGAATATTAATTACGGCACTTATTTCCGGAAGTGATGATTATACGCCGAAGGTGAATGCAACTGTTACTACAGATTATTCTGGAAATGGTTTTGGAGTTGCTGCCCAATTTGGATTTGATTGGTATTTTACTGAAGGGATTATCTCTTGGTGGTAAATATGCACTCGGGTTCAGAAGTTTAGGAAAATCCAGAAATTACCTCTGGATGGACCAGACTGTAAAAGGTCCAAGCAGAACTCAGTTTGGAATAAGTACATTCAGCGTAATTCTAAATGTTCATATGTAGTTGATTATTATTGCAAATAAATCCTCTGAGGTTAATTTCTCAGAGGATTTTTTATTTTCTTTTTCATCAATATTATCATTAGTATATAAAGCTGCTATTTGTGATCCAGCTAATATGCTTACATATTTTTTGATCATTGTAAGCGGTTAAACTTGCAGAAATGATAGTAGTTAGTATAGATTTACCTGTCTATTTTTAAATAATTTATTAAATAACAAATAAAGGAAAAAAATGAACAGAATTCTATCAGTTTTTTTGTGATATTTTTGGTTGCAGGATTTATCAATGCACAGAGCAAAATGGCACTTGGATTTAATGCTGGTATAGCTATTCCAACTGGCTGATTTTGCCGATGACTATGATATGGGTTTTGGTGGTAATGCGCTTTTTGTTTATCACGCAAGCCCAAATGTTGATGTTACTTTCACTGCAGGTTATTTAACCTGGAGTGGTAAAGATTCGAATAGATGCCACTTTCAGCTCAATTCCTGTTATGGTTGGTGCTAAATATTTATTCGGAAAAGATAAATTCCATGGTTATATTAATGGTGAGTTGGGTGCTCATTTTGTTACTGTTGATCTTCCTGAATACAAATATCTGGGAGAAACTTTTGGTGGATCTGAATCGGATACCTATTTTGGATGGGGTGTTGGTGCAGGACTTTTATATCAAATTGGAAAAATATGGATCTTGATTTTAATGTTAAATATAATATGATAATGGCTGAGGAAATGAATGCATATGGGGAAACTGAAAGCGTAACTAGAGATTTTGTCAGCATTATGGTTGGACTTTTATTCGGACTCAACTAATTGTTTTCAATTATGTTTTTTAAAGCAGTGCTTCGGCACTGCTTTTTTATTTTAAAGCCAACACATAGCATAAATCTAACCTAAATTCTTTTTTACTATTTTTACGCTTAAAAATTCAAAGGATAGTATATGAAATTCGAACGTAGTGCTGGTATTCTTACTTCATCCAACATCTCTTCCGGGTAAATTCGGTATTGGTGATCTTGGTAGTGAAGCATATAAATTTGTTGATTTTTTAAAAGAAGCAGGTCAAACTCTTTGGCAAACCTTTCCGCTGGGTCCAACTGGTTATGGCGATTCACCCTACCAGTGTTTTTCTGCTTTTGCAGGAAATCCTTTGTTGATTAGTCCGGAAAAACTTCAAGAAGATGGTTTCCTTTCAGAGGACGATTTAATAAATCCTCCGCAATCAAATCCAACGAAAATCGATTATGGTCAGGCAATTAACTATAAAAAATCAATTCTTAAAAAAGCATATCATAACTTTAAAACTAATTCAAACAGCTCAGGAAAAAGATTTTGTAAAATTCTGTGAAGCTCAAAGTGATTGGTTGAATGACTTTGCACTTTTTATGGCTTGTAAAGATCATCACGGCGGTGCAGTGTGGAGCAGTTGGGAGAAAGGTCTTGTTCAAAGAGATAAAAAAGTTTTAGCTAGATTGGACGAAAAAGTTGAGTGATGAAATTAAATATCAGAAATTTGTTCAGTTTAATTTTTTCAGGCAGTGGCAATCGTTGAGAAAGTATACCAATGAAAAAGGAATAAAGATTATCGGCGATATGCCCATCTTTATTGCTTATGATTCTTCTGATCTTTGGGCAAATAAAAAATACTTCACTGTTGATGAGGAAGGGAAGCTAACTTTTATTGCTGGAGTTCCGCCGGATTATTTTAGCAAAACTGGACAGCTTTGGGGAAATCCACTTTATAAATGGGACGAAATGGAGAAAGACGATTTTCTCTGGTGGAGGAAAAGATTTTCAAGTCTGTTTGAGGTGGTTGATATTGTTAGAATAGATCACTTCCGCGGGTTTGAAGCTTACTGGAAAATTCCCGGTGGAGAAAAAACTGCGCAGAAAGGAAAATGGACCAAAGCACCCGGTGAAAAACTTTTTAATTCCCTGAAGAAGCATCTCGGAGAACTTCCCATTCTTGCTGAAGATCTTGGTGTAATAACTCCTCCGGTTGAAGCACTTCGTGATCAATTTGATTTTCCGGGAATGAAGGTTTTACAATTTGCATTCGGTACAAAGATGGAAACTAAATTCTTACCACATAACTTTATTCCCAACTGTGTTGTTTATACCGGTACACACGATAACGACACAACACGAGCTTATTTCGAAAAAGAAAAACTGAATAAAGACAAGAATGATATTTATGAACACGCAAGGGTTTATCTTAATTACAATGGAAATGATATTTTTCCGAACTGATTCAGAGTTGCTTATGCGTCGGTCGCAAATATTGTCATCATTCCGATGCAAGATATTTTGAATCTTGGAACTGAGGCAAGGATGAATTTTCCAAGTACGACAGGTGGAAATTGGGCTTGGAGATTTAGCTGGGATCAGATAAATGAAAATCTGGCAAAGCATTATTTTGGGCTAGCTCAGCTTTATGAACGCCCGCCAAAACCAAAGGAAATAGAAGAAATTAAAGTTGAGGAAGAATAATTGCCCCAATTTCTAGCTATTTATAAGCACTAATTCCGAAACTTTTTTGTTAATTATGTATCCAATATTCGTGAAATAAATTTTTAGATCACCAAAAAAACAGGAGACCTAATTTGAAACAGATATCAGCCTTTTTTGTATTATTTATTTTTTTATTTACTTCTTGTAATAACGGTCAATCAGCTTCCGATAGTCTGAATTGGGAAAACAATCTGGATAAAGCTATTCAGCAGGCAAAGAAAGAAAACAAAGCTGTGCTGGTTAACTTTACTGGCAGTGATTGGTGTATCTGGTGCAAGAGACTTAGCTCTGAAGTATTTCAGCAAAAAGAATTTGAAGATTATGCAAAAGAAAGTTTAGTTCTTGTAATGTTAGATTTTCCAAAAAATATTGCTCAATCTGAGGAAACACAATCTTATAATAGAAACCTCGCTCAGAAATATGGCATACAAGGATTTCCTACCATATTAATATTTGACAGCCAGGGTAAATTAGTTGGTCAAACAGGTTATCTGCCCGGTGGTCCTGAAAAATATATCGAAAACATAAAATCTTATTTATAAAATAATTGAAAGGCGATCGAAAGGTCGCCTTTTTAATTTTCAAATAATTTTTTAGCATAAATAAAAAGCTACTTAACATTTGATTCCAAATAAGTCCTGATTTTGGAGTAGAAAGAAACTTCCCAGCCGAATTTTCAGTTTTTCTCTATATTAAATTCCACAAATTGCTATATTCCTAACAGTATTTTTTCTAATTCACGAAACGGCCACGATAAAATTTAAAAATATTTTTAATGGCTGCATTACCCGAAAAAAAATGTTAAATTAAGTTTAACTACCACTTAATCAAAAAAAGAGGTGTAATTATGAAACAAGCACTTACTATTCTTTTTCTCTTCTCAATCATTTTCATTTTGCCTTCGAATGTCAACGCACAAACACAACCATCAAAGATTAACCCGTATCTGCAGACAGTTCTACTTGATGCCGGCAGCGGTGAAATGATTGATGTTTACGCAACTCTGAGTGATCAATATTCTTTTGACCAGCTGAGAGAGCAGACAGCTTTTCTTACTAAGAAAGAAAGGCAGCAGGAAGTGGTAAGAATTTTACGTTCATTTACAGACGAAAAGCAACAAGCAGTTCGCAGCTTTCTTGAGAATGCAAAGCAGCAAGATCTGGTTAGTAAAATTGACGTTCTTTGGGCAGCAAATACAATAGTTTTTTCTGCTTTACCTGAAGTAATTTATTATCTTGCTGAAAACTTTGATGAAATAGCTGAGATAAGATACAGTCCTGAGATAGATGAGAATTTATTAAAAGATCCGACTGAAGATGTTCAAACATTTTATCCTCCACAACCAAGTGATAATCCACCTCCACCACAGATAGGATTAACTTTGATCAATGCACCGGCAGTTTGGGCTGCTGGTGATAGTGGTCAAGGAATATTGGTCGGAAATCTTGATGATGGCTGTGATTGGGATCATCCTGACCTGATAAATAATATTTATAACAATCTGGGAGAAGATGCAGATAACGATGGACATACCTTAGAATGGAATGGTTCAGCCTGGGTTTTTGATCCAGGTGATGTAAATGGTATTGATAATGATGGCAACAGCTATATTGATGATTTTATTGGCTGGGATTTTCAGAGTGGGGATAACAACGTTTATAACTCGGGTAGTTCTCACGGAACATCAACTTCAGGAATCGTTTGCGGAGATGGTACTAACGGAACACAAACCGGTGTTGCACCTAAAGCAAAACTTTTACCGTTACGACCTAACGGCGAAGCACAATACTGGCTTGCCCAGCAATATGCTGTTGCAATGGGTGTAGATATTATAACAAGCTCTTTAAGCTACAAATGGTATTTCAGTCCTCAGCCAAATTATCCAATGTTTAGACAGATGAATGATTTTGAATTGGCTGCCGGAGTTGTTCATACTAATTCTACAAGTAATGATGGTAATACGACAGGCATCCCGTTTAACATATCCGCGCCTGGAAACACACCGACGGCTTGGATTCATCCGGATCAAACATTGGTAGGCGGAGTGAGCTCAGTTATTGGAGTAGGAAATGTAGTTGCAAGTACTGATATAATTGCCAGCAGTTCACCATGGGGCCCATCGACCTGGGAGGATTTACAAATAAATCATCCAAGCTATCCTTATCCAATGCCTTTGGCTTATCAGGATTATCCATATGAAACTTTACCGGGTTCAATAGGTTTAATAAAGCCGGATGTCTCAGCTCCCGGAAATGGAACTACATCAACAGTTAATGGAACAGGTTATGGTTCGTTTAGTGGTACTTCTGGTGCAACACCACACGTTGGCGGTACATCTGCCTTGCTTCTATCAGCAAATCCTAATCTCACGGTTGCAGAAGTAAGTATGATTCTTCAAACAACGGCTGTTGAAAAGGGTGACCCGGGAAAAGATAACAGGTATGGTGCAGGAAGAATTGATGCTTACCAGGCTTATCTGCTTGCAGTAGCAATGATTCCCGTTGAACTTGCTTCATTTACAGCAGTTGCAAATGAAAATTCTGTTACTTTAAATTGGTCAACCGCAACCGAAACTAATAACTCCGGTTTTTCTGTTGAAAGAAAAACTCCTCTTGATGAAAGGTGGATAGATATTGGTTTTGTTCCCGGTTTTGGTACAACGACAGAAAGAATGAACTATTCTTTTACTGATGAAAATCTGAATATGGGTTCTTACAGTTACAGACTGAAGCAAATTGATTTTGACGGTACTATTGAATACAGTAATGAAGTTTTTGCAGAAGTAGGTGCTCCACAGAATTTTGCGCTGATGCAGAACTATCCGAACCCGTTTAATCCATCAACAACAATTGAGTTTTCAATTCCGCAGATGAGTAATGTAAAAATTGAAGTATTCAATGTTATTGGTGAGCTTGTTGCAAGCCTCGTCAATCAGACTTTTAATGCGGGTTATCACCGATTTAATTTTGATGCAAGCAATCTGTCATCGGGAACTTACATTTATCAGATGAAATCAAACGGCCAGAACGGAACTTTTGTAGAAACAAAGAAAATGTTGTTGATGAAATAAAATTAATTGTCATAGCACAGATTATTAATCTGTGCTACATTTGATAAGTAATTCAAAGGCGATTCAAATGAGTCGCCTTTTTTATAGAGACCTGATGTGGTTGCTTCTTCAGAGAAAATAATTCTTTATATTTAAGCAGTTAAATTTATTTGAGGAGGTTTCTATGCGTCTGAAAATTATAATTATCTCAGTACTCTTCCTGCTTTTCGCAATCATTGCAAGCCAGAACACAATTACCACCGAGCTCAAGTTTATTTTTTGGTCCATTCAGGCACCTCTGATTGTAATGATTGTGGTGATTTTTATTTTGGGTTTGGTTATTGGTTTGATTTTCAGCAGCAACTATGAAAGGAAGAAAAAGAAGCAAGAAATGGGAATTCAGAAGAAAATCGCAGAAAAAGACTAATCTTCAGATAGAATCGAAATGAAATAGTGTTTTAATAATGTTGCTTTGGTAATTAGGTAATTAAGCTTATCTTTGAGTGTCCTTTTTCGCCCTTTTTGGGCGATTTTTGTTTGTATGAATCAAAATTTTGAAAATATTCGTGAAATAGCTGAGCAAATTGCTGAACAGAACAATCTTTTTCTTGTTGATTTTATTGTTCGTGGTTCAGAATCCAGCAGAGTGATAGAAGTCTACATTGATGGTGAAATAAATATTTCCGCTGATGAATGTGCATTGGTCAGCAAGGAAATTAGTAAGCTGATTGATGAAAAAGAATTACTCAGGTCATATCGGCTTGACGTATCTTCACCGGGAGTGGATAGACCGTTAATCTATTTACCGCAATATCCGAAAGCATATAAATAGATTATTTGAAATAGAGTTTAATGCATCCGGCACTTCTTCAACTTTCAAAGGAAGACTGGTTTCAATTGAAAATGATGTTCTGACATTTCAATCAAACAAAGAAATAAAATTAAAATTCATGGACATTATAAAAGCAAAAGTATTAGTTAGTTTTAATTAAAGGAGATCTAATTAAATGAATCGCGAAATAGTTGAAGCTTTCGCCGATATGGTAAAAATGAAAGGCATTGATAAAGATGTGGGTGCCGGCATTCTTGGAGAGGTATTTACTCAGTTAGTCAAAAAGAAATACGGCGAAGAAGCACGATGCGATGTTGTTTTTAATACGGACCGCGGCGATATTGAAATGTATCTGGAAAGACAAATAGTTGATGAAGTAACTGACCCCGGTACGCAGATAAGCATTGAGGAAGTTAATCGAAAAGGAAACGAAGATCAGCTTGAGGTTGGTGAAGACTACGTTGAAAAGATTCAACTTGATTCACTCGGCAGAAGATTAATAACGCTGGCAAAGCAACTCCTTAATCAAAAAATCAGAGAATTAGAAAAAGACATCGTCTATAATGAATACAAGGAACTTGTAGGTGAAATTGTTGTCGGTGATATTTATCAAATCAGGAAAAACGATGTTCTTATTAATCACAACAAAAATGAATTACTGCTTCCGCGCGATGAGCAGATCCCTTATGAAAAATACAAAAAGGGTGAAACTATCAGGGCAATTGTTAAAGAGGTAAGGAAAACAGGAAGCGGTCCGCAGATAATTGTTTCCAGAGCAGATAATATGTTTTTGAGAAGATTATTTGAAATTGAAATACCTGAAATTTATGATGGGATTATTGAGATAAAGGGAATTGCTCGCGAACCCGGTGAAAGAGCAAAAATTGCCGTGGAATCTCAGGATGCACGAATTGATGCGGTTGGAGCCTGCGTTGGTATGAAGGGAGTAAGAATTCACGCAATAGTAAGAGAACTTAGTAATGAAAACATTGACGTAGTTAATTATACTGATGATCCAACTTTGTACATTCAGAGATCTTTGGCCCCTGCTAAAATAAAGCAAGTTGAAGTTGACGAAGATGCTAAAAAAGCTACTGTAATGGCTGATTCTGATCAGGTTTCATTAATAGTTGGACGAAATGGGGTAAACATTCGTCTTGCTATGAAACTTACCGGTTTTGAAATAGATGTATTACGTGAAGCTAAACCCTTTGAGGAATACGATGAAGATATTGAGCTTATTGATTTGAAGGAGGAACTTGGTGAAGAAGTTTATAATACCTTAATTAATAATCGTTATGATACTGCATTGGAAGTATTAACTGCCGGCGCCGAAAAACTTATGAAAATAGAGGGCTTCGATGAAGAAAAAGTCAACATTATAATAGAACTGCTGAAAGCTGAATTTGAGGAAGAAGAATAAAAACACCAAACTACATTTATGGCTGATACTAAAGAAAAGAAAATAAGGATCTACAAGCTCGCTACTGAGTATAATCTTTCTGCTGAATCTCTTGTTGAGTTTCTGAACAGTAAAGGTTTTAAAGTTAAGAATCATATGTCTCAACTTGAAGATGATATGATTGCAGCTATAAATGCCAATTACAAAAAAGATATCGAGAAAGCCGAGCATCATTATAAAAAATTAGCTGAGTTCCATAAGCAACGTGCCGAAAGAGCAAATAAAGACGCTAAAGATGAAGGTAAAGAAGTTGAAATTCAGGAAATTACCGAGCCTGATGAAGCTGTTGAATCTGATACAATTTTAAAGGCAACTGAAAAAGCAGTTGAAGAAGTTGCTCACATTGAATCTGAAAAACAAACACAGAAACCTGACGCTGAAAAAGCTGCTGATGCTGCTTCGGATACAAAAGATGAGAAAGAAAAGCAAAGCAGAATTCCCAAAGCCAAGGGCTTAAAAGTTATCGGCAAAATGGATCTCGATGAAAAGGAAAGGAAATTACCTGCTAAAACTGATGAGACAAAACCGAAATCCGAAACTGAAAAGGCAACCGATGAAGCTGCTAAGAAAAAACGAAAGCCAAGGATAAGAAAGAAAAAAGCTGAAGGTGCAGTTGAAGAAACTCCTGAAGTAAAAAAGAAAAAACGCGTAAGACGGTTTGAAGTTGATGAACGTGAAGTTAAGGAAGCTATCCGGAAAACACTTATGAGTATGGATGATATGTCCGCTTCAGGTCGCGCTAATGTAAGGAAAAGGAAAAGAAAAGAAAGAGAAGCGCTTGAAGAGAAAAAACTTGAGGAAAAATCTCTTGCCGGTAAAGTATTAAAAGTTAATGAGTACATATCTGTAAGTGAACTTGCTAACCTGATGAATGTTCCTGTTAGTGATGTTATTACAAAATGTATTGAACTTGGCTTGATGGTATCCATCAACCAGCGCCTGGACGTTGAAACTATAACACTTGTGGCAGATGAATTTGAATTCGATATTGAACTTCAGGAAGAATACACATCAGATGCTGTTGAAGATAGTGCAGATGAACAGGAAGAATTACAGTTCAGATCACCGGTTGTTACAATTATGGGTCACGTTGATCACGGAAAAACTTCCCTTCTTGATTATATAAGAAGAACAAACGTTGTGGCCGGTGAGTCCGGTGGAATTACGCAGCATATCGGTGCATATAAAGTTGAGCTTGATAACGGACGCTCTATAACTTTTCTCGATACTCCGGGTCACGAAGCATTTACTGCAATGCGTGCCCGCGGTGCTCAGCTTACAGATATAGTTGTTCTTGTCGTTGCCGCTGATGATGCAGTTATGCCTCAAACAATTGAAGCAATAAATCATGCGCAGGCTGCTGGTGTTCCTATCGTTGTTGCAATAAATAAAATAGATAAGCCGGGTGCAAATCCTGAAAGATTGAAACAACAGTTAGCTGATAGAAATATCCTCATTGAAGAATGGGGTGGTAAATATCAAGCGGTGGAAATATCAGCAAAGCTCGGAACAAAAGTAGAACAATTACTGGAAAAAATTCTTCTTGAAGCTGAAATTCTTGATCTCAAAGCTAATCCGGAAAGATTAGCACGCGGTGTTGTTGTTGAATCTGAACTTGATAAAGGAAAAGGAATTACAGGAACAATTTTAGTACAAAAAGGCACATTAAGAATTGGTGATCCGTTTATAGCCGGTATTTATCAGGGAAAAGTTCGTGCTATGTTTGATGAAAGAGGGAATAAAGTAATGGATGCACCGCCTGCTACACCAGTTTTGGTTCTTGGATTTGAAGGTCCACCACAAGCAGGTGATTCGTTTGTTGTTGTGGAATCTGAAAGAGTTGCCAGAGAAATCGGAATAAAGAGACAGCAGCTAAAACGCGAACAAGATCAGAAGCAAATTCATCATCTTACGCTCGATGAAGTTGCAAAACAGATAAGTATTGGTGGAGTTAAAGAACTTCCGCTTATAGTAAAAGGTGATGTTGATGGTTCTGTTGAAGCTCTTGCTGATTCATTGTTGAAGTTGTCAACCGAAGAAGTAATTATAAAAGTAATTCATAAAGGAGTTGGCGGAATATCTGAAAGTGATGTTCTTCTTGCCGATGCTTCCAGAGCAATTATCATTGGTTTTCATGTAAGACCTAATCTTAATGCAAGAAAGCTTGCTGAAAAACAGCATGTCGATATTCGTCTTTACAGTATTATTTATAATGCCATCAATGAAGTCAGATCTGCATTGGAAGGATTATTATCACCAATTATTTCAGAAGAAGTTACTGCAACTCTTGAAGTAAGAGACATATTCAAAGTTCCGAAATTCGGAACTGTGGCCGGGTGTTATGTACTTGAGGGAAAGATTGCACGCAGCAACAAGATACGTTTAATCAGGGAAGGTATAGTTGTCTTCGATGGTGATATTGGCACATTGAAGAGATTTAAAGATGATGTTAGGGAAGTGGATGCCGGTTACGAATGCGGATTGAATATTGCAAATTATAACGATGTTAAAGTCAGCGATATTATAGAATCCTATAAGCTAATAGAAACAAAGAAAACCTTATCGTAAGATATTTATCATTCTAAAAATACCAGCGTATAAATCATGTCTTCACACAGAGTTGATAAAGTAGAGCAATTAATTAAAGAACAGATAAGCTTTATTTTGCTTCACAGGATGCCGGATGACGATCTCGGTTTTATTACTGTAACTGATGTAAAGGCAAGCGCTGATTTGAAGATAGCCAGGATTTATCTCTCTGTTCTTCAGAAAGAAAGAAGAGACTTTGTTCTTAACAAAATTAATTCACGTTTGGGACATATCAGAACAGAGCTTGCTCACAGGATTAGAATAAAATTTGTTCCAGAATTAAAATTTTTTATTGATGACACACTCGATTACGTTGAAAAGATAGAAGGATTGATTAATGAAATTCACAAGCAGAATAATAACCAATCGAACACTTAATCTTTCCGATGCAGATTTTTCCGAAGGTGAAATAATTTTAATCGATAAACCTTCCGGTCCTACATCTTTCCAGATTGTGAGCAAGATTAGAAAAATTACAGGTGTTAAGAAAGTTGGGCATTCAGGAACTCTTGATCCAAAAGCGAGTGGGTTGATGATCGTTTGTACAGGAAAAAAAACTAAGGAGATGGATCGTTTCATAAATCTGAATAAAACATATTCCGGGATTATCAGGTTAGGTTTAAGCTCGCCTTCAATGGATACTGAAACTGTCTGTACCGAAATTCCTTTGCCAGAAGATATTGACGAGAATAAAATTCTTGAAGAGCGCGATAGTTTTTTAGGTGAAAATGAGCAAACACCTCCGATGTATTCGGCAGTTAAAATTGGAGGGGAAAAGCTTTATAATCTGGCACGCAAAGGGAAATCAATTAAACGTGAACCCAGAAACATAGTAATTGAAAAATTTGATATTAATAAAATTGAATTACCGGACATTCATTTTACAATAACTTGTTCAAAAGGGACATTCATCAGGGTTATTGCTGATGACTTTGGGAAAAAACTTAATACTGGTGGAATATTGTGGGAATTAAGAAGAAAAGGAATCGGCGAGTTTCAAGTTGATGATGCATTTACCATTGGTGGCTTTTCAAAACAATTTTTGGCTCAATTAACTTCTCAATAATGCAACATTCAAAGTATTAATATCGTCGATAAGCTTTTATTTCGGAGCAGATTATTATAAATTTACATCCTTTTGATATAGCTATTTAAGATGAAGATTATAAAGGATTTACAGGAAATTAAACGGGATCAAAACAGTGTAATTACACTGGGAACTTTTGACGGTCTTCATCTCGGACACCAACAGATTGTTGATACGGTTGTGCAAAAATCACGTCGATCTGCCGGAAGAAGTTTCCTGATTACCTTTGATCCTCATCCCAGGAAGATTATCCCTGGCAGAAATGATGTTAAGATATTAAGCACTCTGGATGAGAAGGTTGTAATTTTAGAACAACTGGGAATGGAAAATTTATTTGTAGTAAATTTTACAATTGATTTTTCCAAGCAAAGTCCCGAAGAGTTTGTGGAAAAATACCTTGTTAAAGGAATAGGATTAAGCGAAGTTGTTATTGGTTATGACCATCATTTTGGAAAAGAAAGAGATGGCAACTTTGAGCTCCTTCAGAAGCTGGGTAACAAATATAATTTTTCAGTTACACTCATCCCAGAGTACTCGGTTAACGGCGAAACTGTAAGCAGTACGAAGATAAGAAATGCTCTACTTACAGGAGATGTTCTTAAAGCCGGTAAGATGCTTGGCAGGAATTACTCATTTAAAGGTATAATAGTTCACGGTGATGGAAGAGGAAGAAAGCTCGGATTTCCAACTGCCAACCTTTCTGTTGATAATGAAGACAAACTGATTCCAGCAAAAGGAATTTATGCCGCTGAATGTATTGTTGAAAATGAAAAACATTTCGGGTTGCTAAGTCTTGGAAGAAGACCGACGTTCCATAAAGATGGAGAGATTATTCCTGAATTTTACATCTTTGATTTTGATAAAGATATATATGATGAAGTTATGCAAGTGAATATGGTTGAGAAAATCCGGGATGAAGAGAAATTCAGTTCGGTGGATGAGTTAATTATCCGGATGAAAAAAGATGAAGAAACAGGAAGAAAAATTTTAAATAAACAAATTAATTAATCCCGGTTGTTCCGCCTTAAGGTGGATTGTTTCTGGGATTACATCGTATAACTAATAACAAGGATTAAATAAAATGACAAAACAAGAAAAAGCCGATATCATTAAAAAGTACGGCGGAAATGAAAAAGACTCTGGCAAAACAGAAGTTCAGATTGCACTTATCACAAAAAGATTAAATGACCTGACAGAGCACTTCAACAAACATGCAAAGGATCATCATTCAAGAAGAGGATTGATGATGATGGTTGGTAAAAGAAGAAGGCTTCTTGATTATCTCACTAAAAAAGATATTGAGAGATACAGAGCAATAATTAAAGATTTGAACATTAGAAAGTAAGGAATTTGAAATGATAGTTAAAAAGGAAGTTGAAATTGGCGGTAAAATATTTTCCATCGAAACGGGGAGATATGCAAGACAGGCTAACGGTGCAGTTATGGTTCGCTACGGAGACACTATGGTTCTTGTTTCTGCGGTTGCATCAACAGAAGTAAAAGAAAACCAGGATTTCTTTCCTCTGCAGGTTGAATACAGGGAAAAAACATCTGCCGCGGGAAAATTTCCGGGCGGATTTATTAAAAGAGAAGGAAGACCTACCGAAAAAGAAATACTCAGTTCAAGATTGATTGACAGACCAATCAGACCACTATTTCCTGAAAACTTTATGAACGAAACACAGATAATAGCGTTCGTACTTTCGTACGATGGTCAGAATGATGCAGATGTTCTAAGTGCAATAGGAGCTTCGGCGGCATTAACAATTTCTGATATTCCCTTTGATGGACCGATTGCAGAAGTCCGTGTTGGAAGAATCAACGGGCAATTAATTGTGAATCCGACTCACGCAGAAATCGAACAAAGTGATCTTGAACTTATCGTAGCAGGAACAAGCGATTCGATTATAATGGTTGAGGGTGAATCAAAAGAAGTTAGCGAAGACGATTTGTTGAGCGCTCTCAGGTTTGCTCAGGCTGAAATTAAAAAACTTGTTCAGCTTCAGATTGAATTGAGAAATGAAGCGGGAAAAAGTAAGTGGGAAATCAAGGAAAAAGAATTTGATCATGAACTGAAAAAAGAAGTTCTCGAATTTGCTGGTGGAAAGTTTAAGGAAATTGTTCATTCAGTTCTCACTAAAGAAGAAAGATCAACCAGAAATAAACTGCTTCAGGAAGAAGTAACATTAGTACTTGCAGAAAGATTTCCTGAGCAGGAGAAAGTAATTGCTTCAATTCTTCACGATCTGGAAAAAGAATTAATGCGTGAAAGGATTCTTACAGAAGGAATTCGACTTGATGGAAGAAATACAATTCAAATCAGACCGATTACTGTAGAACTTGGTTTGTTACCTCGTACACATGGTTCTGCTTTATTCACAAGAGGTGAAACTCAAAGTTTGACAACCGTAACCCTCGGAACTAAAAATGACGAGCAGATAATTGATGGTCTTCGTGAAGAATACACAAAAAGATTTATGCTTCACTATAACTTTCCGCCGTTTAGTGTAGGTGAAGTTGGAAGAATGACAGGCGTAGGCAGAAGAGAAATCGGACACGGCAACCTTGCTGAAAGAGCTTTAAAGATGGTTCTTCCGGGCGAAGAAATTTTTCCATACACTGTGCGTGTTATTTCAGATATTCTTGAGTCGAATGGTTCTTCCTCGATGGCAACCGTTTGTGCAGGTTCTCTTGCTATGATGGATGCAGGAGTCGGAATCACTAAAGGTGTTGCTGGAATTGCAATGGGTTTGGTAAAAGAAGGTGAGAGATTTGCAATTCTTTCTGATATTCTTGGAAACGAAGATCATCTTGGTGATATGGATTTCAAAGTTGCAGGAACTACGGATGGAATAACTGCATTCCAGATGGATATGAAAATTCAGGGAATTTCATTTGAGATAATGGAAAAAGCATTGCAGCAGGCACGTGATGGCAGACTTCATATCCTCGGGATAATGAATCAGTCAATTGGGCAAGCACGTGAACAACTTTCTGAATTTGCTCCGAGATTAATCTCGATGAAGGTTGAACAGGATCAAATTGGATTAATAATTGGTCCCGGAGGAAAAACAATTCAGGGAATGCAGCGTTTGTTTGGCGTTGAAATAAATATTGAAGAAGATGGAACAGTAAATATTGCATCACCAAATAAAGAGAATGCAGTAAAGTGTAAAGAGTATATCAAGCAGATGACTGCCACACCCGAAATCGGAGAAATTTATGAAGGTGTTATTACCAAACTGATGGATTTTGGTGCATTTGTAGAAATACTTCCCGGTAAGGAAGGACTTTTGCACATCTCTCAGATTGACAACAAGAGAGTTGAAAAGGTTAGTGATTATTTTAAAACCGGAGATAAGGTTAAGGTTAAGCTGTTAAAAATTGAAAATGGCAAGTTCTCTCTTAGTAGAAAAGAGTTGTTATAAGATGAAGGCAGCAAGAAGGACACAACTTCTAACAGCTAGTCTTCAACAAAATATTATTTATTATTAAAATTTTTCGTAATTAATTTTAGTCGATAAGCTCAATATGCAAATTGAATTATTATTCTTCAGTACGCTTTTAACTATCCTCAACTTTTTGTATCCTGCAGAGTCTGGTCAAATGCAGAAGAGCTTTTCATTTTTTAAAAGATTTTCGATGAAATATTTTATTTCATTAAACAGGTTTGTACCAAATGGTAAAAGAAATTATTATCAACTCCGCTTCCACGCAAACTCGTGTTGCTATTACGGAAGATGGAAACTTAGTCGACTTCTTTGTAGACTATCCTGAAAACCGCCGAATGGTGGGGGACATTTATCTTGGAAGAATTGCAAGAGTTCTTCCGGGAATTCGTGCTGCATTCATTGACATTGGAATGAAACACGATGCCTTCCTGCATTTTTCAGATATTGGTGAAAGGACACAACAACTTCAGGACATGCTTGGAGATGAAGATTCCGATGTTGACGACGATGAAGAAGTTAGTGGAAGTGCTCCTACTCATACAAAACCTGAAACAAAGAGGGCTGAACCGCAAATTCCTACCTTAAAAAAAGGTCAGGAAATTCTCATCCAGATTATTAAAGAACCGGTAAATAACAAAGGCGTGCGTGTAACATCATCAGTTTCACTTCCTGGCAGATTCTGCGTGCTTCTTCCCTATGATAATAAAGTGGGCATTTCTAAAAAGATTTATGACTTCAAAGAACGAAAAAGACTTCGTTACATAGCCAGACAAATAGTGCCCGAGAATTACGGATTAATCATAAGAACTGTTGCTCAAAAGCAGGATGAAGAAATCCTTAAAGATGATCTGAAAAATCTCATGAAAACCTGGGAGCGAATAGAAAAAGAAGCAAAATCCCAAAATCCTCCGGCACTTGTTTACCAGGATCTGAATACAACTGTAAGTGTTATTCGTGATCTTTTTAATGCTGACATTTCAAAAATATTTGTTGATTCAAAAAAGCTTCATAAGGAAATAAAAAACTATCTGGAGCTTGTTCAACCTGCAATTGCTGAGAAGGTAGAGCTTTATAAATCTACTTACGGCATATTCAACACCTTTAAAATTGCAGAGCAGATTCAAACACTTATGGGCAGAAAAGTTACTCTTCCCAGTGGTGGTTATCTTATCATCGAACATACTGAAGCAATGGTTGTTATTGATGTGAACAGTGGAAAGTATGCAAAGAGTAAAGATCAGGAATTAAACTCGCTCAAAACAGATCTTGAAGCTTCAAGAGAAATAGCAAGACAATTGAGACTAAGAGATATCGGTGGAATTATAGTTATAGATTATATTGATCTCGAAGATGATAAGAACCGTAAAAAAGTTTATGATGAATTGAAGAAGGAATTCAGAAAAGACAGAGCTAAGGTATCTATTTTACCAATGTCGGATTTTGGATTAATTCAAATTACAAGACAGCGGATAAGACAAAATATCGTGCAGGCAATGAAGGAAGTTTGTTCTGAGTGTCATGGAACAGGGCTATTAACGAAAAGCTCTCATCTTGTTTATGATCTTGAAAGCTGGTTGAAAAAATTCAGAAGAAAATCACGGCAAAGAAGTCTTATTCTAAAAGCTCATCCTTCAACTGCTGCAAAATTCAGGGAAGGAAAAATTAAATCTTTGTTCAAGCTTCAATTTAAATATCTTGTAAAAATTGATTTACGTGAAGATGCAAGTATTTCACCCGATACTTTTGAATTCTTTTCAGCAAAAACCGGGCATGATTTAACCAGAGAATTTGATTAGTTTAAATTATCTAATAAACTGAATTTGGAGAAAAAACCATGAAATTTTTTATTGACACAGCCAACTTAGATGAAATAAAAGAAGCGGCCTCACTGGGCATTCTTGATGGCGTAACAACTAATCCTTCTCTCGTTTCCAAAGAGGGAAAAGATTTTAGAAAACTGCTTGATGAAATTCTTAAAATAGTGGATGGTCCTGTAAGTGCTGAAGTTATTTCCACAGATTATGAAGGAATACTTAAAGAAGGGCGAGACCTTGCAAAAATCCATAAAAATATTGTTGTAAAAATTCCTTTAATCAAAGAGGGACTTAAAGCCTGTAAAACGCTCACAAGCGAAGGAATAAAAGTAAACGTTACTCTCTGCTTTTCGCCAACTCAGGCAATTCTGGCAGCAAAAGCCGGAGCAACTTATATAAGTCCCTTTGTAGGAAGGCTCGATGATATCAGCACAAGCGGGATGGAATTAATTTCACAGATAGTCCAAATTTACATGAATTATGATTACAGCACACAGGTTCTGGTTGCCAGTGTAAGGCATCCGCTGCATGTTGTAGAAGCTGCGCTGATTGGTGCTGATGTTTGCACAATTCCTTTTGATGTTATAAATAAAATGTTCAATCATCCGCTGACTGATATTGGACTTGAAAAATTTCTTGGCGATTGGAAAAAACTTAAATAGTTAACTCTAAACTTTCACTCAAACTATTTCAATGGGGCATCTAAATGAAAAAAACTACATTTAACAATATTCATAAAAAACTTGGGGCAAAGTTAGTTGAGTTTGCTGGTTACGAAATGCCTATCCAGTATTCTTCAATAATTGCTGAACACAAAGCTGTTCGTAATTCAGTGGGAGTTTTCGACGTTTCTCATATGGGTGAAGTATTTATTTCAGGAGATAAAGCGCTCGATTTTGTTCAGCATATAACTATTAACGATGCATCAAAACTTTTTGCGGGAAGAGTACAGTATTCTGCAATGTGTTATCCTGATGGAGGTATTGTTGATGACCTTCTCGTTTACAAATTATCAGACAAAGAATTTTTGCTTGTTATAAACGCATCCAATATTGATAAAGATGTTAACTGGATGAAAGAGAATAATAAATTTGGCGTATCGATTGATAACAGAAGTGATCAATATTCTCTACTTGCGGTTCAGGGACCAAACTCCGAAGAAGTTCTGAAAAAGTTGGTCAAAGATATGCCCGAACTGGAATACTATCATTTCACCAAAGGAAAAGTTGCCGGCGTTGATATGATTATTTCCAGAACAGGATACACCGGAGAATTGGGTTACGAACTCTACTTCACGGGCGATGTATCCCAAGCTGAAAAAGTCTGGGAGGAAATATTCAAGGCAGGAAGAGAATTCGACATTCAACCAGTTGGACTTGCTGCACGTGATTCGCTTCGTCTGGAAATGGGATATTGTCTTTATGGGAATGATATTGATCAAACTACAAATCCAATTGAAGCAGGACTTGGCTGGATTACAAAAACTGATAAAGGAGATTTTATCGGAAGAGATGTAATATTAAAAGTGAAGCAGGCAGGTCCAAGTCGTAAGCTTGTGGCAATGATTTCAGATGAAAAAACTTTTCCAAGGCACGGTTATGAGATAACCTCAGAAGGAAGAAAGGTTGGTAACATCACAAGCGGAACAGTTAGTCCAGTGTTGGAAAAACCGATTGCACTTGGTTATGTGGATAAACCCTTAAATGCAGCAGGGAGTGAAGTCTCATTTAAAATAAGAGATAAAGAATTTCCTGCAGTTGTTACAAAACTTCCATTCGTTAAAAAGTAAAAACTAAAATGAAGCTTGATGTTTTATTTTCACCCGTTCAAGTTGATGAACTTTTCTTTACAGGAAAAACTACTATTGTTATTGATGTATTGCGTGCGTCATCAACCATAATTACAGCTCTCACAAACGGGGCAAAGGAGATTGTACCTGTTGGCACAATTGAATTCGCAGTTAAAGTTTCAGGAGGAATTTTTGGTGGACAGACTCTTCTCGGTGGTGAACGTAATACTAAAAAAATTGAAGGCTTCGCTTTAGGTAATTCTCCATCGGAGTACACAACGGAAATCGTCTCAGGAAAGTCAATCGTTTTCTATTCTACTAACGGTTCCCGTGCAATTGTCAAAGCAAAATATTCTGCAAATCTTTTTGTCTGTTCATTTAATAATTTGAATGCACTTGCAAAACATTTAAAAAAGTTGAGCGAGGATATTATCATACTTTGCTCAGGAAATAATAATTTATTTAGTCTCGAGGATTCCGTTTGTGCCGGTATGTTGATTAACGAACTAGTTACTGTGAATAAAAAAGTTGAGCTTACGGATTCTTCGGTAAGTGCGATAGCTTTGTTTAAATCTTTTGGAAAAAATATTTTTAAAATGTTAAGTGAAACAGATCACGGCCGACTTTTAATTGAAAATGGCTTTAAAGATGACCTGAAAGCTTGCGCTGAACTTGATAGCACAGAAGTAATTCCTTTTTATTCTGGTAATGCTCTTAAAGTATTAAAATAATAGTTGATATCAGAGTGGCAGAAAAGAAAAAAAACGGAAAAGGCAAAAGAAATGGTTCCGGTAAAAGCTATTTCAGCTTCTCTTCTGAAAAGAAGAAAAGAATTTTCGGAATTTTTTTGATTCTGTTTTCTGTATTTCTTTTTCTATGCATACTTTCTCACGATGGAAGAGATAAATGGATAGTGGAGAAATATTCCTTGTTAGGTACAATTTTTAGTTCTTCTTCACAGGATAAAGCGCACAACTGGCTGGGGCTTATCGGAACCCATTTTTCCTACTTCTTCATCACATCAACCATTGGATATTTCGCGCTTGTATTCCCAGCAATAATGTTTTTATGGGGAGTTTCTTTCTTTAAAAAATTTACTTTCAAGACACTGATTCACACTACAAACTTTTTGTTAGTAATAGGGCTTACGTTCGCTTCTTTCTTTGGAGTGTTGAATGCTGGACTTGATTTTCTGCCCGGAATAAAAGAGCTCAGAGGAAATGTTGGTGAATATCTGGGTGGCTGGCTTGGTGGTTTGCTCGGAACTGCCGGGAGTATTTTGTTCCTGCTTTTTGTTTCTGCAACCATTCTCATCTTCGCTTTTGATATTAAAATTGAAAACATATTTCATTTCATTAAAAATATGTTTGCTTCTGATGCGGAGAGTAATATTAAAATAATTAAGCAAGAAGAAGAGGACACTTCAAATCTTGAAAAAATTAAGAAGCTCGGCAAAGAAAAGAAAAAACCTATCATCCCTCTTGAAGAAGATATTACCGCAGAAGAATTGATGGAGGAAGAAGAAGCACAAACTCAAATCCAGATTATCAGGAAAGCTGATACGGAAGTGATGAAAGAAGATGAAATATCCGTAAGCGATAGAAAAAAAGTTGATTTGGAAAAGACAGGCGAACTTCCTCTTGAAAAATTAGATGACAAAGCTGAAAAGCTTCCTGATCCATGGGAGGAAGATTTGGATTATGAGCTTCCCGGTCTTGATTTGCTTCAACCAGCCGTTGCTGAAGACATCAAAGTTGCCGAAGAAGAGTTAACAAGGAATGCCGAACTGCTGAAGGATAAGTTAAAACTTTTTGATATTGAAATTCAGAACATATCTGTTACTCCAGGTCCGGTCGTTACTCTTTATGAAATTGTTCCTGCACCGGGTGTAAAGATTAGTAAGATTGTTGGATTGGAGAATGACATTGCTTTGGCTCTTGCTGCGAGAGGAATCAGAATTATTGCCCCGATTCCGGGAAAGGGTGCCATCGGAGTTGAAATACCAAATGCTGAAGCACAAATAGTACAGGCACGTTCTGTACTTGGTAAAGTAAAAGATTCAAAATTACAATTACCGTTGTCACTTGGCAAGACAATCAGCGGTGATGTTTACCTTACAGACCTTTCGTTGATGCCTCATCTTTTGATTGCTGGTTCGACTGGTTCGGGAAAAAGCGTAGGCATAAATATGATAATCAGCAGCTTGCTGTATTCAAAAATGCCTGCTGATGTTAAATTCATCCTCGTTGATCCCAAAAAGATAGAGCTTTCTTTTTACAATAAATTAAGAAGACACTATCTCGCCGTTTCTCCTGACATCGAGGAAGAAATAATAACAATGCCCCAGAACGCAGTACTTATGCTCAAGTCTGTTGAAATTGAAATGGAAAAAAGATATGACCGATTAGCAAAAGCCAGTGTAAGAAACATTGTTGACTATAATAAAAAAATTGATAACCCCAAAACAAAGCCGCACGACACCGAGTCAATAAAACATCATCATCTTCCATATCTTGTTGTAATTATTGATGAGCTTGCAGATTTGATGATTACTGCAGGAAGGGAAGTTGAAGAACCAATTACAAGGCTGGCTCAGCTTGCACGGGCAGTTGGAATTCATCTGGTACTCGCAACTCAAAGACCATCGGTGAATGTTATTACCGGATTAATTAAAGCTAACTTCAGTTCAAGGATTGCGTACCAGGTTGCGACAAAAATAGATTCGCGTACAATTCTCGACATGAATGGTGCAGAGCAGTTGCTCGGAAGAGGAGATATGTTATTTCTTCCGACAGGTTCTCCTAAACCAATAAGAATGCAGAATGCATTTATTTCTACTGATGAAGTAGAGAGCTTAACAAATTATGTTTATTCTCAGCCATCATATTCGAAACCATATTATTTGCCTTCAATATATGATAAGAAAAAAAGTTCTTCCTCAGGATTATCTGCAGACCTTGATCCGATGTTTGAGGAAGCCGCCAGAGTGATTGTGCGTCATCAGCAGGGCTCCGTTTCCCTTTTGCAGAGAAAATTAAAATTAGGATATTCGCGTGCAGCAAGAATTGTTGACCAACTTGAAGATGCTGGAATCGTCGGACCAAATGATGGAAGCAAAGCAAGGCAGGTTCTGGTTGAAAATGATGAACAGCTTGAAACAGTATTACGAACACTTTAGTGAGGAAATAAAAATGCAAATCAAAGTAATTTTTGTATGTGTTACTTTAGTATTTTTTCTTGATAGTTCTTTTGCTCAAGAAAATGCACAGGAAGTTTTAAAGAACATTCAGAATAAATTTAGTACAATCAATGATCTGTCAGCTGAATTAACTCAATCAGTCAATGGTAACTTAAATCTTAAAGGCAAAGTCTACTATAAAAAAGAAAATAACTTAAGGTTTGAATTCAAAAATATTCTTATTGTCTCTGATGGCGAAACCTCCTGGAGTTACAATCAAAAAGATGATAAAGTGATTATTACTGATTATGAAAGCGAAGGGAACAAAATTCTTTCAATGCGACAGATCATTTTTGATTATCCTCAGGATTGTGATTTGAGCACTTTTGAATCAGAGGGAAAAACAATACTTGAGTTAATTCCAAAAGATGACGCATTTAGTTTTAGTTCAATTAAACTATTTATCGATGGAGATAACCTCATAACTAAAGCCTTGATAGATGATCCTGCATCTGGTGCAATTCAGATCGATCTTTCTAATTATCAATTGAACAAAAACCTGCCGGATAGTTTTTTCCAATTTTCTCCACCTGAAGGAAGCAAGGTTATTGACCTCAGATAATTTTAAAAAAATACCGGCCTTAAGAGGAATCTTAAATTTTTTATTTTCGATTGGGTTAGCCGCACTCTTCCTGTATCTTGCATTCTCTGATGTTAATTTCGGGGAAGTAATGGAATTAGTATCTCAGGCATCAATTATTTGGGTGATAATATTTTCCGCCGCAATATTACTCGGGCACTATGTCAGAGCACTACGCTGGAAATATATTTTGTATTCTGTAAAACCGGATGTTAAAATGTGGAATCTTTTCGGTGCTTTAATGATTGGATACGGTGTTAATTGTGTAACTCCAAAGCTTGGTGAAGTAACGCGTGCAATTATGATTGGCAGATATGAAAATCTTTCAAGATCCTCAATGTTTGGGACAGTTATAGTTGAAAGAGTAATTGATATTATTTCTTTAGGAGCTGCAGTTTTGATTTCAGCATTCATCTGGAGTGCAAGTCTTTATGAAACGTTTCCCTGGCTAGCAGTAACACTCTATATTTCTGCGTTGGCACTTATTGTGGTTTTACTGATGATTTATTTATCAGTAAAGTTTAAGGAAAAATTTTATGGTTACTTTCTAAAGTTCATAGGAAAAATCTCTCAAAAATTTGCAGAACGGCTTGGATATATTTTCGAGATGTTGATACAGGGATTTACAAGTCTCAAAGGAACAAAAAACTATGTGCTCACTTTCTTAACATCAATTATAATTATTATAATATATGCACTCACTTCCTACATCGGTTTCTTTATGCTCGATATGCAGTCACTGTACAAAGTAACTTTTGAAATGGGCTGGATTTTAATGAGCATAAGTGCTATCGGAGTTGTAATTCCAACTCCCGGTGCAACAGGTTCATACCACGCACTTGCTATAAATACACTTGTTCTTCTGTTCGGATTTGGAGAAACTATCAGTGCAGCTTATGCATTTCTCACTCATATCATATCTTATTTTTTATTTATTGTAGTTGCGTTAATTATGTATTTCGTACTTGATAAGCAGCATTCAGGCATATTCAACATCTTCAAAACAAACTCTGATGACAAATGAAAAAAGTTATATGGATTTTATTAATAATACTATTAACAGAATTATCTTTTGCTCAAATCGAGCTTAAAGGTACTATGGGAGTTAATTTTATTAGCATTCCTTCAGCCCAAGATTATATTAATCAGAATTATGCGCCTTACGATGACGAGCTTAATACGTTTAATGGTGCAGTTATTTTTACTGGTGAGGTCGGATATTTTCTTAATGAAAAATTTGAAATGAGTGTTGATATTCCGTATCAGATATATTCTTATAATACTTCTATAGATGGTGCTGGACAGTACGATTTATATTTCGATTCATTTCTGCCATCGGTAATGGCTTACTATGTTCTCTCAGGGGTGGGTTATAATTTTAAATTCGGTGCAGGTGCTGGTCCTCGGTTTTCTGCTGTGACTGAAGAAAAAAAATGGCAGGGAACATCAGCTGATTACTCCTCGGTAGGTTTTGGTGGTCTTCTGCGTGCTGAAGCGAATACAGGTCTCTCTGAAAACATTTATGCAAATATTGGCTTTGACTTGAGATATGACGTAAATGGTGAGCCCGAAGATGATAATGGTAATAAATTAGTGAATAATGTTGAGGGTGAAACAGTAAATTTCAATTCATTTTCAGTCGGCATAAAGCTCGGTATTTCATACTTAATAGGTGGAAGCAATTGAGTTTACTTGAAGCAATATTTCTTGGAATTATACAGGGTTTAACGGAATTTCTTCCCATCAGCAGCACGGGCCACTTAACTTTGGTAGGAAAGTATATGAATCTGATTTCACCGGATCATCCCGAGCAATGGACAGCATTTATTGCTTTGATCCAGTTAGGAACTCTGCTTGCAGTGCTTGTTTACTTCTGGAAGGATTTAATTTCAATTACTAAAGATTTTTTTCAGGAAAATCTTATCAAACGAATTAAATATTCTGAGCAAACAATTAATTCAAAGCTAGGATGGCTGATCATTATCGGCACTATTCCGGTTGTTATAATTGGATTGGCTTTCAAAGATGCAATTGAAGGTGCTCTTACAAAAAATCTTTATGTTATTGCAGCAAGCTTAATTATTCTGGCGCTCATTCTCGCTATGGCAGAGAAAATTGCTAAGTTCAACAAAAATTTGGAAAATATCACTATTCTTGATTCAATAATAATAGGTTTTGCTCAAGCACTTTCTCTTATTCCCGGTTCATCAAGATCAGGCACAACAATTACTGCCGGATTGTTCGTTGGATTGAAACGTGAATCCGCAGCAAGGTTTTCGTTTTTACTAAGCATTCCCGCTGTGTTTGCAAGCGGTGTTTTACAATTATACGAAGCTATGAAGTTTGTTGATCAGTCTATGGCTGTTAACATTATTGTAGCGACTATCGTATCAGGAATAAGCGGATATCTGGCGATCGATTTTCTTTTAAAATATCTGAAAAAAAATACAACGTTCCTTTTTATTTATTACAGAATAATTCTGGGAATACTTATCTTAATTTTATTAATTACTCATTTCATTCAACCATAAAGGAGAAAAAAACATGAAACAAATTATGATTGCTCTTATAACAATGTTTACTGTCTGGGCTTGCAACGGGCAGGACACGAGCAAAGTTGAATCTAAGGATCAACAATCTAATACCGAACAAATTAAAACTGAAGAAACCACAATAGAAGAATCAAAAACAGAAAAATTAATTCTAGGAGAAAACGAAATGGCGGTGGCAGTAATAAACACAAATATGGGTAAGATTGAAATTGAATTATTTGCAGATCAAACTCCTAAAACCGTTGAAAACTTTGTTGGTCTCGCGAATACGAAATATTATAATGGCATAATCTTTCACAGAGTCATTGCAAACTTTATGATTCAGAGCGGTGATCCGACAGGTACAGGCAGAGGCGGAGAAAGCATTTGGGGAAAACCATTTGCGGATGAAATTGTTCCATCGCTTGTATTCGATAAGCCGGGTATATTGGCCATGGCAAATTCGGGTCCGAATACAAACGGCAGTCAGTTTTTTATAACTGTTGCTCCAACGGCCTGGTTAAATGGAAAACATACTATCTTTGGAAAAGTTATTGAAGGAATGGATGTCGTTTATGCAATAAGCAAAGTACAAACTAGCAAACCTGGCGACAAACCACTTAAAGATGTCGTAATGGAATCCGTGACAATAGAGAATAGAGAAACGAAATAATTAAAAAGTAGCCGCATCATTTATGATGCGGTTTTTTTATTTAAATGAAAATAAAACAGCAGGAATCTTTAGCCTTATCGGTCTTGCTGTTTCACTTTTTTAAGTTCCTAGAATATAAAAATAAATAATGGCGAAGAGTAAAGCACCCTCAATACTTGAAGCAGTAGCCGAAATTAAGAAGCGAAAGTTTAAACCCGTTTATTATTTTTTTGGTGAAGACTCTTATAACCTTTCATTTACTCTTCATACTCTCGAAGAAACATTTCAGCCATTGCTTATCTCTGAATTTGATAAAGAAACAATTTATTCCGAAGACAGATCAATCAGTGATATTCTCGGACTTGCAACTTCGTTTCCTTTTGGTTCTGAGAAAAAATTAATCATCGTTAGGGAAGCTGAAAAAATCAGGGACAAAAAACCGCTAAAAGATTATGCTGGTTCTCCTGCTGAATTTACTGTGCTGGCTTTTTTCCATAATGGTTCAATTACAAACCTTAATACCGAACCGTTCAAAACTCTTTCAGAAAATGATTTTCTTTTTGAAGCGAAGGAACTGAAAGGAAAAAACCTGATTGACTGGTTGATAAGTATTGCTGAAGAAAAAGGGAAAAAGCTTGCAGAAGAAAACGCACAGGTCCTGGTTGATATTGTCGGTGAGAACAGAAATATGCTTGAAGATCAGCTTGGAAAAGATTTGTGTATATTCTCAATAAAGAAGAAAGAAATAACAATTGAAAGCATTCAGCAAGTTTCATCCGAACTGAAACAGTTTAATATTTTTGATCTTCAGAACGCGATTGGATTAAAAGACAAAGCAAGATCTCTGACGATTGCAAATAATATTCTTGATAATGGAGCCGAACCGACTTTCATAATTACAATGCTAACGAGATATTTTACAGGTCTTGCAAAAATCACCGAGCTGAAAACAAAAAATGTTCCGCTGCAGGAAGCAGCGAGAATAGTTGGAACACACCATTTTTACTATCCAGGATATGTTAAAGCAAGAACTCTTTATTCTGATGAAAAGCTGGTTGAAGTATTCAGAGCTTTACTTAAGGCAGATGTGACCGTAAAAACCACAACTGCGAATGATAAAACAGTTATCATTCTTCTTATTGCTGAAATTCTGCAATAATTAACTCACATTTTTCAAAAAAATATTCTTTTTGGGTAATTTGTGACTAATTCTTGAAACAAATTTCAACTAACACAGGTATAAAAGCGGATTAATGGATATAAAGCTCCGTGAACTTTCGGATGAAGAGCTGATTCTTGAGTTCCAGAAGAACAACACGGAAGCTGCTTTTAACATACTTGTTCAGAGATATAAAAATCCATTAACCAATTTTGTGTTCAGATTTTTAGGTGATTATGCAAGCTGTGCAGATGTTGTGCAGGAAACGATGATAAAGGTTTACAGATATAAAGATGCGTACAGTTCAGTGGCAAAATTTTCAACGTGGGTTTATACCATTGCAGGTAACCTTGCAAGAACAGAATACAGAAGGCAGCGAAGAAGAAATATCTTTTCAATCAATGATTATGGAGAAGATCATTCTACTTACGATCTGCCGGATGAAAATTACAGACCGGATGTTATGACTGACAGCGGAATAAAAGATGAAATAATTCAAAAAGCATTAATGAAAGTAAAAGAAACATACAGAGAAGCAGTAATTCTGAGAGATATTCAGGGATTGAGTTATGAAGAAATTTCTGAAATACTCGGAGTGAATGAAGGAACAGTTAAATCAAGAATAAACAGAGGAAGAGCACAATTGCAGGAATTGCTGAAAGGCATTTATAAAGATTAGGTGAAAAATGGAAAACGATGAAAAAAAATATCAGGATGTGATCAAAGCATTAAAAGGTTTGCAGGAAGTAAAAGCACCCGCAAACTTCGAAGCAGATCTTCAGCGAAGAATTAATTCAGAGAAATTTTCTAAAGAAGAAAAGAAAAGTTTCTGGGAAAATATTTTCGTGCCATCAAGGTTAATTCCTTCACTTGGTTTAGTTGGCAGTTGCTGTGGTAGTCTTTTTTGTTATGGATACAAATTCAGAAGAAATGGATAACCCTTTTCTCATCGAACCCAGAGTACGAGAAGACATAATCGTGGTTACAGATTACGATGGATTGAAAAGTCGGCAGGAAGAATTATCAAAACAGAAATCTGTAAAAAAAGATGAGCCGGTTGTTCAGCCTAAGAAAAACGAAAGTGAAATGAAATCGGTTGATGATAAAATGATTATAGGCAAAGAAAAATCCAGTGAAATGGAAGGCATGGCAGTCGAGAGAGATTATGCAACAGATCAGAATGTTGCAGAGAGTTTTGAGAATATTCCTGATTCAACGATTACTGCTGCGAATGTTGTGGAAAGTCCAAAGCCAACAACGGTTCCTTCAGAATCAAGCATTAAAATGGTAACCGGACAAGCAATCACAAAAGAGGAATTGAATTTCAGACAGATCCAGCTTACTGAAGAAGAGCAGAAAACGGTTAATGAATTGAAAATCCAGGTTCAGTCCGTTGAGAAGACTAATAAAACTCAAAAATAAGTCAATTTTAAGGTTATTTGTGAAAGATCTCTTCCAAAATTCTTGACCGCAACTTTCTTTTTATTTCCTTGTAATCTTTCTATATTTGACCCTCAAATTTGAAATAAATGTATAAAAATTAAGGATTTACAGATGAAAAAAGGCATTCATCCTGAATATAGAGCGGTTGTTTTTCAGGACCAATCTTGTGACTTTGCAATTCTTACTAGATCGACTATTAAGTCTTCTGAAACAATAAAATGGAATGATGGAAATACATATCCACTAGTGAAGTTGGAAATATCCAGCGGTTCTCATCCGTTCTTTACTGGAAAGCAGAAGTTGCTTGATACAGCAGGTCGTGTTGAGAAATTTCAGAAGAAATATTCGGTTAAAAATACAAGCAAGAGTTAATTCGGTCATTACGTTTTTCAATAAAGCCAGTATATCTGGCTTTTTTTATTTGTGAATACTTTGGAATTATTTACGTTTACTTTGTGTTGAATTAATAACTTTAAGAAAATGAATAAACGAATTAAAACAATTGTCATAGGTCTGGTCATTCTGGTTTTACTTTTAGTAATCTTCCTGCCTAAAATTACTTCATCTGACAAGGGCAGTCCAACTACACCAGTCGGCAGAATGGAAATGCAAATTCCGGTCGCTGTCCACATAGTAAATTTTGAAAAGCTTAGCGATGTGGTTTATACAACTGGGAGTATACTTGCAAATGAAGAAGTAGAATTAAGAAGTGAGATTTCAGGCAAGATCGTACAGATTTTATTTACAGAAGGCGCTTATGTGAAAAAAGGCGATCTACTTGTTAAGATTAACGATGCTGACTTGCAGGCTCAGTTAAGGAAAGCAGCATCAAAAGTTAAATTGATTGAAGATAGAGAAACCAGGCAAAGACAGCTAGCACAGAATCAGATGATTAGCAAAGAAGATTATGAAAGCACTCTGAACGATGTGGAGGCGAGCAAAGCAGAATATGATCTGATAAAAGCACAGATTGACAAAACTGAAATCAGAGCACCTTTCAATGGTGTCATTGGATTACGTGAAGTTAGTGAAGGAAGCTTCGTTACAACTTCAAATATTATTGCACGCCTTCAGAGCTTATCCAATCTCAAAGTTGATTTTGCAATTCCGCAGAAGTATGCAGCACAGGTAAAAATCGGTGATGAGCTTGACTTTAAATTAAGTGGAAGCGACTTTCAGTATAAAGCAAGAATCTATGCAATCGAACCAAAGATTGATCCATCAACCAGAACACTCAAACTACGTGCAATATGCACGGCTAATTATAAGGGTTTATTCCCTGGCGCATTTGCCAATGTTGAGCTTAATCTTAAACAAACAGATGAAGCAATACTTATCCCAACGGTAGCTATTGTTCCTGAACTGAAAGGACAATTGGTTTATGTTTTTAAAAGCGGAGTTGCAAATCCCCAGAAAGTAGAAATTGGTTTGCGCGAGGAAAAACAAGTACAGATTCTTTCTGGTCTGGCGGAAGGCGATACCATTATCACTTCCGGAATTCTTCAGATAAGACCCGGCGCAAAAGTTAAAATAACAGAGATTAAATAAGAATAACTTCTTACTTATGAGTTTATCTTCAACAAGCATTCGAAGACCGGTACTGGCAATAGTAATGTCTATTGTCATTCTTGTGTTCGGTGTTATTGGTTATACTTATCTCGGTGTCAGAGAATTTCCTTCCGTCGATCCTCCTGTTATTACTGTATCAACCAGCTATATCGGTGCAAATGCCGATGTAATTGAAAGCCAGATAACAGAACCGCTTGAAGAATCAATAAACGGAATTGCAGGAATTAAAAGTTTAACCTCGGTAAGCAGGGATGGAAGAAGTACTATCACAGTTGAATTTGATATTGATGTAGATCTTGAAGCAGCAACAAATGATGTTAGAGATCGTGTATCCCGTTCACTCAGTTTTTTACCTCCGGATATTGATATTCCAATTGTATCCAAAGCAGATGCTGATGCGATTCCCATTGTGTTTTTAGGAATTCAAAGTAATACCAGGAATCTGCTTGAGCTAACCGAAATGGCAAATAATGTTTTTAAGGAAAGACTGCAAACCATTCCCGGAGTAAGCAGTGTTCAAATTTGGGGTGAAAAAAAATATTCAATGCGTCTATGGCTCGATCCGGCAAAACTTGCCGCATTTGGTCTTTCAGCAGTTGATGTTCGTAGTGCTTTAAACCGCGAAAATATTGAACTGCCATCCGGTAGAATCGAAGGAGATAACACTGAGCTTTCAATACGAACAGTTGGAAGATTAACTACAGAAAATGAATTCAATGATCTCATAATTAAAGAAGATGCTGGTGGAATAGTAAGATTAAGGGATCTTGGTTATGCTGAACTTGGAGCCGAGAATGAAAGATCAATTCTTAAATGGAATGGAATCCCGATGGTTGGTGTTGTTCTTATTGCCCAGGCAGGTGCAAATAATATTGCCATCACTGATGAATTCTATAAACGCCTCGAAATTCTGAAAAAAACTTTACCTGCAGATATTACTACGTTAATTGGTTTTGATGTTACCACCTTTATTAAAGAATCAATAACAGAAGTCGAACAGACTATTATAGTTGCCTTTGCACTTGTTGTTTTGATTATATTTTTATTTCTGCGTGACTGGCGCACGACAATTATTCCGGTAATAGCAATCCCGATTTCTCTCATCGGTGCTTTTTTCATAATGTATATCGCTGACTTTTCAATAAATGTTCTTACTTTGCTCGGCATTGTGCTTGCGATTGGAATTGTGGTGGATGATGCAATAATCGTTATCGAAAACATTTATGTGAAGATTGAAAACAAAATGGAACCGATGGAAGCAGCGAAAAGAGGAGCATCTGAAATCTTTTTTGCTGTGGTTTCAACTACAGTTGCACTTGCATCGGTATTTATGCCGGTTATTTTCTTGCAAGGATTATCCGGAAGACTGTTCAGGGAATTTGGGATTGTAATAGCAGGCAGTGTAATCATATCTGCTTTCGTAGCTCTTACAATGACTCCAATGTTAAGTTCAAGAATTTTAAAACGAAGAGAAAAACACAATTGGTTTTACAATTTAACTGAACCATTTTTTGTAAAAATGAACGCTGTTTACAAACGTCAGCTCACTTATTTTATGCAGCACAGGTGGGTTACATTTCCGGGAATTGCTGTTACTGTTTTACTGATCTGGATTTTGTTCAGCAATATTCCATCCGAATTAGCTCCGCTTGAAGACAGAAGCAGAATCACAATAAATGCAACGGCTCCGGAAGGTGCTACGTTTGAGTACATGGATCATTATATGGATCAGCTAATTCAGGTTTTAAGAGACAGTATACCCGAAGCTGATGGAATATTTTCTGTTACCTCACCAGGCTTTGGTGCATCAAGTTCTGTTAATTCAGGATTTGCCGGGGCCATTTTAGTTGAGCCTGATAAGCGGCAAAGATCACAAATGCAAATTGCTGATGAGGTCACTCCTGTAGTAGGACAATTCTCTGGTGCCAGAACTTTTGTAACTCAACAGCAGACAATCGGCGGAGGAAGACGCGGAGGTTTGCCGGTGCAGTTTGTAATTCAAGCTCCGAACTTTGAAAAGCTTGAAGAGTTCCTTCCGAAGTTTTTAGATGAGACAAGAAATTATCCGATCTTCACTGTCTTTGATGTTAATTTGAAATTCAATAAACCGGAATTAAAATTAAGTATTGACAGGCAGAAGGCACTTACATTGGGAGTTTCTACTGCTGATATTGCTCAGACAATCCAGGCTGCATTTAGCGGACAAAGGTTTGGTTTCTTTATAAAAGATGGAAAGCAGTATCAGGTGATCGGTCAGTTTTCAAGAGAGAACGTGATGCACCAATTGATTTAAAATCCACTTATGTGAAAAACAACAGAGGTGAATTAATTCAGCTTGATAATGTTGTTTACACTGAAGAACAAAGTGCACCGCCTCAGCTATACAGATTCAACCGGTATGTTTCTGCAACAGTTTCTGCAGGGTTGGCACCGGGAAGAACTTTGGGTGAAGGAATAGATGCAATGTATGAAATTGCTGATAAAGTTTTAGATGAATCATTTGCAACTTCTCTTGATGGACCATCAAAAGATTTTCAGGAAAGTTCATCGAGTCTATTGTTTGCATTTATTCTTGCACTTGGATTGATTTATCTTGTTCTTGCTGCTCAGTTTGAAAGTTTCAGAGATCCGTTTATTATTTTGTTTACTGTTCCGCTGGCATTGGCTGGTGCATTGATTTCTATTTGGTATTTTGATCAGACATTGAACATCTTCAGTCAGATTGGAATAATTATGTTGATAGGATTGGTAACGAAAAACGGAATTCTGATCGTTGAATTTGCAAACCAGAGAAAAGCTGCAGGACTCGAAAAAACAGAAGCTGTTATCAGCGCCGCAATTTCCCGTTTAAGACCAATACTGATGACAAGTCTTTCAACTGTGCTCGGAATACTTCCGATTGCATTGGCGCTTGGTGCTGGTTCTGAAAGCCGTGTTTCGATGGGTATTGCAGTTATTGGCGGATTGATCTTTTCTACTTTCCTTACTCTATTTGTTGTTCCTGCAATGTATGCGTACCTTTCAAGGAAGACTGCAACTGTCAGCAACGTAACTGAAACAGAACTTTTTCCTGTGACGGTTGAAGAAACTCAGCTCTAACAAATGTTATCTTGAAAGTTCTGTTTGTCAGTCTGAGCTTGTCGAAGACTGACATTTCAATGACAAGTCACACTTCGACAGGCTCAGTGTGACAATGAATATCAGCACCGAAATGAGTCTATCTTAATAGCATCAGCTTTTTTGTATCTGTAAAACTTCCTCCTTTAAGTTGATAGAAATAGATTCCGCTTGATAATCCTGTAGAGTTAAACTCAACCTCATAAACTCCGGGTTGTTTTTCTTCGTTAACTAAAGTTGCAACTTCATTGCCAAGAATATCATAAACTTTTAAGGTTACGAATTGAGATTGCTTCGCTCCGCTCGCAATGACAGATGGAATCGTAAACTTGATTGTAGTAGTTGGATTAAACGGATTCGGGTAATTCTGATACAGCACAAATTCCTTTGGAGTAAAATCAACTTCAACTTCTATTTCGTTGGAATATGTTAATGTTCCATCAAAATCAATAAGCATTTTTAATTTACTAAATATTAACGGATCCTGAACTATGAAACTTCCCGTATCTGAAATTGGAACATTTATAAAAGTTCCGTTAAACAAATCCCGAATAACCCCAGTAATATCATCTGGCAAATCCCAGCTTATTTCAATACCATAATCATAATTTTTTTGATAAGATAATCTGTACTCTTTTTGTCCGACAAAAGAATTTGTTCCATACCGATAATCTCTGATAGAGTTGAGTAAGCCAGAAAAATTATTTATAGGCAAAACGAATCTTGCATCGAATACTCCTTGAGGAGGTGGTGGTGGAATATCCATTTCTCCAAGTAATTCATCAATATCATCTGAAGCCAAAGAATCAATTCCAAATTTTAGAGTTTGACTCATTGGACCACTGTGAACAACAATAGTTCCCTCAGCAACTGGAGGGAATAATTGGTTCGTTGCAAAAAGAAAATAAGGAGAACCGGTGGCATTATGATAAATTTTTATGACTCCAAACTGAAAGCCGGGAGTATTATTTAAACTAACAGTAAAGTTTTTTGTAACACCCGGAGGAACATAAACCGGGAAAACGTTTGGTGTAACTGTATAATTATTATTTGATGATGTAATGTTGTTTATAATCAATGTGTCACTAGAACCAGTGTTTTTTATATGGGCAGTTCTTGATGACGGTTGTGAATTGAAAAACAAAGAAGTCGGGTAAATAGAAAACTGAGCAAATGAATTGGCGGAAGAAACATAAAGTAAATGCGGTGATCCCGGTGCATTATGGGTAAACTCAATTATTCCTTGCTGAAGTGTATTAGTAGATGTATAAGTAACAAAAATATCCAAGGATGATTGAGGCTCGATTGCAATCGGAAATGAATTTGGGTAAACGTTAAAATAACTGTTATTGGATGAGATGTAATTAATATATAATGTATTCGCATACCCATTATTTGAAATAGTAACAGGTAAACTATCTACAGCTCCGACAGTATCTTGTATAAATATCATTGACGTCGTAGACATTGCAAATAAAGGTCCTGGTGGTATTCCTGCTGGAGCGAAAACATTCATCGCAGTAGGTGAACCGCAGCCATTATGTGTAAATTGAATTGTGCCCTGTTCAGCATTTACTGCTGCAGTATTTGTGACCTGGAAAACCTGTGAATCCTGTGGAGCGAGATATATCGGAACCGAATTAGGAGCGATTGTAAAATGGCTGTTTGATGAAACGATATTTGTTATACTTAGAGTATCTACCATTCCTATGTTCGTCACGGTAACAGGCAAAGTAGTATCATTTCCAGCTATCATCTGAGGAAAGTTTAATGACATTGTTGAAATACCAAAGATTGGTTCAGTAGGATCACCACCGATGCAGCAATATTGAATTTTTAAAAATGCTTTAGAAAATATATTTGTATAAATACCTGGAATTGTTGCAATTCCTTGATCCGACAAATGGACCAATATTTAAAAATATTCCACCAATCTGATCAGTAATAGTCATAATTGCTCCGGGTGGAAGATTATATGTTATATTATATAGGTAGTTCCGGTGAAGAAACTTGCCACCAAAGAGTATGTTCTATCATTCCTGTAAACGGAAATGCTGGTGGATTTCCTGGAGCTCTGTAATCTTTGTATGATGATATTCCCGGACAACCATAGGGTGCCAAATCAAATCTGACATTCAAATACTCCTGAAGGTGGGATTGGTGGAAGATCGGACTCTCCAAGTTGTGGATCAATGCAGTTGGTTGCAGTTAAATCTAAACCAACTGCAAGTTGTATGTTAATCGTTCCATCAGTAACTATTAATGGAATATTAATGTCTACCTGCCCACTAATTTTTGTGATAAATAGCAGTGTAAAAGAAAAAGTGATAAATATTTTTTTCATTTCAATCCTCACTTATTTGTAGAAGGATGTTGATAAATAATTATTTCAATAAAATCATTTTCTTGATTGATGAAAAACTTCCAGCTTTAAGTTGATAAAAATAAATTCCGCTTGATGCAGGATTCTTGATACTGCGATCTTGTCTGACTGTTCAAACTCAACTTCATAAACTCCGGGTTGTTTTTCTTCGTTAACTAATGTTGCGACTTCGTTGCCAAGAATATCATAAACCTTCAAGGTTGTAAAGACGACTCACCGGGTCGTCTCTACATCCGGAATTTCAAACTTGATTGTTGTGCTTGGATTAAACGGATTCGGATAATTCTGATACAGCACAAATTCCTTCGGAGTAAAATCAACTTCAACTTCTATTTCGTTTGAGTAAGTGAATGATCCATCAAAATCAATTTGCTTGAGACGGTATTTGTAAATTCCAGTTGTAACATTTTCATCAGTGAATGAATAAGATTTTGGTTCTGTAGTAGTTCCAAATCCCGGAACAAAACCAATCTTCTTCCAACTCAATTCGTCATTCTGAGTTGTAATCTTTGTATTTCAAAACCCGAGTTGTTTGTTTCTGTTGCAGTTGTCCAATTAAGCTGAACACTTATTGTCATTTTGTAAAATTGCGCTGTAAATGAAATTAGTTCAACAGGAACTACATTATCATACTGCATTTTTAAAATTGCTGAAGTAATTAAATTATTCGGACATGTAAAACTTCCTGAATCCGAAAGATTTACATTAAAAATTATACCACCGAGCTCGTCTTTTAAATTATCAGTTACACTTGGAGGAAAATTATAATATATAAGTAAAAGCAATTCCATGAGGAATAGTTAATTGCCAACCAAGCCTATGTTCGACTATTCCTGTAAATGGAAAGGATTGCGTGGGTCTGTAATCTTTTAGGATCCAAGTTGTAGTTCCAAATGTACATGCGAAATGTCAAATATAGCTCCAAATCCTTCAAAGAGTGGTATAGGATATTCACCTAAATGTGGATCTATACCATTTGTTGCAGTAGAATCCAATCCAACTCGTATACTTAATAGTAGCGAATATCCATCTGTTACAAAAAAGTTAATATCAACTGTTTGTGCATCAGTTATGAGTGGTAGAGAAATCAGAATAAAGAATAATAATTTTTTCATTTTCCCTCCTGATAAAATTACTTTGCCAGAATCATTTTCTTTGTTTGAACGAATGTGCCAGCTTGAAGTTTGTAAAAATACATTCCGGATGCAAAGCAGATGAATGCATCGAATTCAACTTCATAAACTCCGGGTTGTTTTTCTTCGTTAACAAGTGTTGCGACTTCGTTTCCAAGAATATCATAAACTTTTAAGGTTACGAATGCGATTGCTTCGCTTTCCCCCTGTAATAAAGGCGGACTAAGGGGGATTTCAAACTTAATTGTTGTTGTTGGATTAAATGGATTCGGGTAATTCTGATACAGCACAAATTCTTTCGGAGTAAAATCAACAGCAACTTCTATTTCGTTTGAATAAGTAAATGTTCCATCAAAATCAATTTGCTTGAGACGGTATTTGTAAGTTCCTGTAGTAACATTCTCATCAATGAAAGAATATGATTTTGGTTCTGTAGTAGTTCCAAATCCCGGAACGAAACCAATTTCTTCCCATTCATTGTCATTCTGAGCTTCGAATTTGCGAATGAATCTCAAATCCAGAGTTATTTGTTTCTGTTGCGGTTGACCAATCAAGTCTTACATTATTGTCAAGTGAGATTGCATTGAATGAAACAAGTTCAACGGGTGATGTAATATTAAAATCAATCAACATTCTCAACCTATTAAAGGTATATGGATCATGAACTGTGTAACTACCTGAATCAATCATTGGAACATTTATAAATGTACCGTTGATAATATCTAGCAAAACTCCCGTCATATAAGATGGAAAATCCCAACTTATATTTATCGTATTTCCATATCCCGTCTGATAAGCAAGCCTCCATTCCTTTTGTCCCGTGAATGGAATAACGGCCTATCGAAAATCGCAATATGAACTTAGACTTCCTGAAAAATTATTCTCCGGCAGAAATAGCTGAGCTTCAAAAGCTCCCGGTGGTGGAAAAGGTGGTAATGGTCCATTTTCGCCTAACTGTATATCAATTCCATCCGTTGCGGTCGAATCTAAACCAAAATTCAAAATTCTTGGAGTCGGGTCTATGCCATCTTTAATAGTAATGTCGTGTAAAATTTGAGCTTCACAATTTGGATTTGGCTCGTAGGTCTCAGCAATGACATTTAATTTTGTCGGAGTACCAGGTGCGTTAGGTATAAATAAAATTGAATCGTGATGAGTTCCACCCGTAATTCCGGTATATGAAATATTAAATATTTGTGTTTGTCCCGGTGCTAATATTATCGGGAAAGAATTTGGCTCAAATGTAAATGATGTATTTGATGAAACGACATTATTTATATATAAACTATCTAAGTATCCCATATTTGAAACCATAACTGGAAGTGTTTCGGTTTGTCCATAAGCGACCTCTCCAAAGTTTAATGAGTTGGGAACTAAAGAAAAAACAGGACCTGGTGTTGGATTTCCACCGATGTTGTTGTACTACATTTTCAAATATGCCTTTGAAAAAATATACGTGTACAGTCCCAGGAATGGTTGCCGTCCCTTGGTCTACGAATGGACCAATATTTAAAAATATTCCTCCGATCTGATCAGTAATTGTCATTATAGTACCGGGCGGTAGATTATAAGTTATACTTAAAGGCAGACCCGGTGAAGTAACTTGCCACCATAATGTATGTTCAATTATTCCTGTAAATGGAAATGCAGGTGGATTACCCGGTGCTCTATAATCTTTCATAGAGGAAATATAAGGACATCCATACGGATTAAGATCAAATCGAACTTCCAAACAACCACCAGGTGGAATGTGAGGATAGATCTGATTCACCAAGTTGTGGATCAATACAATTTGTTGCAGTTAAATCCAATCCAACTGCCAATGTTATAATATCATTTCCATCTGTTGCATCAAAATGGAATATCAATTTGCTGCCTGGCCAAAAATTTTACGACAAATAAGCATTGTAAAAGCAAGTAATAAAAAATATTTATTTTCATTTTTCCCTCCTGATAAAAAATCTTGCAGTTAACCGAAGTGCCCTGTTGGGTGTTGTGGTTTGTTGTCTCCCTATAAGGTCGTAGTCTAAGCGTGGTATAGGAAGAAATTCAGATTCAATTTTTATTCTCACCGGAATTTTTCCTTATTTACTTCCTGTAATTTAACTTAATAGCAATAAGAGTCAAGTTGTTTTATTATTAATTTAAGTTTCTGATCACCGGGTATAATCAGGTGTGGTGACATTTATTAGCTTCGTTTTTTTACAATTTGTTAGTTTTGGTGGGAAATTACACAATCATTTCTTCCGAGAATCTTAACCCAAAAAGTGTTAAATTTCAAAAAAATAAAAAGAAGTTTATATGCAAATCTGCATTTTTGAAGACGAGCAACATCTCAATTTCGAACCGCTTATCTATTCAAGACCTGTTTTTGATTTAGTCTGCGGAATGACTACGCTGAAGGAGAAAATTATCCGTGCGTTTCCTAAAGAGAAGATCGTGCTTAAATGCAGGAATTATCTTCAGACTTTTGTAAAAGCAGAAAATCCAAAGTGCAAGGTAAACCAATTCGATAATGACGATTATCTTTTTATAAATGGAAGAATCATCGCTCCTTCAAATCTGAAAAATATTTTGAAGGTGAAACCAAATGAAGAAAAAGTTTTCCTTTCGAAAGGGATAGTTGTTGCGGCGAAAGTTTCAGGAAAGAGGATTAAAGATTTATCGTTGGATAAAATTGAAATCATGGACACAAAATTATTCGGCAATCTTCCATCAGTAGAAGTTGATCTCACAACCGCAAGTTATTTTTGGGATATTGTTTATCTGAATGGAAAAGAAATTCAGAATGATTTTAAGATTTATACAAAGAGTAAATCTTCAGCCAATAAAAAATATCCCGGAGTAAGTTTTGTAAACAAGAAAAATATTTTCATCGGTAAAGATGTCGATTTAAAACCCGGTGTTGTGCTCGATGCATCGACCGGACCAATCTTCATTGAGAAAGAACGTAACAATATTTCCGAATGCAGTAATTCAGGGACCGTTTTACATTGGCGAGTCTTCAAAGATAAAAAGCTGTGCAACAATTTATCCCAACGTAAGTATTGGAAAGGTATGCAAAGTCGGCGGTGAAGTTGAAGATACAATAATTCATCCGTACACAAACAAACAGCACTCAGGTTTTCTAGGGCATTCATATCTCGGAAGCTGGATAAACATCGGTGCGGATACAAATAACAGCGATCTTCAGAATAATTACGGAACAATTAAAGTCCAGGTAAACGGTAGACACATTGATTCGGGAAAACAGTTCGTTGGCTTGATGATGGGAGATCATTCGAAGACGGCAATTAACGTAATGTTTAACACCGGAACTGTTGTTGGATTTTCGAGCAATGTTTATGGTGCGGGTTTCCCCCCAAAATATATCCCTTCATTCGGATGGGGTGGAAGTGAATCAATGCAAGAATATAAACTTTCAAAAGCAAGAGAAACTGCCAAAGCGGTGTTTGCACGAAGAGATAAAAATTTCGGAAAAGAAGATGAGGAACTGTTTGAAACTATATTTAATTTAACAAAAGAAGACAGAAGTAAAAGAGGATATTAGTGGATCAGGAAACGAATAATACAGGTGTAAAAATTGAATCGCATAGTATTGTAGATTTGTATCAAGGCGTTCGCGGTCTGGCGATTAAAATACTTAACAGGATAGATAGAACCGATGCCTACCTGGAAAGAATGCTCGACAACGAAATGAAAAGCACAGAAATGAGCGGACCAGATAAAGCTTTGTTGTACGAAATAGTTCATGGCGTTGTTAGATGGCAGGGCAGACTCGACTGGATATTAAATGGATTTTATAAAGGAACTTTTTCTAAAGCTATTCCCAATTTAAAGAACGCACTTCGTGTAGCACTTTATCAGGTCTTATTTTTAGACCGGGTTCCCGATTATGCAGCAGTTAATGAAGTGGTTGAATTCGTCAAGAAACTTCAGGGACAGAAACCTGCCGATTTAGTAAATGCTGTTCTTAGAAATATTATCAGAAGTAAAAATTCAATAAGGTATCCCGATCCGGATGAAGATACAGTTGGTTACTTAGCTGCTTATTATTCACATCCCTCCTGGATGGTTAAAAGATACCTCGCAAGATTTGGTAGAGAGGATACCGAAAAACTTTTAATGGTGAATAATGAAAAACCGTATCTAACTCTCAGAATAAATGCACTCAAAACAAAACCAGAGGAATTTAAAACTCTCCTTGAAAGTGTCGGATTGAAATACCATCAGGGTGCATACCTTCCGGAGTTCATTAAATTGCAGAATCTTACAAACATTACTTCGTGGGAGTATTACACCAAAGGATATTTCAACATTCAGGATGAGAGTGCAGGACTTGCCTGCCGGCTGCTTGATGTTCATGAGGGTCAACGTGTGCTTGATATGTGTGCGGCTCCGGGTGGGAAGACCGCATACATTGCAGCACTGATGCATTCGAGGGGAGAAGTAGTGGCGATTGATCGTTTTGAAGGCCGTCTTAAAATATTACAAAAAAATATGACAAGACTTAGTGTTGATTGTGTAAGAGTAGTAGAGGCTGATGCCCTCGAGTATAAAAATTTACCTTTTGACAGAGTTCTTGTTGATGCTCCTTGTTCGGGAACCGGAACTCTTTCTAAAAAACCCGATATAAAATGGAAAAAAGATTTATTCGATATCCGAGACCTGAATAATTTACAGTCGAAGTTATTAGCCAAAGCTGCTTCATTGGTAAAAGTAGAAGGAGTAATCGTTTATAGTACTTGCTCGATTGAGCCAGAGGAAAATTTTGAAATAGTGAAAAAGTTTCTGGATGAAAATCCAAACTTCAGATTTGAAAGTGCAAAGGGAAAGTTCCCTGATGAAATTATTGATGAAAACGGATGTATCCAAACTTTGCCTCATATTCATAAAACAGATGGAGCTTTTGCCGCAAGACTTGTGAGAATTTCTTAAACTATTTTTGAGACATTTATTAACTTTATAAAATTACTTTAATGCTTGACAGATTTGCCGAACAACTAAGAAAAGCCAGGCTGAAAAAAGGAGCATCACTCCAGCAAATCGCAGCCAAATCACGCATCGATATTAAATTTCTTGAGGCAATAGATAACGGTAATTTTGGTTTTCTTCCTGAATTATATATAAAGGCATTCATAAAGCAATATGCAATAGCGGTAGATCTTGATGAACAGGAAACTATCAAGAAATATGAAGAAGCTTTAGCAGGAAAATATATCGAGGAAGAAGAGCCAAAATCCCTTCTCGAACAAAAGATAGAAATAAGCAATGTGCAGCATCAAACAGAAGCTGAAAAACAAATACCTGTTTTTAATGAAAGTACATCCACTCAAAAGCCAGCAGTTAAACCTGATGATATTATTAAGAAACTTAGGGTTTTAATTTATGTGGCTGGATTCGTCCTGGTGGGCGTTATAGTATTTTTTGCTTTTTTCAACAGAAGTTCTACAATTATTGTTGAAGAAATACCTTACGAAAAAGTACTCGAAGAAACTCAAGACCGTTATCAAGTTAAGGAAGAAAAAGATGAGACCTCAGCAATCGCATTTAATTCAGATAGTCTTACACTTCAATTTGTCAATGCTGATTCACTCGATTCAGCCTGGGTTATGATTATCTCTGATGATTTAAAGAAAGAAGATTTTCTTCTGTATCCAAGAAACACAAAAACCATGATAGCAGCCGATAATTTCAAATTTACACTGGGTAATTCAGGAGTAATAATTTTGAAGTTAGATAATGAGCTACTTAACTTTGACACGAAAAGAGGATCGGTCAGGCATTACGAAGTAACGAGAAAAGGCATCCAAAGATTGAATTCTCCTCCGGTATTAACGACCCAATAAAATGCCATTCGCCATTGAAAAAAAGATTGAAGCACTCCGCGAACAAATAAGGGAACACGATTACAAGTATTATGTTCTCACACAACCAATTATTAGTGATCAGGAGTACGATAAACTCATAAAAGAATTAGAAGCTCTTGAAACTGAACATCCTGAATTAATCACACCCGATTCACCAACCCAAAGAGTAGGAAGTGATCTCACAAAAGACTTTAATCCTGTTGAGCATAAAATTCCTATGTTGAGTCTCTCCAATACTTATTCTGAAGAAGAGTTGATTGATTTTGACAGAAGAGTAAGAGATGGTTTACCTGAAAATGAAAAGATTGATTATCTAGTCGAACTAAAAATTGATGGTGCTTCCGTAAGTATTAATTATGTAAATGGAGTTTTGAAAACTGCCGCTACTCGTGGTGATGGCACAACCGGAGAAGAAATAACTAATAATGTTAAGACCATAAAATCTGTCCCATTGAAAATCAAAAAAGATTCTTCAATCAAGTATAAGCTGAATGATTTTGAAGTGCGTGGCGAGATATTTATGAACATACAAGCTTTTGAAAAGTTAAATAAGGAACGAGAAAAGGTCGGCGATAAAGTTTTTGCCAATCCAAGAAACTCGACCGCAGGCACATTAAAATTACAAGATCCAAAGATTGTTGCAAGAAGACCACTGAATACATTTTTATATAGTCTCATCAGTCCCGGAGATAGCCTAAAATCACAGGAAGAAAATCTGATGATACTTAGGAAGCTCGGATTCAAAGTTAATGAGCATTATAAAAAATGTAAGAGCATAGAGGAGGTAATTCAAGTGTGTCAGAAGTTTGAAAAACTTCGTGATGAACTCGAGTATGAAATTGATGGAGCTGTGATTAAAGTAAACTCGATCGCTCAGCAAAATACACTTGGCAGCATTGCAAAGGCGCCTCGCTGGGCTGTTGCGTTTAAGTTTAAATCCAAGCAAACTACAACAAAAATAAAAGATATTACCTGGCAAGTGGGACGAACGGGTGCGGTAACACCGGTAGCTGAACTGGAACCAAAATTTCTTGCTGGTTCAACAATAAGCAGAGCAACGCTGCACAATTTCGATGAGATAGAAAGAAAAGATATTCGTGTTGGTGATACTGTTATTATTGAAAAAGGCGGCGATGTAATTCCCAAAGTCGTTGAAGTTGTTTTGAATGAAAGACCATCTGGCAGTAAGAAAACAAAACCTCCGGAAAAATGTCCTGCCTGCCAGTCAAAACTTTTTAAACCTGAAGGTGAAGTTGCTTATTACTGTGAAAATGCTGAATGCTCTGAGCAGGTAAAAGGCCGGTTGGAGCATTTTGCTTCACGTGGCGCAATGGATATTGAAGGACTTGGCGAATCATTGATTGATCTGTTTGTTGATAAAGGTTTTCTGAAAACTTACTCCGATATTTACAAGCTTAAATAACTTGAAAGATGAGCTGGTTTCAATGGAAAGATTTGGTGAGAAAAGTGTTTCAAATCTTCTAAGTGCAATAGAAAAAAGTAAGGATAAACCTTTCGACAAAGTGCTCTTCGCTCTTGGAATCAGGTATGTTGGAGCCGGTGCTGCAAAAAAGCTTGCTGCTCATTTTAGATCACTCGAAGCACTAATGTTTGCAAAGGAAGAGGAAATAACAGAAGTTCACGAAATAGGTGAAAGCATAAGCAAAAGTGTAACCAAATTTTTTAGTGATGGTCATAACAAAAAAATCATTCAGGAATTGAAAAAGGCAGGTTTAAAGTTTAGTTTTACTGATGTCAAAACCTCATTTCTGAGCGAAAACTTTTTCAAGGGCAAAAACTTTGTGCTGACAGGATCATTATCCTCCTTTACACGTGAAGAAGCAGCAGAAAAAATTATGTATTTTGGTGGAAGCGTTACCCCAAGTGTCAGCAAAAAAACCGATTATGTTTTAGCCGGAGAAAATGCTGGTTCTAAACTAGATAAAGCAAAAACACTCGGAATTAAAATCATTGATGAAATTGAATTTCAAAAGAAAATTAGTGAAGCAGAACTAAAATGATTGCAATATTAAAACAAAGGGCTGCGCGATTTATAGTTAGGAAGAGAGTTCCAGTTGCAGAATTCAGCCAAAGAAATTTTTCCTCGATATTTGCAAAGACATATTCATTTCTGATCCTGATGCCCGCAGATGAAGCCGATTTTAGATTTGTTTTTCCCTTACTTGATTATTTAAGAGAGCAGAGAAAAAATATTGTTGTTATGACTTATGATTTTAGGGTCAGTCTTCTTCAACCTTATTTTAAAACAAATGCAATTGAACACGGACTCAAAGATGAAACGAAACTTAGTCTTCCCTCTAAGAAGATACTTGATAAATTGTCAAACTTACGTTTCGATGTAATAATTGATGCTAACAGGGAGGAAAATCTTTTTTATAGTTATATCTCGAAGTCTTTGAATACGAATATTAAAATCGGTTTTGTCCGTTCCGATTCAGATAAGTATTTTAACTTCCAGGTAATTAACAAACAAAATGATCCGGAAACTTCCTATAAGAATTTATTAGAATGTCTAAAAATGTTTCAAGGACTTTAAAATGAATTTTGAAGTTAAGAAAGATGGTGATATCACCATATTCAAATTGAACGAAGCCAGACTTGATACCAACATCTCAGGTTTGCTCAAAGGTGAGTTTACAATGCTTCTTAAAGTCGAAGGTGCAAAAAAGTTTATTCTTGATTTGTCATCTGTTGAAAGCTGCGATAGCTCAGGCTTGAGTGCAATACTAGTAGCTAACAGAATCCTTAATTCAACTAACGGGCAGATGAGGATTGCGTCACCCTCAGAAAAGGTTTATGGTTTAATTAAAATAACACAGCTTGATAGTTTTCTTCCGGTTTGTGCAACCGTTGAGGAAGCTTATAATGAATTGAAGAAAGTTGATTGAAAAATTTTAATTCTAATTTATAACTCGGTTTCTGATTTTTGTTTAGTTCCTTCACACAATTCGTTTAAATAATCGGATGCTTCACGATAACCCATTTCAAGTGCCTTCTTCAAATCTGCACAGCCACCTTCTTTATCATTTTGTTTGTGTCTGAGCAATCCCCTCTCAAAATATGCTGACCCGTATGTAGGTTTTTTTTGTAAAGCAAGTGAAAGATTCTTGATGGCCTCTTCATCTTTTTCCTTCTCTTTAAAACAAATTCCCAAATCAAAATAAGCTTCTGAAGAATTGTTTTCCAAATTTATGTAGCCTTTAAAGTTGAGGATTGCATTATCCAGATCTCGCATATTATAATAAGCCAGCGCACGATAATAAAAAGCGTTTGGTTCCTTCATCTTTAAATTGATAGCTTCAGTAAAATCGCTTATTGCACTTTCATAATTTTTCACTTTTAACTTGGTTAATCCTCTGCAGTAAAATCCTGTTGCATCGTGCGAGTTTAATTCAGTTGCAAGGCTGAATTCTTCAAGAGCAACCATAAGATCCTGGCTTATAAAATTCTGAACACCATTTCTGATTGAATGCTGCACTTTTGAATTGTCGATGTCTATATGAGTAGCAAATCTGGAGATTTCTTTATTAATTTCTTTTGAGGGAAATATTGGTTTGACTTTAGGGATAACTTCTTCTATTTCTTTTTCTTTTACTTGTATTTCAATCTTTTTTTCTTCTTTTTTATCCTTTTCCTCTTTTTCTTCCTTGGCTTCTTTTTCAACCATCTTTTCCAGTTCTCTTCTCTCTTTTAAGGATAGCTTAGGATTGAATTCTTTATTTCCTCTTTTGAGAAAAAGTATCAAGCCATAAATGATAAAAAATAATGCTATTATTCCTAGTATGTATAACATTTCAAATTCTCAGATGTTGATGAAAGTACTATCAAAAAAGTAATTGCATTAAGAAACTATAACAAATTTAGATAAAATTCCATATTTTTTCATTAACAAATGCATTATTATTTGTTTATTTAATTAAAGTCTACTTGATATGTTAGCATTTTTTTCATCCTGCCTTAAGTATTGTTAAATAATTTTCATTTTATAAAATGACTGCATCGGAACTTCAAAGAAATAACTCACTTAAAGACATCAAACATATCATCACTGATATAGATGGGACTCTTCTTAATGACAATGGAGAATTAGGTTCTGAAAGTAAGAAACTTCTGAAAGAATTGATAAAATTGAATGTATTGGTTTCATTAGCAACAGGAAGGTTGCATTCTGCAGTCACAGAAATAGCAAAAGAAATTTCATTGAACGGTTATATAATTTCTCTTGATGGAGCACTTATAAAAAATTCTGTGAATGATCAAACTCTTTACGAATCATATTTAAAGACCAGCCAGGTAAAGAAAGCAATTACCATTTCGGAAAAAAATCTCATTAATATCGTTCTGTGTCATGCATCAGCAATTTATTATACCGAGTATAATTCAGTGATTCCATCTTTGTTGAGTAAATATGGAGCTTCTTATACAAAAGTTGATTCATACCATGATTATATTTCCGGAACGCTTGAAATAGTTTGTTCGAGTGATATGAAAGAATCTATTAAGCAAATGGAAGAAAAATTCAACTTTCCGTATTCATTAGGGTGTAACACTTCGTATTTTCGCAGTAAGAAAAATGAAAGCATTTTTTATCTTGAGATCAGAAGAGCTGGAAGTTCAAAAGGTAAAGCAGTTGCCAGAATCTTAAAACATTTATCGATTAAACCAACACAAACGGCTGTTATTGGTGATTGGTATAATGATATTACAATGTTTCAGACAAAAGCTATTAAGGTTGCTGTTGCTAATGCCATCCCGGAATTGTTAAAAGTCGCTGATATTATAACAACTAAATCGAATAGAGAAGATGGTATTGCTGAATTTTTCGAAATGGTTTTAAAATCAAAGAGAGATTAAAATGGATAATGCTGAAAATAAAAAACCTGGCAAAGGAATATTTACAAAAATAATTATGGGTTTCGTTACAACCCTGTTGATCGTGTTTATGTTTCCAAAAGGCGAGTCAATTGAGTTTGAGGTTTCAGAAGGTTCCATCTGGTTATATGATGATTTAATTGCTCCTTTTAGTTTCCCGATAATGAAAAGTGAACAAGTATATCGTTCAGAAGTTGAAGCAGCTAAAAGAAATGTTTATCCCGTTTTCCTTGATGAAAGTACAAATAAACAGAAGAGTATCGAATTATTAACAAGCTATAATGCTGACTTAATCAAAGCCTTAGATGAAAGTATTGAAACAGAGTCAACTTCCATTGCCAATCCAACATTTTTAACAACTCCCTCATTTTTAAGTTTGCAGAATCTCCGCATCCGTGAAAGAAATTTGATAAAATCGGGATTTTCATTGAAGAGTTTCTTTAATTCTGCTGCTTCTGCACTAAGTTCAGTTTACACAAGCGGAGTGCTTAGTGTTGAATCAGGTGTGACAATTAGAGACACAATAGCCGTCAGAAAAGGTAATTTTGATACAGTAGAACCAATTAATAAAAATCTGTTTTTTGATCAGGCTAAAAATCAAATTGTTGCATGGGCAGGTAAATCAAATTTCTCCGAAGAACTCAAAACTGCACTTTCAGAATATGCACTTCATTTTTTATTGCCGACTCTTGTTTACAGTACTGAACTTACTGAAGAAGAAACAACGCAGGCACAAAGCAATGTTTCAAGGTACACAGGAATTGTAAACGAGAATGAAAGGATAATTGCCAAGCACGACAGAATAACTAAAGATATTAAATTGAAGATAGAATCTTACAAAGAGGCGAAAGGTGAACTGATTGGTCGTGGTACATTGATTCTTCAATCAGTTGGCAAATTTTTTCATATAGGATTGATATTGTCACTGCTGGTTACCTATCTCTATTTATTCAGAAAGGGAATATTTTTCAACAACCAGAAACTTTTGATGTTCGTTATAATAATTCTGTTTGTTTCGTTCGTTACATTTTTGATTAACCAGGTTCGGATGCAGGCTCCACTTCAGTATCTTATATTCATTCCTGCGGCTTCAATGCTCTTAACAATAATGTTTGATTCAAGGATTGGATTTTATTCCACTGTGATAATGACGCTTATAACCGGTGCTCTCAGGGGGAACGATTATACATTTATGGCGATGAATTTAATTGCAGGAGGAATTGCTGTTTACTCAGTCCGGGATATAAAAAACCGTTCACAGATATTTAGGTCATTTCTATTTATTCTGATTGGCTACATACTTGCAATTTTTGCTTTTGGTTTTGAAAGATTTGCTCCTGTGAATAACCTGCTTATCGAATCAGCATTTGCAACTACAAATGCATTAATCAGTCCGGTTCTTACCTACGGACTATTGATATTCTTTGAAAGAATTTTCAAGGTAACGACTGATTTAACTTTGCTTGAACTTTCGAATTTTGACAGACCTTTATTAAAAGAACTTGCGAGAAAAGCTCCGGGTACATTTAACCATTCAATGACAATGGGAACAATGGCGGAAGCGGCAGCAGAAAAAATCGGAGCGAATCCATTACTTGCAAGAATCGGTGCTTATTATCATGATGTTGGAAAAACAATATCGCCTCAGAATTTTGTAGAGAATCAGTTGAACAATCAGAATATTCACGAAAACCTCACACCTGAGGAAAGTGTGGGAATGATCGTGCAGCATGTAAAAGAAGGAATTGAGCTTGCACAAGAGCACAGTGTGCCGCAGGAGATTATTGATTTTATTCCCATGCATCACGGCAAAATGGTAATGAGCTATTTTTATGACAGAGCAAAAAAGATTTATGGCGAAGAGAAAATTAATATTGATGATTTCAGGTATCCCGGTCCGAAGCCGAATACAAAAGAAACTGCAATCGTAATGCTCGCAGATGGTTGTGAGTCGGCAGTAAGATCAATTGAAAATCCCGATCCGGTTAAAGTTGAAAATGTTATTGATAGTATATTTAAATCCCGGATTGATGACAGGCAGCTTGAAGAATCACCTGTGAACTTCAAAGATATTAAGATTATGAAAGAAGAATTCCTTAACATACTTCTCGGGCAGCATCATAAAAGAATTAAGTACCCCAAGCAGGAAGAAGTAGAAAAAGGAATTCAGTCAGATAACAAATAATGGAAATCTTTATCAGGGAATATCTTGCCATACTGAAACTGGAAAGAAATCTTTCTGAGAATACAATTGCATCTTATAAAAATGATTTGTCTTCCTTCCTTAACTTTCTGAAAGATTCCGGAGTTAATGATCCATCACAGATTAACCCAAAGCTGCTCAATGATTTTTTTGGATTGCTGTCAAAGCTAGGATTAAGCAGCAGGTCTGCTGCAAGATATTATTCTTCGGTGAAAGGATTTTTCGGGTACTTATTTTCAAGTGCCTACATTGAAATAAATCCAATGGAAAAAATATCCGCTCCGAAAGTAAGCAAAGGCTTGCCGAATGTTTTGAACATTAATGAAATTGAAAACATACTTTCACAGCCGGATACAAGTAAAAAACTTGGACTGAGAGATAAAGCACTGCTTGAAACATTTTATGCCTGTGGACTTCGTGTTTCGGAGCTGATCAATCTTAAAATATCAGATCTGTTTTTAAGCGAAGAGATGATAAGAGTTTTTGGCAAAGGATCGAAGGAAAGGTTTGTGCCGATTGGTTCTTCTGCCATTAACTGGATTGGCGAGTATCTTAAAAACAGCAGACCACTGCTTGAGAAGAAAGCAAAAAGCCAGCACGTTTTATTTTTAAATAGCAGGGGAACAAAACTGTCACGAATGGGTGTCTGGAAAATTGTGAACAACTACGCAAAGCTTGCCGGAATAAAAAAAGAAGTTCATCCTCATACATTCAGACATTCTTTTGCAACGCATCTTCTGGAAGGCGGTGCTGATCTTCGAGCTGTGCAGGAAATGCTTGGACACGTGGATATTTCCACAACGCAAATTTATACTCATATTGACAGAGATTATATAAAGCAGGTTCACAGAGATTATCATCCACGAGGATGATTTTATTATCTTTAACCCGCTTAAACTTAAAATTGATGCTAACTACTGAATGACATCTTTATCTAATAAAATATTGTTCTTAAGTCTATTTATCCTGATGATTTCAGCTTGTAATGATCCAGATAAAAATGAAAAGCAAATAGGTACAGACGGGAACACAGATACTTTATCAATAGACAATGAAAATAGTTTTTTGTTCTTAACAGAATGGTTCGATAAGGTCGGAGTTTATAAATATGATATTTCCAGAAAAAAATATTCACCGGTGTGGTGGCATCCGAGAGAAAATGTTGTTATGCTCATTTACAAACCAGGCAAGCATCCATCATACTTTCTGACTTCTGATAAAATCGGAACAAGAGGAAACTTTCCCTCCTTCAGCGGACTTAAACTGTTTATCATCTCCCACGACTTATCAGAAATAAAACAAATAGATGACATTGGCGATGGGGTTCAATTCACAGCCCGATGGAATGATGATGAAAATCTGGAATTAATTTATACAGCAGTCGATAAAACGATTGCATCCTATGTTAATCAGTATACAAAAGTATATGATCATTACGGAAAATTGTATGACAGTGAAATCAGAACATTTGATATTCAAAAAAGCGGATTTCCTCAATTAGTCCCACCAAGGAATTCAACAATTTCTCCCTCAGGAAAATTTGGCGTTTCATTTAAGAGTGATTCAGTGTTTCTTAAATCAGGAGGCACCGATACACTTAAGTTTGTCACAACTATGAAGCACAATCTGAATAAGCTAAAATGGAGTGGTGATGAAGAAAATATTATTATTTCAACTTTAGATTTGAATAACGAGACAGTTAAAACCAAAAGCCCCGAAACCTCCGAATTATTCATATATTCACTTATAGCAGATTCATTAATTGGTGTATTTAGTGGGGCAGGTGTAAAGAACTTTTTTACTTTGGGTGATTTGCTGATTTTTGATGATGGATTTGGTAATAATTCTATAATAAATATCTTCGACTTGAATCAGAAAAAAATAATTAATGCAATTACGCCGAAAAAAGGATGCGGTCTTGTTTTCATTCCGTAATTGTAAAACAAAGAAATGAATACCTATAAAAGAATATTAAACTATGTATTGCCCTACTGGAAACGCCTGATCCTGATTTTTATTCTTTCCGCGCTTTATGCTTTATTGAATGGACTGTCGATTTACCTTGTCATTCCTCTTCTTGATACCCTTTTCCAGGAAGGGAAGTCTACACAAACGAGTACAACTCAGCAGATAGAACAAACATCTTCTTTACTTCCTGATTTTATTAATAACTTCAAAGAATCTGTTAGCAACTGGTTTACAAGCTTTGTTTACAACGGAGACAAAATAGATATTCTGCTGAAAATTTGTTTTATAATTCTCCTCGTGTTTTTCCTGAAGAATCTTTTCGGTTATCTGCAATCCAACTTAATGTCTTATGTGGAATATTCCTCTATGAACGACCTGAGAGATGCAGCTTATAAACATCTGCATAAGCTGCCAATAGGTTATTTTAAAAAGGAAAAAGTTGGTAACCTGATTTCTCGATTTACAAATGATGTAAACAGAATTCAGGACAGCATCTCAGCAACATTCAGTAACCTGATAAAAGAGCCACTCACGATCATTGTTTTCCTTATAATTGCTTTAAGCATTAGCTGGCAGCTTACGCTGTTTGCTCTTATAATTCTGCCTTTATCGATGCTTGCTATTTTGTGGATAGGATTAAAAGTGAGAAAACAGAGTTCAATCGTTCAGAAAAAATTAGCAGATATAACAAGCGTACTGCAGGAAACAATATCGGGAGTTAAGGTTGTTAAAGCTTTTGGAATGGAAGAGTATGAGAATAGAAAATTTCTTACTGAGACCAGAAGTTTTCTTACGGAAGTTGTAAGGATAGTTAAAATCCGGAATGCAACTTCTCCATTAACCGAAATGATAAGTATTCTTGTCGGAGCTATTATTATTTATTACGGCGGTACACTGGTTCTGCAAAGTTCAACACTAACTGCCAGTTTATTTATGGGTTTTTTACTTGCAATCCTTCAGATGATGAGACCTATCAAGGAGTTAAGCACTGTTAATACAAAAATTCAGGAAGCAAGTGCGGCTGCTGACAGGATTTTTGAAATACTTGATACTGTACCTGATATAATTGACTCGCCAAATCCGAAAATACTCAACGACTTCAATAAAACTATCCTCTTTAATGATGTCAGTTTCAAATATGAGGACTCTGAAGATTGGGTTTTGGATAAAATTAATTTTGAAGTAAAAAAGGGAGATATTATTGCGCTGGTTGGCCCAAGTGGTGGAGGTAAATCAACTCTTGTCGATCTCATCCCGAGATTTTATGATCCGACGAGTGGAAGTATTCTAATTGATAGAGAGGATATTCGTAATTACACTGTTGATTCTTTACGAAGCAAAATGGGAATAGTTACACAAGAGACTTTTCTGTTTAATACTTCAATCAGAGAAAATATTGCGTACGGACTGGACGATTGCCCTATCGAAAAAGTTATCGAAGCAGCAAAAGCAGCAAATGCGCACGAGTTTATTATTCAAACACCAAATGGATATGATACAGTTATTGGTGAAAGAGGTGTCAAGTTATCCGGTGGGCAAAGACAACGCCTGACGATCGCACGTGCAATTCTGAAAAATCCTGATATAATGATTTTTGATGAAGCAACTTCAGCATTGGATAGTGAATCAGAAATTCTGGTCCAGGAAGCGATTGAACATTTGATGAAAAACAGAACCACATTTGTAATTGCTCACAGGTTAAGCACAATTAGAAATGCTTCCAGGATCCTTGTGATAGACAAAGGCAGGATAGTGCAATCAGGAACTCACCAGGAACTGATGTTAGTGGTGGATGGTCTTTATAAAAAGCTTTATGAAATGCAGTTCGAAGAGAATGATGAAAATTTATCTTAAGTTACATAAAAATGAAACTGATAAGAAAGAATAAATTACAAATGCATCTATAATTATTCTTCTAATTATTTTTTTAGTTTTATCCTTTCAGACTTATAATAAAGCTAATCGTCCCGATGGGTATGATTTTAAAAGTTAGCTTAAATTATCAAAGAATTGGGAATAGTGATCCTTACGTACAGGAAGTTAATTTCCTTATATTTATCCTTTATTTCTTACCGTATTATTAATCCCTCTAACCTAGATATCCTACAATATTAGTGTATATATATGGTTTATAATAAATGTGGTAAGTTTAATATATTCAATCGATTATTTATTCAGAAACTGTGATAAATATAATCGCTCTCTTTTTTACGGGATTCCGCTGCTTCTACTTTTTCTATTAACATTAAACATATTACAAAATAATTTTTTAAATGGGCAAGTAAATATACTGGTGTTGTTTTTTTCCGTTCTTTATTTTTATTTCTTTTCAAAAGATAAATTATCATTGCTTCTTTTTTTCTATCAACCGCTTTTTCTATAAAACTAGTACCGTTAATATTTTTATTATTGGCCTTCAGAAAAGAAAAAATATCGGTTTTATTTTACACGGCCATTATTTCGTAGTTTTCATTTTTCTTCTACCCTTTGTTTTCACGGGAAGCAATCTTTTTGAATACTATAAATATTATTTAGATAATTTTCTATCGAAAAGTCTCAGTAACCTTACTGGAAGCTATGAAATGTTTTATACATTAAATGGATTTTTAATTATATCTTTCCAGTTTAAACGGATTTACTTGGACAAAATATATCTCCGCATTATTTATTGTTCTATTAGTTATGCAGTATAGATTACAGATGGGTAAAAAATAATTATAATGTATTTGGAATTCATATTTTTAGCCTTTATGCAATCTGTATTTTATTCATCAGTCCGATGTCGGAAACCCATCATCTCGTTTTTATTTTACCTGGCTTAAGTTTGATTTTGTATGAGCTTATTATTAAGAAAAGAGTTAAAGAATTATACTTACTAATAAGTTTTATTTTCTTTATTGTTTTATTCTGGACTGGCGAGATAACTAGAAGCGTGCCATTCCATTTTACAGCGCTAATTATTTTGTTTACTATAATCAGCTTAGAAATTAAAAAGAAAAATCTTGATGATAACATTGCTAACAAGATATAAAAAATATTTTATTTTTATATAACTTATCTGTTTGGGTTTTTCATTTCTTGTCTCTCTATTTTTACTCCAGGTGTTTGCAGGTATTTTAATTACACTTTACCTGTTTGAAAAGAATATAAATAAAAAAAGATCATTTGATAGTATAAATCTTTTCTTTCTTGTATTTATTCTTATCAGGATAATCTCAATTTTCTTTTCGGTGAATTTTGACATAAGTGTTGAATCACTTTATAAGGATGCTCTCTTCTATCTCGGCTTATTTGCATTCAGCTATTACTTCAAGGCATTAGGCTACAGCAGAATGAAAATTGTTTTCAGCTGGTATATTGTTTTTGCTTCCGTAATTGCACTTATCAGCATTATTGCATTTAATTTGAACTATTGGGAAAGAGCAACATCTATTTTTCTGGGCACATCCTCATATACAAATCAATTGTTTGTCGCATTTGCAATACTTTTGTTTGCTTTTAAACCGGATATTAGTAATAAAAAAGACTGGGTATTGTGGAGTATTAAAGGCGCAATAATTTTGTCTGGTGTAATATTAAATTTTAGTCGTTCCGACACTGCAGTTGCTGTTATAATTATTTTTTCAGCAATCTTTCTGGGGAAATTGAAACTAAAGCCCACTAGTTTTTTTTTGGTAACCACAATAATTTTTTCAAGCTTTTCTATCTATAATAATTCTACAGGGATGGGTACCCGTTTTGAACAAGGGAAAAGCACATCCGGCAGAAGTGTTATTTGGCAGAGCGCTTTCGATAAACTCTGGGACAGGCCTTTACTTGGGCATGGACCAAGGACTTTTAATACTGTGTTTATCGAATATGATAAACTTGATGATAAATTCATATCAAGCTGGCATAATGATTATCTTGCCAGTTTATATGGAAAGTGGATTTGTAGGACTAACATCATATTTAACTTTTATTTTTTTTATTTTCTATTAGGGTTTACATCTTTAACTAAAATTACGGATGGTGAGAGGAAAAATTTTCTATACGGATTTATAGTGGCAATAGCCGGAATGTTTTTATCGCATTATTTCGGGACTTTTAATAATCCTAATCTGTCTGTGTTATTTTATTTTTAGTACGTGCATATACTTCATTACTATATTACAATACCTTGGAATAAATTTCGGAAAGTTATAATAAATATTTTTTGAACGATATATTAACATTGATTAAAAAATATAATGTAACATAATTAACGTTAAAATTTTTTACACACAATTAAAAATAATATCTGCGCAGACTTATGATCTCAAACGATAAAAAAGAAATAGCAAAACAAATCAAAAAATTATCATCCGGCTTCAATCCAAAGTGTAAAGAACTGGCCATTATTCTTGCTGCAGGTCACGGCAAAAGAATTAAATCCCAGCGATCAAAAATGCTTCATACAATCTGGGGAATTCCAACCGTTGAAAGAGTCCACAATACATGCACAAAAGCAGTAAAAGGAATTAATTCAGTTGTAGTTATTGGAATAAAAGCACTTGATGTTTTAAACGTTCTCGGTAAAAGAACAAGCACAGTTTATGCTTACCAGGAAGAACAACACGGAACCGGACACGCTGTTCAGGTAGCTTTGAAAAACATCAAGAAATTTCCTTACGATGGAATTGTTTATGTACTTCCCGGCGATATGGGATTGATTGATGCAGAAACACTGAAAAGTTTCAGAAGAAGTTTTATTGACTCGAAAGCTGATATGATCGTGCTAACGGGAATTTACAGCGGTGATCCAAAGGAAAATAATTATGGCAGAATACTTCGTGTTAAAGAATTTGATACGAGAGGAACGCGATCTTTTGGTGATAAGGGTAAAGTAATTGAGATTTTAGAGCACAAAGATATTCTAGCTCTCCCTGCTGATAAACCTTATGAATCCAGTTACAAAGGAAGTAAATATTCATTTACAAAAGAAGAACTGATCAACAATAACGAATACAACTCCGGTGTTTTTGCTTTCCGTTATAATAAATTAAAAGAGCTTATAAGTAAATTGAAAAGCGAAAACATTCAGAAAGAAATTTATCTCACTGATCTCATATCCTTGTTTAATGAAAAGAATTATTCTGTTGCTGCTGTTAGTCCTGCAAAAGATTACGTGGTTATGGGTTTCAATAACAAGTCTGTTCTTAAAGAAATGGAAGCTATTGCCAGAAAAAATGTTTACGAGAAGCTTAAAGACATAATTGAAATTGAAGACCCGGATGATTTCTTCATTCACGAAAGTGTTGTTGAAGATATTCTGAAGGCAGATAAAAAATATACGGCACTTGATGTCATCATCGGCAAGGGTGTTCATATCGGGAAGAATGTAAATCTGAATTTTAATCTTCAGCTCGGGAAGAATGTTTTTGTTGACGGCAAGGTAGTGTTTGGGAAAAATGTCTCAGTCAGTCAGAATGTGCATCTTTCCTGTTACCCTGGACAAACTCTTAAAATCGGAAACGATGTGCAGATTCTCTGGGGAGATATTATCAAAGGCAACATTGTTATCGGAGACGGTTCACGAATTGAATCAAGCGTTAATATGACCGGCAGCGATGAATTCCCTTTACGGATTGGAAAGAATGTTTTGATAAAAGGAACCTCTTACATTTTCGGTAGCAAAATAGCTGACAATCTTTTTATCGAGCACAGCATACTTGTTAAAAAGAAAGTCCGTGCCGTAAAAGATAAAAAAGGGAAAGTTCAACCTGTGAGATATTTTGTGCCGGAGAGTGAAGGGGAAGGATCAATTCAAAAGATATAACAAAAAGCTCTTCAACCGAAGAGCTTTTCTTTTAATAAAATATTTTTTCGTGTATTATTTGGCTGCAGGTTTAGCTTGCTGTAACTCGTTCAGATGCCGGGTTATCATTGATTTCTTTCTCGAAGCGGTATTTTGTTTAATTAAACCTTTTATGGTTCCTCTATCAAGAACGCTCACAGCTTCTTTGTAAAGCTTTTCAGCCTCTTCTTTAGTGGTTGTGGCCATCACTTTTTTTACGCTGGACTTTATACGTGTCGCACCCTGCTGGTTAACCACTCTTTTTCTGTCGTTGGTTCTAATTCTTTTCTTTGCCGATTTATGATTTGCCATTAATTGTAAATCCTTTTTATTTAACTATTATTAACTTCTTTTTGTCAAAATTTGAGTGCCAAATATAGGTTATATGGGGTTTGAAATCAACCTGCACAGGGGTAACTTTTGCTTGCGAATTTATACAGTTATTGCTGTAATCCTGAACTCATCCCAACCCTTCTCTTAAAAAGAGAAGGGCTTATTTGAGGACAAAATCGATTTTCTAATAAATTGTTAACAAGATCTTGCAATGCTTCTCTGAATACAAGTCTCTCTCTTTTTAAGAGAGAGATTTAGAGAGAGTTCAGTTATAATTAGGACAAAGTCGTGCTCAAAATCAACGAAATATATCACTCAATTCAGGGAGAAAGCACAACCGCGGGAAGGCCCTGTGTTTTTGTCCGACTAACATACTGTAATCTCCGCTGCACTTACTGCGATACGGAATACGCATTTTACGAAGGCAAAGAGATGACAGTTCAGCAGGTAATTGATGAAGTGGAAAAGTACAATTGCAAACTTGTCGAAGTAACCGGTGGTGAACCGCTTGTTCAAATGGATGAATGCCTTGATTTGATGAAAACGCTTTGCGAACTTGGATACGAAGTAATGATTGAAACAGGAGGAAGTCTTTCGATAAAAGATATAGATCCCCGAGTAAAAATTATTATGGATTTGAAATGTCCATCAAGCGGAATGGAAAAGAAAAATCTCTATGAAAATTTAAAGTATCTTAAGCCAACCGATGAACTTAAATTTGTAATCGGAAATCGTGAAGATTATGATTGGTCAGTTGATAAACTAAAAAAATATAATCTGCAGGGAAAATGTGAAATTCTTTTTTCGGTTGTCTTTGGTGAACTTGAACCGGTTCAGCTAATCAATTGGATTTTAGAAGACAAACTCGATGTAAGATTTCAGCTTCAGATGCATAAATATATCTGGCATCCCGAAACAAAAGGTGTGTAATGTGATAGCCAGAATATGTCATCACGACCCCGCTTTAGCGGGAGAAGTGATCTCACTTTAAAGATTAAGTCATAAGATTGCTTTGTCGTGAACTCCTCGCAATGACAATCGATAATTAAGGGTTATAAATATTAAAATGAAAATAGCTAAAGAATTTCGTTGGGAAATGGGGCACAGGCTGCCTGAACATTTCGGACAATGTAAAAACATTCACGGACATTCCTACAAAATGCTGGTTGAATTTGATGGGGAACTGGATTATCAGGGGATGATAATTGATTACTACGACGTTGAAAAAATTATTAACCCGATAATAGAAAAACTAGATCATGCTTTTATGGTAAATAAAGATGATAAAGTTGTGCTTGAGTTTTTAGAAAAGATGAACTCAAAAAAAGTTGTGGTGGATTTTCAATCTACTGCAGAGAATATCTGTCTTTACCTGCTTAATGAAATTGAGAAAGCATCATTGCCGGAAAATGTAAATGAAATAAAAGTTCGTGTGTATGAAACATCTCACGATTATGCTGAAGAAACACTAAAATTGAAATGAGAAAGTCACCAAAGCCGAACTTTACAAGAGTCGGGAGTAAAAGCAGGCAAGATAAGTTCAGATCATTCAACAAGGAATTAAAAACTTCTAAACCATCTAAAGATTTTTCACGCTTCAAACTTTTTATTGAATATGAAGGAACTCGCTATTCAGGTTGGCAGAAGACAGGAAAATGCTAAAACAATTCAGGGAACGATAGTAAAAGTCGGCGAATGAAATATTTGGTAACGACTTCGTGGATTTGCAAGGTTCGGGAAGGACTGATAGTGGCGTTCATGCTCTTGAGCAAGTTGCTCATCTGGATGCAAAGACTGTTCTCGCTCCAGAGATAATCAGAATGAAACTTAATGATCTCCTTCCGCACGATATCAATATTCTTGAGGTTGAAAAAGCCTCACAAAACTTTCACGCCAGACACGATGCGAAAACTCGCAGCTATCTCTATCAAATTTCAAAACGAAGAACTGCCTTTGGAAAAAATTATGTCTGGTGGATAAAAGACAAACTTAATTTTAAGCAAATGGAATCAGCATCAAAACTTTTTATTGGTATGCACGACTTCTCATCTTTCTCTGATGATGATCCCGAAGAAAAATCAACCAAAGTATTAATTGATGACATTCAACTGAAAGAAGACGGTGATTTAATTCTAATAAGAATTGTTGGTTCACACTTTATCTGGAAAATGGTTCGCAGAATTATTGGGATTTTAGTTGAAGTTGGAAGAGGGAGGAAAACCGAACGAGATATTATTAATTATCTAAATGTTAAATCGAATGAAGTTGCTAAGTTTACCGCACCTCCATCAGGTTTATTTTTAGAGAGGGTTTTGTATGAGGGAGAAAAATTATCAGGTGAGCTTGATTCTTTGATAAAAATCTGAAATAATTATTTAATCATCTTTTCCAGTCTTAGAATTTCATCTCTCAATGAAGCTGCCCTTTCAAACTCAAGGTCCTTAGCAGCATTACGCATCTGTTCTCTTAACTGTTCAATCAAATCCTCTTTTTGTTCTTTGTTCATATATTTTAAGATAGGTTCAGCCACTTTTGCAAATCCGTAATCTTCTTTATCGTCTCTCTTTCTTACCTCAGCTAATGAAGTCGAAGCAAGAATTTCTTCAACGCTTTTATAAATAGTTGTAGGGACGATATTGTTCTCTTCGTTATATTTTTTCTGAAGCTTTCTTCTTCTGTTTGTTTCGCTTATTGTTTTTTGCATTGATTGAGTTATCACATCTCCATACATAATTACTTTACCATTTACATTACGAGCAGTTCTACCAGCAACTTGCATCAATGATCGCGCACTTCGGAGGAACCCCTCTTTATCGGCATCAATGATTGCAACAAGAGAAACTTCAGGAAGATCGAGACCTTCTCTTAAAAGATTTACACCCACAAGAACATCAAATTCGCCGAGACGCAAATCCCGAAGTATTTCGACTCGCTCGAGAGAAACAATGTCACTGTGAATGTAACGAACCTTGATTTTTATCTTATCCAGATAGTCTGCAAGGTCCTCTGCCATTTTCTTTGTTAAAGTAGTAACCAAAATTCTTTCTTTTTTGTTTACTCTGGTTCTTATTTCATTAATCAGATCATCAATCTGTCCCTTAATTGGTCTCACTTCAATTTCGGGGTCAAGCAAACCGGTAGGACGAATAATTTGTTCAATGATCATTCCATTACTCATTTCAAGTTCGTAATCACCCGGAGTTGCACTGGCGAAGATCGTCTGATTCAGCATTCCCATAAACTCTTCGTACATCATCGGTCTGTTATCAAGCGCAGAAGGAAGACGAAAACCGTATTCCACCAAAGTTCCCTTTCTGCTGCGATCTCCGTTATACATTCCTCTTATTTGCGGAATAGTTACGTGTGATTCATCAATAACCAGGAGAAAATCATCTGGAAAGTAATCAAACAAATTAAAAGGACGTGAACCGGGAACCCTTCCGTCCATATGTCTGGAATAATTTTCAATACCTGAACAATAACCAATTTCTTTCATCATCTCGATATCAAATTTAGTTCTTTGCTCAAGACGCTGGGCTTCAAGATATTTTTCATCCTTCCGAAATTCTTCTAGTCTTTCAGCCAGTTCAAGTTCAATATTGTGAATCGCCTTCTGCATCTTATCGCGGTCGGTTACAAAATACTTTGCCGGATAAATTGGCGCTGATTCAACTTCACGAAGTACATTGCCTGTTAAAGAATCGATGATCGAAATTTTTTCAACATCCTCATCCCAGAGTTCAATGCGGATCGCTTCTTCATTTTCATATGCGGGAATTATTTCTATCACATCACCACGAGCCCGGAAAGTTCCTCTTCCAAATTCTGAGTCGTTTCTTACAAAATGAATATCAATTAAATTTCGAAGGAATCTTTTTCGATTCAGCTTCTCGCTTTTTTTAACAAATATAATTTGCTTTGCATATTCATCCGGCGCACCGATACCATAAATGCAACTTACACTTGCTATTACAATTACATCTCTTCGTCCTTCAATCAAAGAAGTAGTTGCTTTTAACCGAAGACGGTCAATTTCTTCATTAATTGAAAAGTCTTTTTCGATATAAAGATCGCTTTTAACTACATAAGCCTCGGGCTGATAGTAGTCATAATAACTAATGAAGAACTCAACAGCGTTTTGAGGAAAGAAAGATTTGAATTCAGAATAAAGTTGTGCAGCAAGCGTTTTGTTGTGTGAAATTATGAGCGTCGGTTTATTTACTTGTTCAATGACATTTGAGATAGTAAAAGTTTTTCCACTGCCTGTAACACCCAGCAAGGTTTGGAATTTATCTCCCGAATTAAGTCCATTTACTAATTGCTTAATAGCTTCTGTTTGATCGCCAGCTGGTTTATAATTTGAAACGAGCTTGAACTGGTTCATATATTAATCGAGCAAAACCTCGTGCGTGCAAAAACCACTTTGATTAACATGTCCTTTTAAGATAACTGTTTCTGCTTCTCCTATACCTTGGGGCAAACTTGCAGAACCAAAAGCCTGGAGTTTTTTCCCCTGTTTATCAGTAACGATAAAGGAGAAACTGCCGCCTTGCTGGTTGATGCTTTGCTCGGGCAGTAATTGAACTCTTATTTCTTTGACTGCATTGTTGTTAGGATCGAAGTCATCAAAAGAACCTAAATCAACACCTTTAACAAAGTAGAATTTATAAACTAAGAATATTGCTGCGATAATTAATACTGGCAGGATAAGCTTTTGTAATATTTTCATATCTCTTTTTTTATTTGATTAAATTGCGGGCAAATTTAAAGAAATTACAATCAACTATTCAATGCATTTGAGGAATCTGATGAAGGATAAAAAGATCTGGATAATTATTTCTGCAGTATCGGGTTTTACTGCTGTGGTTATTGGTGCATTTGGTGCTCACGGTTTGAGGGAAAAACTTTCGCCGGAAATGCTTGAAGTTTATAAAACAGGTGTATTATACCAGTTCATTCACACTATTATTCTGTTAATCCTTTCTTTAACAAATTTCACTAAATCAAACATTGCCTCGATATTTTTTCTACTGGGGATAATGCTATTCTCCTTTTCACTTTACATTTATTCGACATCCGGAAATCAGTTTTTTGCGATGATAACTCCTGTTGGTGGAGTGTGTTTTCTGATAGGCTGGTTCTGGTTGATTGTTGAGGTTATTAGAGGAAAAGAAAATCCTTAAAATCTACTTGATAGCTCTCAACTTAAAGTACACTTCTTCCGGTGAGAAGATGCCAGCGAAGAACCTTTCATAAATAACGGGTTCAAGGTTCACGAAGAAATCCATCCACTTTAATAAAGCAAAATGTGAGGTAATAAATCTTTTTTCCAGAACCTCGAATTGAGCTTTTCCTTCATAATTTGTACGATGATTGAGCTTCCATTTTTCATAAAACTTTAGCTTTCGGTTTCCAATGTATTCGTAGTTATCGAATGTTCGAATAGAGAATGGAATTTTATGATCTGGCTCTCCGAAATATTTTGTATTTAGAAAAAAAGGAGCGTAAACAATCAGGGTTCCGTTTGGTTTCAAAATGCGATAAAGCTCGCTAATTGAATTATGAAAATTATTCAGATGCTCTAGCACGTGAGAGGCATATATTTCATCAAAATAATTTTCTTCAAAAGGATAAGGGAAAGTATTAATATCGTGAATCATATTACCACCATAATCAACAATATCCAGGTTGATATAGCCTTCCTTAATATCCTTACCGCAGCCGAGATTTAGTCTATTCATTTTAATGGATTCAAATTCTTTAATTCAATAAAAGCAAATTTAAGTATGGAGAGCTACAATAGGGAATAAAAAAGCCCAACCTTAAAAGATTGGGCTGGATTGAAAACTTGTGTTAATTAGTTAACAATTGCCGCAGGATTTCTTGTTTCGCCGAGTGCAACTTCCTCTATTTTCAGTCTTGCAACACCTTTTCTGAGTATTCCAAGCTCAATAGCCGCACCTTTTGATAGATCTAAATCCCTACCTTCAATATAAGGACCCCTATCGTTAATCCGTACAATTACGGATCTTCCATTTTTAGGGTTTGTAACCTTTAATAATGTACCAAAGCTTAAGCTTTTATGAGCTGCTGTTAATGCCATTTGATCATAAACCTCACCATTTGCAGTCATTTTGCCGTGAAACTTGGGTCCGTACCAGGAAGCTTTTATAGTTCCACGATTAATATATTCAACAGATGAAGTATTAACGGTGCTTTCCTTTACCGTAACAGGAACGAATTCTTCAACCAAAATTCGCTCATTCTCTTCATTATTCGCACTATTTAACACTGTAAATCCAACCAGTCCACCAACAACGAGGGTTAAAAACACGATTACTAACGATTTCAATATAACCTCTTTATAGTTTAACATTGTTTGACGTATCAAACTTATATCGTCGTCGCCAGTATTCCAATGGAAGATTTGCTGAACCTGAAGATCTGTAGATGATACCAAATTATCGACTATAATGGTATATTAGTCGGAAAATGACCGCGCCACCGACAAAAGGTGATAATTCCGTCAATTTTCGAACTAATTAGAACTATTATTTAGGTTGGGTTCGAAGAATTTTTAGTTTTTTCCTGAGAGAACTAATTCCGCAGGTTGCCAGGAATGCAATTCAATTTATGCCGAACCAATTTTCTAGTAATAGTTGTGTAAAGAATTAGACAGTGTAGCGCTTATTTTCCGGGCATTCCGAGACCGATTTAAGCGAAGAAAATAATCATTCTGACTCTTAGTGGGTATAATTCATCTCTTCTGGTGTAAAACCTACCTCTTTCCTCTAGATTTCCAGAGAATATTCTGCTGTGAATCGAAGCACAAACTAACTGGATAATTTGTTACAAATATGATCGACTGTTGGACTATCCAAATTCATTGTGAGTCGTGAGAGTAATAACAAACAATAACAGATCACCAAAAAAGCTAAACCTATAGACCAGAGATCTAATTAATTTCAATATTCTAATAAAAGAGAAGCAAATTATTATAAGTGAAAGGAAATTTTATAAAACCCAATTAATACAATTAAATTGGATAGCATTTAGAGTTTTTAGTTTTATTCAGGATGGAATAATATTTGTCCAAATCGATTCTATAGAATAATGTAATGCAGGTTAAAATTGATTGATTAAATATGGAAGTCGAGACTGATAAATTACACATAGCAGTAGTTGGAAGAGCAAACGTTGGAAAGTCATTGCTTATTAATTGCATTTTCAATCTGGAGCCTTTACAGTCGAACAGCATTTCCGGAAATTTTACGGAAAATATAAGTAGAGAAGTTGAATTGCTACCCAAAGGTTCTGTAGTAATTATTGATTTTGCATGTATCGATGACAAAACAGATTTTGTTAAGCAGATAAAGGATAAAACGCTCAAAGCACTTTTACTGGCAAATTTTGCCATAATTGTATTGGATGCAAGAGTAGAACTTTATAAGAGTGAAACTGATCTGATTACATTTCTCAGAAAGACAGAAACACCATTTCTTGTTGCTGTTAATAAAATTGAATTTGGAACAAATCCTCATCTTTTATCAGAGCTTGATGCTCTTGAAGTAACTTACTTTGAATTATCCTGTAAGGAAAATGCAGGAATTGAAAACTTCAGAGAAAAAGTTTATCCATTTGCTGCCAAATGAAAAGGAATCCCGATTGCATTAAACCTTAATAAGCACAGCTTTGAGTCAACATTTTTTTCGAATTTCTGATAGCCATAGAATAAAATCATCTCAATCTTCTTGTCCTTCTTAAAATTATGGATTAGTTTTAAGTAAGCTTTTTAATTAAAAGGTAAAAAATGAAGAGCAAATTACGGGGTACGTTTGTTCTCTCTCCCCCTGAAACTGATACAGTAAAAACATCTCCGCACAAAACTACCCGAATCAATCCGAAAAAGAATTTATTTATCACAAACACACAGGTGATGAGATGAAAACAAAAATTAAACTGGTTTTTATTTTTTCTTTGTTTTGTTTTTTATCAGCAATGTTTGCGCAGAATATGGAAGTCAGTAACGGACCCTGTCCCGACATTAAAACAGGAAAGGACTAAGGAAACAATTGAATCAGATGCTGATTTAGTTACAGCAGGTTATGGATACTCTGCAACAACTCAATACATTCTGTCTGCGAGTGGTCCTTGCGGATTTGATTTTTTAGCATTCTGGCCAACATCAGATTATTTATCATCAATGTGCCAGGGGGGAGATGGAAAATATTATGTGACTGGAACCAATGGCCCATCACTCTATCAATTAGATACCGTAAATGTTTCGTTTGTGTTACTTGGGAATATTACCGGTATGGGTGCAGATATACCAAATGGAATATCATATAACCCGGTAAATGGCAATTACTATATTGCTTCAAGCTCAAACCTGTTTTCTTTTAATGTTAACACCAGGGCAGCCACTTTAATTGGTCCATTCAATACAGGTGGAATAATGATTGACTTATGTTTTGATATGAATGGTATATGCTATGCTTATGATATCGTAACTGATGACGGATACACAATTAATATTTCAAACGGAAATGCAAACCTGTTGGGTCCATTAGGTTATGATGCAAATTTTGGGCAGGGAATGAGCTACGATTTTGACACACAATACTATTTACCTTACTGCATTTAACAATGGTACATTCACCGGTCAGTGCAGGATTATGGATCAGGTAACCGGCAACACGACATTAATTTCTGACTGGGGATTAGAACAGATAGATGCATTTGCACTAAAGACTTTTTTTGGTCCTCCTTGTCCTGTTGGTGCACCAACAATCCAAATCCACCGGACGGTACTACTAGATGTTCCAATTAACTGGAAACACATTACCTGGACAAATGGTTCAGGAACGTGAATGTTGAAGTATGGTTTGGTCCGTATTATAATGTTGTAAAAGTTTATGATGGGCCTGCAATTTCATCATATGCCTTACCAACACTCAATTATTATACTCAGTATCAGTGGTATGTGGTATGCAAAGATGTCAATTGTGGGACGCAGGGTCCAACGTGGTTATTTACTACAATGCAAGATCCTAATCTTTATGGCTTTTGTGATGATTTTAACAACTTAAGTAACTGGACTATAGTCGGACCTCTTGGAACATCAAACTGGTCAGCCAATAATTCTGCGAGTGCTGGTGGAACCGCACCAGAATTAAGAATGAGCTGGACTCCAGCATTTGTGGGTGTGTCTAAGATCAGGTCAATTGTATTTCCGCTAATTGCTAATGCCTGTTGTGATTATTCATTTAGATTTTACTTAGACTGGTATGAAAATCCAAGCGGAACAATTACGGTCGGAATCACATATGATGGGGGTGCAACTTCAACTATACTGTATTCAGTAACCAATCCAACAGGAAATATCGGACCGATTATTGTTGAAGATGTTTTCGGCACTTCATCAACTAATCAAAATATTCAAATTGAAATCACTTATTCTGGTGATTCATTCAACATTGATAATATCTATTGGGATGATATGTGCTTTGATTTCTGGCTAGAACCATATTGTTCACCAGGCGCACCAGGTAATTTAACTGCACAAGTAATTTTCAATCCTAATCCTCAAGTACAACTTGGATGGCAGGATAATTCTGGGAATGAATCTGACTTCAGAGTATATAGAAAAAATGGGCAACCAAACGATCCCGGTGAATATGTATTAATCGGCACAGCACCTAAGGATACAATTCAATATGTAGACGCTACAGTTATAGCAGAATCAACTTATACCTATCAAGTGTTTGCTTACAACGGTTGGGGCCAGAATGGAAGCAACACAGCAACCATTGCTGTTCCTGTTCCTGTAGAATTAATTTCATTCACTGTCAGAAGTTGATAACAATGTTGTTACACTTTTCTGGCAGACAGCGACAGAAACAAATAATTCAGGCTTTGAGATTGAAAGATTCAAGATTCAAAGATTAAAAATTACAAGGTATTGGGAAAGAATTGGATTTGTAGAAGGGAAGGGAACAACAACAGAGATACAAAGCTATTCATTTACTGATAAGCCGGAACCGGGAAAGTATAAATACAGACTAAAGCAGATAGACTTTGATGGAACATTTGCATATTCATCAGAAATAGAAGTAGAAGTAAAAGCACCAAATGTATTTTCACTTGAGCAGAATTATCCGAATCCATTTAATCCAAGTACAAAAATAAAATATACAATTCCAAATGTCATTGCGAGTGAACGGACGAAGCAATCTCAATTTGTTAGTTTGAAAACATACGACATACTCGGAAATGAAGTCGCAACCTTAGTAAATGAAGAACAAGCACCAGGAGTATATGAAGTTGAATTTAGCGTAGCTCAGGTCTCCAGACCTGAGATAACAAGCGGAATCTATTTCTACCAGCTAAATGCCGGTTCATTTATAGAAACGAAGAAGATGATATTGTTGAAGTAATATTCAATAAACTCATTTCTTAAGCCCCTCTTAATTCGTGTTAGTAGGGGTTTTTTGCCGATAATGTAATATTTGTTGATTTCGGCTTCTCTTATTTCTATAATTCGATAAGTAATTTATATTAAATAAGTCAACAATCACTTCAACAAATTATTTATCTAACATCTTCAGGGAGTCCACGATGAAAAAGTATTTCTACCTTTTGTCTCTTTTCATATTAATATTTGCTTTCAATAACCAGGCACAAGTTCAAAATACTGACAATCCTTTTTTTAATGAATGGAAGACACCATTTCAGACGCCACCTTTCAGCGAAATAAAACACGAACATTATCTGCCTGCATATGAAGAAGGTATCAAACAACACAATTCTGAAATCGAAGCAGTTATTAGTAGCGAAGGAAAACCAACTTTCGAAAACACAATAACAGCACTTGAAAAAAGCGGACAGTTACTCACCAAAGTAAATAAAATATTTAGCTCACTTAACAGTACTGACACTGACGATGAAATGCAGTTAATTGCCGAAAAGTCTACTGCTATGTTATCAATACATATTGATGACTTTTATTTGAACGAAAAACTTTTTGAGCGTATTAAAATTTTATACAATGAAAAAGAAACTCTTAATCTGACGACCGAGCAAAACAGAGTTTTAGAAAATTACTATATAGATTTTGTAAGAGGCGGTGCGAATCTTAATGAAGAAGAAAAAGAGCAGCTTAGAAAAATTAATGATGAACTTTCACAGCTTGTTTTGAAATTCGGTGATAACGTTCGTAAAGAGAATAACAAATTTGAATTGATCATAGACAGGGAAGAAGATCTTGCCGGACTTCCCGATGCTTCAATTCAGGCTGCAAAAGAAAAAGCAGATGCAAAAGGTTTAACAGGCAAATGGTTATTTACAATTGATAAACCAACTTTAATTCCTTTCTTGCAATTCTCAGAGAAAAGGAATCTGAGAGAAAAAATGTACAAAGCCTATATGAATCGCGGTAATAATAATGACGAGTTAGATAACAAGAAGATACTATCTAGGATTATGGTACTGAGAGTTGAAAAAGCTAACTTATTAGGATTCAAAACCTATTCTGATTTTGTGCTTCAAAAGAAAATGGCGAAGACCCCTGACAATGTATATTCATTTTTGAATGACATCTGGAAGCCCACATCACAAAAAGCAAAATTAGAAGTCGTGGAGATGCAAAAAATAATTGATGCTGAAGGAGGAAATTTCAATTTAGAACCCTGGGATTGGTGGTATTATGCAGAAAAAGTAAAAAAAGAAAAATATGCTCTCGATGAAGAAATGTTACGTCCATATTTTGAATTAGAAAATGTAATTGATGGAGCATTTGCTGTTGCAACAAAGCTTTGGGGATTGCAGTTTATAGAACGAGGTGATATCCAGGTTTATAATTCTGAAGTAAAAGTTTATGAAGTTAAAGAAGCTGATGGCAAGCATATTGGAATTTTATACACTGACTACTTTCCACGAGCAGGCAAAACAAACGGCGCCTGGTGTGGTGATTTCAGAAGTGAAAGCGATATGGATGGAAATTATATCACTCCGCTGGTAACTAATGTTGGTAACTTCTCAAAACCAACATCTGACAAGCCGGCGTTAATTAGTTTAGATGAAGTCAGAACATTATTTCACGAATTCGGACATGCGCTTCACTCATTACTTCAGAATGTTACTTACCCCAGTGCAGCATCTGTTCCATCTGATTTTGTAGAGCTGCCATCACAAATAATGGAAAACTGGGCTATGCAGCCGGAAGTATTAATAATTTATGCAAAGCATTATGAAACAGGTGAAATAATTCCGCAGGAATTAATTGATAAAATTGATAACTCAAGATTTTTCAATCAGGGTTTTGAAACTTTAGAATATATAGCTGCTTCTTTGCTGGATATGGATTGGCATGTCATTACAGACACTTCTGAAAGAGACGTTGAACAATTTGAAAAAGAATCAATTTTGGAAATGGGATTGATCCCGCAAATTTGGCCCCGGTACTTAAGCACTAATTTTATTCACATAGCCACCTGGGGATATGAATCCGGATATTATAGTTATTTATGGGCCGCAGTTCTTGATGCCGATGCGTTTGAAGCATTTATGGAAAGCGGTTTGTTTGATAAGGCGACTGCTGAATCATTCAGGGGATATATTCTATCAAAGGGCGGAAGCGAGGATCCAATGGAGCTTTATATAAAATTCAGAGGAAGGGAACCTGAGGTTGATGCTCTGCTAAAGAAACGTGGTTTGAACTAGAATCATCTATAAATGTAGGGACAAGTCGTGACTTGTCCCTACAACTCATTTATCTAAATGTTTCTTATCGATTTATAAAATCCCTTTCATAATCTCGTCTTGTTTCTTTGTAGGAATTATAACTACATCTATGTAATTTTCGGAGGAAACAAGAAAAAGAAATCTGCCTTTAAAAAATTTGAAAATAAATATCCAGCTTCATAACACAAATTTTCTAATCCTATATATTTGAACCACTCAATGAAAGAATCCACAGGTGAATAAATATTTTATTAAAAAACCTCTGCACATTTTACTCCAAGAATTACAGGGTGAAAACCGATTAAGAAGAATTCTGGGTCCTGTTGCTCTTACAAGTTTGGGAGTCGGAGCTATCATTGGTACTGGTATATTTGTTCTTACAGGTGTTGCGGCACACGATAAAGCCGGTGCGGCTGTTATCCTTTCTTTCTCTGTAGCAGGTCTTGCCTGCATATTCGCAGCACTATGTTATGCTGAGTTTGCTTCAATGGTTCCTGTTGCCGGATCTGCATATACATATGCTTATGCAACCCTTGGTGAACTTTTTGCGTGGATAATCGGTTGGGATTTGATACTTGAATATGCTGTAGCTTCTGCAACTGTTGCGCACGGATGGTCTCATTATTTTCAGGACTTTATAGGTATTTTCGGACTACACCTTCCGCCTAGTTTAACCAAAGCCCCATTTGATTTTGACACTGCGACAGGACAATTTATTTCAACCGGCTCTGTAGTGGATTTTACTGCAATTGTAATTGCACTGATTATTACTATGGTCCTTGTAAAAGGAATAAAGGAGAGTGCGGGTTTTAATGCGACTATGGTAATAATAAAATTAGCTGTTGTTCTACTAGTTATTATACTTGGCGCGCAGTACATAAATACGAATAACTGGGTGCCTTTTGCCCCCTACGGGTATGCGGGATTAAGTATTTTCGGTCAAACTATATGGGGCCAAACCGGAGCCGGCGGTGCTCCTGTTGGAGTTCTTGCAGGAGCTGCGATGATCTTCTTTGCATATATAGGATTCGATTCTGTATCTACTCATGCAGAAGAAGCAAAAAGACCACATCGGGATGTACCCATCGCAATTATTACTTCCCTGATTTTATGTACAGTTCTTTATATTCTTGTTGCAGCAGTAATTACAGGAATGGTTCCTTACGATAAAATAAATATCGATGCACCAATATCTAATGCATTTAAGCAGGTAGGACTTGAGTGGGCACAGTTTATAGTCTCTCTTGGTGCAATAGCCGGAATCACATCAGTATTATTGGTTATGATGCTTAGTCAGCCAAGAGTCTTCCTTGCTATGGCCCGTGATGGATTGTTACCTGAAAGTATTTTCGGTGCAGTGCATGATAAATTCCGGACTCCCTGGAAATCAACAATCCTTACAGGTATTTTTGTAGCTGTACTGGGGGGATTATTACCCCTAAGAATTTTAGCTGAACTTGTAAATATCGGTACCTTGTTTGCATTTGTAGTAGTCTGTTCTGCAGTTTTGATTATGAGAAAAACGCATCCAGAGGCGCACAGACCTTTTAAAGCACCTTTGTTTCCGTTAATTCCAATTCTCGGCATTATTACTTGCCTTATTCTTATGTTCTCTCTTCCCGAAGAAAACTGGCTGAGGTTGTTTGTGTGGCTGGCTATTGGTTTAGCAATTTATTTCTTCTACGGAAAAAACCATAGTAAAATGAGACAGATGAGTGAAAGTGAGTTAAAAGGGTAAAAAAACGAAATGATACTTTAAATTGTTTTTCAGCGACTAACTTTCACTCAGAGTTTATTTCTATTAGCTTAAAGCCGGAGATCCTAAAACAAGTTCGACACCGGATTTTGCTGAGACATAGTAGATGATTCTCCTACGATAAACCTGCCTACCATCAGGCAGATATGCGGAAGATAAATTTTGATGCGGTAATAGTGAAAATTTTTTTCAAGCCTCTTTCAATAAAAGCTTACGTCACAGCCCCCTGTTTTGCTGCGAGGCGAGTAGGCAGGGTTAAGAGGCTTTTTTATTGTTAGTAGATGATTAATAACATAATTTTGATTAGTAATTATTATTTACTAAACAAGGAAATAGAAATGGCTGAGGATTTAAAAGCAGTTGAAAGACATAAACTAAAATCAAAATTAACAACCCCAAGGTCACTGAAATTTCTCATGATATTTCTTAGCATAGCTGCATTGATTGGAGGGTTCCTTATGGGCTTACAAGTATTCGAATCATTGGGGGAATTTAAGAGATTGGGAATATTTATTATAATCGGGTCTATAATTGGAGCAGTTATGCTGATAGCGATGGTTAAAATATTAAATGATTTGACTTACATTAAAAATAAATTAGAAAAGAATAATCAGTAATAACTCATTTGTAAGTAAAGAAACTTTTGTGTTAATGAAGTGACGGAACAGATTTCATCCTGAAACTACCTGCCAGCCCTCTACTTTGTCACGAGGCGAGCAGACAGATTCAATATGACTTGAGGAAATAAAAAGGCGATCTTGCGATCGCCTTTTAGAACTTACTATTTATTCCAGCCCGGAACTCTTCCCGGTGTCCACGGTGCACCGTAACGCTCCATATCGGCTTCAAGATTTTTCAAATCAACTTCCAGCAGTGTTTGCAATTGTGCAAGCAGAGGTTCAAACTCTTCCGTTGCAACCTGGTAAATAATTTTTTGCGTTTGAGTTGGTGCAGAAGTCGTTTGCCACGTTCCAAATGCAAGCTCATTTAACCTGTCATACACAGTTGGATAAGTTGGCTCATTGCGTTCAGCTAATGATTTATCCTGGAAAAGATGCTGAAGAATATTTTCTGTCTCATTCTTAATCCTCAATGCATTATCCAGCAAAGTGTTTGGTGCTTCGGGAGTTTGTTTTATGGCATAGATTAGAACATCTGTTTTAGCTAACAAGTCTCTGGCAGAATTAAGTGCACCTTCAACAGCACGATTGAACTCGCTTATTTTTTTATGGAATGCAATCATTGCAGCATAATCTTCAGCAGGTAAAGTTGTGTTATTAAGAACTTTAGCTTCAAATGTTTCCGGTCCTGCAATCTTCGTAACAACACCATCAAGACTCATAAACATTTCAACCGAGTAAGTGCCGGGCATCACAGGCGTTCCGCTTTCGTTTTTATCTGTTACTGATTTTACAGGATTAGTATCGGCGTATCTTAAATCCCAGGTAATTCTGTTTATACCTGGCTTGATTCCATCTTTTAATTTTCTAACAACATTTCCCGTATCATCTGAAACGACAAAAAGCAGGTATGATTTTTCTTCTGTGTCTTCAGCACGAAGTTCATCCCAGGTCGGGTAATAAACTGGATTATTTTCTTTTATAAGTTCTTTTTCTTTTTCCTGCCTGGTTTCTTTCATACTCTTTGGTGTTTCCTTAATGTAATAAGTAAATGTGGCACCGAAAGCAGGATTATCAGCTTTGAAAAAAGAAGAACCAAGTGAGCTGAATGTTGCACTTCGCTTAATAAACATCAGCGCATCTTTAACAGGGAAGAGTTTGTAGTTTTCATTTTCAAGAGTCGGTTCATCTACATTTCTTAATGGCGAATAGTTATCAAGTATATAAAATCCTCTGCCGAATGTTGCAAGTGCAAGATCATTTTCTCTTTCCTGGATATCCAAATCTCTTACGGCAGTAGTTGGCAAACTACCTTTTAATTGAATCCATTTCTTTCCGCCATTAAGAGTAAAGAATACACCATATTCAGTTCCAACAAAAAGTAAGTCGGATTTAATGTTATCCTGACTGATGGCATACACAACGTGCGGTTCTTTAAGATCGCCGGAAATTGATTCCCAGCTATTTCCTTTGTCTCTGCTGATAAGAACGTATGGTTTGAAGTCTGCTCTTTTATGATTGTCGAATGTTGCATAAACTGTGTTAGCATCAAATCGTGAAGCATATAAGCAGCTTACGTAAGTCATTTCAGGGATGTCCGGAAACGATTCAATCTTTTTCCAGTTCTTCCCACCATCCTCTGTAATCTGAATAAGTCCGTCATCTGTTCCAGCGTAAATTAAACCTTCAATAACAGGAGATTCACTTAATGAAACTATATTTCCGTAAAAAGAAGTCGATGCATTCTTCGCAACTGCATCAACACTCCATACTTTATCCATAATTGTAAGTTTGTTTCTATCAACCTGCCTTGTAAGATCTGGACTAATTACTTCCCACGTATCTCCCTTATCATCACTTCTAAAAATTTTATTTGCAGCGGCGTAAAGTCTGTTTGCATGAGGACTCACCATAAGCGGAGTATCCCAATTCCATCTGTAAGGCGGTTCATCTTTACCTTCCTGTGGTTTAATGCTGACTGTTTCGCCTGATTTCAAATCGTGTCTTGTGAGACCTCCATATTGCCACTCACAATAAATTATATAAGGATTGTCAGGATCGGCTACAGCTTCATATCCATCACCACCAACAAGTGGAATAAAATCAGCGTTAACAATCCCTTCCTCGTTAATTGTTTGAGATGGAACTATCATGCTGTTATTATCCTGCGTTCCTCCCATTACGCGATAGAATGGCTCAAAGTTATCAACGCTTACCCGGTAGAATTGAGTTATTGGCAAATTATCTTTGAAGAGGAATGTCTGTCCGCCATCAAATGTTTCATAGATTCCACCATCACCTCCAATTAGAAAGTGATTCGGATTGTTTGGATTAATCCAGAAAGCATGATCATCAACGTGTCTGCCTTTTGTTGAAATTGGAGTAAAAGTTTTTCCGCCGTCCGTTGTAATCTGTGAGAATGTATCAAGAAGGTAAACTTTATTTACATCAACCGGGTCACAAAAAATTTCGCTGTAATATTGTGCGCTGGAGGATACAACTTCGTTCATTTTTTCCCAGGTAACTCCGCGGTTCGTTGATTTAAAAAATCCTCCGGTTTTGTTTTGTGCTTCAATGATCGCATAAACGTAATCGGGATTAACCGGAGATATTGCTAATCCGATTCTTCCCACATCACCTGAAGGTAAGCCATTGGTTAGCTTGTTCCAGGTTTTCCCGCCGTCAGTTGATTTATGAATTGCTCCTTCGGGTCCGCCGTTTATCAAAGTCCAAACGTGTCTTCTTCTCTGGTAAGATGCTGCGTAAAGAACATCGGGGTCTCTTGGATCCATCACGATGTCAGTTACACCAGTATTCTCGCTGATGTAAAGAACAGAATCCCACGTTGCACCGTAATCAGTGGATTTGTAAAGTCCTCTTTCACCGCCGGGTCCCCAAAGTGGACCCTGAGCAGCAACATAAATAACTTTTGAATCTCTGGGATCAATTAATACTTTTGCAATGTGCTCTGATTTTTTCAGCCCAATATTTGTAAAACTTTTCCCACCGTCTTCTGAACGATAAAGTCCATCACCCCAGGAAACACTTCTTTGGCTATTATTTTCTCCCGTTCCTACATAAACTACGTGTGTGTTCTTCGGATCAATAGTTACACATCCAATTGAGAATGAGCCGTAATTATCAAAAATCGGATTCCAGGTTGTACCTGAATTTGTTGTTTTCCAAACGTTACCGCAAGCAACTGCAACATAAAATTCGTGAATGTCATTTGGATTAACCGCAAAGTCTACAACTCTGCCTGATGTTACTGCCGGACCAAGCGATCTGAACTTCAATCCATTAAAAGTAGAGGATTTATATGGACTTTTGTCTTCTTCTTTATCCTTTTCCTGTGAGATAACAGGATAAGCAAACAAAGAAACAAAAAACAGAACGAAGAGCATTTTTTTAACCATTACAACACCTGAATATTTTTGTGGAAAGAAATGATTCTATTATAATTTTTCATATGAAATTGTGCATCAAAAATAATGGATATGTAGTAAGTAATACAATTTTATTTTGATTGAATATATATCAGGCTTTAGAGGAATAATTTCTAATGGCCGAAATATTGAACACCTACGGTGTTCTGCTTTGTGTTTGCTATTACGCTTTCTACAAACATTGAATTCCTACGGAATTCCAGAGCCAGTTCCGGAGGAACTGAATATTTGTAGCATTATTAAGTTCTCTCCCGGATTGTAGAACCCTGTAGGGGTTCAATAGTGATCTCTTTATAAATAAAATATTCTGGGCATCATTGAGTGGAACGATTTGAAGATTTATCTATATCTTAGGAACAATATTTAACTAAAACTAAAGGCGTAATAATGCAGATAAAAGATTCAACATTTCTCGTAACAGGTGGCAGCCTTGGCATTGGTAAAGCAACAGCTAAACTCCTGATTGAAAAGGGTGGCAAAGTTGCAATTACCGGCCGAAATAAATCAAGACTTGAAAAGGCAGCAAAGGAAATCGGGGCTTTTCCTATTCACGCTGATGCTGGCAAACCTGAAGATATTAAAAAAACTTATGATCAATTTGTAAAAGAATTTAAAAAACTTGATTGCCTTGTGAACAACGCAGGTATAGGTGGGAAATGGGATCAGATTTTCGATCTTGATCTGGATGATTTTATGAATGTTTATTCCATAAATGTTTTTGGTGCAGCGCTGATGGCAAAATACGCAGCCAATCTTTTTAAGAAACAGAATTACGGAAACATCATTAATATTTCTTCGACTGCAGGCACAAAAGGATTTGCCAATGGAACTGTTTATGCTTCTTCCAAATTTGCTCTGCGTGGAATGACACAATGCTGGCAAGCCGAGTTGAGGAAATACAACGTGAGAGTGATTTTGGTAAATCCGAGTGAAGTGGTTACTGCATTCGGTGATGACGAAGGAAAAGAAAAGAAAGAGGTTTCGAATAAGCTTCGAAGTTTTGAAATTGCGCATACAATAGTTTCAACATTGGAAATGGATGACCGTGGATTTATTCCAGAAGTAACAGTTTGGGCAACAAATCCTTTTTAACTGTTAAAAAAAGCATTAATTACTTTTAAATGTTGAAGAGAATAAGTTAAATTTCCGTAGATGACTAATCATTCAACAAATACATTCTGATTTTGCAATTGATAAATATGTTTAATCAGAAAATAGCTTTAATACCTTTATTAGTTTTAGTTTGTCTTTCGTGTACACCTCAGAAGAATGAATTGCTAATGAAAGGACTTGAGAGTTATGATAATGAGCAATATCGAACAGCAATTATATACTTTAGTGAGGCAATTGAAGCTGAGCCAGGAAATGCAGAACTATATTTCTATCGTGCAAGATCAAAAATGCAGCTTGATAGTTGTAAAGAAGCAATTGATGATTATTCAAGAGCAATAATACTTGATAAGACACAAAAGGATTATTTCATTAATCGGGGATTGGCAAATATATCCTGCCAAAATTATTACAAAGCTATTTTTGATTTTGACTATGCTGAAGTAATTGATTCCGGAAATGCGCAGATTTATTTCAACCGTGCCTACGCAAGAGAATCAATTGAAGATTATCCCGGCGCCATAGAAGATTATACAACCGCTATTAGCCTTGATTCCACCAATTATAAATATTTTATGAACAGGGGACTTCTGTTTTCTTTTCTTGGCGATTCACAAAATGCAATAGAAGATTTTACATCTGCAATTTCAATTGATCCTGAAAATATGATTGCTTACAGAGACAGAGGAAATGAATATTTTATTCAAGGAGAATTGGAACAAGCAGTTGATGACTATAGTTCTGCATTGGATATCGAGCCTGAAAATTCTGCATTATACTACACCAGAGCAGAAGTTAAAATTGGATTGAATGAATTCCTTAGTGCTGCGGTTGATTATACGAAAATAATATCGCTTGATTCACTTGATGGAACTGCTTATTACAACCGTGGGATATGCTATGCAAATCTTGAAATGAAAGTAAATGCCTGTGATGATTTTAAAAGAGCGGGTGAGTTAGGATTGTTTGAAGCGTACCAGATAATTAAAGATTATTGTGAAGAGAAAGAAAAACCGAAAGTAAAACCGAAGAAATAAAACGAATTTATTTTTAGCCACTCTGTTAATTTAAAATAGTAAAGGCTGTTTCATCATCCTTTAACCAGTGCCACCCCAGATTTTGTGGTCCCAATTTTCCCCATCCCCTAAACAAAGAGAAGTTTTTGGCACTGTATGAACAGGTTAGCAGCAACAGTTTGTTGAAACAGCCTTCTAAGAAAAAATTTATTTTAGAATTGTACCCAGTTTTTCTTTTTTTGCTAAAAGTTCTTCCTGACTTTCATTACGGTCTGGATCTTTTATTATTGCTTCGCTAGGACAGGCAACTACGCATTGTGGTTCGTCATAGTAACCAACGCACTCGGTACATTTATCATAAGCTATGTAAGTATGAGTATCGTGCAATGCCGGATACTCTTTACCATGTAATTCATAGGGAGTTCCGCCTGCATATATTGCATTATTCGGGCAGTCTATTTCACAAGCGTTGCAATCAATGCAGTCATCAGTTATTAAATAAGCCATTGTTAATTTCCTGTTTTTTGGTTAATCGATTTATATAGCATTGGCCAAAAGACAAATTTTATGCCTCTAATTAGCCTCACACTAGACATTAAATCTCGATTTAATTTTAGATTTTATAAGAATATTAAGAGATAATTAGTATAAGGATTGATTTAGTTCTCAATAATGAAAAATTTATTCTATTAATTGAGTAAAATGGTTGGAAAGAATTGATTATTAAATAAGTCAATTGTTTGTTCAGGAAGAGAAGGTTTATTTCCCGATGTTAAAATAATTTCAGGTTCCGACTGCCACAATGCTGCTCAAACGCAAAAGCGCCAAAAGATTTTGCAATTCTATTAAAGCAATTGAAGCTACTGATTTATGATTCTAAATAAATCCTTTATTTTTTAGTCTCCGACGGTAAGAAGTTTGATTCCTTCTTTTCCAGCACGGTAAGTATGTTGCGAAATCGTGGAAGGAAAGGAAGGGACAAACCAACGACTTTTACTTTATAGCTGTCTCCTCTTTTAAAGAGTGTATAAAGTTCATCGGCGTTTGTTTTGTTATTATGGTAAGAATTATTTTCGTTTAGAAAAACCTCTCTATCAGTGAAAATAAAGTAACTGCCTTTCTCGCCGGTCCATTTTTCTTTATTAATTACCGTTATTTCAATTACCTCTTCTGTGAAGAATGGCTCGAAGAAAACGAAACCAAAAACTAAAACGCAAAGAATAATTATTATTCCAAAGAACATAGAAATTTTGGACATCATATGAAAAAAATCTCCCTTCTCTCTCTTTTGTGATTATTTTTCTAGCACCCTGCAATTCCAAAATATTAAAAACACACTGGTATTATACTACATTTTTTTTATTCCTCAAGCAATAATCCCAAAATGAAAAATAAAAGATTATATTATTTACATATTTTAAGATTTTTAAATAATTCGACCTTTTAATGTGCAAAATCTTTTATTTAAGTGTTTTTCTTTTATCGGCTTTATTGGCCTTTTCCTGCAATAAAAAACAAGAAGAATCGTTAAAAACACTCACTTTTTCAGTTGCTGAAGAAATTCCGGTGCCTGAACCTTCAGGAATCGATATCAGCTATGATGAAAAAGGTTTTTGGGTTGTCAGCGATCAAAACAGTAAAGTTTATCTGATTGATAGTTGGGGTAAAGAGATCAAGAACTTTAAAGTAAATGGCGAAGGTCTTGAAGGAATCACTGTAATTGATGACAGTACTCTTGCTGTAGTTTTAGAACGAACGAGGGAAGTGGTAATTCTTGATACCTCAGGGAAAGAGCTGAAACGAGCAGCACTTGAGCTTGAAGGGGAATTAAATTCCGGGTTAGAAGGAATAACGTATGATCCGAAAGAGAAAAAATTTTACATAATAAATGAAAAGAGGCCGCGTCTTCTTATAACACTTGATCAAAATTTAAAGGAACTTAAGAGAGATACTTTGAATTTCTCAAAGGATGTTTCTGAGATCTTTTTTGACGACATTGATAACACACTCTGGATTTTAAGCGATGAAAGTCAGCGTCTTTTTAATACTGACATCTCAGGAGATCTAATTAAGGAATTTAAAATTAAAGTTATTCAGCCGGAAGGAATTACATTCAATAAGACCCGCACAAAACTTTATATCGTCTCTGATAAAACTGAAAACCTTTATGTTTTTAACCTCGAATAAGTGTTGGAAATAATTAAACTATTCAGAAAAAGCATAGATTTACGGTAAAGTTTCTTTCAATAAAATATTGTAAGTTTGAACAGTAAAATAAATCAGTGAGGGAAATTATGACTGATGCTAATCACAACATCCTCTTTATGCAGCTCATCATTCAGAATCAACAGATTGCTATGATGGCTATGGGTAAAATAAAAAATCCGGTTACGAATAAAGTTGATCGTAACCTTGAACACGCAAAAATCTATATTGACTCACTCGATATGCTTATGGCCAAAACAAAGGGCAATCTTTCAGATTACGAAGAAAAATTTTTAATCGAAACTCTGAAAGACCTTAAGCTCAACTATGTTGATGAGATGGATAAAGATAAAAAGAAACATGAGGGAGTTAAAGAAAATACCGGGGAAGAAAAGTAGTTCATATGCTCGTTGGTATCATTGCAAATATTACCAAAGGTAATGTGCTTGATGTAGTCTCCTCATTTATTACCAAGCTCAGGAAAGAAAAAATAAGTTATCTGCTCACCAATTCTATTCTTGAAAAAACCGGGAAGCTGAAACTTAAAATAGATAAAGATTCCATTTCGGAAGATGATGAGATATATAAAAACAGTGATCTGATCATTTCTATTGGCGGCGATGGGACAATGCTTGCAACAGCTTACAAAGCGCACATCTACGATAAACCTGTATTAGGCTTAAATCTTGGCAAGCTTGGTTTTCTTGTTGAGACAGATGTTGCACAGATGGATAGTGTAATAGATATTCTGAAGAAGAAAAAATACACTATCGAAGAACGAATGGTTCTTACTGGTAATTGTATTGGTCATCAAACTGGCGAGCTGATTGCTGTGAACGATCTTGTAATTGAAAAAGGTCGCTGGCCGAAAATGATCGAGCTTAGCCTTTGGGTTGATGATGAATATGTTACAACTTTTTCTGCCGATGGATTGATAGTTGCAACTCCAACTGGTTCAACAGGTTATTCACTTTCCACAGGCGGACCAATAGTTTCACCAACAGCGAAAGCAATAACTCTTTCTCCTATATCTCCGCACAGCCTAACAGTCAGACCAATAGTTTTATCAAGCGAGCAGGTTATAAAAATTAAAGCTGATTCTCCTTATAAAGATGTGCAGGTTAGCTGCGATGGTCAGCGTGTTTATAATTTTCCTCCGCCGCTGGAGATTGAAATAAAGAAAAGCGATCGTTCGTTAAAGCTTATTAAAACTTCTCTTACAACTTACTTTGGGACACTCCGCAAAAAACTTTTATGGGGAATAGATGTGCGGATAAATAAAATGGATTCTGAAGGAAAAAATTAAAAAAATGCCATCCTTATATCGGGATGGCATTTCTTTTTTAGTAATATTTAATAAGTCTAAGCTTCTTCTAAAACAGGTTCCTCAACTTTTTTCCTTTCAGGTTTTCCGTTAGGGCTCGTCTTTGATGGCTTCTTTCCATTAGTTTTCTTCTTTTTGCCGCCGAAACCTTCGGGATTATTTTTATCAGAATAGTTTTTATATCTGTATACCTTGTTTTGGAAGTTGCGGAGAATTATTTCCTCTTCATCCATATGCAGAACATAATTCGGAAGTAATGGAATTTTTCCACCGCCGCCAGGTGCATCAATAACAAAATGAGGAATGGCTAAACCGCTTGTGTGTCCGCGTAATGCTTCCACAATTCTTAATCCTGTTTCAACAGAAGTGCGGAAGTGGTTTGCACCTTTTGTCTCATCTGCCATATACATATAGTATGGACGGACTCTTATTCTTAACAACTTTTGCATTAATTCTTTTACAACAGCGGGATCATCATTTATACCTTTCATAATCACCATCTGGTTGCCGACTGGAACTCCCGCATCCGCAAGCATTTCACAGGCTTTAGAACTTTCAGGAGTAATTTCCCATGGATGATTGAAATGTGTATTGACGTATATCGGATGATACTTCTTTAACATATTGACGAGCTTTGTTGTAATTCGATGTGGTAAGAACAACAGGCATCCTTGTTCCCAGTCTGATGATTTCAATATGCTTCATCTGACGTAAACGCTGGAGAATTTTCTCGAGCATTGTATCTGTGAGCATAAGTGGATCACCGCCAGAGAGAATAACATCTCTGATCTCTGTGTGTTCTTCAAGATATTTGAATGCACTTTCGAGACCTTTCATTGATATCTTCTCGTAATCGCCGACTTTTCTTTTACGAGTACAGAAGCGGCAGTAAATGCCACACTGGCTGGTAACAAGAAAGAGAGCACGATCGGGATAACGATGAGTGATGTTTGGAACGGGACTCATTTCGTCTTCGTGAAGTGGATCTTCCTCTGCATCAAAATCTTCCAGCTCTACTTTTGCCGGAACGCATTGAAGCCAAATTGGGTCGCCGGGATAACGGATCAGACTTAAATAGTAAGGGTTAATACGGGACTGGAAAAATTCATCCAGATCTTCCGCTGTTTTGCGGTCGATGCCGAATTTTTCTACGATATGGTCTACAGTGTGTACGCTGTCCCTTACCATTTCCTGCCAAAGTTCCATGATAGTTCCTCAGTTGTTCTTGTGATTGAAATATTTTCCAAAGACGATCATACCATCACCTTTGGAATAAAAATCATTTATTTCAGAAATTATGCTGTAATTATTACGCATATAAAAATTTCTTGTAGCAGAGTAACTATCTTTGGAAGAAGTTTCAGCGAGCAGCCACCTGCCGTTGTTTTCATTAACAAAACTTTCTGCATGTTCTAAAAGTTTCTTTCCAATCCCTTTTTTTCCGTAATTGGGGTTGGTTACAATCCAGTAAAGATCATACACACCATCAGTTAATGGTCTCTTACCGGTGCAATGGTATCCAAGAATCATGCCATCTTCTTCATAAATGAACAAATGATAGTCGGTCTGTATGGGATTCATTGCTACGATGCTCACAAGTTCCATCGCAACTTTGATCTCTTCATCACTAAAATTCGGAGTCGAATTTAAAATTCCTTCAATTATTTTTGCATCATCCGGCTTTAGCCTGCGAATCATTTTTTTTCTTTCTGATTAATGCAAAGTTTGCAATTGTATAGAGTAAATCACCATAGTTAATTCCGTCTGCGGCTGCCGCTCGTGAAAATCCTGAGTCAGTTGAAATATCCGGATTAGGATTAACCTCAATAACATAAGGCACGCCATCGCTGCTCAATCTGATATCAATACGCGAATAATCTCTGCAGTTCAACGCGTCATATGATGCTAATGCTGTAATTTGGATTTTCTTTCTTAGTCTATCAGGAAGTGGCGCCGGGCAAACAGGTTTAGTGTGATCGTAATAAACACTTCCCTCTGTCCACTTACCATCGTAAGTAACTATGTTGGGGAATTCTTCAGGAAGGCCTGTAAAACTTATTTCTGAAATCGGAAGAACTCTGCCGCCAAGTATTGCCACGTTTAATTCTCTTCCCTGAATATACTCTTCAAGTATAACATCCTGATTATAAGTTTCGGCCAGAAAACTGAATTGTTTTCTCAATTCTGAGTAATTTTTTACCACTGAGAATTCAGAAATACCGATACTTGCATCTTCGTTCATCAGTTTGAGAATTAATGGATAACGTAATTTTATTTCTTTTTCGGTAAATCTTTTAGTTTTCTTTAATGTTCTGTATTCCGGAGTAAGGATCCCTCTCGATTTTAAAATTGCTTTTGCTCTGGCTTTATTAAGGCAATTACCCAGCGTAATAGGTGAACAACCAGTTATTTCATAGCCCAACATTTGAAATAATCCTGCCATACACCATTCATAAGAGGAAATACCTTCTACCGATTCAACAAAGTTATAAATCACATCAGGATTAAAAGAGTTAATATTATTAATAGTCTTTTGAACATCTTTGTCAATAGCAAGAGATTTCACTTGAGTAAAATATTTTGATAAAGATTCCTCAACTTTATTCAGCTCTTTTACAAAATTATTTTCTGAAAGATCATTAGCCTTGGCTGACTCATCATTCCGCTTTCCATTATAAACCGAGAAAACACTAACCGGTGAGTTGTAGCAAATCAATATCTTTGCGTTCTCTTTCATACGAGTTTATACCTTTTTGCCGCTGAATAAAGAACACGCTGGATCATTTGGTTGTAATTCATTCCTGCTGCACGTGCAGCTTTCGGGAAGCTCGAGTTTTCATTTGGGTCCGGCATAATTCCCGGTAAAGGATTGATCTCAATGATATTAGGAATTCCATTCTTATCAAGACGGATATCTATTCTGCTCCAATCCTTGCAATTTAAAACATTGTAAGTTCGTAAAACGGTATCTTTAATTTTTTCTTCCAGATGTTTGTCGAGTTTGGCGGGGCATTCAAAGACATCAAAGTTATTTTCTTTGGTATCAAGTATCCATTTAGCTTCATAAGAGTAAAGGGGTACAACATCCTCGGGAAAATCTTCGTAACGAATCTCAATTATGGGAAGAATTTCTGCTTCATCACCGTTTCCAAGAACAGCAACAGTGAATTCTCTTCCGGAAAGAAACTCCTCTATCAATGCCGGTTGGTTATAAGCAAATATTATCCGCTTAACTTCTTCCTCAAGTTCCTGAGTATTTTTTACAAAGGAAGAGGAAAAAATTCCCTTGCTCGAGCCTTCAGAAATCGGCTTTACTATTAATGGAAAATCGAAATTGGTGTTCTTAATGTCTTCCATCTGGTTGGCAACCAGGAATTTTGCATTTGGAATTTTGTGGTAGGTTAAAATTTCTTTTGCTCTTGATTTATCCAGACAAATTCCAAGCGTAAGAGCGTCCGAACCTGAGTATGGAATCTGAAGCATTTCAAGCATCGCAGGAATATGCGATTCGCGGTTAACTCCGTTAAGTCCTTCAGCAAAATTAAAAACTATATCAGGTTTCAATTCTTTAAGTTTTGAGAATGCGTCGTTGTTTGCTTCAACCAAAGTTACGTTATGAAATTCGCTGATAGCATCTTTAACTGCGTTTACAGTTTCCCATGTATCCCATTCTGCATAGGTATCTATAGCCGGTTGAAATTCATGTTGAGGAGAATTCTGAACAGGAGGGAGATCGTCAAGGAAAGTTTCACTCTCCGGTTTTACGTTGAATGTTATAGCAACATCTAAACGTACATTAAACCTTGGTGATAAAATATTTTCTCCTTTAAATTATTTTTTGTTCCAAATATAAACTTTATAAATAATTTGTCAACATGTTTTAAAAAGTTTTTAAAAATATTTTTTCATGGAAAATTTTCATGAACGAGAGTCGAAGAGAGAAATTTTTTAGTGTGAGGTCATGAATTTTAAAATATTTCATGAAGTAGTTCGGATAATTTTTTTTCTGTTGATGACGATTTGAGATGAAAAATTCTTTAAAGAAAAAAATATTTCAGGCAATCTTTGCGTACTGAAGGTTGTCTGAATAATATTTGATGAGATTATTTCTGATCACCCGGTTATTTTCTGATTCGAGAGATGGGTCTTTATTTATAAGGTCGAAAGCAATGTTCTTTGTTTGGTTTATAAGTTCTGCATCATAAATTATATCTGCATATTTCAAATCAGGGAAGCCACTTTGCTTTGTACTGAAGATATCACCAGGTCCCCGAAGCTTCAAATCTGTTTCAGCAATTTCGAAACCGTTATTCGTCTTTACCATCGTCTGAAGTCTGATTGCTGACTTATATTTATCAATCATAGAACTCGAAAGGTAATCGAGATCAAGTTTCTGTTGTATATTATACTGTACAATTTCATCCTTCGTGACAAGGACACAGTAAGCCTGTTTATCGCTCCGTCCGACTCTTCCCCTCAGCTGATGAAGTTGTGAAAGACCAAACCGATGAGCATCGTTGATCAGGATTATATTTGCATCAGGGATGTCTATGCCTACTTCAATTACTGTTGTTGAAATGAGAACATCATATTCTTTTTTCAGGAAGTGCAACATCTTTTCTTCTTTCTCCTGCCAGCTCATTCTTCCATGGATAAGTCCGAGCTTTAAATTTTTTAGATGAGTCTTCCTGAGTTCCTCATAAAAAGTTTCAGCAGCTTTCAGTTCCAGCTTATCAGAATCTTCTACCAGATGGATATACAAGAAATGTCTGGTAACCTTCCTTCTTTTTATCAATGATGAATTTGAAAATTTCAGGAAGTCTGCTTTCACCTCTAAGAACAGTTTTAATTGGTTTCCTGTTCTTTGGCATTTCATCGATAACTGAAATATCCAGGTCGCCGTAAACGGTCATTGAGATCGTTCGGGGAATAGGTGTGGCACTCATTACCAGAACTTCAGGGGTTTTTCCTTTACTTTGAAGTCTTGCTCTTTGTCTTACACCAAAACGGTGCTGCTCATCGATTACAACCATACCCAGATTCTTATAAATTACCTTTTCTTCCAGAAGAGCATGTGTGCCAACTATGATGTCGGCTTCCTGTAATTCGATTTCCAGAAGTTTTTTTTCTCTTTCTGATTTCTTCTGTCCACCAAGAAGCAAAGAAACTCTAATTTCCCGTTCAGAATATTGATCATGAAGTTTCTTCATCATTGCTGAAATGTTTTTTGCATGCTGGTCAGCCAGGATTTCCGTGGGTGCCATGATCGCAGCCTGGAATCCATTATCTACTGCAATCAGCATTGCAATTAAGGATACTATTGTTTTTCCGCTTCCGACATCTCCCTGTAATAGACGATTCATTGGTTTGTCGGAAAGGAGATCATTCTTTATTTCGCCAAGAACTTTTAATTGCGCAGTTGTAAGTTCAAACGGAAGTGTCTTCAAAAAATTCTGAACCAGGTTCGACCTTATACTCATTTTATACCCGATTAGCTTACTCTGGTAATTCTGTTTTCTGAGAGCAACCAGTAATTCCAGGTAAAATAATTCTTCAAACTTGAACCGCTGTCGTGCAGAATTCAATTTATCAGTGGATTCAGGAAAATGATAGCTTCTTATTGCTTCCTTTAGCGGAATTAGTTTATTTTGATTAATAATTTCTTCCGGAAGGGTTTCTTCAATTTTATCTGCATAACTTTCGACGGCAAGACTGATAATTCTTCGTAAGCTTAAATCCCCGATGTTACCGGATTTAAGTTCCTTTGGGATTCGATAGAAAGGAATAATCTTTCCCGTATGAAGAAAACTTTTCTCTTCTTCTTCGGTTATTCTGTCAAAATCAGGATGAATAAACTGTAATGCACCATATTTTGATTTATCTGGTTTGGATGAGATAGCAAAAACATCTCCTTCATTAAATACGGAATAAAAATATTTTGTTCCGCGAAACCAGATACATTCAAAAAATCCAGTCTCATCCCTGAACTGAATTTTAAGAATTTCCTTCTTACCAAACTTCTTCTTTTCCTTTTCGAAAACTTTTCCAATTACTGTTAATTCGCCTTCATACCCGTTCATTAAATAACCATAAGCTTTTGCTGCAGTCAGAACAGTAGTACGATCAAGATGACGTGAAGGGAAGTAGTAAAGCAAATCACGAATAGTTTTTATTCCTATTTTTGAAAAGGATTCAGCCCTTTTCGGTCCTACTGATTTTAAATATTGGACAGATTCATCAAGGGTGTTCTTTGAAATAGATTTCATAAATAGAAAAATAATCTAACACTTCGCTAATCTCAAAAATCACTTAAAGTCTTTCTGAGAAATTATATTTAATTTTGAAAAGAAAATCAGGAAGGAAATAAAAATTGGAATGGGAAAAGTTATTAACTGATTCACGGCTTGGCGAAAAAAGCCAACCGAAAAGTAAACTTCACGATGGAAGAAGTGAATTTCAAAAAGATTTCGATAGGATAGTCTTTTCACCAGCCTTCAGAAGACTGCAGGATAAGACACAGGTGTTTCCATTACCGGAGAGTGACTTTGTTCATACCAGGCTAACTCACAGCCTCGAAGTTTCCTGTGTTGGCAGATCATTGGGAAATCTTGTTGGTGAAACAGTGATTAAAAGAAATCCGGCTTTGAACAATAAGTTTACAAAATTCCATTTCGGTGAAATTGTTGCTGCAGCCTGTCTTGCTCACGATATCGGTAATCCTCCTTTCGGACACTCCGGTGAAGATGCAATAGCCGAATATTTCCGCAGCGGTAACGGTCGAAAGTTTAAATCCAACATTAAAGATGAGAAAAAGTGGACAGACCTTGTCAAGTATGAAGGAAATGCACAAGGATTTAGAATTATTACCAAACTTCAGAATCCCAGAGTTAAAGGCGGGTTAAGCCTTACTTATTCAACTCTCGCTGCGGTGACAAAGTACCCACGCGAATCTCTCATCAATACTCAAAGCAAATCGTTGCAAAGTAAGGCATATAGAAAGTACGGATTCTTCCAGGCAGAAAAAGAGTTATTTAAAGTCGTCGCTGAGGCGACAGGACTCGATTGTATTAAAAGTGAAAAAACTTTTTGGTGGTGCAGGCATCCACTTGCATTCCTAGTTGAAGCAGCGGATGATATTTGTTACAGGGTAATGGATCTTGAGGATGGTTTTCGGCTTGGTTTTGTTTCATTCAAGGAAACTGAAGAGATGCTGAGACCATTAGTTTCAAAACAGAGCTTGAAGGATTATAGAGATAAAGATGAAAAAGACCGGATTGGTTATTTAAGGGCGGTTGCAATAAGCGAGTTGGTAAGTGAATTAGCTAAAGTTTTTCTGGATGATGAAAAGAATATTCTAAGCGGAAAATTTGAAAATGATTTGATAGGCGAAATAAGAAGAGCAAATGCTTTGAAGCGTATAAAGGATATTTCTATTAAAAATATTTACAAGTCCCGAAGTGTTGTTGAAAGAGAAGTCGCAGGGTACGAAGTTCTTGGTGGATTGCTGGATACGTTTATTAATGCTTACAATGAAGCTTACGAAGAAAAAATATCCTCAAAGCATAGAGCAGTCTTAGCACTTCTTCCGGGTAGAATTACCGAGGAGATTCCCGAAGACCTTTATCTGCGACTGTTAAGAATAATTGATTTTATTTCCGGTATGACTGACTCATTTGCGGTTTCACTCTTCAGAAAAATAAAAGGCATCTCTTTGCCCGGTGGAAGAGTAACTGAATAAGTTGAAAACTAGTTGTTGATTTTATGAGTTGGATATTTGGATATTTTGGCAATCGTAACAGAATAAAAATAAGTTCACCTGAAACTCATCTTCATACATTCCAAAATTCGAATCTTATACTTTACGCTGGCGGGAACAGCGAAACTATCTTCTTTAAATCAGATTCCTTAAACTCAAATTGTTGGGCTGTGGCTGGTGTTGGAATTATTCAATCTGGGGATGAATATAAAATATTAAATGTTAGTGGTTGGGAAAATTTTTTAAATCTGCGACAAGTTGATCTGCAAAAAATTAATGGACACTTCGTTGCAGTAAAATATTCTGATGATGAGCTCAAAATTTTTACCGATGAATTGGGCTTAAGGGAAATATATATTGTTAAGCTTCCAGAAGGTATTGGATTTACAACAAGAATAGACTGGCTAAAGTATTTTATTAATCCTGAACTAGATTTAAGGGAGTTCGGTTCGAGATGGCTTCTTCAGAACCAGATTTCAAGAAATAGCATAATTAAAAATGTTAAAAGACTGGTTTGTGCTAACGCAGCCATAAAAAATGGTAACCTGACTATTAACGAAAACCCCTGGCAGCCTGATTTATATGTAACCGGCAATAGAGAAATGTTTGGTACAACCTTAAAGAAATTGCTTTCAATTAAAGAAAGAAAAATTTCATTAAGTTTATCCGGCGGTTTAGATTCCAGGTTGCTTCTATCTTGCCTGGCGAATAAAAATTCTGATTTGTGGGAGACACATACTTTTGGCGATCCGAATCATCCCGATTCAAAAATTGCATCGCAGTTGCTGAGCAGTCTAAATTTAAAAAATAAAATTATTGATGATGTATTACCAACAAACGATGAACTCATTGAAGTTATAAAAACTTATGCTGTTCAATCCGCCATAACCAATCCAGTTAGCTCAATATTAAACCTGAGATTCTATGAAAGATTGCGAAGCAAAACAAATTGATTATAGATGGCGGCTTTGGTGAAATCTGGCGAAGAGAGTTCGCAAACAGATTATTATTGCTCGGAAGGAAAGCATTGCTGGAAAAAGATTTCAAAAGAATTTATAGTATTCTTAAACACAACAAAGCAGATATTTTTTCGGAGGAAGTATTAAAAGAAATGGAAAAAGGGACAATTGAACAAATAGAAAAATTATTTGAAGAGATGCCCGATGTTGCCAAAATTGGTCCCGCAAACTGGATTGATATTTTTTCAATCAGGCAAGGCTCACAAATTATTATGCACCCGAGCAAGCCCGTATCGATCAATATGTTCTTTCTTTTATGCCGTTAGTTCAGAAGGATGTATTAAAGCTGTTGTTTGGATTTAATAATTCGGAAAAAGAATGGAAAATTATTTAAGGAGTTAATCAGACAGAATTCAATTCAACTGACGAAACATCCTCTTGTTAAAGGAAACATTGATCATCCATTTAATTCGTCATCTCTTGGTGCAAGAATACATTCGAGAGTAAAAAATAAGCTTGGATTATCTTATCGGAGCAAACAACAGATTGAATTTCTTAACTCGTTAAAAGAATTTATTGGCGATGTCATTCAATCCTCCGAAGTAAGAAACTATGAATATTATGATCGCAAAAAACTTAATAAGATAGCAAGCGATTTTTCATCAAAGGAAAACGACTACAATTCTGAAATTGATTGGTTTTTGTCGATGGAATTATTCAGGCAGGGAATATCAAAATAAAAATAACGAGCTCTTCACTCAGTCTTCATATCTCTTGTCATCAGGTCAGTCGTTGCTTTTACCGGGTCTTTATCTTCAAAAAGAATTTTGTACACTTCATTTGTTATTGGTGTTTCGATATCAATCTTACTTGCAAGCTGCTTTGCTGATCGGGTAGTTTCAACTCCTTCGGCAACCTGTTCCATTGACTTTAAGATTTGCTTAAGCTTTTTTCCTTTTCCGATTTGTTCGCCTACGAACCTGTTACGGCTGTGTCTGCTCATGCAAGTAACGATTAAGTCTCCCATCCCGGAAAGTCCGGCAAAAGTTTCGGGACGAGCACCCATAGCTAAACCAAGTCTGGAAATTTCAGCAACACCTCGTGTCATTATAGCTGCTTTGGTATTATCACCAAATCCAGCACCATCAATTATTCCTGCACCGATTGCAATGATATTTTTAAATGCGCCTCCAAGCTCAACACCAAGAATATCTGTTGATGCATAAACTCTAAAGTACGAAGTCATAAATGCTGCCTGAATTGCTTTCGAAGTTTCGATATCAACAGAAGCTGCAACAACAGCGGTCGGTACCATCTGGCTGACCTCTTCGGCATGGCTGGGACCAGAAATAACTCCAATCTGATTTTCATTAATAGCTGGAAAAACATCTTTCAGCATTTGTGACATTGTCATTAAAGTGTTTTTTTCAATTCCCTTTGAAACACTTACGAGTATTGCATTCTCAATACTTTTGTAATGTATATTCTCAATAACACCTCTGAGAAACTGGGAAGGCACAGCCATAACAATAAGATTTTTATCTTCAGAAGATTCTTCAATATCTGAAGTTATTAAAATTTCTTTCGGGATTTTTATGCCGGGAAGGTAATCAGCGTTAATTCTTTTCCTTATTAATTGACGGGCGTAACTTTTCTTGTATTCCCAGAGAGTTACATTGTGACCGTTGTAGTGAAGTAAGATTGCGAGGGTAGTTCCCCAGCCGCCAGCGCCGAGAACTGAAATTTTCATTTAGCTATTTTTTGGTTTCTTTCGAAAACTGATTTTATTTTCACTTCCGTTGAATATTCTGACCAGGTTTTTTCTATGTGTAAAAACAACAAGAGCAGTAACTGCAATTATAAAAGGTAATAATGTACTGTACCCAGGTATATCAACATGAAAAAGATTTTCTCTGATAAATAAAGTTGAAGGAACACTTATGGCCGCAATAATAGAACCAAGCGAAACATATCTTGAAATCAAAACAACTAATGCGAAAATTCCCATCGCGATAAGCATATCAATCGTGATTAAAGTTAACAGCATACCAAGTGCAGTAGCAATTCCTTTTCCTCCTTTAAATCCGGCAAAGACTGTCCAGATATGTCCTATGACAGCAGCCATTCCAGCAATTATCTGAACTAAAGTAAAGTCATCGAATGGAGAAACGTTCTCAAATGGAAGTGGACCGTAAAATAATCTGGAAATAATGACAACAGCAATTGCACCTTTCAAAGCATCGAGAAAAATAACAACCAAACCGTACTTCCAGCCTAAAACTCTCATTACATTAGTACCACCGGCATTACCGCTGCCGTGGTTTCGTATATCGATTCCGCTTACAGCTTTGCTGATTAATATACTGTTAGGAATTGATCCCACCAGATAAGAGAGGATTACTATGATTGCTAATAACAACATATATTTAACTAAAAATTATTGTGAAAAACTAAACATTTGACAACTAAGAAACAATGAAAATTCATACCATTTATAATTGGATGAATTTACAGGTATTTGATGATACATTAATTAATAGGATTCGATATGATGTATTATTTTCCTTCAATATAGTCAAAATGTTTTTTTTTGAGGTTGGTTTTGATATATTTGCGCCTCAAAATAAAGGAGTTAATATGGCTAAACAGCAATCTTTTTCAGATAAGTTAAAAAAGAAGAAAAAAAACGATCTTATAACTGTAAAGTTCATTAAATGTATGAAAACAGCAGGTGGGAACTATAAATTCAACGAAAAATTTGTTCAATTAGAGGATTTGAATAAGCTTTCCGAAGTAAAGTGATTTAGTATTATTATAGCTAAAAATTTCAACGCGATCGGTAAAATTATTATCTGTCGCGTTTTTTATTTTAAAACAGACTTAGAGACCAGCTTCCTTCTAATTCAAGTAGTTTTTGTTTTACATCCAAACCACCACCGTAACCGGTCAGGCTTCCATCTGCACCAATTACGCGATGACAGGGAATTATTATTGGAATTGGATTTGCTCCATTAGCTGCTGCGACTGCGCGCATTAAATTTTTATCACCCATCCGGTTTGCTAATTCGCCGTAACTGATAGTTTCTCCATAAGGAATTTTCGTAAGCTCATTCCAAACTTTTTTCTGAAATTCCGTACCGAGAATTTCCAACTTCAAGTCAAACTCTTTTCTTTGCCTGTTAAAATATTCTTTCAGTTGTGTGAACACATTCACAACTTTCGAATCATCAGGAGAAACTTGAGTTATTGCGGAAAGGTTTTCTGAATTTGATTTTCTGTTTATCAGAATTTCTCTTACTCCAGCACTTGAAATGATGACATCTATTTCGATTCCATCTATAGTATCGGAAGCAAAGTATAGTTCTTCAATGCATAAAATTTTATATATATTTGTCGGAAAATAAAAAAGGGAAGAAACCCGCTTTGATTTCTTCCCCTATAAATTTCAAGAAAATAATTTTACGCGGCAACAACGTGAATAGAAGGATTTACATCTCTTTTTAATAAACCTTCAATTGCCATTAGTGTACCTGAGATAGAGCTTGGGCAACTTCCGCAGGCTCCCTGGTATCTTATCTTAACTGTAAAGCCATCTATTCCTAAAACCTGCAGACCGCCGCCGTCTCCGGCAAGTGCTGGTCTAACTTTTTGATCAAGCAGTTGATTTATTTTTTTGAGTAAAGCATTTTCTTCTTCAGCAGTTGGTGCTGTTATTGATTCCTTCAGGAATTAAATCTGGATCAAATGATTTTAGAAAATCAATAAACGGTCTCTGGATTTGTCCCCAGTTTGCGTCAGGAGATTTTTCAATCGTAACAAACTTATCCATATAGAAAACCGAAACGACTCCATCAAGTTCAAATATTCCTAAATGCAAAAGGATCATTCTTTGCGGATTCTTTGTTGGCATACTGCCTTGTTTCATAGTTAAGTAGCTTTTGGTTCAATATAAATTTTAATGCATGCGGATTTGGAGTCAAATCAACATCTTCTACCATTAGCATATTTACCTCATTTTTTATTTTAAAGTTAATCTAACCAGACTTCACCTTCAAGTTAAATAAAGGGCATATCATCGTTAATAGTGACTATTCATCAAATGGCATTTTCTTAAAATAAGCTTAATTTTCATCCTGATTTTTCAAGGAAATAATACATATGGCTGAAAAGAAGAACATACTGATTGTTTTTACCGGGGGAACTTTTTCAATGAAAGTTGATAAAAAAATATCCGGTGGCATCATTCCCCGATATTCAGGAAAAGAACTGTTGAAAAAAATTCCCGAAGCAAAAAAGCTTGCTAATATTTCCTGCTATGATTTTGGTAAGTATCCCGGTCCTCATGTTACTCCCGAAATTATGATTGAGCTTTCAAGACAGTTGAAGAAAAAGTTATCTACAAATAATTTTGATGGAGTAATCATAACTCACGGAACCGATACTCTGGAAGAAACTGCTTACCTGATTGACCTTACAATCAAAACAGAAATTCCAATTGTATTTACCGGTTCGATGAAGAACAGTTCTGAACCGGATTGGGATGGACCAAGAAATCTTACTGACTCAATCCAGGTTTGTTTAAATGAAAATTCAAAGAATTTAGGTGTGCTTGTTTGTCTTCACGGTGAAGTGAACGCTGCCAGTGAAGTGACCAAAATTTTTTCTAACGAGATTGAAACTTTCCAGAGCCTGGATTTTGGAGCGCTTGGATTTGTACAGTATGGAAGGGTGGTCTATAACCGATTGCCCAGACATCTTGAAACGATCAATACTGAGAAAGTTAATTCAAATGTAGATCTGCTAACAGTTTATGCGGGAATGAATGAAAAATTTTTCAGGCATTCAGCAGATTCAGGTACCGATGGTTTGGTTATTCAAGCACTAGGAATTGGTAATGTTCCTCCTGCGGCATTTAAAGGTGTGGAGTATGTAATTAAAAAAAATATTCCTGTTGTGCTGGTTTCAAGATGTCCGGCCGGAGAAACAAGCAACATTTACAGCTATCCGGGTGCCGGCAAACATCTTCACGATCTGGGGGTTATTTTTACAGATTACCTGAACGGTCAGAAGGCAAGAATTAAACTGATGCTTGCATTAACTAAAACGTCGGACAGAAAAATTCTTACAAAGCTTTTTGAAGGGCAGATAAAGGAGATTTAGGATATTAATGTTCCGAAATCAACACTTCCAGATCAACTTTGTGGACGTGATCAATTTCTCTTCCAAGAAATAACTCAGCAACTTCTTTGAACTTTGCAGGAATATCGCTCACGTAATATTCCTGTCCACCGGATGTGTTCGAATCTGAAAGTAAGTCAAGTTTTTCTAATTCTGATTTAATCACTTCGGAAGAAGCAACTCCCGAATCAATCAAAGTAACTTTGCTGCCGATAACTTTCTGAATTACTTCGGATAAAATAGGATAGTGTGTGCAGCCGAGAACTAATGTATCTATTCCATCTTCACGGAGTTCTTTCAAATATTCTTCTGCAATTTCATAAGTCGCTTGATGCTTAATCCATCCTTCTTCTGCAAGAGGAACAAAAAGCGGGCAAGGTTTTTCAAATACCTGTGCAGAGTTATTTAGTTTTTTAATTTCTTTTGAATATGCAAGGTTATTTATAGTAGCTCTTGTTCCGATAACTCCGATTTTTTTACTCTTACTTTTCTTCAAAGCCATTTTCGAACCGGGTTCAATCATTCCGATGATAGGAATATCAAACATTTTTTTAAGATCGGGAATTGCAATTGATGATGCAGTATTGCACGCAACCACAAGTGCTTTAATATTTTTCTGCAGCAGGAACTTTGTATTCTGAATTGAATATTCAATTACAGTCGAATTGGATTTAGAACCATAAGGCACACGTGCTGTATCTCCGAAATAAATTATGCTTTCATTCGGAAGAGTTGATGCAAGTCTTTTTACAACTGTCAATCCTCCGATACCTGAGTCGAATACACCGATTGGTTTTTGTTTATCTGTGAGGCTCAAAATAATCCTTATAATAATTTATCAATTGCAGAAGTTATTTCGTTTTTAACAAATTCATAATCGTTGGGGGAAATTTTCTTGCCGTTTCTGTCGAGCACATAAAATGCATCAACTATTTCATCGCCCTGTGTAGAAATTTTGGCGAAGAAAATATTCAGACCGAGTTCATTCATTTTGCTTGTAACGTGATAGAGAAATCCAAGTCTGTCCGGTGAATGAACATCGATGATGGTGTACCTTTCGTGGTTTTCAAATGAAACTTTTATGTTTCCTTTTTTCTTGAATAATTTGTTTTCGATCCTCCACCACTTTGATTTAAGTAAAGCCACCTCTTTACCAAGCTGCAGCAGACTTCTTACAGCAAGGCTCATATCTTCTTCAATTTTACCAAACCTTTCCTTTTCCAGTTTTTTATGAGAGCTGAAATCTGTTACGTTGAAAGTATCAATTATTATTCCGTCTTTACGCGTAAAAATTTTAGCATCATGAATGTTGATGTCGTTTATCGCCATCACACCGCAAAGTCTTGAAAGTAGCGAAGGAAAATCTTTGGTGATAATTGTAATGCCAGTATATCCATTGGCGTCAGAAAAAAGAACCGATACAACCGATCCCTTATCAATTTCTTCTATATGTCTGGCAATTTCTTCAGCACCAAAGTGATGTGAATACGCTATGTCATCAATTGATTCAATATGATCCTTGACAACTTCTTCGGAGATGTTCGGAGAGTACTTACTAATTTCTTTTGGAACAGCATATGTGGTTGAGTATAAAAGTTCTTCTCCGGAAATTTTTTCTTCGAGCATTGCTAGCGTCTTTCGGTAAAGTTCAGCGAGAAGTTCACTTTTCCAGCTTGTCCAAACAACGGGATTAACAGCAGAAAGATCTGCGTAAGTTAAAAGATAAAGCTGATCAAGATCTTCAATTGAAGTTAAACCTTGAAGTAAAACTGTTAAGTGTTTCAGGATCATTTAAATTTCTTCTAAAAGCTGTTTGTTCCATATGAAGATGATTATAAACAAGAAATGAAACCGTATTTATTTCTGAATCACTATAACCCATACGATACATAATTGAAGAGGCAAGCTCAGCACCGATTATTTCGTGTCCGCTTATATTTATTGGTTTGGCAATATCGTGAAGAAGCAATCCAATGAAGAGTTTTTCTTTGTCTTTGAGTTTGTTAAAAATTCTTCCAAGCTGAGAATTTTCATTTGCAAGCATTTCCACATTCTGAATGGCAATCAGCGTGTGTTCGTCGGCAGTGTATGAGTGATAAACGCCGTGCTGCAAAAAGCCGTTCAGTTCTTTAAACTCATGCATAAAAGCACCAAGCGCACCAAGCTCATTCATTACGTACAAAGTCTGACCAACATTTTTGGGGAGCTTTAAAATTTCTCTGAAGAATACAGAAGATTCACTCCCCTGGAACTGATGTTTGTCGGCAGATTCAAATTTCTGAACAATGTATGAACGCAGCGATTCATCAAATCTGGCAGAGTGAAGTCCGCGATAGTAGAAAGCTCTGAGAATATCCGACATATTTAACTGAGCATTCTCTCTCATCGAAATGATTCTTCCTTTCATTTCAAAATCATCATCAAGAGTAATTGAAAGAGATGCGGGTAACGATAGAAGTGAATCGTCATAGAATTTTTTTATCATTGACTTTGAGAAGCGGTTAAGAATGACGGCAGCGCTAAAATATATTCTCATAAAATCTGCTAGTGCATCTTCTTCAAATCCAAAAATCTTCGCAATCCTTATCTGCTCACTGAATTCAAAACGGTCATTCTTTTGCTCTGATTCAAGGTGCATCAGGTTTCTAACAGAAAGAATCAGCTTATAGCTGCTGAGCACGCGGCTACTTTCATCGGAGGAAGTAATTTTATTTTCTTTCATCAGATTGAGAAATGTTTCAATCTGTGTTGATTCCTGCTGTTTATTAAACAACTCTTTTCTTGAAAATATGTACATCCATTCAACCTGCTGCAAATCTCTGAGGCCGCCTGCTGAAAACTTTACATTCGGCTCTAACATTTTCGGAGAGCTTCCGTATTTCTTATATCTTTCCTCGGAATCCTCGATAAGTCTTTTTATCAGATCGGCTTTGATATCTTCATTAAGTGCTTTGATTAGCTTTTCATTCCAGATCTTATAAATTTTTTCAGAGCCGAGCAGATATCGCGTTTCAAAAAACTGAGTGAAGGTGTGAAGATCTGACAACAAATATTTTTGAATGTCTGATAAGTCTCTTACTGTGTGCGATACTTCCAGACCGTTATCCCAGAATCGGGTAACTAACTCAGTGATATCTTTTGCATTATCTTCAACTGACTCTGCAATAAAAATAATATCAACATCAGAATAAGGTGAGAATTCTCTCCGGCTAAAACTTCCTGCAGATGCAACAGCAAAATTATATTTTGTTTTTCCGGCAAGTGCACGGATAAATTCTTCAATTAATAAACTGTACTCTTTGCTGAATTTTAATGCATCAGCCTGTTTCGAGTACGCTTCGAACAATTCATCTCGTTTTGTATGGAATATATTTTTTAATTCTGATTGCAATTCATCTTTCCAAAAAAATCGATATAACTTTTTCTATTTAATATTATGGCTGTAATATTCAGCTTCAATAACAGATGATATTCCTCCGCGAACGTTGAACTCTGCAGTGATGAGCATATAACGCGGATTGCAAATTTTAACAAGGTCATCGAGTATTTTATTTGTTGCACTTTCAAAAAACAATCCATCATTTCGATAAGAGTTGAAGTAAAGCTTCAAAGACTTTAACTCGATGCATAAATTATCCGGCACATACTCAACTGTTATCGTGGCAAAATCTGGCTGACCGGTTTTGGGACAAAGCGAGGTGAACTCCGGTGCCGTGTGAATAATAGTGTAATCCCGATTGGGAAATTCGTTTTTGAATGTTTTCAAGTAGTTTTAGTTTTTTGTTCATTGTATTAACTCATTAATTGTCTAAAGATAGTTTGGTTTTGTTATATAATTAATCGGATCGTCAACACCTGCTTTCTGAAATCCTCTCAGACGAAGAGCACAGCTATCGCAGACTCCACACGCTTCATCTTCGTTTTGATAACAACTCCAGGTGAGGTGCAGCGGTGCTTTAAGTTCAATTCCTTTCCTTACAATTTCTGATTTTGACAGATGAATAATCGGAGTTTCAATTTTTATTTTTGTTTCTGGTTTTGTACCGAGCTCAACCATTTTTTCAAATGAAGAGAAAAAATCTGGTCTGCAATCAGGATAACCTGATGAGTCCTCGTAGACAGCGCCAATGAAAACTGCTTTTGCTTTTAGCACTTCAGCCCAGCTAACACAGGCAGAAAGAATATTTGCATTCCTGAATGGAACATATGAAGTAGGAACCCGCCTGCCTGCCGGCAAGTTTCTTTTGTTATTCAAATCAGCTTTTGATACAGAAATATTTTTATCCGTTAATGATGAACTGCCGATTTTTGAAAGATGCGAGTAATCCACTATTAATCTTTCTTTCACATCAAAATAATCTGCGATATCGTTGAAAGCTTTAAGCTCTCTCTTTTCTGTTCTTTGTCCGTAATTAATATGTGCGAGTGCAAGCTGATATTTTTCAATCGCGATTGCAGTAGTTACACAGCTATCCATTCCTCCGCTTACTGCAACAACAGCCATTTCTTTATGGATCAACGACATATTTGAAATCACCAATCATCAAAAATTTTTGTGCTAAAAATAGTGAAAACCCAGCTAAGTTATTTGACAAAATTTACCAGCTGTTATGAACTGAATCGTTCAATTAGCAGAATTATAGTTTTCGGAGAATTTAACGATGCAAAGACGCTAATAATTATTTAATTTTGCTTAAACGATTTCTAAAACACTGAGGAAACAATGAGAAAAAAAGTTATTGCCGGCAACTGGAAAATGAATATGAATTTGCACCAGTCACAGAAGCTTGTGTCTGAAATTTTAAATGGATTGGGAAAAGATAGTAAAGCAGAAGTAATTGTATGTCCACCGTTTACTTCTTTAAGCGAAGTAAGTTCTTTGTTGAAGGGTACGCAGGTAAAACTTGGTGCACAGAATATGTATTATGAAGAGAGCGGAGCTTTTACTGCTGAAATTTCTGCAGATATGCTTAAATCAGTTGGTTGCGAATATGTGATACTCGGTCACTCGGAAAGAAGAGTTATCTTTAATGAATCAGATGAGCTGATAAACAAAAAAATAAAAACTGCACTCGCAAAAGAATTGAAACCAATTTTTTGTGTTGGTGAATTGCTCGAGCAAAGAGAACGCGGCGAAACGATGAAGGTTATATCATCACAAATTGAAAAAGGACTTGAGGGAATAAGTGTTGAACAGACTAAGAATGTTATCATTGCTTATGAACCCGTCTGGGCAATTGGAACAGGAAAGACTGCAACTCCGCAGCAAGCACAGGAAGTTCATTTGTTTATTCGTGAATTAGTGGCAAAAAAATATTCGACCTCGGTTGCAGAAAATATAATAATCCAATATGGCGGAAGTGTTAAGCCGGATAACTCAGGCGAACTTCTTTCGCAAAAAGATATTGATGGTGCTTTGGTTGGAGGTGCTTGTCTTAAGGCAGATTCTTTTCTAAGTATTATTGCTTCTGCTTAATCACCTGCTTTACAAAAGTAGATTATTTTGTTGTTTAGCAAGAACTTTCAGATTGATTTCCCCTCGAATCTGTAGTATATTTGTGCGTTTTTTAATAAATTTTCAAAGGATTCGCTTATCGGATGTTAACCTTCCCATTTAGATCTCTGTTTTTATCAGGATTTTTTGCGTTTTTTGCATTTCAGTTTTCATTCAGCCAGGTTGTTTTCAAAGAGGTTCCGGATTATAAAGTCCACCTTGGTGATTCACTTTTTTTCGATATTACTCAAACCCGTTCAGTAATTTTGTTGAATGGAAGCTGGAGTGTAAGACCAGCAGATGATGATGAAGCACCTAAAATAATAGTAAGTGTTCCTTCAATATTTGAGGGAGAAGGTGAACTCGTTTTTGAGAAAGAGTTTGAATTATCAAAATCTCTCATTTCAGAAAACACATTAGAACTATTTTTCTTTTCTATTAATTACACGGCGGATATTTCTCTTAACAATACAATCATCTACCGTCACAGTGGAGGAGAATATCCATTTAAAGTTTCCCTGCCGAGAGATATTCTTAAAAATGATAAGAAAAATCTTCTTTCTTTAAAACTGAAATATGATCTCAATTCTAAAAACTCCATTCCTCAGAAGCAAAGATTTTTGTTCCCGCAAAACTTCGGTGGAATAATCGGAGATGTTTACATCCACATAAAACCGGATATTTATTTAGCAAAAGAAAAGATTACAAAGACTTTCTCATCTGATTACAAAAATGTTTCCCTTGAAGTTGAGACACTTGTTAAGAATAATAAGGTGAGAGATTCACGTACAGGCGCAGATAGTCCGAAAGATTACAGATTAGCTGTTTCTCTTACAGATTCTGCTGGTAATATTATTAAGGAGCTGCCTGCTTATAGTTTTAATTTGGAGAGGAATAAAGATATATCTATCAACCAGAAATTAGAACTTCCGGCAGCAGTACTCTGGTCACCTGAAAATCCTTCATCTTTAATTCTGACGCAGAGGCTATTTCTTTCTGATTCATTGATTGATATAAAACAAAAATCAATTGCATTATTTGATTTAAAATCTGATAAAGAATCAATCAAGCTTAACGGCAGCGAATATTTACTTAAAGGAGTAACACACTATCCCGGTAGTGAAATATATGGTAAACTTATTTCGTATGATCAGATGGAGAGAGATGTGGCTCTGATTAAAGAAGCGGGTTTCAATTGTGTGCGATTTGCAAAGAGTACCATTCATCCATACTATCTTAGCCTTTGTGAAAAATACGGCTTGTTTGCTTTCCTTGAAATTCCGATTAACGGTGTCCCTTCAGGAATTGCTGAAGATGAAAGTTTCATAAGCAGAAGCAGGGAATTTTTGCTCAACTATATTTCTTATTTTGGCGAGTATTCCTCTTTTGTAGCAATTGGATTTGGAGGCACTTATCTTCCTGAGCTTAAAGAGCATACCTCATTAATTTCTGTTCTTTCGGAAGCAGCAAAAGAAAAAAGCAATCTTCTTACCTATGCATCTTTTTCAGGAACTAACTTAAGCAGTATTGATAAGCTTGATTTATATGGGCTTGAATTTATAAAGGACAACCCGGCTAATTTAAGTGAGCAAATCCAGGAATTGCAGAGTAAGTTCGGCAAGGGAAAGATCTTTTTCTCATCAATAACATATCCCGTTTACATTGGTGGCTCAGATGGATATTTAAATGAATTTTCTTTTGAAGCACAGGCAAAATATTACGATGAATTCTTTGAATACATTTCTCAAAACAATGTGCCTGCATTTTTCATCAACTCTTTTGCTGATTACTTTGGTGATTATTCTTCTTTTATTTGCAGCGGTAGCGATAAAAATTTATACCGTTTGGGTTTGATGGATGAAAACCGAAGTAAAAACAGAATCAGCTATAAAGTTGTTTACTCAAAGCTTAACAATCTTGAGAAAGTGACGATTCCAATCGGCAGCAAGAAAGATGACTCACCAATGATATTTATAATTTTTGGACTTCTTCTGGCGATATTTATGGGAGTACTGGTCAACTCGGGCAGAAAATTTCGTGATGATGCTTCGAGAGCATTACTGCGTCCATATAATTTCTTTTCGGATATTCGGGATCAAAGGATAATATCAGCTTATCATACCACTTTACTAGGATTGATTGTTGCAGCAGTAGTCGCATTGATTGTTAGCAACGTCTTGTTTCACTTAAAGACTAGTTTAGTATATGAAAATCTGTTGCTTGCATTTGCCAGTCCTTTGATTATGAAAATAGTAAACTACCTTGCCTGGAATCCTTTGATGTCTTTGTTGTGGCTAACTGCTTTTAACATAGTTCTTTTTGTAATTATTTCGTTGGTCATAAAAATTGCATCCTTTTTTGTAAAGACAAGAGTATTTATAGTCAGCGTTTACTTTACGTTCATCTGGGCTTTGCTTCCGGTAGTTTTGCTTATTCCTGTTGGAATAATTTTATACAGAGTTCTTCTCGCAGGAACAATTAATCCCTATATTTATATGGGACTTGGTGTTATTCAATTATGGGTTCTTTACAGACTGATGAAAGGGATTCACGTTTTATTTGATTCAAAACCAAGCACGGTTTATTTCTATAGCATAATATTTATTCTTGCATTGATTGGTTCCGTTTTGTTTTATTATGAATTGAAATATTCCACAGTACAGTACTTGCTTTTTACTTTGAAGCAGTTTAATATTTTTTAGAGAACAGAGTTGTATTTATCAAAGCTTGAAATATTTGGCTTTAAATCTTTTGCACAGAAGACGCCAATAAAATTTCACGAAGGAGTAACATCTATAGTTGGTCCAAACGGCTGCGGCAAGACTAATATTGTAGATGCAATCCGATGGTGTCTTGGTGAGCAGCGTACGAGCACTCTCCGAAGTGATAAGATGGAGAACGTTATTTTTAACGGCACTTCCAGCCGTAAACCTATGGGTATGTCTGAAGTTTCGTTAACCATTGAAAACACAAAAGGAATCCTTCCTACAGAATACACAGATGTCACAATCACAAGAAGAATTTTCCGTTCAGGTGAGAGCGAATATCTGCTCAACAAAAATATCTGTCGGCTAAAAGACATAACAAATCTCTTTATGGATACCGGAATAGGTGCTAATGCTTATTCTGTTATCGAACTTAAAATGGTTGAGACAATTCTCAGCAGTAAAGCTGAAGAACGCAGGACTATGTTTGAAGAAGCTGCTGGTGTTAACAAATATAAATTAAGAAGAAGACTTGCACTCCGTAAGCTTGATGAAGTAATGAGCGATCTGACACGGGTAAATGATATTGTGAGCGAAGTTGCAAAAAATGTTGCGAGCCTGGAAAGACAGGCGAAGAAAGCTGACAGATATACTCAGCTTACATCAAGATTGAAAGAAATAGAACTTGAACTTGCCGAAAGAGAGTATTCCTGGTTTCTCGATAAAACAGAAGAAATTATTCTTAACAAAGTTGAAAATAACAGGAAGAAGAAACAGTATGAAGATGAAATGTCTTCACTATTGGAAAAACTTGATGATATTAAAAACAGACTTGGGAATTATGAAAGTGAGCTCAGATCAAAACGGGTTGATGTAAATAAGCTTACGGAAAGTATTTATTTATTACGAAGCGATATTTCCGTTTCAAAGGAAAGGCAAAAATCTGTTAACTCGAACATAACTAAATATGAAAAAGAAATAGCCGAACTTAATGACCGTCTTGAATCTGCGAAAAAAAGTATTGAACAGGCTGTTTCAAATACAATTGCAGTAACATCAGAGATAGATAAGAGCAGAGAAATTAAGGATGAACTAAAAGTAAAGATTGAAAAAGCAACACAATGGCTTGAAGAAAAAAGAGCCGAGCTTAAAAAACATTCTGAAGATATTGTCTCAGGTTTGAAGCAGGTGAGTGATAAGGAAAACGAACTTCTTAATATTACAAGAATAGCAGATGAAAGAAACAGCCAGATAAGCAAACTTAACTCGCGCATTCTCCATCTTACAAGTGATGTTGCAAAAACAGTCGGATTCATAGAAAATCTTAAAGAAGATAAAGAACGAGTTTCTTCACAACTGAATGAAGCAGAAGATAATTATGCAAAAAAAGTTCAGGAAAAAGAAAAACTTGAGCAGGAGTTGAATGAATGCAAAGCAAGGGAGCTTGAGCTTAAAAGTATTTTGACGAGCTTGAATGAAAAAGTTTCTTTCATTCAGAATCTTGTTGATAATCTGGAAGGTGTTTCGCAGGGGACAAAATCTCTGCTCGAATTAACAAGCTGGGCAAATGGTAAAGTTATACTTCTTGCCAATGCAGGCAATTCATCCGATGAGCTTCGCCCTGCAATTGAGACGGCTTTAAGAAATAATATTAACGATATTCTTATTTCATCTATTGAAGAGTTGAAAAAAGGAATCGAATATCTTAAAAACAATAATCTTGGCAGAGCATCTTTTTACCTTAAGCAGAATAATGATGATAGTTCGGGCTTGGTTGCAGTGCTGAAAAAATATTTTTCAAACAGGCAGAAAAAGAAAATTGAGTCGAACAGTTCATTTAAATTGTGGGCATCTTCCGCAGTTCAAGCTGATGCTGATTGGAAAAATTTCTTTAGTAAACTGCTGAGTAAAACAGCAATTGTAAATGATTTGGATTCAGCGATAGCTTTATCGCTCAAGTATCCCGATTTCCGATTCGTTACAGTTGATGGTGATCTGGTTGAAGGGTCGGGGCTAATTGAAAGCGGCTCGCCACTTGTTGATGAATCTTTGTTTGGTAAAAGACAGCTTCTCATCGAAATCAAAAAAGAAATTCCTTCTAATCAGAAAGAACTTGATGATCTTTCAAACAAAATTTCGGAATACGAATCTCTAATCAGCAAAATTGATCTCAAAGTGCTCTCGGACAAAGGAAGAATGCTGGTTAATGATCTAAACAACATCGAAAAGCAAATCTCACAGTTTGAATATGAGAGAGTTAAAGCAAATGATGAAATAGAAAAAACACGTCATCTGATTCAGGATGTTGCTGCAGAATCAAACCAACTTGATAACGATAAAAATATTATCAGTGAACAATTAGCTGAGATGCAGGGGCAAAAGTTCCGTGCCGAATCACAATTGAACATTCTCGAAGAAGAAAACAGAAAAGCTGAAATGCAATTCAACCAGTTGGTTGCAGAAAAGAATGAAATAAAAGTTAGTCTGGAAAGAAAACTTGGTGAAGCAAGAAATCTTCAGAACACAATAAATCAATCTGAAGAGAACATTAAAACAATTGATGGCTCTATTCTATCTAGAAATGATGATATAGAGTTCGCCCGGAAAGAAATCTCCGAAATTGACACTAAAGTTATTGAGCAGGACAAAGAAGTAACAGGACTAGAGAACAACAAGCAAACTCTACATGAAGAGCTTGAAAAAGTTGAGAAAGAATATGAAACCTTGAGAGCGGAAGGTTCTTCGATTGAAACCACAATAAATGAGATAAGAATTGAAAAAGATAATTTGCTCGATGCAAACAGGGATCTCGAGATAAAACTAAGTGAGTATGAAATTAAAAAGAATAATCTTATTGAACATATAAATGAAGAATACTCCATTAAGATTGAAAGAAAGAAGTTTGATGATAATGAATCTTTCGAATTTGAAACTCATAAGACAGAAGTCCACGAGCTTCGTCAAAAGATTCGCAATCTTGGTCCGATAAACCTGCTTGCTTATTCTGAGTTTGAGGAGGAAAGAGACAGACTTGAATTCCTGAGCAAACAGCGAGATGATCTCGTTGAATCTGAAAAAGATATTCTTAAAACAATAGATGAAATAAATCAAACAGCTCAGGCACAGTTTGCAGAAACGTTTAATCAGATCAGGGAAAACTTTATACGAGTATTCAGATCTTTGTTTGATCCAGGTGATGAAGCCGACTTAAGATTGGAAGAAGGTGCCGACCCGCTTGAAGGAAAGATTGAGATTATTGCAAAGCCAAAAGGTAAACGCCCCACTTCAATTGAATTGTTATCAGGCGGTGAAAAAACTTTAACTGCAATCGCTTTGCTTTTTGCTATTTACCTTGTAAAACCGAGTCCATTCTGTATTCTTGATGAAATTGATGCTCCGCTTGATGATGCTAATATTGACAGGTTTACACGGCTGATAAAAGAATTTAGTCAGAATACCCAGTTTATAGTTGTCACGCATAACAAACGCACGATGGAAGCTGCAGATACTCTTTACGGAGTTACAATGCAGGAAGAAGGAGTTTCTAAGTTGGTAAGTGTACGTTTTAACGAAGATATAAACGTCGTTGCTTAGCGAACAAATCGTCAAAGATTTTTTAATATCAGGGAACTCCAACGAATGCAAAAGACAGCCAAATCATTTCAAAATTATAATCCTGATTTTCATTAGATAATTGACAAACAAGCAATTCAAAATATTTTTAGACTTTGACGGAACAATAACCAGAAACGATGTCGGAGAAGAAATCTTCAAAAAATTTCTGTCTGAAGACATTGTAAAAAGTATTGTTGATGACTTGCTGACTGATAAAATTTCAGCGAGGGTATGCTGGGAAAGTTTATGTATTTCTGTTACGGTAATAAACAAAAAAGAATTTGATAATTTCATTCTTTCCCAGGAGGTTGATTCAACTATCCATCGTTTCGTTGATTATTGTGATAAGAATGGATTTCAGATTTTCGTGTTAAGTGATGGTTTCGATTACTACATAGAAAAAATTTTGCAGAGAGAAAAACTTAGTCATCTGAAATATTTTAGCAACCAATTAATTTTTACAGATGAAGGAAAGTTGATCCCATCTTTTCCTTTTTTTAATGCCGGTTGCAGAAGCTCTGCAAACTGTAAAAGAACCCATATAATTGAAAACAGTAGTGAAGAAGATTACACAGTTTACATCGGTGACGGTAATTCGGATATCGATGCCATACAATATGTGGATTTCATTTTTGCAAAAGATGATCTTCTAAAGTTTTGTGAAGTTCAAAGAATAACTTATTTCCCCTTCAAAGATTTTGACGGTGTTATTAGACGGCTCGATGAACTTTCATCAAAAAAAAGATTGAAGAAAAGACATCAGGCTGAGCTAAAGCGACGTGAAGCATTTATGATAGAGTAAAAAAATAATAAATAGAATTTAAAAAATGAACAACATTTCATCCATTGCATTTAAGTACAGAAGTTACACTCCAATTCCTTTTTTGCTGCTGATGCTGATATTTCAGCAATCAACTCCGCTTACATTAATAATTGGATTTGCTATTGCGTTAGTTGGCGAGCTTATGAGGTTCTGGGGAGTGAGCTGGGCAGGTAGTGAAACCAGAACAACAGGTGGAGTTGGAGGAACTTTCCTTATCATCAGTGGTCCATTTGCTTATGTTCGTAATCCACTTTATGTCGGGAACATCCTGATGTATCTTGGTCTCGGAATAATGTCCTTTGCCCTATTTCCTTATTTGCAAATTGTTGCGATTGTTTTTTTTCTATTTCAGTACTATTATATAGTAAGAGAGGAAGAAAAATATCTCTTGGAAAAATTTAAAGATGACTACAAGGATTATTGTAAGCATGTTCCTGCATTTTTGCCGCGACTTTTTCCATATAAAAATTCAAAAGTGGTTCAACCTCCATATAATCCGAAAGCAGGTTTTCGATCTGAGACAAGAAGTCTTCAGGCATTCATTGGTATTTCGTTGTTGCTGCTTATTCTTTGGCTGATCAGGATCTGATAGTCTTGAGCACTTCTAAAAATAAAGTGATGATCATCACCGGCGAAGTTTCAGGAGATTTGATTGGTGCAACATTAATCAAGGAACTAAAATCCCGGAATTCTGATTTAAATGTTACCGGTATCGGCGGTGATAGAATGAAATCTGCCGGAATGGATCTGATTTATCACACAGATCAAATGGCTTTTCTTGGATTTGTTGAAGTGGTTAAACACTTACCATTTATTCATCAGGTTCAGAAAAAACTAATTGATGTAATTAAGAAAGAAGAAATTAGCTGTGTCGTTTTGATTGATTACCCTGGTTTTAACCTGAGCATTGCAAAAAAACTCAAGCCGCTTGGAGTAAAAATTATTTATTATGTCTCACCTCAATTATGGGCATGGGCAAAGGGAAGAGTAAAAAAAGTTAGAAGGCTTGTTGATAAAATGCTCGTTGTTTTTCCTTTTGAAGTAGAATTCTATAAGAAGGAAAATGTAAACGTTGAATATGTAGGGCATCCTTTGGTAGAAAGAATTAATCAGTATAAATTTTTAAGCAGAGATGAATTCTTTTCAAAGTTTAAACTTGATAAAGGGAAAGAAATTATTCTCATTTTGCCGGGAAGCCGTAAGCAGGAAGTAAAAGCAATTTTTCCTGAAATCATAAAAGCAGCTAACAGGCTAGCAAAGAAATTTAATTTACAGGTTGTAGTTGCCCGCTCCAGAAATATTAACGAGGGATACTTCAAACAGAGTAGTGGCTCGGAAAAATTCACTACTATTGAAAATCATAATTATGAGTTGATGAAATATTCTCGGTTTGGTATTATTAAATCAGGAACTTCTACACTTGAGGCAGGATATTTTGACTTGCCAATGATAGTTGTATATAAAACAAATCCGCTTACTTATTTGATAGGCAAACAGCTTATAAAACTCGACCGGATCGGAATGGTGAACATATTACTTGATGAAATGGTTGTGCCGGAATTAATTCAGAGCGAGGCAAATTCGGAAAATATTTTTAATACAGCTTCAAAAATATTATCTGACAATCAGGTTTATGAAAAAATGAGGTTGAAACTTGGAATAGTAAAAGAAAAATTAGGTGGTGATGGTGCCTCTAAAAAAGCAGCCAGTTCAATTTTGGAAATATTGAATGAGTCTTAAAAAATCAAAGCAGGGAGTTCTGAGGTTTTTAGGTGATCACTTCCTGTACTATGGAATAACTGTTCTTTGTAAAAGTCTTAAAATTATAAAACAGAATTATCAAGTCATTGAAAATCTGAATTCAAAAAATCAGAATTATGTTTTAGCTTTCTGGCACGGAACGATGCTGTTGCCATGGTATTTACACGGATCTCCAAACTTTGCTGCACTTACAAGTAAAAGTAAAGACGGAGATCTTCTCGCAAAGATTTTAAAGAGGTGGAAGTATAATGTTGTACGTGGCTCAAGCAGCACGGGCGGAGATGTTGCACTTGGGATTATGGTTGATTATGCAAGGAATAAATATTCTATAGCTATTACTCCTGACGGACCAAGAGGACCGAGACATAAATTTAAAGCAGGCGCAGTGGTTACGGCAAAGAAAACAAAAATTCCAGTGGTGCTTGCAGGAGTTGCTTTCAAGAGAAAAAAAATATTAAGCAACTGGGACAAATTTGAAATCCCTTATTTCTTCACGACTGCAAATGTTTTTTACTCAGAACCAATTTATGTAGACAACGATCTTACTTACGAACAAACATCTGACATTATCTCTGAATGCGAGGAAAAATTAAATAAGCTTCAGACTCAGGCACAGGAATTTGTTCTGAATTAAAAATGAATTTTCTTAAAGTCATATTATATCCATTTATACCTGTTTATGCGCTCATAATCTGGGTTCGGAATTTTCTGTTCGATAAAAATATTTTTAAAAGCAGACCAGTAAACGCAAAAGTATTTTCGGTAGGCAACATAACCTTTGGAGGATCAGGAAAAACCCCTGTAACTATTTATCTAACTAACTTATTGAAAATGAAAGGATACAAAGTTGGAATTCTCAGCCGGGGATATGGTCGGAAATCCATAGGATACCTGTTTGTTTCTGATGGACAAAAATTTCTTACAACTGTAGATAAATCGGGAGATGAAATTTATCATACTGCACTTGATTGTTCAGTACCTGCAGCAGTCTCTGAAAATAGAGTTAAAGGTGCTGAAAGATTAATCGCTGATAGTGGCGTTAACGCAATAGTGCTTGATGATGCATTTCAGCATCGCTGGATTAAAAGGGATTTTGATCTGCTTGTAATCGATCAACGGTTTTTAGTAGAAAAATCTTTTTTTATTAATAATCTTTTACCCACTGGAGTGATGCGGGAGCCGCTAAGTTCAATTAAGAGAGCAAATGCAATAATCATAAACAGAAAGTTTATGCAAAAGAAAGATATTCCGGATGAATTCAATCAATATTTCGAAGGCAAAAATATTTTTACTGGTTATTATAAAGCAATCAGCTTTTTTGATTTGAAGCATAATACTGAACTCAGTTTAGCAGAATTTCAAGGGCAGAAAAGTCTTGTGGTTTCAGGAATTGCAACCCCTTTTTCCTTCCTTAATGTTTTGAAGCAGAATAAAGTTGAAACTGATAACAAACTTATTTTTAAAGATCATAAAAGATATACCTATGACGATGTTCAGCGGATAAGACAGCTATTTTATTCAACAAATTCGCACTCCGTAGTGACGACTGAAAAGGATGCGGTAAAATTGTCAAAATTTTCACGTGAGATGGATGATATCGATATATATTATTTAAAAATAAAATTCTCACTTGATGATGAAGACTCCTTTAAAGGCCTTATCTTTAAGGTCTAAAAATTTTCTTTTTTGCAATAATTCCAATTATTCTAATTTCGGAGGAAAGATAAATGCCCAGAAAATATGTCTACTTTTTCGGAGGAAAAAGAGCCGAAGGAAAAGCAGAGATGAAATCACTACTCGGTGGTAAGGGAGCAAATCTTGCAGAAATGGTAAATATATCTTTACCAGTTCCAGCTGGATTTACTATTACCACTGAGGTTTGCACATACTACTATGATAACAACAATAAATATCCAAAAGAATTAAAAGCCCAGGTTCTTTCTGCACTTAGTAAGGTTGAAAAAGAAATGGGTGCAAAGTTTGGCGATTCTGAAAATCCATTGCTTCTTTCTGTAAGAAGCGGTGCACGTGCTTCGATGCCGGGAATGATGGATACAATTCTTAATCTTGGTTTGAATGATGAATCAGTCCAGGCTTTAATCAAGAGGACAAACAATCCACGATTTGCATATGATTCCTACAGAAGATTTGTTCAGATGTATGGTGATGTTGTATTGGGATTGAAACCGGTTGATAAACACGATGAAGATCCATTTGAAGTTATACTTGATAAAAAGAAACACCAACATGGCTTCAGGCTTGATACTGAATTAACAGCAGATCATCTGAAAGAATTAGTAAAAGAATTTAAAACTGCAATCAGAGAAAAAACTGGTCACGATTTTCCATCAAATCCGATGGACCAGCTTTGGGGTGCAGTCGGTGCTGTATTTGGTTCCTGGATGAATGAAAGAGCAATCGTTTACAGAAAGCTTAATAACATCCCCGCAGATTGGGGAACAGCTGTAAATGTTCAGTCGATGGTTTTTGGAAATATGGGTGAAGATTCCGGTACAGGAGTAGCATTTACTCGCGATCCTGCTTCCGGTGAAAATGTATTTTATGGTGAATACTTATTTAATGCTCAGGGAGAAGATGTTGTTGCAGGAACAAGAACTCCTCATCCGATTTCTGAACTGAAGAAAGAAGATCCAAAAATTTACAAGCAGCTTGATGGATTCAGAAAGATTCTCGAAAAGCACTACAAGGAAATGCTGGATATCGAATTCACAATTCAGCAAGGTAAATTGTGGATGCTTCAATGCCGAGTTGGAAAGAGAACGGGCTTTGCTGCTATCAGAATGGCAGTTGATATGGTTAAGGAAAAACTTATTTCAAAGGAAGATGCAATTGGAAGAATTGATCCTAATCAATTAAATCAATTACTCAGACCAATCTTCGATCAAAGCGAAAAGAACAAAGCAATCTCAGCAGGAAAACTTCTTGCAAAGGGTTTGAATGCTGGTCCTGGTGCTGCTTCAGGCAAAGTTGCGCTCAGTGCACAGGATGCAGAAGAAATGGCTGCCAAGGGTGATTCAGTTATCTTGGTCAGAATTGAAACTTCTCCGGAAGATATAAAAGGAATGAATGCCTCCGAAGGGATTTTAACTGCCCGAGGTGGAATGACATCACATGCAGCATTAGTTGCAAGACAGATGGGTAAAGTTTGTGTCGCTGGCTGCGGCTCATTAAAGATTAATTATAAAGAAAGAACAATAGGTGTTGAAGGAAAGAACGATATCGTTAGGGAAGGAGATTATATTTCAATTGATGGATCCACAGGTGAAGTTATAAAAGGAAAACTTGAAACGAAACCCTCTGAAGTTATTCAAGTTCTTATCTCTCAGACAATGCAGCCGAAGGAATCATCAGTCTATCAAACTTACTCAAGCTTGATGAAATGGGCTGACGAAATCAGAACAATGAATGTAAGAACTAATGCAGACCAACCCGACCAGGCAAGAAATGCAATTGCATTTGGTGCCGAGGGAATTGGTTTATGCAGAACAGAACATATGTTCTTTGGCGGTGACAGAATAACTTCAGTCAGAAAGATGATAGTATCTGATACTGTTGAAGACAGAAAAGCAGCACTCGCTGAACTTCTTCCATTACAGAGAGAAGACTTTGAAGGTATCTTCGAGGCAATGAAAGGAAGACCTGTTACAATCAGGACACTTGATCCTCCGCTTCACGAATTTCTTCCTCATTCAGAAAAAGAAATTGCTGAGCTTGCCGGCGAACTTGGAATTGAAACATCCAAGTTAAAAGCTAAGATAGAAAGTCTTCACGAATTCAATCCTATGCTGGGATTCAGAGGATGCAGGCTTGGAGTTGTCTTTCCTGAAATTACTGAGATGCAGGCAAGAGCAATTATCGAAGCAGCAGTAAATGTTTCGAAGAAAGGTATTGAAGTTAAACCTGAAATTATGATTCCGCTTGTCGGACACGTTAATGAATTTATACTTCAGGAAGATATTGTTAGACGCGTTGCTAAGGATGTAATGAATGAAAAAGGAAAGAAGATCAGTTATCTCGTTGGAACGATGATAGAATTGCCAAGAGCAGCGTTAACTGCAGATGAAATTGCAACTAGAGCAGAGTTCTTCAGTTACGGAACAAATGATCTTACTCAAACTACATTTGGATTATCGAGAGATGACGCCGGTAAATTCCTTCCTGTATATGTTGAGAAAGATATATTACCATCAGATCCGTTTGAAGCGCTTGATCAAACCGGAGTAGGGCAGCTGGTTGAAATTGGAACAAGAAAAGGAAGATCAGTCCGAAAGGATTTGAAAGTCGGTATTTGCGGTGAGCATGGTGGTGAACCGTCATCAGTTGAGTTCTGTCACAGAACCGGACTCGATTATGTAAGCTGTTCGCCATTCAGAGTTCCGATTGCAAGACTTGCAGCGGCAAGAGCAGTGATTAATGAAAAGAAGTTGAAGAAGTCAGGTAAAAAATCTTCTTCAAAGAAAAAGAAATAAAAATATTTATTGGCGGATGGTATGAAAACCATCCGCTAAGTCAATTTAATTATAAAGGATGAAGAATGATGAAACTATCGGATTTCAGTTATAATCTGCCAAAAACTTCAATTGCAAAATATCCTGTATCACCAAGAGATAAATCTAAGCTTCTGGTACTGAACAGGGAAACGCAGGAGTTGGAATCAAAACGTTTCACTAATGTGGTTGATTATATGTCCAAAGGCGATGTGCTTGTTGTGAACGAAACCCGCGTATTCCAGGCAAGATTATTTGGAAAGAAAGAGAAGACCAATGCAAAGATTGAAGTCTTCCTCTTGAGAGAATTAAATTCTGAAGAATGTATCTGGGATGTAATTGTTGACCCTGCAAGGAAAGTTAGAATAGGCAACAAAATATATTTCAATGATAAGCTTTGGTGTGAAGTAATCGATAACACAACTTCCCGTGGAAGAACTATCAGGTTCAATCAGTCAGGAAATATTTTTAAAGCTGTTGAAAAAATCGGACTTACTCCTCTTCCTCCTTATATAAAAAGAGAGCCTGAACAATCAGATAAAGAAAATTACCAGACCGTATTTGCAAGAGTTGATGGTGCTGTTGCGGCGCCTACTGCAGGACTTCATTTCACAAAACAACTTCTTGCTAAAATTCAAAAAAAGGGAATTACGATTGTTCCTGTTGTTCTTCATATTGGTTTAGGAACATTTAGACCGGTAGAAGTAGAAGATTTAACAAAGCACAAAATGGATTCGGAATTTTTTGAAATCCCGGCAAAATCTGCCGAGATAATTAATAAAGCTATGCACGATAAGCACAATATTTTTGTTGTTGGGACAAGCGCTTGCCGTGCCCTTGAAACAAGCACAACAGCAGACGGTTTTTTAAAACAAAATCGTGGCTGGACTGATAAGTTCATTTTTCCGCCTTATGATTTTAAGATAACCAAAAAACTTATCACAAATTTTCATGTTCCTGAATCAACTTTGTTAATGCTCGTTTCTGCTTTAGCTGGAAACGATTTAGTTCTTAAAGGCTATAAGAAAGCACTTAAGGAAAAATATCGTTTCCTTAGTTACGGCGATGCAATGCTGATTCTATAACCAGATTGGTTATTAATTTAGTAGGCTTTAGACTGCAATGAAAACTTATGTTATAATTCCTGCAGGTGGAAAAGGAAAACGTGGAGGCACTGCAACTCCAAAGCAATACATTCGGTTTCATGGAAAAGAACTTATCGTTTACACTCTTGAAATTTTTCAGAAAAATAATCTTGTTGATGAAATTATCATCTCCGCAGAACCACCCTACATTTCACTACTGAAAAAGATTGTCAAGGATTATAATCTCACCAAAATCACCAAGTTAGTTGAAGGCGGAGACGAAAGACAGGATTCCGTTAATAATGCTCTCAAAGTAATTAATGCTGAGGATGATGATCTCGTTGCTGTCCACGATGCTGCCAGACCGATGCTTTCTGATTTCATTTTGACAAAAGCAATCAACACGGCTAAAGAAAAAGGAAATGCGCTTGTTTGTTTGAAAGCAAGAGATACACTTTTAAAAGGAGATCAAATTGTTAAAGAGTATGTCGACAGATCTGAAATATATTATGTGCAGACGCCGCAGATTTTCAGATACAAAGATTTGAAGAAGGCAATGAAAAAAGCTTACGAGAAAAATTTTATCGGAACTGATGAATCAATGTTGATTAAAGAGCTTGGCATTGATATTAATATTGTTGAAGGCTCAATGCTAAACTTCAAGGTTACCACAATGACCGACATTGAAATGTTTGAAAAGCTGACTATTCATAACCAATAGTTTAATTTAGAAAATATTCCTTCCCGTCAAATTTGTCTCATTTCAGTTGCTTAATCATTAAATTTATTCAAACAATAAATTAATTTCAGGAACCTATTCATTTCCTGGAAGTAAAACCAGCAGTTAAATTAAAAGGATTTTACTGTGAGTTTTATTCAAATGAAAAAATTAAAGGCAACTGCAATGAAACATAAATATCTTTCCGTCAAAAGCCGGATTTACCAACTTCTGTTAATCTTTCCTTTGGCTTTTTTATTCTTATCATTTTCAAACTTGATTCCCGGTATCAACATCTTTGATGGCGATGCTGATGATGAATTCATTTTTCAATTTAAAGATGATTACAAAGCTGCCTGGAAAACGGTTGATTCGCTGGAACAACAGGGACTTACACGTTCAGCACTGGAAGTGGTTGAAGAAATTTATAAAGCAGCGAAGAAGGATAATAACCAGCCGCAGTTCATCAAATCTGTTTTCTATAAACTAAAATATGGCAATTACATTGAAGAAGACAGCCACGTAAAAATTGTTAATGATGTAAAAGCTGAAATTGATACTGCTCGATTTTCCGGCAAATGCAATTCTTAAATCAATTCTTGCAAATATTTACTGGCAGTATTACCAGAACAACCGCTGGAGATTTCAACAGAGAACAGAAACGGTGAATTTTGATAATGAAGATTTCCAAACGTGGGACCTTCCAAGACTAATCAGAGAGATTGTAAAATATTATCAAGCATCACTTGAACAGAGTGATAAGCTGAAAAAAGATTCCACTGAAAGAATTTGAAGATATTCTTGTTTATGGTACAACGGAATATTCTTATCTCCGTCCGACTTTATATGATTTGCTTGCAAACCAGGCTTTATCCTTTTTTGTAAATGATGAAGCATCGGTTACCGAACCTGTTTACAAATTTGAATTAAAAAGTGAAGATGATTTTTCTCCGCTAGATGAATTTGTTGAAATAAATTATACGACAAAAGATTCCCTCTCACTAAAGTTTTATGCAATTCAGCTTTACCAGCAACTAATTGCATTTCATCTTACTGATAAAGAAAAAGATGCTTTGATTGATGTTGATCTGGCAAGAATAAATTTTGTAAGGAGTAATAGTGTTTACTCTCAAAAAGATAGCTTATATATCAGTGCAATTATTAAAATGGAAAAACAGTTCGAGGATGTTCCTTATTCTTCACTTATTTCATTCAACAAAGCACAATATTATTACAATGAAGGAATGAAGTATGATCCATAAGGTTCTGATGATTACAAATGGGAAATTAAAAAAGCACTTAGAGATATGCAATACAGCAATTGAAAAATATCCCGACACATTCGGTGCAGGTGAATGCAGATGGCTTCAGAACACAGATACTTCAGAAAAGTTTGAGTGTTCAAACTGAATATGGAAACATTCCCGATCAGCCATTCCTCTCATTAGTGACTTACAGAAATGTTAACAAAATTTTTATTCGAATAATTCCCTGGAATGAATCATTAGATCAAACCAAAAACAAATTGGATGCACAAAAGCTCATTCAACGGTATGCATCTCAGAAACCAATTCAGGAATGGTCAGTTGATCTTCCCGATGATAAAGATTACCAGCAGCACAGTGTTGAAATAAAAATGCCTTCACTGTCATGTTGGAGAATATCTTGATTCTTGTCGGAACAGATTCAGAATTCTCTTATGAAAAAAATGCAGTCGGTTACAGCAGAACGTGGGTTACGAATATTAGCTACATCAGAAAAGAGACAGGCGAAAATAAAGTTTTGTTTTATGCACTTGATAGAAAATCCGGTAATCCTTTTTCAAATATTAACGTCGAAGTTTATGGACAAAAATATGTCCCCGATGATAGAGAGTATCAGTTCTTCAAATTAAAATCTGGGAAGACTGATGGAGATGGCGGATTTGAATTCAAGAAAGATGACAACCAGTACAACACTTACAAAGTTGTATTCATTAACGGAAAAGACAAATTCGAGTCGCAGAATTTTTATTCATACGCATACAATGATAACCCTCAGAGAAGAACGACAACATTCTTTTATCTTGACCGAGCAATTTACCGTCCCGGTCAGGTTGTCTACTTCAAAGGTTTGATGATTGAAACAGACGGGAAGAAAGATCACAAAATAGTTTCTGGCAAATCGACCACAGTAACTTTTTTTGATGCGAACTATCAGAAAATTACCGATGCCTCATTCACGACAAATGAATACGGAACTTTCAACGGAAAGTTTACAATTCCGTTTGGAAAAATTGGCGGGCAGTATATGATTTCAAATGAAAATGGTTCGCAATATTTCAGAGTTGAAGAATACAAACGTCCAAAGTTTGAAGTTAAGTTTGAGCCAGTAAAAGGCAGCTATTCTTTGAATGATAAAGTAACCACAGAAGGATTTGCAAAGACTTATTCCGGTGCAAACCTGAACGATGTTGACGTTAAGTACAGAGTTGTAAGAACAGTTTACTTCCCATACTATGATTTCAGATGGCGATGGTATTACAATTGGTTCTGGGGAAGAAATTCAATGAAATGGAAATCACAAATGGAATGACAACGAACTGATAAGGAAGGAAAGTTTAAAGTTGAATTTGAATTGGTTCCCGATCTTTCAATGCAGAAAGAAACAAAACCGGTTTTCAACTACACAGTTTATGCTGATGTAATTGATGTAACGGGTGAAACTCATTCTGCTCAGACTTATGTGAGTGCAGGTTATGTTGCATTAGTTGCAAACATTAATATTCCTGAAATAGTAAAAAGTGATTCAATAGTTCGGTATCAGGTTTCAACTACTAATCTCAACGGTCAGTTTGAACCAGCACAGGTATCAATTGAAATTCACAAGCTGAAATCTCCTGACAGAATTTTCAGAAATCGGTTGTGGTCAAAGCCGGATAAATTTCTTAATGACAAAAGAAGAATTTTATAAAAACTTTACCAATGATATTTACGATGAGGAGAACGAATACTTCAACTGGGAAAAAGAAAGAAAAGAATTCACGACCAGCTTTACCACAGTTGACAGTTCTTATATAACCTTTAAAGATCTACCTGAATGGCAGCCGGGTAAATATGTTCTTAATTCTAAAAACAAAAGATAAAAACGGAACTCCTGTTGAGCTTACAAAATATTTCACTTTGTTCGATCCTGAATCTGACAAAACTCCGCTTAACGAATCAAGCTGGGTTTATATGAATGAAAAAAGTTATGAGCCCGGAGAAACAGCTATTATATACATCGGTTCAGCAGAAAAAAATGTTAAGGCGCTTTTTGAATTAGAATACGATGGAAAGATAATCAGGAAGGAATGGATCAGTCTTGATAATGAGCAGAAGAAAGTTGATATCCCGATTAAAGAAGAGTATCGTGGTAATCTTGTTGCTAATGTTTCGTTCATTGTGAATAACGAGCCGCATATAATTACAAAAGTTATTTCCGTTCCGTGGACAAATAAACAGTTAAAAATTTCATTTGAAACTTTCAGAAGCAAACTTCTCCCCGGTTCAAAAGAGGAATGGAAACTTAAAATATCCGGACCAAATGGCGATGCAGTTGCAGCAGAACTTCTTGCTTCAATGTATGATGCTTCCCTGGATGTTTTTGCAGCAAACTACTGGGGCTTTAATGTTTATCCATACTTTTATTCAAGATATTACTGGACGACTGATAATAATTTCCAGGCAATCAGTTCCAACTTTTATCAGGAAGAATGGAACGATTACGTTTACAGACCGTACATTTATTATCCATACATCAACAACTTTGGATTTTATTTTTATGGATATGGTTACGCAAATGGAAGATATGATATGGTAGCCAAAATTCTGTAAGTGATGAAATGTCTTTGCAGGCAGGAAATATGGTGGCAGAAACTGAATCTGCAGGAGAAAGAAAAAAGGAGACTGATGGAAAAGATAAAAGAGATGGAGAAAAATTACCAGGGATGTACCACCAACTCAATCAGGCTGAACAATCATTCGAAGGAATTGCTGTAAGAAAAAATCTAAATGAAACAGCTTTCTTCTATCCTGAATTAAGAACAAATGAAAAAGGTGAGATAATAATTTCTTTCACAGTTCCAGAAGCATTGACACGCTGGAAATTTATGGGCTTTGCTTTGACGAAAGATTTGAAGAGTTCAATTGTTTACAATGAAACTGTAACTCAAAAAGATCTGATGATAATGCCGAATCCTCCGAGATTTTTAAGAGAAGGCGATGAAATTTATTTCACTGCAAAAGTCAGCAACCTTTCTGATAGTTCAATAACTGGTTCTGCAACTTTGCAGTTGTTTGATGCATTCACAATGAAACCGGTTGATGCACTTTTTGAAAACTCTGATAATGTGAAATCTTTCTCAGCAGAAAAAGGAATGAGCGAAGGATTAAGCTGGAGACTGAAAGTTCCTCTCGGTAAAGTTGATGCAATTGTTTACAGAGTGATTGCAACTTCCGGAAAACATTCTGATGGTGAAGAGAATGCTCTCCCAATTTTGATTAACAGAATGCTTGTAACAGAAACTCTTCCGCTTCCTGTAAGAGGAAACCAGACGAAGACTTTCATTCTTAAAAAATTGATGGAGAATAAATCCACAACTTTGCAGAATTATAATCTCACACTTGAGTTCACTGCAAATCCTGCGTGGTATGCAATTCAGGCATTGCCGTATATGATGGAATATCCTTATGAATGTATTGAGCAGGTATTCAACAGGTTTTATGCAAACAGTATTGCGACTCACATTGCTAACTCAAGTCCGAAGATTAAAAAGATTTTTGACACGTGGAAAGAAGTTGATAAAGATGCACTTCTTTCAAATCTTGAAAAGAACCAGGAATTGAAGTATGCATTGCTTGAAGAAACTCCGTGGGTTCTCGATGCACAGGATGAAAGTGAAAGAAAGCGAAGAGTCGGACTTCTGTTTGATCTTGTAAAAATGGCTGGTGAACTTGAACGTGCAGAAAAGAAAATGCAGGAGATGCAATACTCAAATGGCGGCTGGCCGTGGTTCCCGGGACTTCCTGAAAACCGTTTCATCACTCAATATATTGTTGTTGGAATGGGACATCTTGAAAGACTCGGAATAAAAGATATTCGTGAAAATGCAACAACCTGGGAAATGTTAAGGAAAGCTGTCATCTACACAGATATAAGAATGTATGAAGATTATGAATGGATAAAGAAGCATGGAATTCTTGATAAAAAGAATATCGGTTACATTCAGGCACAATATCTTTACGGAAGAAGTTACTATCTCGATATTCCTGTCGATGACAAATACAAAGAAGCATTTGATTACTGGAAAGGACAGGCGCAGAAATACTGGCTGAGCAACAACAAGTATATGCAGGGAATGATTGCACTTGCTCTTTACAGAATGTATGATGCAAAGACTGCAAAGGCAATTATCAAATCGATAATTGAAAATGCTGTGTTCAACGATGAAATGGGAATGTACTTTAAGGAAGAATGGGGATGGTGGTGGTATCAGGCTCCAATTGAAACTCAGGCCTTGCTGATTGAAGCAGTTGATGAAATTGTGAAAGATCAGAAGTCAGTTGATGAGATGAAAGTCTGGCTGCTGAAACAAAAGCAGGTTCAGGATTGGAAAACAACCAAAGCAACTGCTGAAGCTTGTTATGCACTTCTGCTAAGAGGAAGTGACTGGCTTGCTGATACAAAGATGCCTGATATAAAAATCGGCGGACAGATGCTTGATCTTCTGAACAATCCTGAAATTCATATTGAAGCAGGAACAGGATATTTCAAAACTTCCTGGAAAGGTGAAGAGATAAAACCTGAAATGGGAGAAGTAACTGTAACAAATAATAATAATGTTGTTGCGTGGGGTTCACTCTACTGGCAGTATTACGAACAGCTTGATAAAATTACTCCGGCTGAAACTCCGCTGAAGATAAATAAAAAATTGTTTCTTGAATTGGATTCTCCGACTGGAAAGAAAATTACTCCGGTTGATGAAAACACAAAGCTGAAGCCGGGAGATTTGATAAAAGTAAGAATTGAAATCCGAGTTGACCGCGATATGGAATTCGTTCATATGAAAGATATGCGTGCTGCAGGATTTGAACCGATAAATGTTCTCTCGACTCACAAATACCAGGATGGTTTGTGGTATTACGAAAACACCCGAGACGTGGCAACAAACTTCTTTATGGATTGGCTGCCGAAAGGAACTTATGTGTTTGAGTATCCATTGAGAGTTACTCACAAAGGAGATTTCTCAAACGGCATTACAACAATCCAATGTATGTATGCACCTGAATTTGCAAGTCATTCGGAAGGTGTGAGAGTGAAGGTCCAGTAGATTAATTTGTTGATCATTTAACCCTCTTCATCGAAATATGGAGAGGGTTTTTTAATTAATCAAATAATTATTTATGAGAGTATAATTTGAACAAACTTCAAATGTTGGTAAGTTTTGAAGCAGAATGTCATTAACAAGATTTTTTATAACTAGTTGAATTTATTCTAGGAGAATATCAGTGAAAGATCAAGCTGGAAGACCAATACAAAATACGATTGCAGTTTTTATCGACTTTGAAAATATATATTACTCTTCTCTTAATAATTTTGGCGAAGAACCCGATTTAATGATAATCAGAGGTTTATGTGAGAAAAAAGGAGGGATAGCATCAATACAGGCATTTGGTGATTGGGTTCGTTTCAATGAGCAAATTAACAGTCTTCAGACAAGCGGCATACAGCCGGTATTTACTCCATTATCCCGTACAGAAAAAAGCAGTGCTGATACGTTTATTTGTGTTCATGCAATGAAGCTGTTTATGCAAAATGAAAACATAAACACTTTAATTCTGGTTTCCGGAGATCGTGATTTTATACCACTGCTGAACGAGTTAAGATCACTTGGGAAACATACTTTTTTAATGGGAGTTCCCGGATCTATATCACGGGATTTGGTTAATGTTGCTGATGGGCTAATAGAATATCGGCCGGCAAAAATTAAACCTCAGGAATCTAAATCACTGCAAACTCCCCAAAAGAAAGTGAGTGAACAGATCGAGCAAAGCATCATTTCTTTTTTAAAGAAAGAGAACCGCAGAATAAATGTTGCAACAATTGGAATAATGATTAAGAAGGAATATCCAACATTCAATCACAAAGAGTTTGGATACGATAAGTTATCACACTTTCTTGACGGTTTGTCAAAAATTAAAATTGAGTATGATGAAGACAAGCTGGTTGCGTACGCCAGCTTAACAAAATAAGTTATCAATTTTAAAAGATGACATCTTTTGAGGTGACTTATAGCTTCTGAAAGATGTCATCTTTGGCTGAAACTATTTGTCCTCCGCAAAACGATTCCTCAGCTCGACTGGTTTGGCTTTACTCTTTGCTCTAAGGTTCAGCATTTCAACAAAGACTGAGAATGCCATTGCAAAATAGATATAGCCTTTTGGAATATGCTGTTCAAGTCCCTCTGCTATTAGAGATACACCAATCAATAACAAAAATGACAGTGCAAGCATTTTGATAGTCGGGTGTTTCTCGACAAAATTGCTAATGCTTTTTGAGGATACCATCATGACTCCGACAGCTATTACAACAGCAAGCATCATTATTATAATATTATTTGCCATCCCGACAGCAGTGATTACTGAATCCAGAGAAAACACAACGTCCAGCAAAAGTATCTGGACAATCACATTTGAAAAAGATTTTGCTTTTCTGCGGGATTCGTGCATTTCACCGCCTTCAAGCTTGTCGTGAATTTCAAAAGTACTTTTCGCAAGAAGGAATAATCCGCCGGCAATCAGAATTATATCTCTTCCGCTTATTTCCTGTCCTAATGCAGTAAAAAGGGGAAGTGTTAGTTTCATTATCCATACAATTGAAAACAGCAACAGTATTCTTGTAATCATTGCAAGCCCTAATCCTGTAAGTCTTGCTCTATTCTGCTGTTCCTTTGGAAGCTTACCGGAGAGGATTGAAATAAAAATAATATTGTCAATGCCGAGCACAATTTCCAGCACTGTTAAAGTCAAAAGTGCAATTAACGATTCAGGGTTTGTTATCCATTCCAATTTGTCATCCCAGGTTTATTATTAAACAGTTTATTGCTTTGAAGAAAGTTGTAATTCATCATAAGTAAGATTCAGAGCTTCAGCAGACAGAAGAAATTTAGTATAATCCTTTTTTGGATTATTAAATACTTCACCTGTCTTACCACTCTCAACTATCTCTCCATCTTTTAAAATTATCACCTGTCCGGCTAGGTTTCTCAATATTCTTAAATCGTGACTTATGCAGATCATCGTAAGATTAAACTCTTTATTAAGCTGCTTGAAAAGTTTCACAAGCTTCAATTGTGATTCAACATCCTGAGCAGAAAAAGGTTCGTCGAGAATTAAAAGTATTGGTTTAACGGCTAGTAATCGTGCTAGAGCTGCTCTCTGCTGTTCGCCTCCGCTAAGTGCAAATCCCTCTTCTGTTAGTAAAGTTCTTTTGGGAATCCAACAGAATTAAGAACGTTTTCTCTTTCTTTCTCAATATTGCTTTCATCAACTCCGTTAATCTTTAATGCTTCATCAATTATGCTTATTACTTTTCTGAAAGGATTTAATACTTCACCGTGATTCTGGAAAAGAATTTGTATTGGACTGCTTCTACGTTTTCCGGATGCAGTGTCTGAGTTTAAAGTGATTTTTCCGCTGTTCGGGTTTAATTATGCCAGCAATTACTTTTGCTAAAGTTGATTTGCCTCCTCCGGATTCACCGCAGATACCGAATATTTCTCCTTGCTCAATTTCAAATGAAACATTCTTTAAAATATCGAATTGCTTTTTGGTTTCTTCTTTTACTACAACCGAGTAAGAAATATTTTCAACTTTAAGCAGAGGCATTGCTCATCTCTTTGAATGAATTAATGAAATTCTTCACTTTAGCATCAGGTGAGTTAGTAATTCATCGGGATTAAAAAATTGAGTCAATCTTCCTTCTGATAGATATGCAATTTGATCGGATGACTTTAGAGCAAAGTTAATGTCCTGTGTTACGATCAGAACTGATTTATCATTATCTCTGACAAAATTTTTAATCTTTAAAAGAATAAGATTCATCACCGCATAATCAACTCCTGAAGTTGGTTCGTCAAGAATCAGGATGTCTGGATTTGCGAGCAGAGCAAGGACAATTAAAAGTCTTTGAGCCATTCCGCCACTCAACTCATAAGAATGTAGACTAGATAATTTTTTATAAGTAGGCAGTAAAAAGAAAATTAAAAGTTCTTCAATTTTAAGCGGACTTATATTCGAAAGATCAAAGTAATAACTAATTTTTTTCAGAGGATCGAAACTATTAGCAGCATCCTGAAAAACATAACGAATGTTATTCCTTCTAATCTCTCTTAATTTTTCTTCAGTGGTGGTTAATAAATCTACATCACTAAATAAAACTTTGCCATTGACTTCATAAAGCTCAGAAGGTAGTAGTACGGTGAGTGATTTTATGAGAGTTGATTTTCCTGAGCCGTTCTTCCCAAGAATTGTATATACATTACCTTTCTCAACATCAAACTTGATGTCCTTAAGAATTGTTCGGCTTTTTTCCTCATCAAGAATTGAAACTGAATTTATGTCTACACTAAGCATCAGTGAAAATGTTGTTTTTCTTTTACTCAACAAAATAATAAATTGGCGTGAGAAATTACTATTTGTAATACATAATCTCCTGAATGAACATCAAAACTCTAAATTGTCTGCTGATTTCCTTTCTCTTTCTGCTGATTAATTCCTGTGATTCAAAACAATCACCGCCAAACAATCGTATTGTAGTCGGGATTTCTGCTGATGTTCAATCATTTAATTCTTTGTTTGCTTTCAGCTATGAAGAAAGTGCAATTGCTGACTTGCTCTATCCTGGTTTGTTGGATTTCAGATGGAATGAAGAAAGTGGTGAGTTAGATCCGTTTCCAATGATTGCAAAAAGCTGGCAATGGGCTGAAGATTCTTCATTCATAAAGTTTTTACTCTCGGGATGATATTTTTTGGTCAGATGGAGAAAAACTTACTTCTGCTGATGTTGTTTTTTCTTACGATGTTTTCTCTGATCCGGAAGTACAAAGCCGTTTGTTCGGAATATTCAATCAGCTTTATACTGAACAAGATGGACATATTAATATTGAAGAAACTTTTAACATTATCTCACCGTATGAATTTGAAATGCATTTTCCTGAAGCTTCCGTTCCGGATTTGGTGAAACTTGTTGTGCCTGTAATACCAGAGCACATTTTCAATAAGAGTCAGCAGAGACCAACTTGCTAATCACGAAAGTAATTTTAATCCTGTTTCCAGCGGAGCTTTTAAATTAAAAAAGTGGGAAAGGAACCAGGCAATAATTTTAGAAGCAGACAGCGCATCATTTCTGTTTCTTCCCGGTCAGGTTTCCGAACTTGTTTTTAAAGTAGTTCCGGATTATACTTCAAGAATACTGCAGCTTAAAAAAGGAGAAATTGATTTGGTTGAATTGGTGAAAGTAGAAGATATAGACGAGCTGAAAGCTGAAGATAATTTATCAGTGACTAATCTTGTTGGAAGAGAATATGATTATATAGGCTGGAATAATATTGATCCGGAATCATTTTCTGAGGGGAAGGTAATTCCAAATAATTTTTTTGGAAGCAGTAATGTTCGCAAAGCTTTAAGCATGGCAATCAACAGAAAAGAAATACTCGATGAATATTTGCAAGGGTTAGGTGAACTTGCTGCATCGTCTGTCTCTCCAATTTTCAAATCTTCTTATAACAATGAAGTAAAACCATACGAATACAATCCCGATGAAGCAAAAAAACTTTTAGCTCTTGAAGGCTGGAAAGATGAAGACAGAAATGGAATTCTTGAAAAGGGCAAAGAGGAATTCAAATTCAAAATGTATTACCCGGTTGGAAATCCATTGCGTGAATATGCTGCTGTTGTTATAAAAAATAATTTAAAGTCAGTTGGGATTGAAATGATTCCTGAAAAGATGGAGCTCGGAACATTCATAGATAATCTTTATGAAAGAAAATTAGATTCCTGGGTGGCTGGTTTTGGTGTGCCAATTCCGCTTGACTTGAAACCCTACTGGTATTCTGATCCAAACATTGGAGTGCTGAATTTTGCCAGAGCTATAGCAATTCAGAAGCTGATAAAATTCTCGATCAACTGGAAACGAAACTAAGCAATGAAAGAAAAAATGAATTAGTAAAAAAGTTTCAGAAAATTATTCATCAGGATGAGCCGGTTACTTTTCTTTACTGGACTCCGAATATTATCGTTTACAACAAGCGGATAAAAAATTTGGAAATAACTCCTTACGGTGTTGTAGTACATTGCTGGGAATGGACTCTTAATTAACGATGAATATGAAATCAGAAATTATAAAGACGTTATTTCATCAGGTTTTTATCTTCGATATTGACACTTTTTCTCCTGGTAAGTTTTCTATTTATAATTATCAGACTTTCTCCCGGTGATCCAACAGACAAATACATATCAGCAAAACTCGGCAGCGAACTATCGGAAAGAATCGCCGAAAAGTTTTCACTCAACCAACCTGTTACTGATCAATACTTTTCGTTTGTATCAAATGTTTTTAGAGGGGATATGGGTGTGTCTTACAATTACAGGCTTCCTGTTTTCGAGGTGATCTGGGAATATTTTTCATTCACACTTCTATTTTCATCAATCAGCTTTATTCTTCAGATAATTATCAGCATCGCACTGGCACTGTGGATCATTAAAAAACAAAGACGGTTGCTTGAAAATTTTGTAACCAACTTTTCTCTTTTTGTTTATTCAATACCTGCATTTGTTCTTGGTGTAGCGCTGATTTATATCTTTTCTGTAAGCCTGAATTTATTTCCGATTTCCGGCTTGAAGTCACTCGATTATGATAATCTATCTTTCTTTTCAAAGGTCATTGACAAATTAAATCACTTAGTTTTGCCGCT
>CAVUCF010000024.1:0-63796 GCA_963739915.1 uncultured Ignavibacteriaceae bacterium
AAGGTAACCATTTTTTAAATGATCAATCATATCGGGTAAACCGCCAATATCATAAGCCACAACTGGTGTTCCGCACGAGAGTGATTCAACTACTGTATTAGGTAAATTATCCTGAAGTGATGGAGCTATAAAAATATCCGCAGAATTATAGCATGCAATTACCTCATCTTCACTTTTTAGATTTCCAAAATAATGGCACTTGTAAGGTATGCTTTGAATTATTTCATCGTTCGCCTTTCCAAATGCAAGAATTTCAATTGTTTCTTTTGTACCAGGTGAGTCTGATGCTAATTTGTTTAAACTCTTCAGAAGATATTTAAATCCTTTACGCTCGTCGATTAAATTCATCGCACCAAACAAGACGTAAATTTTGCGTTCACTCAGACCCAATTTTTTTCGCGAAAGAATTATATCCGATGGCTTGTAAAATTCAGTATCTAATGGGTTTGGAATATTTAGTATTTTTTTTTCTCCAAGCAATGTACTTCTCTCAGCTTCAAGCTTTAACCATTTACTGCAGGTAACAATAGTAAGATTAAGTTCTTTAAAAAATTTCTTCTCACTGAAAATTTTATACGCTGTGTCATGCTTTCCTGCGTGTTTCAATGAAGGACAATAATTACATTCATTCTCAAACTTCCAGCAGTCCAGACTATAATGACAGCCACCTGTAAACGCCCACATATCGTGTAGTGTCCAAACAATTGGTTTGCCAAGTTTTCCAATTTTTTTCAAAGTATCGAGAGAAAGAAAACCACCATTTATCCAATGAAGATTTATAACATCTGAATTTATTATAAGCGGATGGTCGGTTATATCTATGCCAGTTAAGGGATTTGAGAATCTTCCCCGCTGCTGATTTGTGAGAAGTCTTATAAATCCTTCGTCCAGAGTAAAGCGTAAATTGTAATGGAGCCTGGATAACAAGTTATTTGTGGTAGACTGAACTCCGTAATCAGGACTTGATTTTTTTTGAACAAGAAGTGATGAATCGATATTCTCTAAAATCAGTGAATCGCTTATTCTTTTACAAGCAATAGATGCACCGCCCGAAAAATCTGATGAACTTAAGTGAACTACTTTCAATCTGGCCTATAAGCAAAAATGTTTAACTGCAAATCCATTCCTGGATTACTTTTATTAAAACGATTTATAAGTGGACTCACCCTATTTTCAGGCTGCATTACAAAATACCTGAAGCCGGCACATTCTAACACATCAATTACTTCAGAAAGCTTTGTGGTTCATTCTTGTAGGAATGAAATTCAACAAAAATATTTTTTACGTTCGTTAAGCTCTCCCTGCAATCTTTTAATACTTCAACTTCGGCTCCTTCAATATCCATTTTCAACATATCAACCACTTCTTCTTTTTCCAAATAATCTTTTAACCTTACTGATTCAACTTTTGTTTTATTTTTCTCAAGATGAATTGAAGAAGCGTCTGCATCATCCAATCCTAAATCAATTCCATTCTTATTTGTCCAGACAGCTTTGTTTATAACCTCAATATTTTCCAGTGAATTATTTTTTATGTTTCCAAGCAGGTAGCCTGCAATCCTATCATTTGGTTCAAATGCAACTATTTTTGATTGCGGATATCGGTATTTAAAGTATGCGCAGCTAGTTCCAACATTAGCACCGCAATCATATATTACCGGAACCGGTGATTTAGTTTCAAAGCGGTAGTATTCTTCAACAAAAATTTCTTTGAATTGCCAGATGAAAGACAATGCATCAGGCAGATCAAAATTGAATTTAAGAAATTTAATCTTTACGGGTTTATATCTATCAGCACTTCCATATCGTAGTGATAATCGAAAAAATATTCTTTCGTTAGAATTTGTAAGAAACTTGAGTATGCCTTTTAACCAATGCTGCAACGTTGGATTCATATAAAAAATTTCTTTCCCATCAATTGGAATACTGAAGGTAAAAATTTCAAACGATAAAATTCTCTCTTCATCCGGAGTTTTGAATAACTTTTCAGTTCATTAAAAAGTTGATAATTAAATTTTTCTAATCCCATTAGCAGCTAATTCAAATGCAAAAGAATGATGTCCTTCAAGAGAACTGAACAACCAGCCAAGAAGATATTCTCTTCTATCAAGCACAGAATTTTCAAATAAATTAATAAATGTCATCTCACCCCAGCCCGGAGCTTTCTTTAGTGATTCCTTTAGTAATTTCATGAGCATATTTCCCTTGAATTCAGCATCAAATAATTCTTTAGAAAGACGTGCTACACCTTTTATTTGAATATCTGAAAGCCAGAATCCAGAATCGTTTAGTTCATTAAGTACTGAATAGAGCTTATCCTCATCAATATATGCATCGATAATACCTGGTTCGAATTCAGCTACAAGCACTTTTTCCTTTATTCTTTCATCAAGTGATTTAAATAATCTGAGATCAATTCCTTGTGAATCGGATTTAAACCAGTCAACATAATCAAGTTTTGCATTGTCAAGTGCTTTCTGAATATGTATTGCGTTTAGTTCTACTTTCTTTTCAACTTCAAACAATTGAGAATGAATATATGGTTTAAGCCTTATAGTGTCTGGTTCAAGTACACTAGAGCAATAAGGAGAACTCGTTAAGAAGAAATCAGCTTTGCTTTGATCTTTATCGAATGCGATACAATTGTAAACAAGTAACTTTTTGAATCTGCTCTGTTCCTTCTCAATAAACTGAAAATCTCTTTCATCCGCATCAAAAGCAAGGCAGACAGAATATTTTGCTATCGGTTTCCATTTGCTGTGGAGATGCTCACTTGCACCTATATCAATAAGTACGGGAGGTTTTTCTATTAGCACTGGTTCGCTAAGTATTTTATGAATTATGTTTTTCAACATTCAACGAAAAATTAATTCTTCAATTTTTGTATAACGGAGTTTAAAATATTTCTTCCAAAAAATTTTCTGAAATTTAAAAGTATTTCCTGGTTTGGCTGCAAATCTTTTATCCCGTTTAACTCGACATCGTTATTTTCTAAATCCACATCAAACTTATTTGTATTACTAGTATGAACTCCTGAACTATCAGCGCCAATATTTTTTATTCTGGATTTAACCGGGTAAACGCAATATGCATTATTTACAAAGTGCGTATAAGTCCATCTAACTGACCAGGAATCAACTTTACCTGAAATCGAATTTTTCAACATTCGGGTTAGATCATCTCCGCCTTTATTAAAATATTCCACTCGGGACTTATCATTTATGAAACTTTGAAAATCCTTTATCTCCCAATCAGCTTTTTCCCATCTGTTTTTCCAAGTTCCCCAACCCCAGGATGATGATCGAGGTGATAAGTAAAGTGGATGCTTATAATTCTCAGGAATTTTTATGGGAAATGTATATCCGGTGACTGAATATATTCGTTGATTATCCTTAAAATATTTTAACACTTCATTCATATATTTAAGAAAGTATGGTGAGCTAATCATATCATCTTCCAAAACAATTACTTTACCGAACAAACTAATAACTTCATTAACACCCACAATTACTGAATGGGCAAGTCCGAAGTTTCTCTCTCTCTCAATAATTTCAATTTTATCAAAACTTTTTATCGTTCTAATATAATTTCTAACTTCTTCAACATTTTTTGAATCTTTATCGTTTTTAGCACCGTCAGAAAAAATGAACAAAGTGGACGTACTGATAAAAGTATTATTAAGTAAGGATTCAACCGTCCTTTTAGTGTGCTCAGGACGATTGTAAACAAAGAGAACTATTGGTGCTAATTTGTCCAAAATTATAGTGATCTTTTAATAGATAATTTTTACAAGGGAAATATAATTTATTTGTCATTAATGCTTCATTGTATTGAGCTAATAATTTAAAAACCCTGCACTCCTTTAATAAATAGAAGAATGCAGGGTTAAATTGAAAATTAATTGGGTTATTTGAGAAGGATCATTTTCTTCGTAGCACTAAACTCTGAAGTTATTACTTTATAAAAATAAATTCCTGATGGAATTTCGGTGGCATCAAACTCCACCCTGTAATGACCTGCTACCTTATCTTCTGCTACAAGTGTGCTAATTATGTTACCAAGAACGTCATAAATATTAATAGTCACATAAGCATTTTCCGCAACTGAATATTCAATGCTAGTAGTGGGATTAAATGGATTTGGATAATTTTGATACAATTTGTAATCATAAGAGTATTTTGGATCATTAACATCAACGGTATAATTTATATGAAATGTATTATCACTCACATCATATATTGACGGAGTGGTAACATCACTAATTTTTACCCTTCCTTGTGTAGATAGTATATTTGGAACATTCCACAAGTAAGCACCCGTCTTCTGAGTACTCTCGATGACTATATCCCAGCTGGCTCCATTATTTATTGAATATTCAATTTTTACATCTTCAACATCATTACTACTCCAATTGATCTCATAACTATTACCACCTTCTAATATTTCTCCTCCATTTGGTTTTATAACATTGATTACTTTTGAGGATTGAACAGTGAAGGGGCCATCACTTATATCAAAAATATTTTGGTTAGACAAATCAGATATTTTAATCCTACCCTGCGATGTTAATTCTTGAGGGACAATCCATTCATAAATACCAGTGCTTGTCATAGAATCAACTACACTCAACCAACTTACTCCATTATCAGTTGAATATTCTATTTTCACATCAATAATATTTTGACTATTCCAAAGAATATAATACATAGAACCTGCTATTATAACCTCACCACCATTAGGATCAAGAACTTGAATGAAATTAATATTATACGAATACTTAAGAATTATTCCATTATTACCTACTGCCCACCCCGTGGCATCATCAATAAAAGATAGTGCATATAAATCATCAGTTGTATTACTATTTTGAGTTGACCAAGATAGACCACTGTTAGTCGAATATACTATTACCCCTCCAAAACCAGCCGCCCATCCCCTCTGTTGATTAGCAAATTGAACATCACGTAATTCATATGTAACACCGCTGGGTTGAAGCGACCAATTTGATCCACTGTTTGTTGTTTTTACAATCGTTCCAGTTTGACCAACACCCCAACCAAAATTTTGATCAATGAAGTAAACATCTATCAGATAATTATATGTAGGCAAGTTTTGCATAAACCAAGAACTTCCCCCATTAGTTGTCTTAGCAATATGTCCAGAAATATCCCCAGCCGCCCAGCCATAATTGCTATTTATAAATCTTACTGAATATAACCATCCGTCATAAGTATTTATATACATCTCTTGCCAGGTGTTTCCACCATTTGTAGTCTTGTATGCAATACCATTTGTACCAACAACCCAACCACGAGAGTTATCAATAAAAAATAAAGATAAAAGCGCGAAATCGTAAGTGGACAACTGTATATACCATGTATTTCCTCCGTCAGTAGAATGGTAAACACTTCCATGTCTGAATGGAGTCCATTCATACATTGCTATCCATCCATTCAATGAGTCGGTAAAAAATATTGAACGTATATTGTCATCACTAGTAATAGATTGGGAAATCCAATTTTCTCCGCCATCAGTTGTTTTCAGGATGGTTCCATCCTTTCCAGCTGTCCAACCAAGATTTTGATTTAGAAATTGAACTGTATACAAACCTTGTGTTGTTCCGGATATTTGTTGAATCCATTGAGCGGTAGATGTGAAAGAAATTAGCAGGAAAATTGTTGAGGTAAAAACTAGCGCTTTCATTTGGAACTCCTTTCAGTTAGTAAATGATTAATTCTAACTAAAAAATCTTAAATAAATCTAATTTAAATAATTGCCAAAAGCAATCAATGTGGTGAAAAATCAGGAGTTTCCAAGGAAAAATTTTACTTTTACCTTTTACTGAAATCTATTATTAAAGAAGTATAATGTGGCATTCCGTTGGAGTTTCTGTTATCATTTAAAAATGATCTTTTTACATAACCATTTTCATCATTTGAGTAACCTGAGTGAAAGTTCCCCTCTTCGTCCCAATACTCGACTAATTTTGCTTTAAAGCTTTGTGAGTCAAATAATCCTGCCAATGATTTGTAATTAAAAAGATGCTTATGATCTTCAGCGCCTTCACCTGTTCCACCGGGCTTAACTTTATCTATATAATCTTTGTCTTTATGAAAACCATCGGGAACAGCAATTCTGATATTAACATTCTGTGTCGAATATTTTTGAAAATTACTAATCATCAATTCCAATTCATTTGTTGTTAAGTGCTCAAGTACGTGCTCTGCTAATACTTTATTAATCTTTTTTTTCTTAAAATATTTCTTAAAGTGATTTTCATTCGTAACATCGAGAGTGACAATATCAGTTGCGAACCAACCTTTGTATTTTGTAGGACCCGCACCCACAATTATTTTAATATCACTATGAGTTTCAAGATAAAGATACCAGTTTAATTTTTTCCAAAGCCGAATTAAAGGGATTAATTTTCTATAAATAAATTGTTTAAATCTCTTATACATATTAATCAAATATTCATGCAGTTTTTATCTTTATAAAAAATAGTTGTGCATTTTCTAAAAAAAATTCCTGGTGCTATTCCCGAAAAATTAAGTTGTCGGAATCCACTTTGTATTAAAAATGCAATCCCTTCATTATACTCGTCACGTTCAGAATCATCTAAAATAATTACCCCAGCTTCAGAGAGGTGCATTAAACTAGCAGTAATACATTCATTCCTGAACAACCCATCAACGATAATTACATCAAACCTCAACTCTTCAATAAGTGGTTTAAGATAATCCTTTGCTGATAATGACGAAGTAATAGTTAACTCAACATTCGCTGGTATTTTTTTCAAAATTTTCTGTATGCCAATCTTTGCTATGTTCAAACGAAATAACTTTTTTTACCCTTTCAGCAAAAAAGAGAGTAGAATTACCACTACCAAATTCTAAAATGTTCAATTTATTATTTAATCTTTCTTTTAGAAAGTCTATTGCAGAATATGTAAACCACGGAATCGGCTTCAGATCAGCATCAACTGGTTCACCAGATTTGAAAGATTCAAACCAGCCTGTTTCTAAAAGATAGCCGAATGAACGGAAAGAAACCAAGGAATAAAGTACTTTTGGTTCTGAAAGTAATTTTATTACAGTCTTAAATTTATCTTTTACCGAGTAAGACATTTTTCGAATATTGAAATAAAGTAATTAGAAAAAATGATTTCATCATCATCTTAAACTGAAGATTAAACTTATTGTGGAATGCAAATACAAAAATTATTAGTGTGTAAGAAACAAGGGTTGCAACTGCTGAGCCAATAATTCCATATAAAGGAATGAGAATTAAATTCAGAACAACATTTAATACCATCCCGACAAAATGTTCTTATGAAAGATAGTTTTGTCAGATTCTCATTTATTAAATACTGGCTGCTTGCTACACCGAGAAATACTGCAACTCCTGCCCAGATGTAAATTGTTAAAACCGGTGCTGCTGGTGAAAACTCATTTCCAAATAATAACTGTATAATCTGACCAGAAAAAATTGTAACCGGAACAGCTATTCCGATTGCCATCCATGTCAGAATGTCGTAAAGCTTCTGCATGCGGTTGTTGTAAAACTCTTCGCTGACATTTTTAGCATTTACAATCGCGGGAAAAATTGCATTACATAAAGTAACAGGAATGAAATACCATGCTTCGCATAACCTGACTGCTGCCGCATAATAACCGACTGCTTCCTCACTCATCATATTTTTGATCATTACCTGGTCAATCTTCATATAAACCATCACTACTATCCCCGAAAGAGCTAATGGCCAGGAATCCTTAAAAAGAGAAGCAGCAAGATTTTTGGAATATTTCCAATTGAAGATGGAAAATTTTCTTGAGTGATATACCAGAACCAGTCCGACCGCTAAAGCAAAGTATTCAAAAACAACTGCAAGAACAAAATAAATAAGCGGAGCTTTGATAATGATAAAAATCACTTTTAAAGTTGATGAGAGAATAACAGAAGCTGACAAAGCATAAGTATTATATTTTGCTTCTACGGTTCCCCTGAAGTAATACTCAATAACAGAAAAGGATTGAAAAATAAACGAGCCTGAGGCAATCACAATAAGTATTGCTGTATAAGTTTCTTCCCCTATTAAAAATAATGTTAACCCGGTTAGAAAAATCGTCACCACACTCCCGATCAACCTGAGGAAGAATACAGAGCCGTTTATTTCATCCTTCTTATCAGGATGTTTAACTATTTCCCTTGTTGAAATTGATTCGAGCCCAAGTGAGCTTAACGATGCAAACAGCCAGGAGAAACTTAATATATAACTGTAAAGCCCAAAATCTTTAGGTCCGAGATATCTTACTACATAAATTGTTACAACGAAGGAGATTGCAATCCGCAGTATTCTTTCGAAGAAAAGCCAGGAGGTGTTGGCTAAATATTTTTTGAATGAACTGGAAGAGAAATCTATCTTCGTTTTAATATTTCCCTGGGTTTCATTCAACTTTTACTTTTCCCTGAGAATTTTTTTCTGATATTAAAAACTATTCCAACAACTAATCCAAGCATAATTAATGAGCTGAAAGTAAGTGATAGGTATTTAGAAATTACAAATGACTCCGGTAAATAAGTGAATTCTATTTTATGATTTCCTTTGGGAACAACGATTCCTCTGAAACCATGATTTGCACGGTAAATTTTTGTTTCAGTTCCATCAATAAAAGCTTTCCATCCTGTATGAACTTTAAATAACTTATAGTCTGTTTCACCTGTCATATAAGTATCACCTAAAAATAAAAAGTTGTTCCCGCTCGCATTAACATCAAGCTGAATAAATTCATCATCAAACTTTTCGATTCGAACATAAGCTGTGCTGTCAGGTGCTTCAATCCCTGCAACTTCTTCTTCTGTGAAAGCAATGTATGCCGGATCGAACTGCGTGTTCTTAACCATATTAATAATTTCTGATCCAGATTTTTTTGCGACCTGGTTTACAAAGTAAGCTCTTGGCAAAGCATTCCTGTTCAAATAAACAAACGACTTATTACCAGAATAAACGAGCTGCAAATCAGGTGAGTTAACTTCCTTATCAAAGACTATGTATTTAACATTCAGCATTCGCCAGAAAGTTGGATTAGCAGGTGAACCGAGCACATCATAATAATCCTGAATTGCACGAGGTTTAATTCCCGAGTAGCCGTAAATATCAAACATTAAAAAATACGCAAGGTAATTCGAGTTTTGATTTAATGAACCGATTGAGCCATCCTGCTTCAAATTCAATACTCTGTAAACTGATTTGTCACCGATATTCTCAATTGCCTGGATGTAATCAGGTTTGTTGGACAGTTGTTCGATATTTGAATTTTCAATGAAAGTCTCTCCACGGTAATTTATTCTGAAAAGATCAATTACCACTAAAACTGTAATTGCGATGACCATAAGGTCTGCACTTAATTTTTTCTTGACAAAAGCGAAAGCAAGTCCGAATGTCGCAGCAGTGAAGAAGAAAGCGAGACGAATATCTGCCAGAAACATATCACCCATATAATCGTGAATTGCCTTGAGTCTTGCACCTTTTTCAGCATTAGCTACGGCTCTGGAAATAAACCAATCTTTTAGCGGCGAACCGAGAAGCAATGTAAGAACGAAAATTCCAGCTAAGACATAAAAACTATTTCGTACTATTTTTTCAATTCTTGTATCGTGTGTTTCTTTGAGAGAAATAATTTTAACCAATCCTAAACCTGCAAGTATCGGAAAGCTTAGCTGAACAAGCACGAGAATCATCGAAGGAACTCTGAACTTGTCAAAGAATGGAAAGTAATTGAACATCAAATCGTAAATCAGCGGAAAAGTTCTTCCGAAAGAAATCAGTAAAGCAATCACAGAGAGAATCGTGAAAAATCTCACTAAAGGATTTTTCCAGTTTACTATCATAGAAAAAAGAGCGAGAAAGAAAATAATAACACCCATATACATTGCAACATCAACAAAAGGCATTTGCCCGAAGTAAGTATTTACTTCAACCGGTTGATTCTGTGAGAGTGGACCTTGATAAGTTGACTTTCCAAATCCATAATAAGAAGGAATGATAAAAGTTAAAATCTCTCCCGGAGAGAAAGACCAGTTTGTTGCATACTGATAAAAATCTGATTCGGATTGTTTTGTCGGACCAGTTTCTTTTTCCAGAATGCTTTCAGTTCCTCTTGTTGAGAAAGGTGTGTATTCATAAACCTGTGTCAGATTATCGGATTGTATAAGAAGACCGATAACAACTGCTAAAACAAAAACCGCCAGAGATTTTAAAAGTTGGTTTGTAAGAAATTTATCCTTTATTCTTATTGCTCTTAAGAAGAAGTAGATGAAATAAATCATCACTGCAAAAAAGATGTAGAAGATAATCTGAACGTGCCAGCCTAGAAAGAGAACATCCATGAAGAAAATAAGAACAAGGACTTCCAAAAATTTTATTCTCTTTTGAAAATTAAATAGCAGCAGAAAAAGAACAGGAAAAACCCATAAAGATGTAAGCTTTGTAACATGCCCAATGAATAAAAATACAATTAAACCCGTGCTGAATGAAGCAGCAAGTGCAACTAATAAACTAGTTAGCTTATTTTTCGTCTGTAAATAAAAAAACGCAAACATAGTGTAAGCAAGGGCAAGCAGATAAAAAGTCCACATAGCATAATCAACAATAAACGGGCTGCTAAAAATATCTCTAACACTATTAACAGTTACATAGATCAAATTAAACCATTTGTAACCCACAGCAAGAGCATAAGCAGGCATACCACCAAAAACATAAGGATTCCATAAAGTATATTCGCCGGTATGATTTTCAACGTAAGTCTTGGAGCTATTACTTGTTATAATATCACCGGATTGGAAAGTCTTCCCACCGAAATAAAGAGGAGAAAAGAAAAACAGAAAGAGAGCCAGAATAACCAGCACAAATATGGCAATATGAAATTTCTCGGGAATGTATTTGCTTAAGCTGAAGGATGAAAAAAAAGTTGACTTTTCTTCTTTGGACGTTTTAATTGATTTGGTAGTTTTTTTTGCTGACATGTTATTCCAAAAATTATTATTCTTTTTTTGCTATGAAATTTATTCCTGAACCGGTTTTACTTTCAGTCGTAAAATCAAGATTCATCATTATTAAAGTAAATGGAAATGTTAACAGATAATATAAAGGTAAAATCAGAAGAAATAGTTTGGAGATGTTTAATAGAAGCATCGGATACTTAATGCCAAGTCGCCAGGCTTTGTCTCCCCAAAATCCGTAAGTGTATCTGCTTTTGTAAGTAGAAAATCCAATCGGATGAAGTTTTGCTTCAAGATCTTCTTTTGAGTAGCCGTCTCTTGCATGTTCCCCAATAAAACTTTCTTCAGTTTCTTGGTGAACATCACTCCCGCCAAAAATTGATGGCGAATTAATTAAAAGATATCCACCTTTTTTCAAAGCGTTATAAAAATTTCTGAAAACGGTTACATCTTCCTGAATGTGTTCCATTACATCAACACAAACAATCAAATCAAATTTATTTTGATGATTGATGCTTGTTAAATCTTCAACTGCAAATGCTACATTGCTAATTTTTTTCTTATTGAAAAAATTTCTGCAGTCATCAATCCAGTCTTTCTTAACATCAACAGAAAAAATATTGCACGGTTTGAGTTTCGTCGACATAAAGTAAGTATACTGTCCGAAACCTGAGCCGGCATCGTAGATATCAATAATAGAATCGCTAAATTGGTTCCTGAGGTCTCTTAATTCTCGTCTGACATACCAGGAACGAAGGAACATCAAATCAAGAATTTTATAGAAAATAATTCTGAGGAAAGGAAACTTCCGGATAGTATTAGCAAAAACATTCTTTATTGGATCGTAATACATTTTAGTGATGGTTGATGGAAAATGGGAGATGGATGATATTATTGCAGATCATTCATGTATCTGGCAAGGAAAATAGATTTATTAAAATTTTTATTATTCTGATATTTATCTGTTTCTGAACATATTACATCTTCCATCTCAACTTTTATCTTTAATTACATATTCCATATCGTCCATTGCATTATGTGCGATAACTTCACCGAGTAAACCAACAGCAAACAACTGAACTCCAACTATAATCAATAACATACCAAGAAAGATCATCGGTCTGTTGCTCAAAGGTATTCCCTGAATCCAGAGGATAGTTAAGTAACCAAGCACAATAAAACCTACGAAGAATGAGAGTGCCCCGAGAAATCCAAAGAAATGCATTGGACGCTTAATGTAACGGGTAACAAAAGTAACAGTAACGAGATCAATAAATCCTTTAAAGAAACGAGAGATACCAAATTTGGTTTTTCCATATCTCCGCGGATGATGCATCACCGGAACTTCGGTAATAGTATACCCCTGCCACTTTGCTAGTAATGGAATATAGCGATGAAGCTCACCATAAACTTTAACGTTTTCAACAACTTCTTTTTTATAAGCTTTTAAACCACAATTAAAATCGTGAATTTTTATTCCACTTATAACTCGAGTAACAAAATTGAAAAACTTTGATGAGATTTTTTTAATAAAGGGATCCTGTCTCTTTTTCTTCCACCCTGAACATAAATCATAACCTTCTTCCAACTTTTTCAAGAGACTGTATATTTCTTGCGGGTCATCCTGCAAATCTGCATCCATAGTTACTACTGCATCTCCAGTTGCCGCTTTAAAGCCAATTTGCAACGCAGCAGATTTACCATAATTTTTTCTGAAGCTTAAATACCTGAATCGGTTATCAGTCTTCGTAATCTCTTTCAACTTTTGCAAAGAAGAATCCGTACTTCCATCATCAACAAGAATTACTTCATAATTAGTATTCAGCCTGCTTAATGCTTTTCTTAATTCATGACTAAGAGGAGTAACGGATTCCTCCTCATTGTAAAGAGGAATTACAATGGAAATTTTTTTAAATGAAGATTTTGTTCGTTCAGATTGAGGTGATTGATTCGGTCTGTGATGGTAGCGTTTCCTTCGGCTGTTGTAGCGCTTATATCCGACAGTTTGCTGTTTTTGACTTTCTTGACGGGTTTCGTTTTCTTCCACTAATTAAGTCTTTTCAAAAATTATTTGAATTGTTCCAAATCGTTAAATTTTCATCATTTAACTTTATTTCAAAGTTAACCCAATCCTAAATGAAATACAATCTCACAGTAAAGGCTCCTTATTAAAGCAACTCTCCGCAAGTGAATTTATGTAACAATCCTAATCTTGACTTTTTTGTATAGATAGTGTAAGTTTGAACTACAAAACAGAAATGATTGTTAAAATACAAATGATATTATTCAGGAAATTAAATGAGTTCTACAGAAGTTTCAAAAATAGAAGAACTGGCAAATAAAGAATATAAATATGGATTCGTAACTGATATTGAAGCCGACACTCTTCCAAAAGGTTTGAATGAAGATATAATCAGGCAGCTTTCAGCCAAGAAAAATGAACCAGAGTTTATGCTTGAGTGGAGACTTAAAGCTTATCGAGCACTGGTTAACGATGAAGGAACCTCATTGGGCAAATGTTCAATACTCTCCCGTCAATTATCAGAATTTATCTTATTACTCAGCTCCAAAAAAGAAGCCAATGTTAAAAAGTTTAGATGAGGTTGATCCGGAGTTACTTGAAGTGTATAAGAAACTCGGAATTTCCCTTGATGAACAAAAAAGATTAACTGGTGTTGCAGTTGATGCCGTGTTCGACAGCGTTTCTGTAGCAACAACATTTAAAGATAAGCTGAATGAAATGGGGATTATATTTTGCTCTTTTTCAGATGCTGTTCAAAATCATCCTGACCTAATAAAAAAATATCTTGGCAGTGTTGTCCCTTATACTGATAACTTTTTATGCTGCACTGAACTCAGCAGTATTTAGTGACGGATCATTTGCATACATTCCAAAAGGTGTTCGATGTCCGATGGAGCTTTCAACTTATTTCAGAATCAACGCTGCAAACACCGGACAGTTTGAACGAACTTTAATTGTTGCTGATGAAGGTTCTTACGTAAGTTATCTTGAAGGATGCACTGCACCAATCAGAGATGAAAATCAATTGCACGCAGCAGTTGTTGAACTTGATTGCACTTGATAATGCACAAATAAAATATTCAACGGTTCAGAATTGGTATCCCGGTGATAAGGAAGGCAAAGGCGGCATATTCAATTTTGTTACTAAACGTGGTGCTTGCAGAGGAATAAATTCAAAAATTTCGTGGACACAGGTTGAAACTGGTTCTGCAATTACCTGGAAATATCCAAGCTGCATTTTGCAAGGTGATAATTCTATTGGTGAATTTTACTCTGTTGCTTTAACAAACAATCGTCAGCAGGCAGATACTGGAACAAAAATGATTCATCTTGGAAAGAACACAAGAAGCACAATCATCTCAAAAGGAATCTCAGCAGGAAGAAGTCAAAACAGTTATCGTGGTTTAGTAAAGATTGCAAAGAAAGCTGAAAATGCTCGCAACTTTTCTCAGTGTGATTCTCTTTTACTTGGAGATAAATGTGGTGCTCATACTTTCCCCTATCTTGAAATAAATAATCCGGGAGCTAAAGTTGAGCACGAAGCAACGACTTCAAAGATTGGTGAAGATCAAATCTTCTATTTAAACCAAAGAGGAATTTCAACCGAAGAAGCAATTGGTTTGATTGTTAACGGTTATTGCAAAGAAGTTTTTGCAGAACTTCCGATGGAGTTTGCTGTTGAAGCACAAAAATTATTAAGTGTTAGTCTTGAAGGAAGTGTCGGATAATACCTAAATGTCATCCTGAGCTTGTCGAAGGATGACTGTCACACTTCGATAAACTCAGTGTGACACATACTTTAACTTGAAAAAAAGGAAATACAAAAAATGTTAGAGATTAAAAATTTACACGCTGGAATTGAAGGAAATGAAATTCTTAAAGGAATTGATTTGAAAGTTAATGCCGGTGAAGTTCACGCAATTATGGGTCCGAATGGATCGGGTAAAAGTACACTTGCACAGGTTCTTAGCTGGAAGAGAAGGTTATGTTGTTACCGAAGGTGAGGTTACTTATAACGGAAAAAATTTACTTGATTTAGCAACTGAAGATAGAGCAAGAGAAGGAGTATTTCTTGCTTTTCAATACCCTGTCGAAATTCCGGGCGTTTCAAATACTAATCTTTTAAAGACAGCATTGAATGAAATTCGAAAGTATCGTGGTGAAGAAGAACTGGATACAATGGAATTTCTTTCACTCATAAAAGAAAAAATGAAATTGGTTGAACTCGATCAGAAATTTTTGAGCAGAGCTGTCAATGAAGGTTTTTCCGGCGGTGAGAAAAAGAGAAATGAAATTTTCCAAATGGCAGTGCTTCAGCCAAAGCTTGCAATACTTGATGAAACAGATTCAGGACTTGATATCGATGCATTAAAAATTGTTGCTAACGGAGTCAATAAGCTTCGCTCAAAAGATAATGCAACAATTTTGGTAACACATTATCAACGGCTGCTAAATTACATTGTTCCGGATTTTGTTCACGTTCTTTACAACGGGAAAATTGTTAAGTCAGGTGGAAAAGAATTAGCTTTTAAACTTGAAGAGCTAGGTTACGATTGGGTTAAAAATGGAAAAGCAGAGGAAGTAGTAAATCACTAATGGATAAGACAATAGACATAAAAGACTGGTATATCTCAAACTTTGGTGAGTTTGAGAAAAGATTGAATGGCGGAAAAGAAAGTTCTATCCACCAAAAAAGAAAAGATGCACTTTCAAACTTCAGCAGACTTGAGTTCCCGACAATCAAAGATGAAGAATGGAAATACACAAGCATTGCTCCATTACTGAAATACAATTTTGTCCCGAGCTATGAAAAGAAAATTGTTTCAAAAGATTTCATTAAGTCGTTATTGTTTGATGAGATGGAACACAGCCTGATAGTTTTTATTAATGGAAGATACTCAGCAAGAAAACAGTATTCTTCTAAATTTGCCTGAAGGAGTAATCGTTGACAGCATTGCTAATGAAATCAAGAAAAACAATGAAGTTCTTCTAAAGTATTTCGGTAAATATGCTGATCATCAAAATCATATTTTCACTGCGTTAAGTACAGCTTACACAGAAGATGGAGCTTTCATTTATGTTCCTGCAGGAAAAATTAGTTGAAGAACCAATTCATATAATTTTCATTACTGATTCAGGCAATGAAAAAATATTAACACAGCCAAGAAATCTTTTCGTTGCTGAGAAAAATTCACAGGTAACTATCATTGAACATTATGTTGGCAATGAAGGTGAAATTTATTTTACCAATTCAGTTACAGAAATAGTCGCTGAAGAAAATGCGGTCGTTGATCACATAAAACTTCAGGAAGAAAGCAAAAAAGCTTTTCACATCGCACAGGATGGAAGTTGACCAGGAGAGAAGCAGCAACTTCAGCTCGCATTTAATTTCAACAGGTGCTGATTTAACAAGAAATGATTTCAATGCAAGATTTAATGATGAAGGTGGCGAATGCACATTAAACGGATTGTATATGATTGATGGCACACAGCTCTTTGATGCACATACTTTGATGGATCATGCAAAACCACACTGCAATAGTCACGAGCATTACAAGGGAATTCTTGATGACAAATCAAGAGGTGTATTTAACGGGAAAATTATTGTAAGGCAGGATGCACAAAAAACAAATGCATTCCAGGAAAACAACAGTATTCTTCTTTCAGATGAAGCACTTGTAAATACTAAACCGCAGCTTGAAATTTTTGCTGATGATGTAAAATGCTCGCACGGCGCAACAATCGGACAGATGGATGATGATGCAAAATTTTATTTGAAATCACGCGGCATTGGTGAAGAAGCAAGTAAAGGAATACTGCTCCATGCATTTGCAAGCGATGTAATTACTTCAATAAAAATTGAATCGGTTAGAAACTATATTGAAAAGATTATAACAGAAAAATTCAACCAATAGAGAATTTAATGAAAGCCGAAACTGAAGCAGCAATTGCTGTTTCAAAAAAGAAATATGATGTGAATAAAATTCGTGAAGATTTTCCTATACTCAAGAAAAAAGTTCATGGGAAAAATCTTGTTTATCTCGATAATGCTGCGACAACTCAAAAACCAACTTATGTAATCGATAAAGTAAATGAATATTATACCACGATGAACGCAAATATTCATCGGGGTGTGCATGCTCTGAGCCAGGAAGCAACCGAAGCTTTTGAGGGGGCAAGAATTCAAATTAAGCAATTCATAAACGCTCTTGGAAAAAATCAAATAATCTTTACAAGAGGAACAACTGAAGCGATAAACCTTGTCGCAAGTTCTTACGGCAGAGCAAATGTAAAAGAAGGTGATGAGATAATTATTTCTCATATGGAACATCATTCCAACATCGTTCCGTGGCAGCTTCTTTGTAAAGAAAAAAATGCAAAGCTAAAAGTGATACCAGTTAATGATGATGGTGAATTGATTTATGAAGAGTTTGAAAAATTAGTTAATGAAAGAACAAAATTTATTTCAATTGTTTATGTTTCAAATTCTTTAGGAACTATCAATCCTGTTAAAGGATATTATTAACTATGCTCATCAGTTTAACATTCCTGTTTTAGTTGATGCGGCACAGGCAGTAAATCATATTAAAGTAGATGTTCAGGAACTTGATTGTGATTTTCTTGCATTCTCAGGACATAAAATTTATGGCCCAACTGGTATCGGAGTTTTATACGGAAAAGTTGAATTGCTCGAAGCAATGCCTCCTTATCAGGGTGGAGGTGATATGATTTCGAAAGTAACATTTGAAGAAACAACTTACAACGAGTTGCCATATAAGTTTGAAGCTGGTACTCCTGATATAGCTGGAGCTATCGGTCTTGGTGCTGCTATTGAATATGTTACAAAAATCGGAATAGATAATATTAAAGAGCACGAAAGAATTTTGCTGGAGTATGCAACGCAGAAAATTGCACAGGTTCCGGGTTTAAGAATAATCGGAACAGCAAAAGAGAAAACCAGTGTGCTTTCATTCGTGCTGGAGAATATTCATCCACATGATATCGGAACTTTTTTAGATTTTGAAGGAGTTGCAATCAGAACAGGACATCATTGTACCCAGCCATTGATGAAGCGATTTAATATTCCTGCTACATCTCGTGCATCTTTTGCAATGTATAATACTAAAGAAGAAGTTGATGTCTTGGTTAGTGGACTGAAAAAAATAATTGAGGTGTTCGGATAATGAACCAGGAATTGAGAGAACTTTATCAGCAAGTGATTCTGGATCATAATAAAAGTCCAAGAAATTTCCGGAAGATGGAGAATGCAACACAGTTTGCTGAAGGTTATAATCCACTTTGCGGTGATCATATTGATATATTTTTGTTGATTGAAGATGGAATAGTGAAAGATGTTTCATTCAAAGGAGAAGGTTGTGCTATATCTAAAGCATCAGCATCTTTAATGACTTCAATACTAAAAGGAAAGACAAAAGAGGAAGCAGAAAAACTTTTTGAAAAATTTCATGCACTCGTTACAGGAAAGCTTGGTGATAATCCTGATATTGATGAATTAGGAAAACTTGCTGTGTTTGCAGGTGTTCAGGAATTTCCTGTGAGAGTTAAATGCGCCTCGCTTGCCTGGCATACGATGATGAATGCACTAAAAGGTGAACAAGAGAAGGTTACTACTGAATAAGATTATCTGTACTCATTCCGAATTTATTTCGGAATCTTTTAATCAAACAAAAGATGCTGAAACCCGCTGAAATCGAGGCTTGCCTTGGGCGGCAAGTTCAGCATGATTTAATAAAATAGAATAAAATATGGCAGAACTAAACAAACAAGAACTTGAAGAAAAAATAATTCAGACTTTAAAGACTTGCTACGATCCTGAGATACCAGTGGATATTTTTGAGTTGGGTTTAATTTATGAAATCGGGATTGATGACAAGGCAAATGTTAAGATTAAAATGACTTTAACTTCTCCTGCCTGCCCTGTTGCTGGATCGCTTCCACCTGAAGTTGAAGCAAAAGTAAAGTCTATTCCTGAAGTGAATGACGCTAAAATAGAAATAGTTTGGAGTCCGCCGTGGGATAAAGACATGATGTCAGAAGTAGCAAAAGTTGAACTGGGATTCATGTAAGTAAATCATCCCGAATTTATTTCGGGATCTTAATAAATAACTGAAGATGCTGAAATAAATTCAGCATAATTGTTAATGAAATAATAGGAGTAAAAGAATGTTCAATATTAGTTCAAGACCACCAATGTATGATCAGAATTCTGTTCAGCCGATGAGAGATGAATTAGTTGCTGTTGGCTTTACAGAACTGTTAGCACCAAAAGAAGTTGAAGAAGCAATAAAAGTAAATAACAACGAAACAGTTTTTGTAATGATCAATTCAGTTTGCGGTTGTGCAGCCGGAAGTGCAAGACCGGGTGTATCGCTTGCTTTGCAAAATGATATTATTCCGGACAAGCTTTACACTGTTTTTGCAGGACAGGAAAGAGATGCAGTCGATAAAATAAGACAGCTTGTTGGAAGTGTTCCTCCATCCTCTCCCAGCTTTGCATTGTTTAAGAATGGTGAGTTAATTCATTTTATGCACAGATATGAGATTGAAGGAAATATGCCTCAGCAGATTTCCGAATACTGGCGAGAGATTTTTAACAAGCATTGCACAAAGCAAGGTCCGTCAATTCCGGCAGAACATTTTGCGAAGGTTATGCACGCAAAAGCTTGTGGATCAAAGATACCTTTGTACAATGGGTAAACTTGTAATGCTGAACTTGTTTCAGCATCTTCAAGAATAAAGCGAGACCCTGAAATGAATTCAGGGTAAAATTATGAAATTCAGTACACAAGAAGAATATGGATTAAGGCTATTGTTGAGAATTGCTAAGAGTGATTCTCCAAACGGACTTACTATACCTGAACTTAGCGAAGTTGAAGGTCTTTCAGCAGCTAATACTGCAAAGATTTTGAGAGCCTTAAGACTTGCAGGATTTATTGACAGTGCAAGAGGTCAAACAGGCGGTTATAAATTAAATCAGCCCGCGGATAAAATTTTAATCAGCGATGTGCTTAACTTTTCTCGGTGGAAAACTTTATGAATCAAACTTCTGTGATCTTCATGCGGGAGTTGAGAACATTTGCACAAACTCAATTGACTGCAGTATCCGCTCAATCTGGAAAACAGTTCAGAATGTACTTGACGGTGTGTTAAGCAAATTCACTCTTCAGGATCTCCTTGGTAATGAAGAAGATGTTGAAGCACTTGCCAATTCTTTTGCTCAAGAACTTGAAGCAAAGTTTGATAAAAATTAATTTACCACAATCTTCTTACCACTCACCAGTCGGCACATTGTAGCCCTCACTCTTCAAACTTTCATAAGACTTGTAAATTGTAATTTCAACCTGGTTAGTCTGGTAATAACCTTTTGAACTTACTTTTACCCCATTAACTTCTTTGCTGAGTTTTACCGTAGCATATAGTTTATCTTCTGCAATCAACTCATTATCCAGAGTTGCCTTCTTACCAGGTATGTTAGACAACGCCCAGTAGATCCCCTTCTTTGCATTTTGATATGCTAAATCTATGTCTCCATCTGTCTTAGTCTGGGCTAGTGAACTAAACTGAACTAATAGAAAAATGACAATAATTTGTAACGCTTTCATAGTATTCTCTTTCTTTTAGTGAATTTTAATAATTCAAATCTGCATAAACAATATAACATTTGGGTGATTAAAACCACTTCTGGAAACTAATACTTGACAAAATAGTTTCCATCCATTATTTTAGAAACCAGAAAAACGAAAATAGTTTCCAAAGGATATATGGACGATCAAAATAAAATAGTCGAATTAACTGAAGAAAAATTCTTCAGAGATGGGTTTTATAAAACCACAATGGATGAAGTTGCTTCAGATCTAAAAATGAGCAAGAAAACCATCTATAAATTTTTTCCATCGAAAGATGATTTGGTTAAGGCAATCGCAAACCATTTTATGGAAGGGATGAAGAAAAAAATCATTCCGGCATTAAACTCCGATAAAAACGCAATTGAAAAACTTGCTGAACTCAACAGCATACTAGCTAAAACATCAGAAAAAATTTCTTCGAAGAGAATGGATGAGATGAGGAAACTACTTTCCTTCGTTATGGAATGAGATAGATAATTTCAGAACAAAAATGATGTTTGGAAATATTACCAGAGTTATAGATCAGGGAAAAGCAGAAGGTTTGTTCATTGATTATCCAACTCCAATAATAATGAACATGCTGGTTTCTTCAGTGAGAGCAATTGTAAATCCTGAATTCATCCTGAATAATAATTTTTCTATCGGTGAAGCGGCATTGTTTGCTTTCAAAGTTATTATTGGGGGAATTGTTACAGAAAAGGGTAGAAAGATTTTTAATAAAACAATTAATAAGATGTAATTATGAAAAAAATAATATTAAGTATCGTTCCATTTTTAGCTTTAATATTAATTGGTTGTAACGGAAATAACGACGGATATATTAAAGCATCAGGAAATATCGAAGCGACAAACGTAATTGTGAGTTCACAAGTTAACGGCAACGTTCTTCGAATTCTTAAAGACGAAGGCGATAAAGTAAATAAGGGTGATACAGTCATCGTTATCGATCCTGAAACATATGAATTAAAGTTGCAGGAAGCTTTGGCTTCAAAAGATTTTGCTGAAGCACAGTATAATCTCATTAAAAAAGGTGCCAGAGATGAAGATGTAAATCAGGCAGAAGAAAACTTACGGCAGGCACAAACAACTTTTAATCTCGCAGAAACAGATAAAGAACGAATGGAAAAACTTTATAAATCGCAGACCATTACAAAGAAGCAATATGATGATGCAGTTGCAAACTATGAAATTTCACAGGCGCGACTAAATTCAGCAAAGGAAAACTTTCAAAAAGTAAAAAACCTTTCACGCCCGGAAGAGCTGAAACAAGCAGAAGCAAATCTCAACAGAGCAAAAGCAAGTGTAAATATGATACAAAAAAATCTTAACGATTGCTTTGTTACATCTCCTTCTTCAGGGTATATAACTAAAAAATTTATTGAAGTTGGTGAAACTGCGGGAATGATGTCTTCCCTCTTTCAGGTAGCAGATTTAAGCTCAGTTGAAATAATTATCTATATTCCTGAAACCGAACTCGGAAATGTTAAGCTTGATCAACGTGCTGAAATTACTGTCGATACTTATCCTGAAAAATCTTTTGAGGGTAAGGTAATTTATATTTCTCCGGAAGCTGAATTCACTCCAAAAAATATTCAAACACAGGAAGAACGAACGAAGCTTGTCTTTGCTGTTAAAATAAAAATTGCAAATACTGATTTTGAATTGAAAGATGGAATGCCTGCGGATGCAGTAATAGACATTCAACAAGCTGATTGAATGATTGTATGAATGAATGGTTGTATGAAACATACAATCATACGACCATACAAAGGAAATATTATGAAGAGCGTAATTAAATTAGTTAACCTCAAAAAAAGCTACGAAAAAATTGTTGCTGTAAATGACATTTCGCTTTCGGTTGAGGAGGGTGAAATGTTCGGACTTGTTGGCCCCGATGGTGCTGGAAAAACAACTACAATCAGAATTCTCTGTGGTTTGCTCAGGGCTGATTCAGGATCAGTTGAAGTGCTGGGTTCTGAATTAAAGAAGAAAAAAAAGGAGATCCAAAACCAGATTGGATATCTTTCACAAAAGTTTAGTTTGTATGGAGATCTTTCTGTTGATGAAAATATTGAATTCTTTGCTGACATCCATAATGTAAAAGATTATAAAGGCAGAAGAGATGAACTTCTTGCATTTACCCGCTTAACTCCATTTCGTGATCGTCTTGCAGAAAAATTATCAGGAGGTATGAAACAAAAACTTGCACTTGCATGCAGTCTCATCCATAAACCGAAAATACTTTTTCTTGATGAACCAACAACAGGAGTCGACCCTGTTTCTCGAAGAGATTTCTGGAAGATATTATCTGATCTGAAGAAAGAAGGAATTACGATTTTGATGACAACTCCCTACCTGGACGAAGCTGAAAGGTGCAATCGTGTTGCACTGATGAATAAAGGTGAAATTATTGCCGTTGATACTCCGCAGACCATCAAGGCATCAATCAATAAACAGGTGATTGAAATTATCAGCGATAATATTAAAAAAACATATTCACTACTTAAAGAAAAATATGGCGCAGATGTTCAGATTTTTGGAGATAGGATAAATGTAATAATTGATGTTGCAGATACAGCTCTTGATGAGATAAAATCAATTCTGAAAAAAAGTAATCTGGCATTACTTAGTTATCGCATCATTACACCATCTCTCGAAAATGTTTTTATTCACCTTGTGAAGAAAGCAAGTTAGAAATGATTTTAATAAAACCCGGACAGTTAAAATGAAAAGATCAATTATTATTTCACTATTACTAGCTGCGGCACTTCTTCCGCAAAATAAAAAACTAACTCTTGAAGAATGTTTGCAAACCGGATTGCAAAACAGCAGACAAATAAAAATTTCAGAATCGGTTTTAAGAAGTTCTGATGAAAAAGTAAGTGAATTTACTTCCCAAATGCTGCCTAAACTTAGTTTAAGTGCCGGATACACTTATATGAATCTGAATAATCCTACTGAGTTAGGAATTGGACCCGCTCCGATAAAAGTTTTAAATCCGTTTTATGCTTATGGGATGCAGCTCTCTGTGCAACAGCCAATCTTTACAGGGTTTCAACTATCTTCATCAAGAAGTGCAGCGAAAAACACTTATGAAGCTATCAGCTTCGAACATCAAAAAAATATTAATAACAAAGCGCTCGAGATTTATTCTGCATATTGGAATTTGTTTAAAGCTAAGAAGCAGTATGAATTAATGGAAGAATATTTTGCTTCACTAAATGAAAATCTGAAACAGACCAAAGATTTCCTGGATAACGGGCTGGCTACTATGAACGATTATTTGAAGATTAAAGTGCAGGTTTCAAATACTGAGGTCTCTTTAATTGATGCAAAAAATAATTTTGAAATAGCCAGAGCGTCTTTGAATAAAGCATTAGGAATTCCTTTAAACGATCAAACTGAAATTGAAACAAGCTTAACTCCCATTGAGGATGAATTACTGAACTATGAGGATATGCTAAGTGATGCTTTGATTAATAGAGAAGAATTAAAATCTCTTGAGTACAGAATTAATGCGGGTGAAGACAGAGTAACGGCTGCAAATTCTGGCTGGTGGCCAAAACTTTATGCAAGCGGGACATTTTTTCTTTACAATGTGAACGCAGAAACTTTCTCAATTGACAATGAAAGAATGCAACTATGGTTTGCCGGCTTATCACTTAACTGGGATTTATGGAACTGGGGTTACACTTCTTCTCTTGCATCCCAGGCTGAAGAGGAAGTTCTTCAGAATAAAGAGTCGATGGAATTACTTAAAGAGCAAATCGAACTTGAAGTTTATAAAGCTTACCTGAATTTACAAAGTGAGAAACAAAAAACTGATGTCGGGAGATTATCGGTTGAATCGGCAGAAGAGAATCTTCGATTAACAAAAGAAAAGTACGAATACCAGCTTGCAACCAGCAACGATCTGATAGATGCTGAAGTAGAACTGCTTGATGCAAAAACGAAACTTGCTTTCGCAAATGCTGATTATGAGTTAGCGAAGGTTAAGCTGGATTTAGCGGTTGGTAACAGGATTTATTAATAATGTTTAGCATCTCAGTAAACAATCTTACCAAATCCTTCGGAAAGTTCACTGCGGTAGATAACATCTCTTTCAACGTGAAGAAAGGAGAAATATTTGGTTTCCTCGGAGCTAACGGTGCCGGAAAAACTACAACCATAAGAATGCTTTGTGGAATATTAGCACCAACCTCGGGCGATGCAATTGTTAGCGGTTACAGCATAATGAAAGAATCCTATAAGGTAAAAACCAGGATTGGTTATATGTCCCAGAGATTTTCTCTTTACAACGACCTAACGGTTGAGGAAAACATTAACTTCTTTGGTGGTGTTTACAATTTGCCTGAAGATAAATTAAAAGAAAGAAAAAGATGGGTACTATCGATTGCAAATCTTGAAGGAAAGGAAAAATTGTTAACCGCTTCCCTGCCCGGAGGAATTAAACAGAGACTTGCCTTGGGAACAGCAGTTATCCATCAGCCGGAAATTGTATTTCTTGATGAACCGACCAGCGGAGTTGACCCAATTTCCAGAAGAAATTTTTGGGAGCTAATAAATTATTTATCAGATGAAGGTGTTACAGTTTTAGTTACTACTCACTACCTGGAAGAAGCAGAGTTCTGTAATAATATAATCATGATTGATCAGGGAAAAATAATTGCTGAAGGAAATTCAAAAGAACTAAAATCTCTTCATATAAAAAATAAAATGTACGAACTTGAATCTGATAATCCTGTTGAAGTTATGGAGCAATTGAAGAATGCTGATTTTGTGGATGAGATTTCAATTTTCGGCAATAACCTTCATTTAAGTGTAAATAATAATTTGGAAAAGGTAGAACAAATAACTTCATTTATTAACAAGCATGGTAGTTATAAAGTAAATCGTATTGATGAGATAACACCAACACTGGAAGATGTTTTTATTCATCTTTTAGAAAAAGGAAAGGATAAAATTGCTTAAAAGAATAACAGCTATTGTAAAAAAAGAAGTTAGACAGCTTAAACGAGATATCAAGATTGCTCGCTGTTATATTTTCTTTCCCGGTTTTGCTGCTGATAATGTTCGGTTACGCTGTAAACTTTGATGTGAAGAATATAAAAATTGCTATCTACAACCAGGATAGATCCGAGTTAAGCAGAGATTTTATTAACTCACTTAACAGTTCAGAATATTTTAATATTGTAAGTGTTATTAATAGTTACGGAGATGTTAGATAAATATCTAGATCATAAGATTGCACAGTGTGTGGTGGTTATTCCTCAGGATTTTTCCAGGAAGATAAATACAAACCAAAATACATCTATCCAGTTTTTAATTGATGGAGTGGATGCGAACACAGGTTCTATAATTCAAAATTATATGTTTGCAGCAACTTCCCGATTCAATCAAAAAGTAACTGCTGAAATCTTAGCAAGAAATGGTTTAAAAAGTTTCACTCCTATTTCACTTGAGACACAGTTTTGGTTCAATCCCGATTTGAAGACAACCCGGTATCTCATACCCAGGATTGATTGCAATGATCTTGATTGTAACTGCAGTGATAACTGTTGCATTATCATTTGTGCGCGAAAAAGAAAAAGGAACGATGGAACAGTTAAATGTTTCATCGCTTAAAACCATTGAGTTGATTTTGGGTAAGACATTTCCATTTGTTGTAATCGCATTGTTAAATGCAGGATTAATTCTACTCGCAGGTTATATATTCTTTGGTGTGGAAGTTAAAGGAAGTTACTTATTGCTTCTGCTTACAACATTAATATTTCTTACTGCATCAACTTCCCTTGGAATTTTTATTTCCGTAGTTTCAGATTCACAGCAGGTGGCTTTTACTGCTGCAACTTTTGTATCTCTTTTACCATCATTAATACTTTCAGGATTCGTTTTTCCCATTGACAGTATGCCTGTAATCATTCAGGTAATTACAAATATTACGCCTGCAAAATTTTTCATCAATATACTCCGTGCAATAATTCTGCGAGGGGTAGGAATTTCAGCTTTCTGGGATCAGATTGTTTACCTCTTAATCTTTACAACTATTCTGATTGTTCTTGCTTCTATAATAGGAAAAAGAAAGGCAGAATCAGCATGAGATCAATAATTGAATTTGTAAAGAAAGAGTTTCTTCAGTTCAAGCGTGATCCAAAAATGTTCGCACTAATATTAATAGCTCCTGTAGTACAATTAACATTTTTAGGATTTGCTGCTAACCTCGATATAAAACTCGTTAGAACAATTGTATTTGATCAGGATAAGAGTACAACAAGCAGAGATTTTGTTGAAAGATTTACAAGCTCAGGTTACTTCAACATTGAAAAATATGTTAGCAGCTACGATGAAATTACAAATGAGATTGATAAAGGAAATGCAATTCTGGCATTGGTTATTCCGAATGATTTTGAGAAAAACATTTACAACCGACGAACAGCTTCTGTACAAGCACTGTTTAACGGTTCAGATGGAAACACTGCAGGCATAGTTGCCGGGTATACTCAAAATATTATATCAGCATATTCACAAAAAGTAGTTCTGAATTTTCTGAACCGGAGTGGACAAAAAATTTCTTCGGTTTCAGTAATTTCACCTGAAATAAGAGTTTGGTATAACCCCGAATTAAAAACCAGGAATTTTATGGTGCCGGGAATTGTTGGATTACTGCTAAGTCTAATCACTCTTATTCTTACTTCACTTGCCGTTGTAAAAGAAAAAGAGATCGGTACAATGGAACAATTGATTGTAACTCCACTAAAACCTTATCAAATAATTATCGGTAAACTTGTTCCATTTGTTGTGCTGGCATTTGCTGCGGTAATAATAATTCTCGCATCAATGTGGTTTATTTTTGGAATACCTGTCAAAGGTGATCTTTGGTTTCTGTTTCTCTCCTCGTTCCTTTACATACTTTCAACTCTCGGACTGGGTTTGTTTGTTTCAACAATTTCTAAAACCCAGCAGCAGGCAATGATGATTTCAATATTTGCTGTAATGATGCCGATGATCTTTCTTTCCGGTTTCGCATTTCCAATAGAAAATATGCCCAGGTCAATTCAGTTTATCAGCTACATTGTTCCACTAAGATATTTCAATGAAATAATAAGAGGTGTAATTCTGAAAGGACTTGGTTTTTCAGATTTGTGGTTTAATGCTTTGCTTTTGTTATTGATGGGTATTGCGATTTTATTCTTCAGCTCTCTGCGATTTAAGAGCAGGCTGGAGTAATAAAACATTTTTACACATTCAATATTATTTCATTATAATATCTTTTACTTATATTTGTGTGACTAAAATAGTAGTCATAAGACTAAAATAAGAGTCGGATAGAAAATGATAATAAATAGAGTTCTCAATCATATTTTTATTAACACGAGCAACCTTGCTGTTTTAAGAGTATTAAACGAAAGGATAGTAGGATTATCCGGAAGAGAAACGGCGCGTCTTGCCGGAATAAGCCTGCGATCCGCACAATTGTCACTAAACAGTTTGGAAAAATTGAAAATCGTTAACCGTCATTATGGGGGAAGAGAACATATCTTTACACTGAATAGAAATAACTATATAGCGAAGGAATTATGATTTTATTCTTCAGCTCGCTACGATTTAAGAGCAGGCTGGAATAATTAACTTGTACAATAAAAAAGCCGCTACTAAGAGCGGCTTCATTAAAATTATTTCTATTTTCTTATTGCTGAAATCTCATCATCACACTGTTACCATTTCTCATAGCAGTACGGATAGTTCCATTTTCGTGTTCAACTTCACCAAAATCCATTTGAGAAACTTCAGCTCTTAAACCGTCAGCTGGAATTCCATTAAGAAGTTCCTGAATCTGTTCAGCAGAAAATGTATAAGTGCCTGTGTTTGTATCCAGTATAACAAATATTACGCGATCCATCGGTGGATTCGGCTCATGCCCTGGACCGCCGTGCATTCCACCCGGTCCACCGCCAGGTCCTCTGTGATGTCTTAAATCAGGCATTAATCTAATTCCAACTTTTCCTTCATTACCACCTTCCCAGTTTATCGTAAGATCTTCAGCAGGATTTATTATTTCTCCAAACGTTGGACTGGTAATATTCATTAATGCGGCGGGTGATGTTAGTGTGATTGTAATCGGTGCAAAGTTTTCTGAGCCGGTCACTTCAAACTGATAATCAGTGTTGGGTATAAATTCAAGCATGTTTTCTGAATCACAATGCCCGAAAGGTCTTTCGAATAAACTATAAGCTACCCCACGTCTCGGGTGAATATGTTTATACATTTCAACCTGGTTACCAGGATAATTAATAAATATGTCTCCCATATCTAACCCAAATTTCCTAAAATGAGGAAGGTCAGTCGGTCTTTCTCCAAACGCCACTGCAAAGGCCATTCCTTTTATTCTTGAGCTGTCCATAAATGGTCTGAAGATTTCATTCCATCCAATTGAAAATATACCAGCTGCACTATCTAATGGCATCCCACCATCTTTCATCAAGGCTAGATCGTTGTCAACAGCCTGGTAAGTTAGTTGATCAGTTGATAAATTGTTTTGATCTGGTGAGTTTACTTCTGATTGGCATCCTAATAAGAATAGGAAGAAAATAAATACTGTAAAAATAATCCCGACTTTGTTTTTCATAAATTTCCTCTGTTTTTAATTACTTAAAATTATAGCTATCCATTAGACATATCAAGGGGAAAAAGGTTTAATTTGACGTTTGAAAATTTGCTGACAATATCCAATTAAATAAATTATTCGTTAATTTTAGTTGAATAATAGAGAAATGAATGCCAAGAATAAAAATTGAAATCCCGAAAAGATTTATCTACAAGACTGAAATTCCAATCAGGATAACCGACATCAACTACGGAGGACATGTCGGAAATGACTCATTGCTCTCAATTATTCACGAAGCAAGAGTTAGATTTCTGAAAAACCTTGGCTATTCGGAAGCCAATGTTGAAGGTTCTGGAATAATAATGATTGACTCAGCTATTCAATACAAGTCGGAGGGATTTTACGGCGATGAACTGTTGATTGAAATTGCAGTAAATGATTTCACAGGAATTGGATGCGATTTCGTATACCGCTTGACAAATAAAAAAACTGGAAAAGAAATTGCTCTTGCTAAAACGGGTATCGTTTTCTTCAATTATGAAAAAAGAAAGACTGCACCTGTACCTTTAGAATTTAAAAAGAAGATTGAGGAAATTAAGCTGATGGGATTTTACTCAAATGTAATTATTCCATTCTTTTATGATTCCTCAATGGATTCCACTAAAATTAATGAAGGCAGAAAAAGTATTTTAAGCAAAATAACAGAAGAAGAAATTCTTGAGATCGGATTTGGTACGGGAATAAATGTTAAATTCTATCCGGGCAATGTGAAGAAGATAATTGGGATTGATTCTAATGAAGGTATGACTAAGCAATTCAAGAAGAAATCCATTAGCGACAGAATTGAAGTAGAATTGCTGAATCAAAGTGGAGAGTCTCTTCCATTCCCTGACAATTCAATTAGCAGTGCAGTAAGTACATATACATTGTGCAGCATTAAAGAAATCAGTATAGCGCTAAAAGAAATTCATCGTGTATTGAAACCTGGCGGTAAGTATTATTTTCTTGAGCATGGTTTGGCTGATAATCCAAAAACACAAAAGTGGCAGCACAGGTTAAATCCAATTCAGAATATTTGGTCCGGCGGATGCAATCTTAACCGAGATATGAAATTCCTTATTACAAACGCCGGACTAAAGATTGTTGAACTAGAAAATTATTATATGAAAAGAGATCCTAAAATTGTCGGTTATATGTACGAAGGGATTGCCGTTAAATGATTGATAATATAATCTTCACAGGTAACGTTGTTGCACCTGTATTTTTACTCATAGCACTTGGTTACTTCGTAAAAAGAATCAACGTAATTAATGAAAACTTTGTTGAGGTTACCTCGAAGTTTGTTTACTCAGTTTCATTGCCCGCACTGGTTTTTATAAACATCACAGAAATTGATTTAAGCGAAGCAATAGATTTTAACCAGATTATTTACATCTATGCTGCCACACTGTTCAACTTTTTTATTGTTTGGGCTTTATCAATTCCATTTATCAAAGATGGAAAGAATCTGAGTGTGTTCGTTCAGGGAGCTTTCAGAAGCAACTTTGCGATTGTTGGCTTTGCTATTGTCTCAAAATTGTTTGGAAGTTATGCTTTAGGAAAAGCATCTCTTGTTCTGGCTTTTGTTTTACCACTTTATAATATTCTGGCTGTAATAATTCTAACGGTTCCTCTTCGTAAAGAAAGAAAGTTAAATTTAAAAAGCACTGTATACGAGATAATGCTCAATCCTTTAATTGTTGCGGTGATAGTAGGTTTGCTCTTTTCATATTTCAAAATAATAATTCCTTCAGTTATTAACTCAACAGTTGGTTTTCTTTCTGAACTTGCATTGCCTTTAGCACTGGTAGGAATTGGCGGTTCACTCAATCTTCAGAATATTAAAAAAGCCCAAGGATTAGCTTTCACTTCGTCTGCAATAAAAGTAATTCTGGTTCCATTAATATTGACTTTGGGTGCATACTATTTTGGATTCAGAGGAATTGATTTTGGAATTATGTTTGTTTTGTTCGCTTCGCCAACTGCAATCGTTAGCTTTATAATGGCGGAGGCGATGGGTTCCAACAGTAAGCTTGCAGGCAATATTGTTTTGATCAGCACGGTAGCTTCTGTATTTACGATTGCTGCTGGAATTGTAATTCTTAAAGAACTAGCATTAATTTGAAATAAAAGATCAGAAACATAATGCATGCGTAAAAAAGAACCAATTGAAGTATTACTTAAAACCAATTAATCAATTTCTTCACCGGGAAGCCAGCGGTGGAATATTATTAATGATATGTACTGTAATTGCTCTGGCATGGGCTAACTCTCCCTGGTCCGATTCCTATCATCACTTATGGCATACTCCTCTGGTTACGAGTCTCGGTAATTTATTGAACCTCGACTATACACTTCACCACTGGATAAACGATGGTTTGATGGTAATTTTTTTCTTCACCGTTGGATTGGAAATTAAACGAGAGTTATTGGTTGGTGAACTTTCTTCACTTCAAAAAGCTTCTCTTCCGATCGCCGGAGCATTAGGCGGTATGGTTGCCCCTGCAATTATTTATGCAATATTTAATTCAGGCGGTGAAGGTGCAAACGGCTGGGGAATTCCAATGGCAACAGATATCGCTTTTGTAGTTGGAATAATGGCGCTTCTCGGCAACCGCGTTCCGCTATCGTTGAAAATTTTTATTCTTGCACTTGCCATTGCAGATGATATCGGCGCCGTAATGGTAATTGCAATTTTTTATACTGCAGAAATTTCATCAACAGCATTGATTATTGCAGCAATAGTGCTTGATTGTTCTTTTCACTTCTGAACAGGCTTGGGAACAAAAAGTCTGACCCCTTACACAATTTTAGGAGTGATTCTCTGGTTGGCATTTCTTAAATCAGGGATACATGCAACAATAGCTGGAGTAATACTTGCGTTCACAATCCCTGCCACTTCACGATACGATACTAAAAAGTTTTCCGACAAAGTAAAAGAGCTGATTAAAAATTTTGATGCAACAGGAGACCACTGGAAAAATGTTTTAAACAACTCTGAAAGACAGCACGATGTTATGGCTATTGAAGCAAGCTGTGAAAAAGTTCTGACTCCACTTCAAAGATTTGAACACGCACTTCATCCCTGGGTTGCATTTTTTATAATCCCAATTTTTGCATTGGCAAATGCTGGTGTTACTATTGCTGACCTTGACATTTTATCAGCACTTTTCAGCCCCGTCAGTCTAGGAATAATTTTAGGACTTTTCATCGGCAAACAGCTGGGAATTTTTGCATTTTCATTTTTTGCCGTGAAGTTGAAATTCGCAACACTTCCTGAAGGAGTAAATTGGAAAAATCTGTACGGAGCGGCTATTCTTGCAGGAATTGGTTTCACTATGTCACTATTTATTGCAAGTCTGGCTTTTGCAGACCCTGCATTACTGGATTTGGCTAAGATTGGAATTTTATCCGGATCATTATTATCTGGAATCGCAGGATTTATGTTATTGAAAACCTCATCATCAAAAAAAATAATTTAATTTATCACAGAAAGTATTAATGAATTTAAAAGGAGATTAAATGTATAAAGTAATTTTATTGCGCCACGGTGAAAGCACCTGGAATAAAGAAAACCGTTTTACTGGCTGGACAGATGTTGACCTTTCAGAAAAAGGATTGCAGGAAGCAAAAAAAGCAGGTCAGGTTCTTAAACAAGAGGGATATACTTTTGACTTAGCTTATACTTCAGTTTTAAAGAGAGCAATTAGAACTTTATGGATTACACTTGATGAAATGGATCTGATGTGGATCCCTGTAATCCGAAACTGGAGATTGAATGAAAGACATTACGGTGCATTGCAGGGTTTGAACAAAGCAGAAACCGCGCAAAAGTTTGGAGAAGATCAGGTAAAAATCTGGAGAAGAAGTTATGACATTCAACCTCCCGCATTTGAAAAAACAGATGAAAGATATCCTGGCAAAGATCCACGTTATTCTGATTTAAAGGAAAATGAATTGCCGCTGACTGAATGTCTGAAAGATACAGTTGCACGTTTTGTTCCTTACTGGGAAGGAACAATTGCACCATCAATTAAACAAGGGAAGAAAGTTTTAATAACTGCACATGGAAATAGTTTGCGAGCTTTGGTAAAATATCTTGATAACATTCCTGAAAATGAAATTGTCGAGTTAAATATCCCAACAGGAATTCCGCTGGTTTATGAGCTGGATGAAAATCTGAAATCAATTAAAAGCTATTATCTTGGTGATCAGGAAGAAATTAAAAAAGCTGCTGCAGCAGTTGCAAATCAGGGAAAGGCGAAGTAATAATAGTTAAGAAGTATACATCTTTTTACCCATCATCGCATAAAAATAGCCTTGACTTTATGATTTTCATTAACCATCTTTTTGCCAGGATTTAAACAATTAATGCATTCGGGAGTTTCTATTATGCTGAAAAAAATAGCCTTCATCTCAGTATCCTTTCTGGTTTCACTCACTTCAATAAATGCACAAACAGTATGGGGTAAGTATGCTGGTGAGTTTATGGCGCTTGGAGTAGGCGGCAGACCTCTAGGAATGGGTGGGGCTTTCACAGCAGTAGCAAATGATGTAACTGCTGGTTACTATAATCCGGCAGGATTAGCAAATGTTAATTATCCTCAAGTTGCCTTGATGCACTCTGAACAATTCGGAAACCTTGTTAATTATGATTATGGTGCTGTAGCTATACCTTTTCAGAATGATATGAGCTTTGGTTTAAGTATAATGAGACTTGCTGTTGATGGAATACCCGATACAAGAAATGCTTTAATTGATGGGCAAACCGGGGAGCCTATTCAAGATATTAATAACACATATGCAAGATTAGATTATTCAAGAATAACTGAGTTCAGTAATCAGGATTGGGCAATTTATCTCACCTTCGCAAAAAGACAATCGAAAGATTTTTATTGGGGAGCTAATTTTAAAGTTATATTAAGAGATATTGCAGAATATAATGCAACAGGAATTGGATTTGATTTTGGCGCTTACTGGATACCTATGGAAAATCTAACTGTCGGTGGTAACCTTCAGGATGCTACAACTACTTTTGTTGCATGGAGCACCGGTACAAATGAATTGATATCACCAACACTTAAATTAGGCAGCGCTTATAAGATCACTGGAATTCTTGGAGGTTATATAATGCCAGCACTTGATGTGGATACAAGATTTGAGAACAGAAGATACGCATCAGAATTTAACGTTGGACCAGTAAGCTTTGATGTTCACGCCGGGCTTGAATGGAATATCCAGGAAATAGTTTTTGTTCGCGCAGGTTACAGCGATACTAAGCAATATACAATTGGCGCTGGCGTAAAACTTCCGAAGTTAAACATTGATTACTCATTTGCACGCTTCAGTGCTTCAGAACTTGACCGGCTGCCGGATTCACACAGAATATCACTCATCCTCACACTAGAAGAACCTCGATTTATGAGAGACGGAATTTAAGCTGTCTGCTTATTTTCTAAGAGACTTGTAATTATTGAGTTTCATTGGCAGTATTCCCTTTTAGATAATTCGGCGGATAAGGTCCTTCCTCAGCAACTTTTCTTGTGTTATTAACAATGAAGTAAAACGCAAGTATAATTAACACAACGATCGTCCAAATTGTGCTCTTATGTTTATGATAAAAGTCTCCTTCTTTTATCTCTTGCTGTTTCGCTGCTGATTTACCAATCGGGAAATTTGTTTTCGGTTGATTAGTCTTATTTTTTTTGGCCATAATATAATTTCAGATTTGTCAGAGAATTAGTATTTAATAGCACTGGCAATTTATAATTCTAATTTCAAAGTTAATAGGAAAAACAAACCCATCTATAAATAAAAATCCATATCAAAAGCAGTGGATATTGCCTTACTTTCTGAAATCCTATCAAGATTAGGCTACCTTTAGAAGCTTCACAAAGTATTGGATGAAAAATTTATCATTCGGTAAATATTTACGTAATTTTTACACCAATTCAGCTTTACAGTCAATTTCATTTACACTATTAATAATTATAAAAAAAAGATTCTTAAAGCTTGACTGAAGTGAATTATTATTACTCTTCTAATTTTGTCTCCATTTTTTAAGAATATTGACTAAAAATCAACATAACAATTGATTGATCATCATTAAAACCTTCAGCTTCTAAGTTCTTATAATTTTAATTCGAACCTGATATTTTTACTTCCCTTGTGAGATTCTGACATTAAAACAGACATTCCGTTGGTATGATAATTGTCTTTCAAAGATGCAGTATTTTTTAAGTGGTTGAGTCGAATTCTATTCTGGTGGTTAATCTTACTTAATCGTTACTACTACACTTTTAAAATATCCAGGTGGTTGTAAATAAATTATTATTAAAGAATCAATTGAGGACATAGATGCTAAACAGAAAAAAAAATTTTGAAAACACTGGTCACACTCTCGTTGATGCACCTACCAGAGCTGATGATGGTTTAGAGGAAGAACTTGATAGTTATACAAGATCAGCAGTAACCAGGATAAGATTTGATACAGTTGTAAAACCTGCGATAATCTCCCTTATCGCTTTGGTTATTTCATTCTTCATTGACGTGGCAAGTGTGCCTATTCTTGGAGATGTAACATTTGATCTTGCCCGGTCATTATTCCCCGGCTGGCAGCCTCCTGTTGATACATTTGAACCATATAGCTTTTGGTGGTTACCTGTTGCCGTTTATGCTTTATTCATTTTTATTTCTTTCCTGGCATATAACAGATTAAAGTTAGAAATAATCAGAACACCTGCATCAGAAACAATAGATAGAATTATTGAAGCATCTACAAGTGTAATTGATTCAATCTCAACTGCACTACCTCTTATAGGTGCAGCTATTCTGCTTGTAAGTATAAAACTTGGAGAAGAAATATTTTTAGGGCTATCAGTTCCATTTGAAATTAAAGCGCTCATTATTCTGGCAATTGGAAAACTGTTCCAACCTGTGCTCGATCAACTTGGTGTTGATTTCCAAAATGTTGTAAACCACGTAAAAGATATCAGAGATAAATATTTTTCAAGAATTCAGATTGAAAGTTCGAAGAGCTTGATAAAGCAATTTAACCAGTCAGGAATGGGAGGAGGAGGAGCAGTTTCTGTTCAGGATATGGATAAGTATAAAGCAGTTGTAACTGAATCAGCGAGAATGAGTGAAATAATTCATAAAAATTTTGCGGCTGTTACAGTAATGATGGAAAAAGTAAATTCATTACAGCATATCAGTTCAGATAAAATCCAGCAATTAAGCGCACTTGCAAATTCAATAACGCAGGCATCTGCATCTCTAACAGATGAAAAGACACTTGTTGGTTTAAAACACCTTGAAGCAATTGTAAAAAAGTAAAGGCTATAAGATGATCAGAAGAGACCGCGACGCCAAATTTGTTATTTACCAGGTACTATACATTTTCGTTATTACAGTACTTGCGCTCAAAGGGGCTAACCTTGATCTTAGAAGAGTAGCACTTGAAGATGAAACAGTCAGGGTTAATGTACGTGATTCATTGATGGCTGTACTCGACTCGCTTTACTCTCTCGGAATCGATTTTTCAATTAAAATTGATCCAAATGTTTTAGTTGAAAACGAGGAGATGAAACAGCAGCTCGCATCACTAAGCCAAAAACTTGAAACTTATAAGGATTATGTACCCCCGCCGAAAGAGGAGGTAAAGCCTAAAGAAACGCCGAAGGAAGAGCAAATAAAAATGCAGCTTCCCATTTCATTGAAGCAAACATTTATTCAAAATACATGGAACACTGCTCAAAATAGTGGAACTATACCAACCACACTTTATGACCCACGTGACCGCTCAAAGCCGATTGTTGTTATTCCACCAGGCAAAGAAGTCAAATTTGATTTAACAGATCAAACTGAAGTCATAGTTGCATTTGGTAGTCAAGAAGAACGTGTTAAAGTCATACCTAATAAACCTCCCGAAATAAAGATTGAAAGGGTGACTACCAAGATGAATGCCCAGGATATCTATGTTCAGGAATTGCAGAGGATTACTGCCTTCACAGTAACGGTTGTTGACAGCCGACCTGAACAACTGAAAGTTAGTTATTCAGGTCCAATCTCGGTATCGGGACCACAGAAGGATGCTAATGGAAATATGGTTTATAACGTTTCTCTCAAAATTGCCGCTAATGAAAATCAGTATGATGACTGGGTTGATAAAAATGAAAATTTAAGAGAAGCAGATGGCAGGTATAAAGCCAACTTCTTTTTCATAGTTGTTGATGAGAAAACTAAAGACAGGGTTCAGGTCGGAGACTCATTCTTCTTTACAGATTTTGCTAAATAAAACTTAGGTATAAAAAAATGAAACTTTGGTATATTTTAATATTACTTGTAACGATGATTATTTCGCCAGCATTCGATTCAATTTTCGCTCAGGAAGATGAAGAGCCGATTAATTATTTCCAGATGGAACCCCTAGACGACAGTTTGTTTATTAAGATCCAGGAATCTTTGTTGATTGAACCCCCGGACCCAAAAGCAGAAATCATTGCAGATTTACGAGATGCAAATAATCAGACAATATCAATTAAAGGCTCACTATATCCATTTCTCGCACTTCCTCCTGAATTAAGAGCACGGGTTATAACTTATCCCTTCAAAATAAATCTTGAAGAAGAAGTAAATTATGGCAGTGTATTTACAAGAGTAATAGAGAAAATTAAAATTAGTAAAGTTCTAGACCCGCCGACCAAACAACAGATTTCCTCAACGATGGGTTACATAAATCCGTTTTTTGAATTGTTCGGTGGTGAACGACTTGGCATCCCAATCAAGCAAGACATAGGGTTATCCTTTGGTATTTTAACAAAGTATGAAGGTCCACTCAACACAAACTTTATAGAAGCAAATTTTCACATACTTGGTGTTTCAGGTGGTGTCTATTCAAACGTAGATCCATTGGTGACATCGTTTAAAGAAAATAACTATAACGCTCTGATATTTTCGACCGGGTATCAAATAAACTATGTGCTTCCATTTGGTAATTTTTTCCAAATAGGTTATTTGAGTTCTACTGATGATTTTACGCAATCTCAGGAAGAGAAATATTTAAGTCCTGAAGATGGAACTGTAGTATTGAATCCTGATTCAACAATTAAATATGAGGCATGGCTGGTTCAAGGATCATTTTTTAACTGGGAATTCAGATATCCAGTAAAAGTACTTGGTTCAACCAGAGGCAGAGTATATGCTGGTCAATATTTAGAGTGAATTGCATTTTGGTTTTGACTTCAGAGAAATGTCTCTCGCTGGTAGCACTTTTGATTTCCTTTTCGATGCAATGACGAGTAGTCAGCATAGAATACCACAGTATGTAATGACTTTGACAATACAGAAGATAGCTGAGAGTTGGGCATTCAGTGCATTCTCAATTGGACCCTCTTTAATTTTATCGAAGGTCGAAAGCGATGGAAGTTTTGGTGTGTATAAAATATTTGTAAACATGAGATTTAAGATAGGCTCATCATTGTAAGCAGAACCATTCTCCTTTCCTGTTAACCCCGGCATACTCTAACCGGGGTTTTTTATTTTATATTTTTATCAAACTTCCTCAATTTTTATTCTTTAACTTAGAAATATGAAAAACAAAATTATCCTTTGGTTAAGCAGCATTCTGATAGTTTTTATAATTGGTTACATTAAAAGCGTTACAGATAAAGATTACCCCATCACAGGTACCTTCGGAATTGAAGGCAAGAAAGTTTCCTACAAGCTTGATAAAGTTTCATTCGATAAAAAATCTTATAAAAACATTATAATCAGTGACGTAAAAGGAATGACAGGGAAACTTATCCAAATAGAAGATGGTGAGGAAAAAGAAACTGCTTTCAAAGAAATTGATAGAGGACTTGAATGTGAAATTCCTAAACTTAAAGCAGGGCAAAAGATTAAATACAAAATAATTCTTAGCTACTCTGACAGGATTTACGAAATACCTGAAAAAGAATTTGTGACGTTAACGTTTTGGGGAAACGTTCCCTCCCCTGTCAATATACTTCATTTCATTCTGCTGTATGGTGGTCTGTTGATGTCGTTGCGAAGTTTGCTCGAGCTATTCAATAATAATAAAAATTTAAAGAAATATGCTGTCATTACCTGCACTCTATTCATAACTTTAATAACAATAATAGCTCCGTTAAAAAACAGCTACAAACTTGGAGCAATCAACAACTATGTCCCACAAGTAACTGATCTTTTGGAACCACTATTACTAATAATTTTAATGATTTGGATCGCAGGAACTATATTGATATTTAATAAAAAATACGAGTGGATAGTTGCAATTTTTGTGGCTGCAGTTACAATTGTACTTTTCTTTTTTATTTAATGATATTGAAGCTTAATTATTCAGAATTGAAATTACCTCCGAATGAATTTGTTTTGATGAGGCAACTGCACTCTTCCCTTTTATCGGATCATTACCCTGATAATCAGTAATCACACCACCTGCACCTTTTACGATTGGGATTAAAGGAAGTAAATCCCAGGGAGACATTATGGGATCAATCATTAAATCCGCGTAACCTGTTGCCAGTAAATAATAACCATAACAATCACCCCAATTGCGGTAAAGTTTTACTTTTTTAATTAATTTGTTAAACTTCTCAGCATCCTGATATTTTTCTATGTTCGAATGATCTGTTGTAAGAAGAACAGCTTTACCAAGTTCGTTACAACTTCTTACAAGCGTTATCACTTCATTAATTCTTGTTTCTGAATTATCCCCAATTAAAAAATCATTTAAGATTGGATGATGATAAACGCCGAGAATCGGTTCTCCATTTTTTAATAAACCGATTAAAGTTCCAAAACTATAAGCTCCGCAAATAAAACTTTTTGTTCCATCAATCGGATCTAAGATCCAGGTGTATTCTGCATCTTTATTTGTCTCCCCAAACTCCTCTCCAAATATTCCAGCATCCGGATAATGCTTTGCAATTAACTCCCTCATAACTTCTTCAGCTTTTTTATCCGCTATTGTTACAGGTGAATTATCAGCTTTCGATTCAACAGAAATTCCAGTTCTAAAATACTTTTTTATGACTTTAGCACTTGTTTGAGCAAGCACTTTGCAAAAATTTTTATATTCTGTCAGCTCATTCATTTTTGATGTGATTTTAATTAAAGATGATGGGAAAATTAAGAAAAAATTCTTTGTGTGAAGGGACAACAATTCCTATATTTACAGCCCAAAATAAGGAAAATCGGAGAGTTGGCAGAGTGGTTGAATGCGGCGGTCTTGAAAACCGTTAAGGATGCAAGTCCTTCCGGGGTTCGAATCCCTGACTCTCCGCAAGAAAAAAGGTTTCGATTCTTAGCTATAAACAAATGAATTTCCCACACGCCGAGAATACTAAGCTCTCCCCAACTATTTTATTAAATGCGAGATTTTCGATTTTACGCTGTTTTCGAATTTTTTATTTCTTTAGATACGTATAAATACACCTCCCGAAATCTGAGGTGGAACCTTTTTGGAACCCTATTGCTAGTAGCAACTAATATTGAAGATCTGATAAAACTTACAATTAGTTGATAGTATAAATTGCTTCAGCCTTTTTTAATTTCTTATTCGAATTAATAATTAATATGAAACTTAAGACACCAGCGATTAGCAATCCAAAGTCTTCATAGATTAAAAGATGAATAGTAGCACTAAGCCCAATGACTGACCAGACCAGAGTTATTATTAATAAGCCAAGCGATATTTTTTTGCAAGAAAAGAAGCGGGTATTCCTAAAAGGTCTAGGTTTATGGAAGGGTTCTCACTCAAAGTTGATGCTTTACTAACAATAAATTAGCACCGAATTTTTTACTACCCTTTATGGAACAAGCTATTTTATAATAATATCTAGCCTTAGCTCCTTTTACTTGACAATTACAGATTTATTCTTCTTGCTTATTATTTTCGGCTTCTTTACGTTTCCTACTGTAACCTGAATAAATCTTGCATAAATAGTAAGATTCATTAATGAAACTTGTTTCTAATTCGCTTCAGAAAATACTTTTGGAAAAATTTTTCCAATTTAGTTTTCATTTTACTTATCAATCTATCTCCACTATACTTTTTCTCAAAACATCGAACCAAGATTTGAACACCTGACTGTAAAAGATGGTTTGCCAGAAGGAACTGTAAAAGCAATGCTTCAGGATTATCTTGGTTATATGTGGTTTTTTACACAATATGGATTAGTAAAATATGATGGATATGAGATGACCGTATATGAAAATAGTGAAGATAGCAATGGTTTAAGTGGACAATCTGGGATGTCACTTTATGAAGATAGGAATAAAACTCTGTGGATTGGAACCTGGGCGTCAGGATTCAAATCGTTTTAATAGAGCCACAGAATCTTTCAAACACTATTTTCATAATCCTAATGATTCTTCGAGTATAGGATCAGACTGGGTTTACTCTATGTATGAGGATAGTAAAGGAAGATTCTGGTTAGGTACGGATGCTGGGTTGGATTTGTTTGATCGCAAATCGAACACTTTTAATCACTTTTATTTTTCTGATAGAAGTTATACGAAGGAAATATACGATTACGTATTAGGCCAGAACAGAAATAATCATATTGTTGAATCGATATTAAAAGTTGGTAATAACGCAGATATAACCAAAACATTCACTATCGAAAAGAAAATGCAGGTCCTTATTGTAATGGAAGGAGAAGCAGGATATGATTACGGCTGGTTAGAAGATTCAAAGGGAAACATTCTTTTTAATTATGATTATAAAAAATCTTTGCACGCAGGCGGAGCTTTTAATAACAGAATTCAATGTGAGTTAATAACATTGAATGAAGGAACATACAGCATACATTTCACTTCAAATTATTTCTACTCATACGAAGATCAATTTCAACGCAATAGTAGTTTCGATTATGAAATACGTACCGGGCTACCACCTGAGCATCCTGAGTTATGGGGAATCCAAATACTAAATGTTTCTGAAAATTATAAAAATCTTGAGGAACTATTAAGAATTCAAAATAATATAAATGTCGAGTCTAAAGTCTTTGCAATAATAGAAAATGAGAAATCAGGACAGATCTATATTGGCACAAATTCTCCTGGAATTTGGAAATTGAACGAACAATTGAATGTTATAGAAAAATTAAACTTCTCCTATCCTACTAAATCGATGCGGGAAATAGGTTCGATTGAGTCATTTTATAAAGCTAGAGATGGAAACATCTGGATTGCCACAACAGTTGGACTTATGCAAACTTGATCCTTCAAATAAGGAATTAGAATTTCTATCAGCCAACTCAACTTCCTAAAAGATATTATTTCCAATCATTTAAATTCGATAACAGAAGATAGAGATGGTAATATCTGGGCTGGTACTGTGCTGAATGGTCTATTGAAGTTCGATAGTAAAGATGAAAAGTTTTACAGGTATGAAAATGATCCTAAAGATGTGTCTAGTATTTCAAGCAACAAAGTTCTTAATGTTTATTTTGACCATTCTGGAATATTGTGGGTAGGATACTGGGGAACAGGTGCAAGCAAATGGGATAAAAATAAATGGAAGTTTCCGCCATATGGTAGCCCCGAATTCAAAAATGCTCTTAATAATAAAGTCATTAATACAATTTACAAGGATAAAAATGTGAATCTCTGGCTTGGAACGCTTTCTGGATTAATTAAATATGATCAGAATAATAATCAATTAAAACTTTTTTCTCACAGTTTTAACAACATTAATAGTATTTGCAGTGACAGTGTGGTTTGTATTGCTGGTGATACATTTAATCCGTCAATTCTTTGGATTGGTACCGAGAACGGATTGGATCAATTCAATACTCAAACTGAAACTTTTATCCACTATAAACATAAATTGGGCGATCCAACCAGTCTTAGTAATAATACCATCATACACTTATTAGTAGATAGAGAAGGAAATGTATGGGTTGGAGCAATCGGTGGGTTGTGCAAACTTGACAGAGAAACTGGAAAGTTTGTTACTTACACAGGTTATAATCAAGCTGAAGGAATAATAGGAAGCAGTAATGTTACTTTTATTTATGAGGATAGAAAGAGTAAACTTTGGATTGGTTATAATGGTGTTGGTTTGTTAGAGTTCGATAAAGAAAATGAAAGTTTTAAACCATACTTTACAGAAATTAATGGAGTTTATTTAAATTCTATTCAATCCATTTGTGAAGATAAGTTTGGAAATTTTTGGGTGGGCGAATATATGCAAGGCTTAAATTTAATAGATGCTGATAAAGGATTGATTATTAACAAATACACTACAGAAAATGGATTAATAGAAAACAGAATACTGTACGTTATTGCTGATGATTTAGGTGCAATTTGGTTTACAAACCATTCTGGTTTAACTCGCTTTGATGCTCGAACAAAATTATTTCGTCATTATAATAGTAGCGAAGGGCTTGTAGATGTTTCATTCTATAGCTGGTATACATTATTAAAAAGTGATAACGGAAATATATTCTTCAGTGGTAAGAACGGATTAAATCTATTTAATCCAGAAGATGTCGTGGATGATCCTACACCGCCACAGGTGATCATTAAAAAAGTTTCTCTATTTAATCGACCAGATGACAAAATAGAATATGATGGATTCATTTCGGAGTTGAAAGAATTATCACTTCCTTATAATCAGAATGACTTAAGCTTTCAATATGTTGGATTTCATTATGGTGAACCGTTACAGAATCAATATAAATATATTCTTGAGGGCTTTGATGAAAAGTGGATTGATGCAGGAAACCTGAGAACAGCAACATATACAAACCTGGATCCGGGTGAATATGTTTTTAGAGTAAAAGCTTCCAACAGAGACGGAGTATGGAATGAAAAAGGTGCTTCGATAATAATTATTATCAAGCCACCACTTTGGGCAACTACCTGGGCTTATTTGTTTTATGCTTTAGCTTTTATCAGCTTGATTTATTTCACCTGGAAACTGCAAATTAAACGTATCAGAGCAAAGCAGGAATTTGAGATGAGCAGGTTCGAGGCTAAGAAGCTACACGAAGTTGATGAAATGAAATCAAGATTTTTTACAAACATTTCTCACGAATTCAGAACCCCGCTTACTTTGATCCTCGGACCAGTAAAGCAGATGATAGAAAAATTGAATGAAGGCAAGATGAAAGATGATCTCAGTCTGGTACACAGAAATGCAAATAAACTTTTGGGACTTGTAAATCAGCTGCTTGACATATCGAAGATTGAATCAGGCAATATGAAGCTTCGGACAACTCCTCAAAATATTATTCCGTTATTAAAAGCTCTGGTATTGTCATTTACTTCTTATGCAGAAAGAAAACAAATAACTCTGAAATTCAACTCGTCTGAAGATGAAATAATAGTCTATCTTGATAGAGAAAAAATAGAAAAGATTTTTACAAACCTGCTTTCGAATGCATTCAAGTTCACACCAAATGGAGGAAGCATAGAAACTAGAGTCACTCAAGATAATAGCTATTTTAAAGTAGGTATAAGTGATACAGGGATTGGTATAGCAGAAGAAAAACTTAAAAGAATATTTGATCGTTTTTACCAGGTTGATGGCAGTCATACAAGAGAACAGGAAGGAACGGGAATTGGATTATCACTCACCAAAGAATTAGTAGAATTACATAAAGGTAAAATTGAAGTAGAGAGTGAAGAAGGAAAAGGAACAACATTTACAGTTAGTCTTCTGCTTGGTAAAGATCATCTTAAAGCCAGATGAGATTTGTGAACAGGAATCAGAAGAAGTCAAAGCAATGCCGGAAATTGGTGAGGATAGAAAGAGAATTGATCCTTCGAAAATTGATTTGGAGAATCTCGAGAAAGATTCATTGCCATTGTTGTTAATTGTTGAGGATAATTAGATGTTAGATATTACATCAAAGATAATTTGAAAAAGGATTACAGAATTATTGAAGCAGTAGATGGTGAAGATGGCTGGAATAAATCCATTGAGCAAATACCTGATTTAATAGTAAGTGATGTAATGATGCCGAAGATGGACGGATTTAAGTTATGTAAGAAGTTAAAAACAGATGAAAGGACGAGCCATATCCCAGTAATCTTGTTAACTGCAAAGGCTGCAAAATCTGATAAGCTGGAAGGATATGAAATTGGAGCTGATGAATATGTAATGAAACCATTTGAGCCGGATGAATTGAGAGCAAGGATAAAAAATCTGATCGAGCAAAGAAAAAGACTTCACGAGCATTTTCGGAAAAAGGGAATACTTGATACTGAACAATCTAAAATAACTCCAGTAGATAAGAAATTTTTACAGAAAGGTTTATGAGATTAATAAAAAGACATGTTTCGGATTCGTCTTTTGATATTGAGATATTAGCAAAAAATCTGGGAGTCAGCCGATCAGTTTTACACAGAAAAATTGTTTCACTGACTGGTGAAGCACCTGGAGAATTGATAAGGCAAATAAGACTTAAAAAAGCTGCAGAACTTATAGAACAAAAATTCGGGAATCTATCTGAAATCGCTCTTGAAGTAGGTTTTAATAATCCAGCATATTTTTCCGAAGCTTTCAAGAAACAATATGGTATGACACCTTCCCAATATGAGTTGAAATTTTCAAAGAATTCGAAACCATAGATTGTCTTTTATAGCTTTTGACATAAAAGTGTAAGTAATTGACATAAAACTGGTAGAAATCCCCTCCTAAAAATCTTACCATATAACCAGCAATTATAATTTTTTTATTGATGCTTTTAAGCTCAAAGAAAAAGTGTCTTTCTAAAAATAAAACAAAAAACTTCAATTATGAATGAATTAGTGCCATCAGAATTTTATTTAAGCCAGAATTACCCGAATCCGTTTAATGAGAAAACGACAATAAAATACTGTGTTGCTTATAAAACCAGGGTGAAACTGACAGTATGTAGTCCTGAAGGAAAAGAGATTGAAAGAGTTGGTTGATGAAGAAAAGCAACCCGGCACTTATGAAGTTGAATTCTCTGCTTGTAATTCCCACGAAAGCCTGCCTGACGGCAAGGCAGGTGGATCCAATGACTGGAACATTCTCCTATCAGTTAAAAGCCGGGGATTATTCAAACCAAAAGACAATGATAATCTCTAATAATAATTTATAAAGGAGGTTCTTTTGAAAAATTTAATACTAACAATCTCGATTCTCTTAGTAGGGATTCAAACATTTGCACAAGCTCCAATTATATCTATTGATCCTGACTCTCTAGCAGAGAATCTTTTCTTTGCGAGGTCTTCAACTCAGGCACTTACTATCTCAAATACTGGGAACAGTGATTTGATCTATCAAATTGAAACTAATATTCTAATTCGTGAAGGCTACCAAAACTATGCTCTTCAATTTGATGGCGTGGATGACTACGTTGATGTTTTTGAAGGGGGATGTACTCAGGGATTAGGAAATGATAATTTTACTTTAAGTGCTTGGATTTATCCGGAAACCATTAATACCGGATCAATTATCAGAAATGATCACGACTATAATTTATTCCTAAATGAAGATAATCAGCTTCAAGCGGAAGCTTTCAAATTTTCTTTTTTTAATTATGAAACTGGCAATTCTTCACTATTAATTAATTCTTGGTATCACGTTGCAACTGTATGGAATGGATCTGACCTTAAAATATATATTAATGGAATATTGGACCAAAGCATAACGTCAAGTCAATATTTTAATATTCATCCAGCACCACTCTGGATAGGCAGGAGCCCATTTTATGATCAACCTTTTCAGGGGCTTATTGATGAAGTTTGCATCTGGAATGTTGCTCTAACACAACAGCAAATTCAGCTATCGATGAATCATCAGCTTACTGGTATTGAGCAAGGATTGGTGGGGTATTGGCGATTCGATGAGGGAAGTGGAGACATCGTATTTGATAAAACTGTAAATGGTAACAATGGTATTCTTAATGGAGGCACTCAATGGGTAGCATCTTCAGCACCTGTCGAACCATACTTTTGGATAATGGTAAATCCAGATTCAGGAGTAGTTGCGCCAGGTTCTTTTGTTGATTTGGCAGCGAACTTTAATGCTGCAGGATTAAGCAGTGGCGAGTATAGTGCTGAACTTGTAATTACCAGCAATGATCCTGTTTCACCAGAACTAGCAATCCCCGCACACCTAACCATTACTGATGCACCAGCAATTCACGCAGAAACTGATTCCATTGACTTCGGTGAAATATTTCTTGGGGTGACAGATACATTTTACCTGGAAGTAAGAAATATAGGCTCGCAGGATTTATTGATCTATAGTACAGTAATACAACCAAATGAATATAGTGTTTATCCGTCTTTTGCAGGAATTGATCCTGGTGATTGTGAGATCTTCACAATAAGCTTTTTACCTCAAGCTGTAGGAAACTATCCGGGTAACCTAACGTTTAGCAGCAATGATCCTATCTATACTAGTTATACTATTAATATAAAGGGACAGGGTGTTGAGCCACCGGTTATATTGTTTAGTCCTGATTCAATATTTGCTGAAGTTCTGCAAGGCCAAACAATTACAAAGACACTAACAATAAGTAACCTTGGGGGCAGCAATCTTTATTTTGATATTACCAACAATTTAAACTCAAACAATTTTGCTCTTCAGTTTGATGGAGTCGATGATATGGTTGTGGGTTCTGCTGAAGGATTTCCAACTGGAAACAGTAATAGAACAATTGAACTTTGGTTTAATAGGATAAGTCAACCAGTTGGGGAAGGAATTTTTATGGCATACGGAGGCTGGGGTTGGGATAATGCTGATGAATTGTATGTGATGGGAATACTTCAATCTGGTTGTTTTTTTCACAGTGGGGGAATGGAGTTAATGGGAACACTCTAATTCAATCTAATCAGTGGTATCACACCGCAGTGGTTAATGTTGGTAATGATGTAATTCTTTATTTGAATGGTGAAGAAGATGGTTATGGAAACCTGAACATCAACACTTCATTGGATGACACGTCATACTATATGGGAAAAGCTCCACCACCTTTTGACGATGCTAGAAGATATAATGGGATAATTGATGAAATTCGTATTTGGGATGTTGCACGTACCCAACAGGAGATACAGCAATTTATGAATCAAGAACTTGATGGATCAGAGCAAGGGTTAGTGGGTTACTGGAAGTTTAATGAAGGAATGGGTGACATCGCAAATGATTTAACAATTAATGCAAACCACGGTTTACTTCAAGGAGGTGTAATGTGGACGAACTCATCAGCACCCCTAACACCTTCCTGGCTTTCAATTAATCCAGACTCAGGTGTATGCTCACCGAATTCATTTATTAAAATGGAAGTTTTACTCGATGCAACAGAACTTGATAGCGGTGATTTCTATGGCTCACTTGTAATAAATAGCAATGATCCAGTTACACCATCAGTTATTATTCCTGTTCATCTAAAAGTTGAAGGTGTGGTAGGAGTTGAAAACGAATTAAACGTACCTACTGTATATGAACTTTATCAGAATTACCCTAATCCATTTAATCCAAGCACAACAATAAAATATTCAATACCATATTCATCTAAAGCTACAATTAAAGTCTTTGATGTTTTAGGAAACGAAATTGAAACTCTGGTTAACGAAGAAAAAACTGTCGGGAACTTATGAAGTAAACTGGAATGCGGGAAACCTGCCAAGTGGAGTTTATTTCTACAGATTTCAGGCAGGTTCTTTTGTAGAGACAAAAAAGATGTTACTGCTCAAATAAATAATTACAGAAGCGAGTGACAAACTCGCTTCAATTAAAAATATTTTTATTAATAGGATGATTTATGAAAACCATACTACAAACCTTGTTTTTCTTTTTATTAATGACCCAGGTTTGTTTTACGCAATGGGAACTGCAAATGACTGATTATCTTGATTTTGAGTCAGTCGATTTCGTCAACGAGAATATTGGTTGGGCAGTAGGGAATCTTGGATTGATTTCTAAAACAACAAATGGCGGAATAAATTGGACAACACAGATTAGTGGGACTTCCAATACATTAAACTCAGTGTATTTTATTGAACTAAATGTTGGTTGGACTGTTGGATATCAAGGCATCATATTAAAAACTACTGACGGGGGCACAAAATTGGATAATACAAAAAGGTGGGGTAAATAATGCTGGGTTAGAAGCAGTTTTTTTTATTGATCAATCTGTTGGCTGGGCTGTAGGAGATGAAGGAACTTTATTGAATACTACAAATGGTGGCACAGACTGGACAACCCAAATTAGCGGAACTAATTCTGATCTAAAATCAGTTTATTTCATCAATGAAAATATTGGCTGGGCTGTTGGTGGAGAGGGTGTAATAATAAAGACTATGAATGGCGGAGCAGATTGGGCGATTTCAACCAACTTTACAAATAACTACCTAAATTCAGTACATTTCATAAATGAATATGAAGGATGGGTTGTTGGGGAAAATGGGAATATAATGCAGACTTCAGATGGTGGGCTCGTCTGGGTTCAGCAGGCATCTGGCATAATAAACACTTTAATGGATGTACATTTTGCAGATAACAATAATGGTTGGGTTGTTGGTAGAGAAGGAGCACTATTAAGTACTACTAACGGTGGAACGAATTGGTTAATATATGGTTTCGGATTTGTACGTGTTTTGGATTTAAATTCATTGTGTTTTATTGATCAATACAACGGCTGGGTTATTGGAGCGAAAAAAACAATAATTAATACGATAGATGGTGGAAATAATTGGATAATACAAGATTGTGGTATGTGGCACTCATTACAATCAGTTTATTTCGTTAATGAAAATATTGGTTGGATTGTTGGGTCTGAAGGAAGGGTATTATACACGAAAGATAAGGGTGAAAACTGGCACTATCAAAGTTGCGGAACCGAGGATTTTCTATGCTCAATCTATTTTATTGACCAACACAATGGTTGGGCAGTAGGCGGTGAAGGTAAGGTATTTAAAACCACTGATGGCGGATACAATTGGACCTATCAACTGGTAGGGACAACATATTTCATAGATATATACTTCATAAATGAATTGGAAGGTTGGGCAGTTGGCGGTGACTTGGGTCCAGTGAGCTATAATGGAACGATCATTAGAACTACAGATGGAGGAGTCAATTGGGAGAGTCAACAGATCGTAAATTCTCATTGGTTGGTTTCAGTTCAATTCGTTAATGAATTAACAGGTTGGGTTGTTGGGTCTGATGGAAAAATTTTAAACAACAGATGGTGGCTTAACTTGGATAAATCAAATCAGTGGAACCAGTTGGCCATTGTTTAAAGTGAATTTTATTGATACGAATGTTGGTTGGGTTATTTGCAACGAAGGAAATAACCCATACACAGGTCTAGTACTTAAGACCACAGATGGAGGGGAAAATTGGGTCACACAAACAAACATGCAGAACAATTCTTTTAGTTCTTTTTGTTTCATCGATTCTTTTAATGGCTGGATTGTAGGAAATAAATGGGATACTCTATATAATACAAAAGGATTTATTTTACGAACAACAGATGGTGGACTTAATTGGGAGGAACAAACCAATAATTTTAATTCAAATTATAATTCGGTTTTCTTTGTAGATGAACTTAATGGTTGGGTATTGGGTGATGCCAGCACCATCCTTCACACAACCAACGGCGGTGTTTCTTTTGTTGAAGAAGAAGAGATTGATGAAATACCAACAGAGTTTTTACTTTCACAGAATTATCCGAATCCATTTAATCCTACAACAAAAATAAAATACTCAGTTCCACAAGTCATTCACAATGTTGTAATTAAAAGTATTTGACATACTCGGCAATGAAATTGAAACACTGGTCAACGAAGAAAAACCAGCAGGCACTTATGAAGTAACCTGGTATGCAGAGCAATCTACCAAGCGGAGTTTATTTCTATCAATTAAGAGCGGGTAGATTTTATCGAAACAAAAAAGATGTTGTTCTTAAAATAAAAATTTTTATAAATCCATAACTAGGAGAAGTTATGAAAACCTTATTACAAACTTTGTTTTTCTTTTTGCTGGTAACGCAAATATGTTTTGCGCAGTGGCAAGATATAACAGATTCCATTTCTGAACAGACAATTGATATTGTACCACTTAGAACGCCACCTATTTCACATACACCAGGTCTAGCAACTCTTTCTTTACATCCTTCATTTTATGATAGAAAATCAGAATGGCAGACAATAATAAAACAATTCTGGGGACCAGGTGAATCACTTTCTGAAAAGCTTACTACCTTTGATGTTTACCAAAACTTTGTACGCGCTAATAATGCTACTTTTCTTTGGAATCCTATTAACTGGGATTCATTAGCTACTGCGCTAAGATCAAAAATCAATGATTCCACAAGTCGAGGAGAGTTTTCGAGAATCCTTAACGATATTGTTTTGGGATTAAAAGATGGGCATGCACAGGCATACAATAATTATGTCAATGCTACTCCTTTGAATCCGGGAACACCGATACTTGCAGATGGAGGAGGATTCATCTATCATTTTGGTGCAGGACTTACACCTCTTGCGGATAGTTCACTATTGGTTTACAAAGTATGTACCAAACCATCCCTTAGGATTAGTTCCCGGAGATGTTATCTTAGGTTATCAAGGAGTACCGTGGTCACAAATAGTCAGCGAACTGCTGGCTAGCAGTGTGCCTCATACACTGTGGCCCGGTGCTTCACCAAGTTCCTTTAATCGGGTTTTACTCTGGGCTGCTGGAGAAAGTTGGCATATGTTCGACACTATTGATGTAGTTAAATATGCGACCGGTTTAACAGAACATTTACCACTTGATCCAATGCTAAATCTCTCTGCACCTTATAACATGATAAACAATGAACAACTACCTGTCCCTGGAGTGCCAATGCCTGTGCTTAATAATTGGACATCTGGTGCGGTAACATACGGAATAATAGATGGGACAAACATTGGTTACATCTATGTTTATCACCATGCATATGAAGGGGTCAGCTCTGAATTCGATGCAGCTGTGCAGGCACTGATGGAAACCGATGGATTAATAATTGATATAAGATTGGATTGGGGTGGAGGTTATGGATTGAATACGGGTATCAGTCGATTAATAAATTATTCAACTTCTACACTAGATCTTAGAGTTAGATGCTCACCCAACGATCTATTTTCCATTTGCCCAAGTAGCCAAGGCTGGAATGGAGAAATTCCTGCCGATATAGGTACATTTTATGATCGGCCAATTGCTGTATTACTTGGGCCCAATTGCTATAGCTACGGCGATATTTCTTCTTGGCAATTTTCTTATATTCCGAATGCCAGAATGTTCGGCCGCCCTCCACAGGCGATATATAGTGGGTTCAGTGATGGCCCAGTTCGTGCAGGATACACTTTACTCTGCCCGACCCTTACATTGGTTGATCATTATAATCCAGAAATTCCAAGATGGGGGCAAGAATATCCACTATTTGAAGAAGTCTGGTTAACCCCGGGTGGTGTAGCAAATGGTGAAGATGATGTTGTTAATCGAGCAGTTGAATGGATGAATAATTTAGTATATCCTCACAACATCTTAACCGATAAAACATATTATACACCTGAAGTTGATACTGTTCATATTTATACATCAATTGAGAATCCTAATTCAAATCAGATATCAGCAACAGCATACCTTAAAACTTCAGTTGGAGTGTTAATTGATTCTGTAAATCTTTCTCCTCTTTTATTAAACTCAAATAGTGAACAGTGGTCTGGAAACATCGGCCTTCCCTCAACAGAAGATTTCTATGATATCTCAGTTACTGCATTCGACCAAACAAACTCAGAACAATTCAGTCTGCCCAATGCAACTAAATTTACAACTGTTGGACCGGTTGTATTGGATAGTATTTCCTGTACAAAATTATCGACATATTATTTAGTAAAAACTTTTTTAAGAAATGAATCAACTAGTTCAACTATAACAAATGCATCTGTAAAACTTATCTGTGATGATTCCTGGGTATTGCCTATATCACCTGATATGAAAAATTTACCAGACATTCCGCCTGGTGGTGTAGTCAGTAATTCTTCTGCATTTACTGTAAGAAAAATTGATTCACTATTTCCGGGTTACTTTAATTTCAAAGTAGAAGTAATAAGTGATTTTTGGACATACTGGAAGGATTCACTTCAGGTAATAGTTACTGGGGTTGGAGAAAATCCAATATCATTACCATCGAGTTATATTCTGTTACAAAATTACCCAAATCCATTTAATCCTTCAACGACAATTGAATATCAAATTCCAGAACTAAGTTTTGTTACATTGCAAGTTTTTGATATAATCGGTAATGAAATTGCAACTCTGGTTAATGAAGAGAAACCATTGGGAAATTATGAGGTTGAGTTCAATGCAGCATCATTTCCAAGCGGAGTTTATTTTTATAGACTTCAAGCTGGAGATTTTGTTGAGACAAAGAAGATGGTGTTGATGAAGTAAAAAAAAATATTTTTATTTAGCCCCCATTAGCGAAAGTTTGTGGGGGTTTTTATGTTAATAATTTTCATTCACTACGTCAAAAACTACTTCAGTGATTTTTAAGTGCTTTAATTACAATAGGTTACAGCGATGGGTAGATGCCTCTTAATCAGCAGGTCGCGGGTTCGAGTCCCGCAGGATGCACTTTAAGCTCCCAAAACAACAGTTTTCGGAGCTTTTTTATTTTCGTGCAGCTGAAACCTTAAGTGGTTAATGGACGGGGAGAAAAATTAATCTGTTAAGGAATGTTTCAGATTTTGGTTAGACTTTTTTTATAATCAGCGAAGTAATATCATCACTCTGTTCTGCTTCACCAACATAACTTTTTACATCTTCAACTAATAGTCTTATAAATTCTTGCGGGTTTTGATTGGAGTGCTTTTTGAAAAATTCAATCATCCTTTCATCTGAATATTCTTCTTCATTCAAATTCATTGCTTCGGGAATACCGTCAGTATATAAAAATAATTTATCTCCTTTCTCAATTTTTAAGTTCTGTCCGGAATAAGGAAGACCTAAATCGAGCATACCTAATCCTATACCTCCAGCTTCTATTTGTTCCAACCGTTCCATCCTTTCTTAGCAGCAAAGCGGGATTGTGTCCTGCGTTTACAATGTTCAGCGTTCCGGATTTTGCATCCAGCACAGCAATGAAAAATGTAATGTATTTATCTGGTGGGGATGATTTATAAATAAGCTTGTTTAATTTATCTGCAAGTTCTGTCAAAGGAAGATTAAACTCCAGGTAAGAGTAAAGAGCAGCATTCAAAGTGTTAACAAGCAAAGCGGCCGAAATACCTTTTCCAGCAACATCAGCCATTATAAGTGCGTATTTTCCTTCACCAATATCGATACAGTCATAATAGTCTCCGCCAACTTCTCTCGAAGGAATATTTATTCCAGCGATCTGATAACCCTCAATCATAGGAAGCGATTCCGGAATTATTTTTTGCTGAATAGCGGCGGCAAGAGCAAGCTCTTTTTCAAAACGTTCTTTCTCTAAAGATTGGCCTAGCAAATATTCGTTTTCTATTGAAGCCTGAACCTGCCTCGCAACAGCCTGAAGCAGCAGCTTGTCTAAATCACCGAAGAAGGTCACGCCTTTGCGGGCTTCCTTTTCTGAAAGCGCAAAAAGATACCGCTTATTATTAAAATCAAATGTGAATTCAATTTTGTGGGGACTATTTAAAATGTTATCTGGATTTAATTTGTTCGGAAATGTAAGTTCTTTTTCTATAGAGTTGTCTGCAAGCTTAATGATTCTGATAAGTGCAGATGAAGCGTTTGTTAAAGAAACCACTCGCTCGATGGCAAGCTCAAATAGAATATTTTGATTTTCATATCTGGAAAGCTCGATGTCCGTATCTATTAAATTATTAAGCTGAAGAACCTTTTCATTCAACTCAAAGATTAATTTTTTTTCATTTTTCTGGTTTATAAATGATTTGTGTGCACTTGAAAAAACCTGCAATAAAATCTGGAGGGTGATTTTATCAAAATCATTTAATACGCTGCCGTCAAGCTTGTTACCGAAAAGAATTCCCAGGTAGGAAAAATCTGCTAAAGGAAGAACGACAACCGCAGTATATTTTTCCTTCTCGAAATATTTAACAGGGACCTGGTTGTTTAAAGAAAGCAGTAGAAAGATCATCATCGCTGAATTTGTCTTTCGATTGAATGCTGCTCCACTCAGAATCTTTAGTTGCTTTGTAAAACAAATGAATATTGGTGTGTAATAAAATTTCCGCGCAAGATGTGCCGGAAATTTTTTAGCCAGCTCATCGTTGCTGATTGCATTTGCAAGAGTTTCAAATCCTTCCTGAAAGGATTCAGATTGCAAAGTCAGTTTTTCAACTAAGGAATTTTGTTCCAAGTCGGATACTATTTAAGTGCAGAATCTATGGAATCAGCCTTCTCGGCAAATTGAAATAATCCCATTATGTTAAAAGTTTTCTCAATCGTAGGATCAAGGCTTGTAAAGACCAGCTTGCCGTTATTTTCGTTCAGCTTTTCAATCACCTCAAGCAGGTAGGAGATACCTATCGAGTTAATGACTTTCGATTTTTCCATGTCAATAACAACTTTATTCATACCGGCACCATAATGGTTTGAGAATTCTTTTACTATTTTTTCTCCGGCAACGTTGTTAATGTATCCATCAGTTTTTAACACCAAAGCTTTATCGTGTAACTCAGTTATTAAATTAAATTCTGTGCTCATTAAATATCTCCGGTTAGATTAATTTTTTTATGATTGTAATTTTTGTTCCACTCGGACCCGATTCGATAATCAGATCATCCGACATAGATTTCATTAGTTTAAGTCCCCACCCGCGCTTATGCGAGCTGTGAATTTTATCTGCAATTTGCGGATCCTCAACTTTTTCAGGCTCAAAGCCCGGACCAAAATCAGTTACAAGTATAATCAGCTTTTCCTTGCCCATATCAAACTCGACATTAACAAAGGGCTTGTCGTCTCCCGTATGTTCAAGCGCATTTATAATAGCCTCGGTGACAATTATTTTTGCCTCGCCAATCTTTTCATCCGAAATACCGAAGTGTCTGCCCATCACCTGCAGACTTTCAATAGCCACCAGTTCAACATCCGGGATACTGGGCAGCTTGATATCCAGTTTAATATTTTCCTTCATTAATATTCTTTCTAAATATTTTATTAAAATTTATTTAAAGCAGTTTAGGGCATTTGGAATATAATATAAATTTGAACATTGCTGGCATAAATTTATAATTTTATGAACAATTTATTTAACTTTAATTACCACAAACGTTACATCATCATCAGGCTCTTTATTATTAGACCAGCGATTGCCTTCATTTACAAGGCAGGTAATAATTTTCTCGGGATCTTTTTCTGCTGCTTCTTCGAATGAATTCCTTGCTCTTTTATATCCAAACATTTCACCATTCTCGTTCTGTAATTCAGGAAATCCGTCACTCATTAATAATAATGTGTCACCTGTTAATAATTCCACTTCCTTTAACTCATAAGGAAAATTATCCATTATTCCCAGTGGTGTCCCCGCCATCAGATGCTCCTCGATTATTCTTTGATTGTTTCGGACCAAGTATACAGGGGGCATCCCCGCTGCTGACATAATTACTCTATTGTTTTGAATCTTCAACATTGTCATACACATTGCAAGAGATTGGAACTGCATTTGCTTTATGCATCTTGACATTTCTCTGAAAGTAAAAAGTATATCAGGATTAGCAGCGTAACTGTTGAACAACGATTTAGCAGAAGTAACCATTGTTCCGGCTCTCATTCCGTGTCCGGTTGCATCACCAAGAACAACGGTTAAAGTTCCATCCATTCCAACATTAAAATCATAATAATCACCACCAACTTCTGTAGCTGTTTTCATATACACAGCAATATCAAGATGAGGTAATTGCGGTAAAACTTTTGGAAGCATGGAAAGCTGCAACTGACGAGCTTCTTCTAATTCTTTTGACTTACGTTCGTTTTCCGTTTCTGCAAGTTGTGCACGTAAGTTTGCTTCTTTTATAGCTGCAGCATTACGTTCTTTAGATAAAATTCGTCTTCTCTGAACGCGATCTATACCGAATACTACTCCAGCAAATAAAAAGAAATATCCAACGTATGCAAAAGTTGTTTGCCACCACGGTGGATTAATGATTATTCGAATCGATTTTCCATCATCATTCCAGATTCCATCTCCATTGGAACCTTTTACTCTAAAAGTATATTCACCCGGCTTAAGATTAGTGAACGACGCAAAATTTCTGTCAGTGGACATCCAGTGATCATTAAATCCTTCAAGCATATAAATAATTTTATTTTTTTCAGGTCTTGAAAAATGAATGGATGCAAACTCAAATGAGATGTTGTTCTGAGTATAAGAAAGAACCAGCTCATCAGTTTTCATTATACTGTGTTCCAGACTTACCACAGCTGAATCTGATTTTAAAGATATCTCGTCAATCTTTATATCATCTATTACGATATCGGGTTTTACTTCGTTTATTTTACCGGGATAGAAATAAGTAATGCCATCAATACCTCCTAAAAATATCTCGCCATCTTTACTTAGCCAGCTTGCTTTGCTGGTGGTGAACCCCTGAATTCCGTCACGGGTATCAAAATTGACAAAGTTCCATTTGTCTTTCGGATTATTTTTATTCAGTTTGGACAATCCAGCAGAAGTATTTATCCAAAGATTTCCTTCAAAATCTTCAACAATAGAATTTATTTGATTGGATGGCAGCCCATCTTTTTGATCATACTTTTCAATTTTTTCAGTTTCAGGATCAAATCTTAATAAGCTATTTGCGGTTGCTATCCAAACGATTCCCTTACTATCCTCAAAAATGCAATTAATATAATTATTGGGGGAAAAAATATTTTTCGAATCAAAATTGTACTGCTTAAAATTTCCCGTTGCCAGATCATACTTAAAAAATCCACTTATAGTGGAGCCTAACCAGAGAACATTGTTGAACCTCTTACTAAATTCAATACAAGTTCCTACTTCCATCGGCATAAATTTATCTGAATTAATTTCTTTTTCATGCAATTGATTAATGGCGTTATAATCAGATTCATTTAAACTTAAAACCTGAATTCCATACCAATTAGAATCTGGCGGCGCAATTGCATTCCAGGTTCCGTAAGAATGGCCAACATCTGTTGCGTATGTAATTTTATAATCACCTTTTTTCAAATTTAAACATCCAAGCGCAATACGGTTTTTAAATGCTCCACCGTCATTAAAGGTTTTAAATAAAACATTCATTGACCAAATTGTCTTCCCATCTCCGGTCAAAAGTGATCCTGCATCTGTAACACCCAAACCCACATTCATTTCACCTTCACCAACACAGATTACCAATACTTTTTGATCGTTAGGCAAGGAGAATGTTTTTTCTAAATTTGATGCTTCACCGACTTTTAATATGGAAGCTATTGGATCACCCGATCCTGATATTTTATGTATTTTTTGTTTAAGCGCTTCACTCATTGATTTATTCATGATCGTAGGTAAGAGAGTATATTGATTTTGAGCGAGGTTATATTTCTCAAATCCCTGTCTTGATGCCATCCAGACATTACCGAGCAAATCTATTTTTATTGAATTTATATAATAAACCGAAGTTTTATTTTTATGAGGTGACTTAATAGCGCTTAATAAATTATTCTTATCAATTTTATGCAGACCGAGATTATTATATGCGAACCATTTATTCCCCGCATTATCAATAGCAAGAGCCTGAATGTTTATCTTCTCATCTGAAACATTAGATTTGCCAGGATTGAAATTCAACTTATCGGACTTTTGATTTTCGAGATTATAAGTAAATAAACCCCTCTCAGATGTTCCAACCGTTATTTCCTTGCTTTGATGTGAACCCGCAATTACGGTTGAAAAATTTGCATTAGAATTTGCGATATCATCGGTTAAAAACTTATAAAAATTAAACGGTTCTCTTAGTGGATCAAATTTTGTAACGCCCTTTCCCCAAATGCCAATCCAAATGACTCCATATCTGTCTTTATAAATATTTGAAATAATATTGCGGCCAAAGTTATTCAATTCATAAATATTGTAATCAAATTTCTGAATGTTCTTTGTCTTAGGTTCAATTCTATAAAGTCCTTGAGAATAGACCCCAGCCCACAAATATCCCTCATCATCCTGGGTTATTCCTGTAACGTTATCGTAATTGGTGGGATTTTTGATTAGGCTAGATAGATTGTAATCATCGAGCGTGTAAAACGACGGCGAATATTTTATTAATTGATTTCTACCACCAAGCCAAATACTTCCGGATGCGTCTTCATAAATAACCTGGATTTCATTCGGGCTGAAATTTGTCTTGAGGTAGTACGGCTGAAATACATTCAGTTTTTCATTGTATGAATTGATACCATTTCCATAATCAGCGACTAAAATATTTCCATTCTTTAATTCAACTATACTGTAGATATTACCCCATTGAGCATTATTATTAGAAACCTCAAGACGCACCTGTTCAAATTTGTTTTTTGATCTAATAAATTTTTGTATTCCGTGATTTGTGGATCCAAACCATAAATTTCCTTTAGAATCAGAAAGAGCGGAATAAAAGTATGATATGTTAGTCACACCGGCGGTTTCTATGCGATAACTTTGAAAGGTTTCATTTTTTGGATTGTATCTTGTAATAGCATTCCCGGACACACCGACCCATATAAATCCATCTTCATCCTCTGCAATTGCGGAACATTCATTAGTTGGAATCGTAGTGGAATCATTCGGATCGTTTTTAAATACTTTTATATTATTTCCATCATACCTGTTAAGTCCATCCGAAGTAGAAATCCAGAGGAATCCATTGCTATCCTGAAAGATATAATTGACCGTAGAATTCGAGAGTCCTTCAGGCACCGAGATATTTTCAAATAGGTAATTTCGTTGTGCGTAGCTTGATGAAGCTAAGACGAAACTTAATAGCACAAAGAACAACTGTGATAAATTTTTTGTTCTAATCATTACAATCCTTTTCATTGAAAATACATTTCAAAATTTTACCTTACTTTAATCACAATAAAGGTCATATCATCTGCCTGGGATTTTCCATCCATCCACTCATCCGCTTTTTTAACAAGGACGCTAATAATTTCGTCAGGAGAGTTATCTGCAATTTCATTAAAATGATTTTTTACTCGTGAGTAATCAAACATTTCTTCGTTATTGTTCATTTGTTCAGGCAATCCGTCGGTAAGCAGTAAAATTGTGTCGCCACTTTTTATTTCTTTTTCAACAATATTATAGGAAGCGTTTCTCATAGCACCCAAAGGCATTCCCTGAATTATAATTTCTTCCACCTGATTAGTCTCTTTATGATGATAATAAACAGGAGGCATTCCGGCACTGGTAATCTGAAGTTTATAGTTATCAATTTTTAAATAACTGAACGACATGAGAATTCTGCCAAGCTTGATATCTTTAATAACGCGGCTACAATGGGTCATAAATTCTTTGAGACCTAGTTTTGATGAGTCAGAAGTAAAAAAGCCTTTCATTAACGTTACCATCGTGCCTGCTTGAAGGCCATGCCCGGTTGCATCACCAAAAGCAACGTTTAACACACCATTTTCCTGGACAATAAAATCATAATAGTCTCCGCCAACTTCTGTTGCAGTTCTCATAAAAGCGGCTATCTGAAGGTTCGGTAGTTTTGGCAATTCTTTTGGCAGCATAGAAAGCTGAAGTTCTCTGGCTTCTTCAAGTTCTTTTGTCTTTCTATCACTTTCTATTTGTATAGCACGCTTTTCTGCCTCGGTTGCTTTCAGGCGCAATTCATTTTCTCTCAGTCTTGTTTTTTGTTCGCGCCGATTAATTTCAAATCTTCTAAGCCCATACAATGAACTCAGAAATAAGATCACATAAGCTGCATAGGCAAAATTGGTTCTCCACCATGGTGGAAGCACCTCAATGAATAACGATTCACCTACTTCATTCCACACACCATCGTTGTTGGAGCCAATCACGCGCAGGACGTAATCATCAGGAGATAAATTTGTAAATGTTACAGAATGATTATTCCCAAGCTGAATCCAGTTTTCATTAAATCCTTCCAGCTTATACTTATATTGATTTTCAGAATTGTTGTAATAGCTCAAGGCCGCAAATTGCAGAGTTACAATGTTGTCTTTGTAAGTCAGCACAATGCTATCTCTTACCGATATTCCATTCTCAAAAATTGGTTTACCCTCTTCGTCGTCGGAGTTATATCTGGTGTAATTTGTATAAGCAACAGGAGGCATGTATGAATTCTCTTTCACATCATTCGGGTTAAATACATTAAAGCCATTTGGTCCACCAAACAACAGACGATCTGTTTTATTATCTTTAGCGAAAGAATTTTGGTTGAACTCATTCCCCTGCAATCCATCTTGAACGTAATAGTTTTTAAATGTTTCTTTTTCAGGATTAAATTTTGATAAACCGTTATTTGTGCTTATCCATAAATTCCCATTGTTATCCTCGAGTATGCCGTAAACGAAATTATTTGCTAAACCGTTTTCCTCACTATAGTTTTTAAAAGTTTTATCTGCTTTTGAATACTTACTTAATCCTTTTGTCGTGCCAATCCACATATTTCCATTACTATCCTTAAAGATTCTTATAACATTGTCATCAGGAAGCGTAGAAGCATCAGCAGGATTATTTTTAAAGTGTGTGAAGGTTTGATTTTTTAAATTAAGTAAGCTCACTCCGCCGCCATACATACCCACCCATAAGTTTCCGTCATCATCTAGTGAAAGCGACCACGTTGCATCTGAACTAATCGAGTTCGTATCATTTTCTGCGTGCCGATATCTTGAAAACTTACCCGTTGATTTGTCAAATTTATTTAATCCACCTCCGTAAGTTCCAATCCAAATATTACTCGCCCTATCTTCAACCAACGAGTAAATCCTATTGTCGCTTATCGAACCTGCATCTGATGGGTTATTAGTATAATGAGTGAAGGCACCGGTTTCTGGATTTAGCACATCCAAACCGCTGCTATAACTTCCAATCCAAATATTTCCTGTTCTATCCTCTAATAAAGATTGAATGGAATTGCTTATGATGCTATTTGTATTTGAGGGATTATGATTATAGCAAGTAAATTTTTTCTTATAGTCTAACTTGTTCAGCCCTCCGGTTCTTGTTCCAATCCAATAGTTACCATCTTTATCCACAAGCATAGACAGAACAATATCGTCGGTTAGGCTATTTTTATCTGCAGGATCATGTTTATAATGTTCAAATGAATTTGAAGAAGGATGGAAATAATTAATACCTCCCAGGTTTGTGCCGATCCATATTACACCGCCAAGGTCTTCATAAATAGAAAACACAAAATTATCATTAATACTTGCTGGATCATTTGGATCGTTTTTATAATTATGGAAACTATTCGATGCCGGGTCAAACATACTTAAACCGCCCCGAACAGTGCCGATCCATAAATAACCACGAGAGTCTTCGAATATTGGCCAAACCCAATTATCAGCCAAACTATTTGGATCACCGGGTTTATTTCTGTAATGAATAAATTTGCTGGTTAGCTCATCAAGTCGATCAAGACCATTAAATGTTCCCACCCAAAGATTTCCTTTTCGATCCCTAAAAACAGAATACACTTTGTCGTCACTAAGGCTTGATGGATCAGCCGGGTTATGTTTGAATACTTTTACCTTTCCTGTTTTTGTATCAAGGCGCTCAAGTCCGGTTCCCTTGCTGAGCCCCCCAGTCCATTTAATTCCAGATGGTTCTTGCAGCAGAGCTCCAACAGCACTGACTTTAGCTTTTTCTAAATTAATACTGTCTTTATTTACAACTCTAAATGATTCTAATCGTGGATTGTATCGATGAAATGTGCCGCTTTGAGTTTCAATGTAGAGTGTTCCGGATAGATCTTCATAAATGGAAAAAATAAAATTGTCTGTTAAACTAGTAGAGTCATTAGGATTATTTTTAAACACTTTAAAGTTATAGCCATCGAATCTATTAAGGCCATCCTGAGTGCCAAACCACATAAAACCTTGCTTGTCCTGCAGGATACAGGTTACAGAACTTTGTGATAAGCCATCATCAATAGTCAGATGATTGAAAACAATATCACCCTGTGCGAGGATTTCAGAAGAGAAAAAGAGAAAAGAAATTACACAAAACAGAATTACCCTGAGCATATATAGAATCCCGACAATTGTTTAGTAAGTGAATATGCACTTGAGATTGTGCATTGTTGAATTGAAAATAGCAGATTTAAATTGAAAAAGAAATAGCCCCTGATCCCGTTTTGAAATCAGGGGCTAAAGGAATTTACTTCATCAGTATCATTTTCTTAGTTGAGACATAAGAACCACTAATAATTCTATATATATAAATACCACTTGCGAGCTGACTTGCGTTCCAATTAACAGTATAATAACCCGCATCCATTTCCTCGTCAACCAAAGTAGAAACCAAATTACCCAGTATATCATATACATTTA
>CAVUCF010000025.1:0-85486 GCA_963739915.1 uncultured Ignavibacteriaceae bacterium
GCTGATTATTTATAACGTCATGGTCCTCAAGATTTTTATCAATGCTTTGCAACTCGTTTAGCTGATCACGTGAATTAAGAATAAAATTGATAAAAGGATCATCTGAATTTAAAATTGAATCTGGACCCGCCTTTGCCAGTGCAATTACATTTTTTTTCGTTGTAATTGATGAATTCAATAAAATGTTCTCAGCCGCTTCATTTAATTCCAAACCCATAAATAAAGATTGAGACAGCGGATTTTCAGCAGGAAGATTATTTTTTAGAACACTTAACTGCACCAGCAGTTTTTTATCCTCTAACTCCTTACTAAAATTTTCAGGAAATATATTTGCTATTAAGCTGTCCAGCTTTTCATCTTGATATGATTCTTCTCTTTCCGTTGGAGGAAGATTTAATTGTTCCGCAAGTTTTATCAAATCCTTTGCAATAAAAAAATATTTTGGTGAATAAGTGGTACTGATGGTCAAAGCATACATTTTTTTTGCATACCAAGATGCTGCTAAGCGGCTATCTGCAATTTGCTGCCAGATAAATCCATATTTCTTATTTAGTTCGGAATTTGTCTGAACTGTTTCTTTAAATTTTTTCTCGAAATCTTTTTTCCTTGCCATGAAAAACGGATCCTGTAAGTGAAAGATAAGTTGACTCATAAACCTTCAAACCATTTCCTACATTAAATAAGGTTACTACCAACTTCATATCTTCTGCATTCGATTGCATTAACTAAATCATAGTAAATCTTGTAAAGTTCTTTCCGCATAGGTGTTTGTAGCCCGAATCGATAATCTCGTAAATATTCAAGTTGTGCAACAGTATATAATCTGTTTGTGCTTCCCGGATTTCCAACAACAAATACAGGTTGGTCTTCATAAATCGGTTCAGTACTCCAGTTAAAATAATAATTCAGTTTTTATCGGCTTGTCATTTTCATAAGCACGAAGGAAAGCACAATCAAACCCATACGGGGATAAGTAAAGTTATCATAATCACCACCAAGTTTTGAGACAATTAGCTCAGGCGCAAAAACCAACCTTATATCATTATATCTTTTATATCCATACAGCGAATATTTACCTCCATAATACAGAGAGATGATTTCATAATTTAATTCAGAGTTTTTCTCAGAATATTTTGTTTTTATCTCCAGAATCTTTTCATTTCTTCTTACAACTTTTCCAGAGTCAGTTTCCGCTGTATTCATAGCTGTTTGTATTTCTTCTGTAACATCTTCAATTATCATTAATTGACTTACAAATAATCCCGGTATTTTCAATTCCTCTTCCTGAGTCTCTGCATAGAATTTATATTTCAGTAAATCCATTTCATCAGTACTTAAGTCTCTTAACAAACCCCTGATGCAATGATGGTTTGTCATTATCAATCCGTCTTCGGAAATAAATGATGCTGAGCAGCCATTACCAAATTTCAAAGCAGATTTCTGAACTTTATCCAACCATTCCTGTGTCGGTCTGAAATCATAATTTTCTTCAAAGTAATCGAGAGGAGGATTTTCAAATGTCCACATCTTGCCCATATCAAACTTTTGAGCTTTAACTGTATCGAAATCAACTCCATAGTAATAAGATTGTGCAGAGAGGCTTAATTGAAGTATGATAAAAGAACAAGCAGTTGATCAGAATTATTATTTTTTCATTATAGTTCTTCCTTTTTTGAGAAATTAAAATGCAAAGTAATTATATATTGCCTATACAAAATTATTAAAATCTCAACCTATAGCATTATGAAAAGAAAAGTTTACAGAATGAACAAAGCTGGTTCAATCAATAGTTTGAAATTGATAGAAGAAAATCTTCCTGAACCAAATGAGAATGAAGTTACAGTTGAAGTTAAAGCTATCGGGCTAAACTTCGCTGATCTTTTTGCTATTCAGGGACTTTATAGTGCAACTCCGAAAGGTAGTTTTATTCCGGGTCTTGAATATTCAGGAATTGTTTTAAAAACAGGAAGAGATGTTAAAGATTTCAAAGCTGGTGATAAGATTATGGGAGCAATCAGATTCGGAGCTTACGCAACTCATCTGAATATAGATTATCGTTACATACTGAAGTTACCAGAAAACTGGAGTTTTGAAGAAGGCGCATCATTCATTGTTCAGTCACTTACAGCTTATTATTCTCTGGTTGAACTCGGGAATATTAAAGCAAACGATACAGTTCTGATTCATAGTGCTGCTGGTGGTGTTGGCATTTATGCAAACAGAATTGCGAAAAAATTTAACGCATATACAATAGGTACAATCGGGTCAGAATCAAAAAGGAATTTCTTAATAAATGAAGGTTACGATGAGGTTATCGTCAGAGAAAATAATTTTAAAGAACAATTGAGAAAAGCTCTTGGAGAAAGAAAGCTGAATCTTGTTCTTGAATCAATTGGAGGAAATATTTTTGAAGAGAGTTTCAAAGCACTTGCACCTTCGGGAGAATAATTATTTATGGCGGTGCTCAGTTTATGTCGCACTTCATCCAGACCAAACATTATTTAAGATAATTCCAAAATTTTTATTTCGTCCAAAAGTTGACCCACTTTCTCTTTCAAACGAAAACAAATCAATTATGGGTTTCAATCTTATTTATTTATGGGATAGACCTGATGCGTTAAAGAGTATGGCAGAAGAAATTTTGAAGATGAAACTCAATCGTCCATATATCGGGAAGGTATTTTCATTTAAACATTTAATTGAGGCTTTGAGATATTTCCAAACAGGTAAGAGCATCGGGAAAGTTGTTGTTAAAACTTAGTGTTTTTTGGTGTTCTTTGTGTCTTTGTGGTAAAAAAATTTTTAAACCACTGAGACACTAAGTTCACTAGTTTCACTAAGAATTATTCAATTAATTCAAATAATCTTTTAAATACTTCCCGTCCAGGAGTTTTCAACTTCAACAATTTCTTCCGGAGTGCCGGCTGCAACTACTTCTCCGCCTTTTTCTCCGGCTTCGGGACCGAGATCAATAACATAATCTGCACATTTAATTACATCGAGGTTATGTTCGATAATAACCACTGAATTATTTCTTTGAACGAGCATATTAAAACAATTAAGAAGCTTTGAAATATCATCGAAGTGAAGTCCTGTTGTCGGCTCATCAAAAATGAAAAGAGTATGCTTGCTTTCCCTGCTTGCAGCAAGATGCGAAGCAAGCTTTACTCTTTGCGCTTCACCACCTGAAAGAGTATTTGACGGCTGTCCTAATTTTATGTAGCCCAATCCAACATCAGATAGAACCTGGAGAATATTTTCAATTTTTCTGTGTCCCTGGAAAAACGGCAATGCTTCATCAACCGTCATTTCAAGAACTTCAACAAGATTTTTTCCGTGAAAGGTAATTTCCCTTGTTTCTTTTTTATATCTCGTTCCTTCGCAATCATCACAGGTTAAATAAAGATCAGCAAGGAACTGCATTTCAACTTTAATAAAACCATCACCCTGGCAGGTTTCGCATCTTCCGCCCGGAACATTGAATGAAAAATATCCTGGTTTATAACCTCTTGCTTTAGCCTGATGAGTTGAAGCAAAAAGTTCTCTGATATGCTCAAACGCTTTTACATAACTGATTGGATTTGATCTCGGTGATTTTCCAATCGGCGATTGATCAACAATTTCAATCCCATCAATATATTTTGCACCAATTATGTCATCAAACTTTCCGACGTGAGATGGCGCCATTCCAAAATATTTTGCAACTCCCGCATAAAGAACATCATGAATGAGAGTACTCTTTCCAGAACCGCTCACTCCCGTTATCACAACAAATCTGTTTAAAGGAATTTCGATGGTAATGTTTTTAAGATTATTCTCTCTTGCGCCGATTATTTCAATGCTTTTAGTTTTTCTATTTATTCTTTTTTTAGGAAGAGGGATTTTCATCTTTCCCGAAAGATATTTCCCGGTCAATGAATTCTTCATTCTTAATTATATCTTCAACAGTTCCTTGTGCTACAATTTCTCCGCCATTAACTCCGGCTCTTGGACCCATATCAAAAATAAGATCAGCGTTGCGCATCATTTCAGGATCGTGCTCAACTATTAATACAGTGTTTCCAATATCACGAAGATTTTTTAATAAACTTATCAACCTGTTGTTGTCTCTTGGATGAAGACCGATTGTTGGCTCATCCAAAACATAAAGAGTTCCAACCAATGATGAACCAAGTGAAGTTGCTAAGTTAATTCTTTGTGTTTCTCCTCCTGAAAGTGTGCTGCTCAAGCGATCCAATGTTAAGTAGCCAATGCCGATATCATTCAGAAATTTTAATCTTTTTATTATTTCTTTAAGTATTCTTTCACCAACAAGTAAATCATACTCAGAAAGTTTCAGCTCTTGAAAAAATATTAATGAGTGTTCGATTGGAAGTGCGACAACATCATAAATTGATTTGCCTGCAATCTTAACCTGCAAAGCTTCTCTTCTCAAACGAGAGCCTTTACAGGCGCTGCAAATTGTATATCCTCTGAATCGGCTAAGCATAACACGAACGTGCATCTTGTAAGTTTTGTGTTCGAGTTTTTCAAAGAAACCATCAATTCCGTGATAAGTTCCGAATCCTTTTTTAACCAAATCAAACTGGTTTTCAGTCAATTGTTTAAAGGGAATGTTGACGGGAATTTTAAACATTTTTGCATTCTGAACTAAATCTCTTAAGAACGAACTGTACTTTACACCGCGGAATGGTGCAATTGCTCCATCCATTATGCTCAGGTTTGGATCTGGAATTACAAGGTTCATATCAATGCCGACTGTCTTGCTGAATCCCTGGCAAACGGGGCAAGCACCAAATGGATTATTGAAGGAAAAAAATCTGGGCTCTGGTTCTTCGTATCTTATTCCGCAGCATTCATAGAACTTGTTAAATTCTTTTTCTTCACCGGTTTCTGCATTAATTATTACAAGCCTGTTCTCACCTTCTTTGAATGTGACTTCAATTGAATCGGAAAGTTTTTCGCGGATTTTATTTTTTTCAACTTTAAATCTTTCAATAATCACACGGATATCTTTTGGATTCTTTGCAGAAAATTTTTCTTCATTAAGATCCAATAATTTGCCAGCCATGTATAAATTCTAAAGAAATCCTCTCTTTTTTAGAAGATTGATTTCTTCTTTTGCAGTATGGCCTTCGTGATGATGAAGTGGAAAGCCAAGATAGAGTTTTGTTCCATCGGGATTAGTATCCAGCCAATCAACAACTGTTGTAGTTGTTGCTTTTGTTACCTCTTTGCCACACTGAAAACAAATTGTTTTTCCAATTCTTGAAAAGAGGAGACGAAGGTAATCGTAAACTTCTGTGGTCGTTCCAACGGTTGAGCGTGAGTTACGGGCAACGGTTTTTTGTTCGATTGCAACTGCAGGGGAAATTCCCTGTATTAAATCAACATCCGGTTTGTTCATTCTTTCTAAAAACTGACGTGCGTATGAAGAAAGACTTTCGACATATCTTCTCTGCCCTTCTGCATAAATTGTATCGAAGACGAGAGAAGATTTCCCGCTGCCGCTTACACCCGTAAACACAACCAGCTTGTTCCTCGGAATCTCAAAGCTGAGGTTTTTAAGGTTGTGCTCGCGTGCACCTTTAACAATTATTCGTTTATTATTTACTTAAAGATTTATTGTTATTCATTTTAGAAAACCTATAGCACAAGTTCGGTAAGAAAAAAAAAGGATTGCTCTACGAAGAAATTTAGCATCAAGTTTCATAATCCAGCTGTTAATTTAAGAATTTATTGGATACGTGAGAGGGGAAAAATGATAGCAAATATTTATTAAACTATAAAAGGTCACGAAATTAATCGTGACCTCAAATGATTAAAGATCTCAATAAACTATTTTTTTATTGCTTTATCTTACTATACTCATCTAATGCCATCTTCTCAAGCTCGCTTTTCATTTCTTTTGGAAGGATGACGGTTTCATAATACTTACCATCCTTTCCTTTTTGGTCAGGTGCAGATAGAAACAAACCGCTGGAACCGTTGACAAGACGGAAACCTTTGATCGTAATTCCATCATTTGTTTGGATGTCAAAGAATGCAGCGGTCTTTCCGCCTCCTTCAGACTTTAAAGGATTCATTCTGATTATTTTCATAGGAGCCTCCTGTTTTGATTTCAGAATAATTTTGGTATGAATTTATAATTTTTACTGATAGATGTCAACCTCCCCTAACTTTGTACCAGTAAATTATATTTGAAAAATTACTTATTTGTTGATTCCAGCGACTTGAGCTCCTCTATTTTCTGGTCAAGTAATTCAATTTTTTCATTCAACTCTTTAGTTTTTTGGTCAATTTCCTTTTCGTACTCGGTAGTATCCCAGTAGCCGCGTTCTTCAAAATAACTTTTGAATAACCAGTTATGCTTCAATGCTTCCATATTTTCAGAAAGACTGGTTGCAGCGGTTTTTGACTCTTCGGATATCTCTTTAAGATTTACCATCAGAGCCTGAAAGTTTGAATCAGCACTTGTACCTTGAACTAAAAGTGAACCAAGGACTCCCTTGCCTTTTGTAGTATTATAAAGAAGAGTATCAACACGTACTACCACCCTATTGATATTTTCAACTGCTGACTTAACAGATTCACCTAATAATTTGTATTGTGCAGTAATAATATTTAATTCCGCGGTGATAGAGGTAAGACTTTTATCAGCAGACTTTGTTAAATCGGTTGCAGCATAATAAAGTGCATCATCTGTAAAAATTTTACCTACTGTTCCTTCTCCTTCATTTATCCTATTAATTATTTCGGAAAGATCTTTTGTCATTTCCTTTGTATAGCCCATTATGCCTTGTGTTTCCTGAATGATATCTGCAAAGCTAACCGGTTCCTTCGCAAGAATAACTCCACCATCTTCAACAAGTTCTGATTTGCTGTCTCCAATCTTGAGTGAAACGTACTTGTTTCCAACTAATCCTTCTGTTTGGATTTCTGCTTGAGTATCAACTCTGATAAAATGACTAATCTCTTCAAGCAGTCTCATAGAAACTTCAATCAAACTTACGGTATCACCAACTACTTTAATATCCTGGACAGCACCTGCGTCAATACCACTTAACTTTACAGGCGAGCCGTTGCGTAATCCTTCGATATTATGAAAATATGCTTTAACGATGAAAGTTGGTTTGAACAAAGCTTCCTTATTTCCAAGCATAAAAATTCCAATCACAAGCAGCGTGCTTCCAATAAATATAAATATGCCGAGCTTGGCACCAGATATTCCGGCTTTCATTTCTTACTCCCGTTAATTTCGAATATTTCATCACTAAAAAAGTTCTTAAGTAATGGATCTTCTGAAGTGATCAGGTCGTTGATGCTTCCTTCCTTCACTATTATTCCATCTTCAAGTACAATAGCTCTGTCTGCAATTATTTTAGCACAGAGCAAATCGTGCGTAACCACGACAGAAGTCATTTTCAGGCGATGCTGCAAATCAATAATCAGAACACTTATTTCTTTAGCAGTAATAGGATCAAGTCCCGTTGTTGGTTCGTCGTAAAACATTAGTTTAGGTTTTGAAATTATAGATCTAGCTAATCCAATTCTTTTCTTCATGCCGCCAGAAAGTTCCGAAGGCATTTTATCAATTGCCTCGAGTAGTGAAACTGCTTCCAGTACAAAATTAACTCTTTCATCTATTTCTTTTCTATCGAAATTAAAATTTCTGATTAATGGAAATTCAAGATTTTCTCTAACACTCATCGAGTCATATAATGCAGCACCCTGAAAGAGAAATCCAATATCTTTTCTTAGTTCATTTAATTCTTTAATATCTAATTGCAGAACATTTTTATTCTGAATTTTAATACTACCTGAATCCGGCTCCAATAATCTTATCATACATTTTAGAAGAACACTTTTTCCAGTACCGCTTCTTCCAAAAACAATCATATTTTCTGCTTCATCAACATTAAAAGAAACGCCGTCCAGAACTTTATTATCGCCGAAGGATTTGTGAAGATCAGTTATTTCAATCATCATTTCACCGTTGGCCAAATCCACAAACTTAACTTCACAAGAACCATATCAAAAATCAATATCAACAAGGAAGAAACAACAACAGAGCTTGTCGATGCCTTGCCGACACCTTCTGTTCCGTTCTCAGTTGTGAAGCCTTTATAACATCCGACGAGTCCGACAATAAATCCAAACACAAAAGTTTTACTAACACCGGGAATCGCATCGCCAAATTCAACTGCAAAAATCACCCTGTCCAAATAATAAGCCCAGGTCATATTTTGAACAAGAACGACAGCGATGTACGCGCCAATCAATGAAATAAAGATTACATACACGGTGAGAATAGGCAGGATAAAAGTAGTTGCAAAGATTCTTGTTACAACAAGATATCTGAAAGGATTAACACCGGAAACTTCCATCGCATCAATCTGTTCGGTGACTCGCATAGAGCCAAGTTCTGCACCAATACCTGAACTTACTCTTCCTGCAAAGATTAGCGCACAAATTACTGGGCCAAGTTCCCGGACAATTGAAATTCCGACTGAACCTGGCAAAAATGCTTCCGCACCAAATCTTATAAGAACCGGACTAAGTTGCATTGCAATTACTAATCCGATTATGAATCCAGTTACTCCAACGATTGGAAGTGTTTTCATTCCAAGCTCAATCATATGCTTCCTGATTTGCTCAATTTCGTATGGAGGAATAAAAACTTCTTTTAAAAAATCTTACGGAAAAAGAACTCAATCCCCCGATCATTTCAAAGAATTCGGTAAGTCTCTTTTCTGTCTTGCTGAAAAGTTTGCCGGATGTTAAATAGTTATACAAATTTTATGCATCAAATAATGATTATCTTTATGTAAAAATATGGAAAATGATTGTTAATATAAATTGAAGTAAATATTTTACTTTAAAGATTTTTAATTGTGGAATTAAAAGAAATGATTAATTGAGAAAAGGTTTTTCGCAGAATTAAAACGCATTTTCATAGTGGTTGATAACCGGATTATTCAAATCTTCAAATAAAATAGCAAATACATCAAAACGACAATCTAGTTCTCTGATTTCTTTATCATACAAATAAAGCTCAGCCATTTTTCTTATTTGCTTTTGTTTGTTTTTGGTAATAGCGTATTCGGGTTCTCCAAACTCAAGATTTTGTCTTGATTTCACTTCAACGAAAACAGTGCAATCCATCTTTTCGGATCAATTGCAATTATGTCAATTTCACCATGACTGAATCTGTAATTACGTTCAATTATTTCATAGCCTTTCTCAGCAAGAATTTTTGCTGCAAGATCCTCTCCTCTTTTGGCTAATTCTTTTTTATCCAGATTCATATTTCAGCTATACTTCAAATTCAGCAGCTATCAAAATTCAGAACTTGCTGTTCTGTTAAAATATTTTTTAGAAATGATTTTCGATGAAGTGGGCTTGGACCAACCATTTTAATAATTTCTCTGTGCTGCTTTGTTGGATATCCTTTATTCTGCTCCCACAGATAAATCGGATATTCCACTGAAAGATTTTTCATCAGTCTGTCTCTCGTTACCTTGGCAAGAATGGAGGCAGCAGCTATTGAGAAAGATTTTGTATCTCCTTTAACTATTGGGATAACCGGAATCTCAGATTGAAATTTTCTGTTACCATCGACTAAAACTAAATCCGGTTTAATATTGAGATCTTGCACGGCCTGCTTCATAGCAAGCATTGTTGCATTTAAAATATTAATTTCATCAATTACTTCATGTTCAACGATTGAGATAGAATATGCAAGCGCTGAAGAAATGATTTTATCATACAAAGCTTCTCTTTGTTTTTCAGATAGCTGCTTCGAATCGTTTATACCTATGATGTTAGTTTTTTTGTTGAATATAACTGCCGCAGCTACAACTGGGCCGGCAAGTGGTCCTCTACCGGCTTCATCAACACCTGCTATGTATTTTATATCTTTGCTGAAATATTTTTTATCGAATGCTTTCAATTATCAGACTCTGATTTATACACCAAGATAAATAGCAATAAGTCCAAATACCATACTCAATTTTAAAAGATTACTAGTTTGCTTCAAGCTTTTCTGCGATGGATCTTCAAATAATATCTTCAGGCAATAGACAAGTATAGGATTCACAATTACCATCACAACGATAAAGTATTCGATTCTGTAGAGTTGAGTGAGAAACGGGTACATAGTATAAAGTAAAAGCGAAACAGTAATTATTAGTGTCAAAATTTTTGATTTATGAAAACCTAACTTAATAGGGAAAGTAATCACTCCTGTTTTAATATCCCCTTCAACATCCTCCATATCTTTAACTATCTCTCTTATAAGATTTATCAGAAAGGCAAATACCGCAGGAACAATTGCTGCAACAGGATTATTGACTACAACTCCACCGAAAATGAAAACAAGACCCGTTAGAAAAGCTACTATTATATTCCCGAGTATTGGAATCCGCTTAAGGTATTTCGAATAGATGAATAGAAGGAGAATTGAAAAGAGAACAATTACCGACGCAATTTCATTGAGAAGAAATGAAAACAATATCGAAATAAAAACAAACAATATGTACAAACCATAAGCTTCCCGTATCGTAATTTTGCCTGATGCAAGCGGTCTAAATGGTTTGTTTATTTTATCAGTTTCAATATCATTTATATCATTAATTATGTTACCGGAAGCTAAAGCAAATGATGCAGCGAAAGCTGCAAGGAATATATTCAGCCCGGGAGCGTTAGATGGCTGGCAGATAATTGCAGCAACAATTACAGAAATAAAAGTGATAAAAAAGTTTACCGGTCGGATGAGTTTTATTGTTGTCGTCAGCTTTTCCGTCAATTCTATAAAAGTATTATTGAGAGATTCGCCGAAACTTACGAAAAGAAAAAATATCTAATAGTGTATTTAAAATAAAACTTAGTGATTCTCTTGTTCTGAGTGTCTTAGTGGTAAATAGACCTTTCACCACTGAGATCACTAAGTCACACTAAGATGATCACCCCTGGTCAAAACCGATTTTACGATGCGCTCCATCGCAAAAAGGTTTGTTATTGGATCCACCACAACGACAAAGTGCTATTGAACCTTCTTTTGATTCTTCCTTTCCGTCAGTTCCAACAAATACAAATTTTCCCTTAATCAGGTATGGTCCACCTTTGCTTACCTGGACAGTAGTTTGTGATTGTTGAGTTTGTGCAGGTTGTGCTTTTTGTTCGCTCATTTTATTATTCCTTTCATATGATAATGCCCCAGAGGGACAGTGATCAACAATTTTAATTATCTCATCTGTTGTACCTCCGCTCATATCAATCCACGGTCTTCTTTTTGGATTGAATACAGCCAAAGATGCTTTCCAGCATTTTGTTGAATGAATACAAGCATCCGGTTTCCAGATTACGGTTATATCTTCATTTGAATAAATCTTTCGTCGTTCAGACACTTTCCCTCCTCAATTTTATATTGAAACAATTAAAACTCATTAATAATTCCAAAATGGATTTTCCCTTCACTAAAAGTATCACCATCTGCAAAGGCAAAGCTAACGCCCAGTAAACCAATCGCTGTATCCAGTGCTATTCCCAATCCGTAACCAAAAATAAAATCTTCGCTCCGAACAATTCCAATTTCAGGAATTGGTTCAAGCAGGTAATAACCGGAGTCAAAAAAGACAAATGTATATGTTCTCTGCGATAGCATTAATCTATATTCAAGATTGGTCCACGCAATACGCGATGCGAGGAACTGTTCTTCTCTATAACCTCGGACAGTTTTAGTTCCGCCAAATCGCCAAAGATCACTCTGCTCAAAGAAAGGTCCACTAAGTTCTTTACCATTTACTCTGAGTGCAACAACATTACGAGGAAAAATTTCAAAGTAAGCACCGAAACCTGCGGTAATTCGTTGTAAGTTAATCTCCGTTTCCAAACCTTCAGATATATATTCCGGCGGTCCGGTGATTGTTTTTGCGCTGTAAGAATAACTATTCTCAAAAACAAAACCACTCAAAGTTGCAAGAGGATCATCTCTTAGATCGATATTTAATCCGACACCAGTAGTAATACTTGAAGAATTATAAACTGTAAATACCTGAACCTCTCTTGTAGTTGGTATCACCGATTCAGCTAAAACGAAAGCAGTCGCAGAAATATCTTCAGTCGCAAGGTATTCAATTCCCCCGCCAATAATTCTTTGAACATAAGTTGAATCCTGTATTCTCTGGAATAGCCGTGCATTTAAATTAAAAGGATAGCCAAACAACCATGGCTCTAAGTATTTCAATTCTAATTCCTGGGATACACGCGTAAGTTTTTCCCAGCTTATTGCCGCTGCCCTACCAGTACCAAAAATATTTCTAAGGGTTATATCTACCATACCAGTTACGTAACCGGATTCATTTTCATTTTGTGGTGGGATGTAACCGATTATTCCATCAAAGTTATTGGTATTGCGTTCTTTAACGTTTATCTGAAGAATGCCTTCATTCTGCGAGTCTAAATAAAAACTGGGAACAGGAACCGGATCAAAAAAACGAAGCTTGTTTAATCTCCTCGGTAGGTTTTCAACTTTTACCTGTGAGTATTCTTCTCCCTGTTCAATTCTTAATTCTCTGATAATGACATAATCTTTTGTGGATGTATTACCTGTTACTTCAATTTTATCTATTGTGCTTTTCTTTCCCTCATCAAGGGACAAATAAATATCAGCAAGATGATCGTCACCTGTGGTATCGTCATAAAGGTAAACTGATTGAATTTTTACTGCTGCAAATGGAAATCCTTCGTTTTCTAAATCACTTAAAAGGTTCTCAATTATATTTTCAATTTCATAATGATTAAATATTTCACCTTTCAAATAATTAAAAGATGAGATATAGTCTTCAACATTTATTGAATCTGAAGATGAAAAAAAAATATTTTGTATGACCGTCGGTTCACCCTCATCAACATTCAGCAGTAGAGTAACTTTTTGAGAGTCGCTTGAAAATTCAATCTCTGAACCTTCGAAAGAGAAGTTAAAATATCCGTTGAGCCCCAAAGCAGTAGTTATTCGGGAGAGCGATGTATCAAGAATTCCGGAGTAGTAATTCTGCCCAACATTTAGTCCGGCCCATTTTTTTATTTCATCATCACCAAAGACTTTACTGCTTTTTATTTCTATGTTGTCAACCTTTTGAGCAAAAGCCAAAGTAGAAAATGATATCAGCAATATGAGAATATTTTTACCCGGGCAGGTCATTAATTTCTTTTATCTTTTTCCCTACTGAACTTATTATTATTTGTTCAACAAATGATTGTGCTTTATCAGCATCAACATCGCAGACTTCAAAAGATTGTGCATTGCAGACTCCAAGTGCCGAAGCAAATCGGAGCTGTTGTTCAAAATTTAACTTGTTATGCCATCCATAAATAATTCCTGCTGTAAACGCATCACCGCTTCCTGTTGAATCCACAGTATCAATTTTAGGTAGAGTAATTTTATAATGAAAGTCAAAATTCGAAGCGTAAAATGGCTTTTCGGCATCTGTAATGAATGCTTGTTTAATTCCCTTACTATATAATGCTTTTAATAAAGAAAGATGGTCTTTTTCATTATTCAAAATGGAACCCAGCGATGATTGTATTTCATCAACATTATTATGAATAATTGTTGGAGATGCATCTAAACATTTTTCAAGATGATCACCATAAGTATCACAGACAGAAATTTTATCCATTTTATTTGCCATCCTGATTCCTTCAGGAAAAATAACATCTGTTTCTCTGCAGGGAGAACTTCCCGAAAAAACTACAAGCTCACAGGTCGAGATCATCTTTTCCATTTTTAAAATAAAACTTTCAACCTCAGACATAGAAATCTCAGAATCTGATCTGAAGAAGGAATAAACTTTTTTAGCAGATTGATCAATAATTATTGAAGCATCCCGTGTTTCATTTTTTGTGCTAATATCAGAAAAAATAATTTGTTCATTATGCAGTGATTCCCGGATTAGTTTACCATTATTTCCGCCTGTAAATAGTAATGCAATATTCTGGATACCAAATTTGTTGAGTTGCCGGTTAATATTTATACCCTTGCCACCAGCTTTTAATATAACTGTTCCATTCCTGTTCACTGAGGATAAATCGAGTGTGGAATAATAATATCGTCTTTCAAGAAGCGGGTTTAATGTTACGGTAAGTATCATTGATAAAAAATGTTAAATTGTTACATGGCTATATTGTTCTAACATTAACGCCCAAGCTCAACAGTTTAACAATAAAACATATTCCTTTAAAAATAAAATTTCTCTTCAGGATAATTATAACTCCTATATGAAGAAAGTTTAATATCGGAACCTGTAAAGATCACCATAAAGAGGCGTATCTGGTGAAAGTCTGTAATCACCAAACCCTGTGTTATCTATAAATATGAAGCTTCTGTTGAGGTTATAATATTGCCAAGTTTCGTAAGGTTTTGCATAATACTCAAAAGGATGTCTTTCAATGTTATCAGGGGCACCAAGAATTATAAATACCATTCCTCTGTCTGATCTCCATCCTTCAAGAGAATACGTTGTGAAATTTGCATTTGCCATAGCAACTCTGCTATAATATAAATTAAAAACTGGATTATATTGATCGGAAGGGTTTGAATCATATTTACCCCAGAACGCCACGAAGCGTTTTGCTTTTTCCAGACGATCTTCGGCTGCGTTTATGTAAGTTACATCTTCCGGGTTGGCAATATAAATCATCTCATCAACTGCTTTATCCAAATTAGTTATTGAATTTGGCACACCATACCATCTGGATACAAAAGATTTTAACGAATAATCAAAATCCTTTCCACTTGAATCTCGAAGTGTAACCTTTAAAAAATAACTCCCAAGATTGAGTGATAAAGAATCGATGCTATCAAATACCTGGTTGGTTCCTTTATTTACATCAATTTGCTTAGTTATTTTTTTGATTTCAATTTCATTTTCGTCCAAAATCAGGTAATCAACTGTTAAAGAACGAGTAGTATCAGAATAAACTTCAAAGAATGTAGATAAGTCATCACGATCTGTTAAAATATTCCTTGAGACATTCGGAATCAGCTTCGTATTACCATCGACAATTGTTTTTTTTGCAACCAGCATTATATCGCTTAATGATGGTACTTTTCCAAAGGATTTTACTACGTAAATATTTTCTGAATCATACTGGTTCCTGGAATCGTTATCTACTAAAGATGTCTGAATAGTATACACTCCCGGCGTCAACTCAAATGAACGGTGACCGAGATTAAAATTTTCAGGTGAGGAAGTTAATTCAAAACTTATTGCAACGATTTTCTCATTCCATATTTTTTCGGTGATAAGATTTTTCTTTTCTTCATCGAAAACCGAAACGGTAATCGAATAAGAAGCTTCAAACCCCTGACCGGTTTTAATAAACTGAACGGCATTATAAGGAACCTGGATAAAAACATCTAGGCGGGTTTTACCATTTTCTCCTTTGAAGCCTATAAAATCCTGGTAATATTTAACTAGTAATTCTGGTTTCTGGGAATAATTCTCAACCTGAGCAAAAGCAATTTCCGATATAATTATCAAACAAAAGAATATTAACTTTTTCATTTTTTTAAGTCCTGAATATTATTTTACATTTCCAAAAAGATCGTACTCATCTGAGTCATATACTTCTGCAAAATAAAAATTGCCCGGAATAATATTAGTATCATTCGAATTTACAAGAACTTCACCATCCACTTCGGGTGCATCTCTATAGCTACGTCCAACATAAAAATCTCCTTCCTTAGATTCAACTAACACTTTTAGTTTTTTACCGATAAGTTCCCTGTTTTTTTCTGCTGAAATCTCTCTTTGAATTTCCATTAACCTGTTTTGTCTGGCTTTTTTCACTTCATCAGGAACCGGATCGCCAAGCTTATAGCTTTCTGTGTTTTCTTCCAGTGAATATGTGAACGTTCCCATCTTTTCAAATTTAAATTCTTCAACAAAATCACAAAGTTCCTGAAACTCCTTCTCTGTCTCACCAGGATATCCCACAATGAAAGTTGTCCTGAGAACCAACTCAGGAATTTCTTCTCTTAACAGAGACAAGAGTTCTCTTGTTTGTCTGGTGGTAATTCCTCTGCGCATTGACTTTAATATGTTATCAGAGATGTGCTGGAGAGGAATATCAATATACTTGCAGATCTTTTCATTGTTTTTTATTTCATCTATCAAATCAACTGGGAATCTCGATGGATAAGCATACATCAGCCGAATCCATTCAATTCCTTTAACCTCACTTAATCTGGCTAAAAGTTCTGAAATATTTCTTTTATTGTAAAGATCTTTTCCATAATCGGTAGTATCCTGTGCTATAAGCACTAATTCCTTTGTATTATTTCTTGCGAGGAATTCCGTTTCCATAACTAGATCCTCGATAGATTTTGAACGATGCAACCCTCGCATCAATGGAATTGCACAGAAAGAGCACGGATGATCACATCCTTCAGATATTTTTAGATATGCAGTATGTGAAGGTATTGAAAGAACTCTTTCACCTAAAAGATTTTGTTTTAATTCACCACCAAGTTCTTTAACGATTTTTTCGTAATCTTCTGTTCCGAAATACATATCTACTTCGGGAATTTCTTTTTGAAGATCATCTTTATAACGCTGTGAAAGACAGCCGGCAACAAAAATTCTTTTTGTAATTCCTGAATTCTTGCTGGCAACTGAATTCATGATCGTATTGATTGATTCTTCCTTTGCTGCTTCAATAAACCCACAGGTGTTGATTATAACGGTATCTGCTTCGGATGGATTTGTTCGAAGATCAAGATTATTAAGTTGAAGCTGACGAAGAAGTCTTTCAGAGTCAACTGTATTCTTGGCACAACCTAAAGTAATTACACTAACTTTTTCTCTTGTTTTCATCTTTAAAAACTAAATCAACTAAAATATTTGAGATACAGCCAAATCGCAGGTGCGCTAAAAAGCAAGGAATCAAACCTGTCAAAAAAACCACCATGCCCGGGAATTATTGATGAAGAATCTTTCACCTCTGAATCTCTTTTAAGTAATGATTCAACTAAATCTCCTATTTGTCCAACTATGCCGACAATAATTCCAATAGCTAAAACATTCATCCAGCTTAAAAAATCCAATACAATCAATCTAGCTAAGATTAACGAGGCAACAGAAAAAATAAAACCAAAAATTGCCCCTTCCCAGCTTTTCTTCGGACTAACACGAGGGAATAATTTATGCCTGCCAAATGTAATGCCTCCGTAGTACGCAGCTGAATCGCCAATCCAAATGGAGGCAAGAATAGAAATTATCAGATAAGCACCATTCACATTTGATTCAACTGTTGAAAATTGTGATTCACGTAAAGCTATAAGAGAAGCAGCAAAAATTCCTATGTAAAATATGCCGAGAAAAGTTGAACCAAGATTGAAGATAGCTGAACCTTTGTTTCGGAATAGCTCAACTGTTAACAGTAATAAAGAAGAGAGCAAGATTATATCTTCGAGGTTAGTAAAGTTTTTATATTGATTAAGAAGTAAAATGAAAATAATTAATCCGCCCAAGGGAAAATTTATTTTTGCGCTTTTATTCCTAACAAGAAGTCCAAATTCATAGAACGAAAACAGACTAATAATTGCAACAAAAGTGAAGAAATAATATCCTCCCAAATAGCTTGCAATTAAAATCAGCGGTACTCCAACAAGTGATACGATCACTCGTTTAAAATTTTCACTCTTCGCCATCTTCTTCTGTATCTATTGACTTACTTTTAACAGTCTGAATAAATTCAAGAGCTTCAGAGACGTCAGCTTTCTTAACAAACAATTTTACTTTTGAAAGGTCGCCCGGTGCCGGAAAGCTGGAGTCTTTTTGAGATAGAATTGAAGCCGAAATTCCAGCGCTCTCAAGAAATTCTTTGATCATATCAACATCAATCACACTAAAAGAAGTGTAAACGAGTACCCAGTCCTGTTCTGAAAGTTCTGAGTAATCATTCAGTTCAAGCGCTTCAACTAACGGTGTATTACAATCCGGACAGATTACTATCCCTTCTATGTATTCATACTTACAGTTTGGGCAAATAGGCATTTATACCTCCTGCACGTTATTACTTTTTTTATAATAATTTTTAATTAAAAAAAATAAAGCGATAAACATGATTAGTAATGCAATAAAATAAATTACATTCGTTTCGAGAGACGCAGAATCTGAAACATTACTCTTAAACAGCTCATCATCACCAATAATAAAGTAAAGCATAACAGCAAAAAAATTATTCAAAAAATGCAGAATGATTGGGATAAACAGTGACTGGCTGCTATATGCAGCAAAACCAAGATAAAATCCTATTATTGCCAATGGAATGAGTCCATAAGGATTGAAATGATATAACGCAAAAAACAACGCCGTAAGTAAAGCGGCAATATGCGATTTAAATTTAAATCCGAAACTTCGTTGTATGTAACCTCTGAACATTACTTCTTCGCATATTGCAGGAATAACAGAAATTGTAATGATGACTAATAACATTTCTACAAAGTTGTCAGCACGAATCAGGTTACCGAATGTTTTTTCAATTAACTCATTTAAAGAATCAAGTAAAAATTTTATTGAATTGATAAATTGTGAAGATTCAGCCAATCGCTCAATAAAATAATTCTGAATGTAAAGGTAACTCTGAAGTAACGGGGTTAGAATTATTATACCCAAAATAAAAAGGAATAATTCTTTCCATTTAGGTAATTTGAGAGAAATAATTTTGCTGATGTCGCCATAAATCCATTTGCTGAAAAACAAAGCAGGCAGAAAGATGAACAATATCTGCCCTATGATGGTCATAAATCTTAAACCATTAACTGGTACCGCTTCAAGATCAAAACCAAAAATCAGCAAAGTCATTAGCCCGCCGACAAACTGGTAAAGAATAAATCCGCCAATTAATCCAAGGAATGCCGCTGCAACAGGTGAAATAAGCGGATAGGGTGAGGAAGTTTCAAGGATTGATTTTTGATCCGCTGAATTTTCAGGTTCAGGTTGATTTTCATCCTGGTTATAATTTTCCAATTTAATCTTCTAATTATCTTGAATATTTGTTTGAAGCAAAGTTAACAAATTATGGAGTGATTAATAAAAAAGAGGAGGCATAAACCTCCTCATTTTATAAACTTATAACTTGATTTAACGCTTTGAAGTCAATTTTCCCGCAAGTCCTTCATAGTTTGTAAGCTTTGCCTCAACATAACCGATAATGATTTTCGTTTTGACTTTAACAGGTAATTTTAATTCATCATTTGTAAGCCAAACAATAATATTTCCTTCGTGCTTGAAAAGTCCGCCTTCCTTAACCAGAGGTTCAACAATTATACAATCAAATTTTCCTGCGGGTACTTCAATGGTTTCTTTTCCTAAATATTTTACATCAAGATCATAAACCCTGTCTTTATAAAAATTCTGTAATTGAATTAAATCATTTACTTTCATACCTGAGTAGTCAAACGTTCTTGCATAATAGAACGCAGAAACAATATCGTTTACATATAAAGGAATTTCATATTCGCCTTCGCTGGTTTTCGCTATACCTTTTCTTTGATCAAAGAAAGCGGAAAAGTCCCGAGTGTATCCACCCTCTCTTATATGCTGTTCAAATCTCCAGGGAAATAATCCTTCAACATCAATATAACTTTCATAACGATCTCTTACTTTGTAAAACATATCAAAGCTCGGTACTGAATTAACTTGAAAGTTAATGTGATAAGCATTTCTGCCTGATATTTTTTTAATTCTTGGAATTTCCATCACGGCAATTCCAGCAGTAACGAATCCATAGTTAAGATCAAATGTCAGCTTTTCACCTTCTTTAAAAGCTTTGTTTTCTACATATCTGAACTCTTCTTTAGATGTAGTAGTTTGAGGAGAAATAATGAAGTTACCACACAAAATGAATAAAAATACATACATCCATTTTTTGAAAAACATTTACGATCTCCAGATTATGATAAAATTTTCAATACTGCCTTAATGGTGTCAAATACTTTGCCAATATCAATACTATTCATACAGTTGAGTTTTTCACACTGTTCACGGGTACAATTGCTGCAATCAATGGTTGGGACAAAAATTGTTTTCTTTTCTGTATACGGTCCCCACCTCTTTTGTGAACATGATAATATTTTAGGAAAAAAGCCGATAACGTGAACTCCCAATGCCGCAGCAATATGCATCGGTCCCGTTGAATTTGAAATAAATACGCTCGCTTTATTTATCAATGCTTTTAATAATGAAAGATCCAGTTGCCCGGAAAGATTCATAACTGAATTACTTATCTCAAATTCTTTACACATCTCAGATTCGCTTTTACTTCCTGTAATGATAATTGAAACATTTTCCAGACTGGAAAGCATTCTTGTTAGTTCAATTAATTTTTCTTTAGGAAGATCAACCGAACTTCCACCGCTTCCGGGGTGAACGATTATAATTTTATTTCCAGTTTTGAAACCTCTCCGAGACAAAATTGAACTGATATTTTCGGAACTTTTATCGTCAATTTGAAGATGAAACTTTATCTCTTTTGAAATATCCTTATAATCTATACCCAATTTGGAAAGAAGATTTATGTTGTATTCAAGCTCATGCTTATCACCATACTTTCGATGTTCGTATACTTTATTATTGAATAAAACGGAATACCATCTATAGCCTGTTCCAACCCTGTTTTTAATTCCGGCTAAAAACATCATCAAGGTAATTTTCAAGGTTGGGTTTACAACTATGCAGGTATCAAAGTTTTTTGATTTTATTTTTTCCAGGTTTTTTTTGAAAAGAATTTCTCCGTGAGATTCATCCGCTATTATTACATCATCAATAAATAAATTTCCATCAAGTAATGCTCGAGTGTATTCCCGTATTAGGTATGATATTTTGCAGTTCGGAAATTGCTGCTTTACAATCTCAGCCATCGGTATTGATAAAACTACATCTCCAATTCTATCAGTTCGAACGATGAGTATTTTTTTAGGCGGCTTCATATACGTGATAAATATGGATTATTTTTAATAAAAAACCTCCAGGGTAACTCAACTGATCTCGAAATTCCGATTCTTTTAGAAACACCGATATCTTTACTTTTGATTTTTTCGCCATCTAAAATAAATATTTCATTTCCAGTAAGATCTGTTCCAGAATATTTTCTATCTATCCCAAAAGCTTGACAGGTTTTCCCGGGACCACTCGTTAGGTTGAAAATCTCCTTGTTGTTTTTAAGTTTTCTCCCAAATCGATTTTTAATCATAGTGTCAATTCCGGATATTGGTTCAACTGCACGAATTAGAACTGCGGTACCTTGTCCCTTCTTTCCTGTAACAACATTACAGCAGTGATGAGCACCGTATGTAAAATAAACATATAGATATCCGCCAGATTCAAACATAATTTCAGTTCGTTTAGTAATTCCGCGATACGAATGTGCAGCTTCATCAAAGTCTCCGTGATAAGCTTCAACTTCAACAATTATTCCAGACAGAATATTTTTGCCATCAACTTTTACAAGGATCTTACCAAGTAAACTTTTTGCTACATCAAGTAATTCTCTTCGATAAAAACTTTTTCTTAATTTCCTGGCTGATAGATGATCTTTCATTTAATATGAAAATATTCAGGGAAAAATAAAATATGGGATGAACTATTACGATTTTAATTCGCGTATTTTTTCAAAATAATATTCTCTCTTTTCAGGGTTACGCTCAATAAGTAATTCATAAATTTTTATAGCTTCATTCTTCTGTCCCTGAGAGAGATAAATATTGGCTAAAGTTTCTGATGCCAGTTTACTTTTATCAGGAGAGTATTCCTGCTGATTTGTTTCGCTTGAAGAAAGGTTACTACTTTGATCAAGCTTTGCATTTATAAGTTTTTCTGCAATTTGAGGCAGATTATCCTCAACACTCATCGGTTGCTCGTCTGTATCTTCTTCATCTAAGGCATAATCATCTGATGAATTGAAAAAAATATTTCCTCTTGATGAATCAAAAGGTGAGATCCGTTTATCTGGCAATTTGAATTCGCGTTTGTAGTGTTCAAAAGTCTTGCTGGAACTAATAATTTCGCTTCCCTTTCTTAAATACCATTCTGTCATCTCAAAATTACCAAGCGAATACTGCACTTTGGCCATCAAAATAAAAGCTAACGGGTGATTTGGATATATCTTCAATCCGTTTTCAAGAATTGAAGCTGCAGTCTGAGGATCATTGTTTCGCAAATAGAAATCAGCTACTCTGAAAAACAAAGGAGAGTTATTATCTCGTTCGTAAATTAATTTAGCTCTTGCCGTTAACTTATCATCCACAATTCAAACCCAATTAATTAGCGACGTCTTTAGCAAAAGCATGTTTAATCGAAGTGATTGAAACAAAAGAGAAACCAATAAAGAACAACAGTTGAAAAGGAAGACTTGCTATTTCCATAAAGTATATGCTTGATATAACGCCTATCAAACAATAAAAGGCAAGAACTAATTCAACAATAACAGCAAAACCAATTTTCTTGTTATTATATTTTTTTCCTACCCACGTATCTTTTTCAGAGACTAATTTGAATTTAGGAGTTCTTACGAATTCACTTTTACGGTTTAGTAATCCTTCAAACACAGCCCGGGAATTATTGAGAGCAAAACCCATACTTCCTGCCATAAAAATCGGGAAGAGCACAATTCTTTTCCGCCAATCAGGATGAATATCCTTTTGCGAATAAAGATAAAACAAGAATGAGCTTATAAAAGCAAGAACGAACACGGACATAAATGCAAAATAGAGTTCGTGGCCACCACTGTTTTTAACGAAGATTAATGGCACATTTAATATTGCTGCAAGCAGGATGAATGGAAATACAATGTTATTAGTCAAATGAAATGTGCTGTAAAGTTTTATTCTAAGTGGAATATCAGAATTCCAGACAAGCGGAAGAATTTTCTTGGCAGTTTCAATTGCACCTTTCGTCCATCTGAATTGTTGAGACTTCAGTGCGTTTATTTCTGAAGGAAGTTCTGCAGGTGAAGTAAAATCTTTCAGAAAGACAAACTTCCATCCGATTAGCTGAGCTCTGTAGCTAAGATCAAGGTCCTCTGTTAAAGTATCTGCATGCCAGTTACCTGAAGCTTCGATGCAGGATTTTCTCCAGATACCTCCGGTTCCATTAAAATTTATAAAGAAGCCGGCTTTATTACGAACAGACTGCTCAATAACAAAATGACCATCGAGAGCAAGTGCCTGAGCTCTTGTAATAAGTGAATGATCACCATTTAAATGTTCCCAGCGTGTTTGGACCATTCCAACTTTTTCATCAGAAAAGAACTTTAAAGTTTTTTCAAGAAAATCAGTATGAGGAATAAAATCAGCATCGAATATTGCGACAAATTCTCCACTAGCAATTTTTAATCCTTCTTTTAATGCACCAGCTTTAAATCCTTCCCTGTTGTTTCTCCTGACGTGCTCAATGTTAAAGCCTTCTTTCTTTTTTGCTTCAACAACTTTTGCAACTACATCTACAGTTTCATCTGTTGAATCATCAAGAACCTGTATTTCCAATTTATCTTTCGGATAATCAATTTCGCACACTTTATCAATGAGTCTTTCAATAACGTACAGTTCATTATACAATGGTAGCTGAATAGTAACTAAAGGAGTTTCACCAAATTCTTTTGCAGGATTGAAGTTGACATCTTTATACTTTCGATGATAGAAAAGCAGAACAAAACCGTGAAGGCCAAAAATGAAAAGTATTGAAAGCGAAACGAAGTATCCTATTAAAACTATATTATCCATTATCTTTTCCTCTTTTTACCATCCTGAAACTACCGCCAGAAGAATATCTTCTGATATATAATTAACTGCTATTGCTATTGCGTCTTCCCGCTTATTCGTTTCTTGTGCAGGGACATATTCACCAAAGCCTGTAAAGTCTTTTTCAAAAACTGTTTTCTTCATAACAAGATCTTTATATAATACTCTAACAATAACCGTTACCTTTCTAGCTGAAATCTGCTCACCGGCACTAACTATTGCAGGCGCATCAGTTACACTTGTTATTACACAATTAAGAGACGCATCGGCAGAAGATATTCCAGATACCTGAAGCGAATTGTCATTAATAAATTTCTGGATAAGATTATCAGTAAGTAGCTCCCTTATTCCAGGGATAGCTGCAGGGCTTTTATCCTGAGCAACAGGAATAGAAATTGTTTTCAAATGTGCTGGAACTGATGATCCGGTAAACGAATAAGCGCTGCACCCAAAATTAACAATTGCAATCGTACCTATCAAAAGAACAAAGATCATCGATCTCAGTGCTTTAATTCTATTTTTATATATCCAGTTCAAAATCATTCTTCTAACAGATCGTATTGTTTAATCTTCCTATAAAGAGTTCGTTCGCTAATATTGAGCAGTTTTGAGGCTTTTCTTTTATTCCCGCGAGTTTTATCAAGTGCTGCTTTAATAGTATCCCGTTCGATGATATCCAGAGAGAAAAGATTCTTTTTTGGCTCTTCTCCTTTTACAATACTTTCCCTTCCGTTTTGGAGAACCAGATCTTTCAACTCGATTAAGTCTTTCTTTATTTCAAATAGTGCTCTGTAGAGAATTTCTCTGTCTGCATCTTCGGGAGTTTTTCTTAAAAATACTGGGAGATTTCTTGTTGAAAAATTTTCCTCTTCACGAACAATCAAACCTGAAAATGAATCAACATCTATTATTCCATCTCTGTTTAAAGCAACAGCAGTTTCAATTGTATTTTTTAATTCTCTAACATTGCCTGGCCAGTTATGCTCCATAAGAATATCCATTGCATCATCAGAAATTTTTGGGGGAGAAATTTTATTTGAAACAGCATAACTATCAAGAAAGTGATTTACGAGTAATGGAATATCTCCTTTTCTTTTTCTTAACGGAGGGATATTCAAACTTACCGACTTTAGTCTAAAAAAAAGATCTTCTCTGAATCTTCTTCTGTTAACTTCTTCCTGCAAATCTTTATTTGTAGCGGCAATTATTCTTACATCAACTTTTGTTACAGTCTCAGCACCTATTCTCATAAACTCTTTAAACTCAATCGCTCTTAAAATTTTAACCTGAGTAGTTAGCGGCATCTCGGCAATCTCATCAAGAAATAAAGTCCCGTCATCAGCAATTTCAAAGTAGCCTTTCCTGCCTTCATACGCACCGGTGAAAGCTCCTTTCTTATGTCCGAAAAGTTCGCTCTCCAGAATTCCTTCCGGAATTGCCCCACAGTTAACACTAATCATTTCTTTATCGGCTCGTTTGCTTGAATAATGAATAGCTCTCGCAAACACTTCTTTCCCAACTCCACTTTCACCAAAAATAAGAATGGTGATATCAGAGGAGGAAATCTGCATTACAACATCAACCAGATCATTTATTTCGCTTGACTGGCTGATAATCCCGTGCTTCTTTTTAAATTCTTCTCTATTCACTGAAATATTTTAGTTGGATTTGAATGACAAACTGTCGCAGGTGCAAAAATACCTAATTAGGGATTCAATTGAAATATATTGATTTTGGGATAAAAAGCTAAAAATCAATCAAATTTCAAAGGATAAAGCATCCCTTGCCATAATAATTTTATTTCTTTTTGAGATCGGGATGGTTGCCAAAATTTCATTTAGCATTTGAAAGTCTTCATCGGAGAAATGAGTTAAATAGATTTTTCCTGTTTCAATTTTACTCAGAGTTTCAATAAGGATTGAAGTTTGCAAATGAGTTGCCTCACTGATAAAAATATCCGAAGTAACTTCTTTGAACAGAAACAAATCTTCCACTGAACTTATATCCGAAGTATAGACAATCTTTTTTCCTTCGTTTTCGAAAAGCATACTGGCACTATATAAACTGATTGAGGGATGATTAGTTTTATATTTTTCAAGCTCAACAAAATGTGAATTTTTTCTGGCAATCAAGGAAAAATCTCTAGAAATATTTACACGCTCATCATCTTTAAAAGCCCTGTAGTGAATTTCAAACTTCATCTTTTCAGGAAGTAAATAAGTTTGCAATAAAAAATCTTCAACAACATTTTGTAAACTTTGATGAATATAAATATCGAGGGGCTCTTTTCTATTCATCATTTTCATTTGGACAATTAATGCAGGCAATCCGCAAAAATGATCGGGATGAAGATGAGTAAAAGCAATTCCATTAATTGAATTGAAATTAATTCCATTCACAAGCAGAGCACGCGATATTCCATCGCCGGCATCGACGAGTAAATTGTAATTTTCGGATGAAAGTAATAAGGAGGAATGAAAACGATTTAAAGAAGTTTTACCTGAGCTTGTGCCAACAAATGTTATTTTCACAACTATTTTGGAGGAATTGAAACTATGCTTCCATTAACTTTGTACCGGGAATTCACAACTTGCAGAAAACTTTCAGCATCTTCATACTTTTCGAATTTTCCGGCATAAACTACATGAAAGGTTGCACCGGCAACAATTTTTTCAGCTAATTGTGTGTAAATACCTGAGGCTTCAAATTCACCTACAAGCTTATTTGCATTTTCAAGATTAGTAAAAGCACCCGCTTGAATTGTAAACTTATAATTTTCTTCAGTCTTGGGTTTAGTTTCCGTGGTTTGTGTTACAGTTTCCTGAACATCAGATTTCTCAAGCAATAAAAGATTTTGATCAGCAACCTGAATATATGGCGAGGTAGGATAAAATGTTTTTAATTGTTTTAATTTTTCCCGTGCGGATTCATAAAGTCCAAGAGCATAGTAGTAAGAAAATATTCTGTATAAAGCAGCATCAGCATATTTACTCTTTGGATGATTATCAACTATATCCTGATAGATTACAACTGCTTCCTGCCCGTTCTCCTTTAAAACTCCATCGAGAAACATAACTGATGGATCACCGGGATATTTTGTTTTCAGATCAACGAGAGCTTCTTTTGCTTCTGCGATATTACCATTCTCAATAGCTTTTAAATATGGGACAATATCAACTTCCTGGGAAAACAATTTTACTGAGGAGCAGAATATGAGTAGTAAAATCAGAAAAGGGGAAAAATATATTTTGAGCTTTAGCATTATTTTACCGCCATTAGACGGATATTTAAAAATTAAAAATTCAACCAGTTAAAGATAAACTTTCTTCAACCAAATTTACGAAACCAGTAAATTCACCAAAGAGAGTTGCTGAAGTTGCCCGGTTTATTTTAGCTCTTACATAATCACCAACTTTAATTTTATCATCAACAGGAAGAATAACTACTTTATTTGTGTCAGATCTGCCTGATAAAAACTTATCCGATTTTTTACTGAAACCCTCCACCAAAACGACTTCTTCTTTACCAATCAATTCCTGATTTAATTCAAAAGATATCTGTTGCTGCAAATTGATTATTTCCTGAAGTCTTTTTGATTTTGTTTCTTCGGTAACATCATCGTTCATCCTGAATGCTTTTGTTCCTTCTCTGGGAGAATATTTAAACATAAAAGCACCATCGAATTTTACTTCTCTCAGAACATTGAGAGTCAAAATGTGATCTTCATAAGTTTCTGTTGGAAAGCCTGAGATTATATCAGTTGAGAAACTAACTCCCGGAATTATTTTTCTTGCTTTCTCAACCAATTGTAGATAATGCTCTATTGTATAAGTTCTATTCATTAATTCAAGAATTCTGTTAGAACCGGATTGAACAGGAAGATGAATATAATTGCAAATGTTCTGATGTTCAGCAATCGTATATAAAAGTTTATCCGAGAGATCTTGCGGGTGTGAAGTAGTAAAGCGAATTCTCACTGAGCGATCAACTTGTGCACATGCAGCAAGTAAGTCTGCAAAATCTCCACCGTTAGTTGATTCATCATCTCTGTAAGAATTAACATTCTGGCCAAGAAGAGTTACTTCTTTAAATCCTCTTTGTGATAATTGTTTTACTTCATCAACAACTGAATTAAGTGACCGGCTGCGCTCTCTGCCGCGAGTGAATGGAACAACACAGAAGGTACAGAACTTATCGCATCCACGCATAACTGAAATCCACGCCTGCAAACCATCTTCTCTGTGAGGAATTATGTCATCGTAAGTTTCAGTTTTGGAAAGTTTGACTCCAATACCTTTGTCGCCATTGAAGGCAACATCTATCAGTTCGGGTAATCTCCGGTATTCATCCGGACCAACAACAACATCTACAATTTTTTTCTTATCAACAAGGTCTGATCGTAATCGTTCTGCCATACAACCGAGAACTCCAACAACCAAATCAGGTCTTTGATCCTTAATGGTTTTAAAATTTCCGAGTCTGCCATAAATTCTTTGCTCAGCATTTTCTCTTATACTGCATGTGTTTACAAGAACGACATCTGCATCATCAAGATGTTTGGTAACACTATAGCCATTGTTTTGAAGAATCCCGAGTACAATTTCTGTGTCGGCGAGATTCATCTGACAGCCGTAGGTTTCTATGTAAACTTTAGTTTTATTCATATTATGATGAAAAAGACGGCCTAATATAAAATATTACCGCCTGTGGTTCAATCTAAATTCTTATAAGTTAAAGACCTGAAAGAGCGATTAATTTGAGGAAAGTGCGTAAAGTATGAAGTTCAATAAAAGGAAGCCTATGGTTCCATAAATAATATTAAAAACAATCTTTTTGATTTTATGATCACGACGAATGCTTCGTTCTAACTTAGTTCTGCCGTTTAATTTTACAAATCCAAATATCATTTTTATAAATTATAATTTTTCTGGAAACAATATTACAAATTATTAACACAAATGCAGTCACAATCTGCGTGCCCATTTTTATATTTGAAATTTGAGCAGAGTAGTTGAATATCATTCAAAATTGAAAATCAGCAGAACAATTCAATTCGATTTTACCTGTCATTCTGTTCTGAGTTTGCTTATGACAATAAAAAAGCCCCTCGGATGAGGGGCAGATAAAAGAACTTTATTAAATATTATTTAATCAAAGTCATCTTACGAACTTCAGAGAATTGACCAGCGTCGAGTTTATAAAAATAAATACCGCTGTTAAATTCGCTTGCATCAAAGCTAATTGAATGAACTCCTGATTCCATATTCTGGTTAAGAAGTGTTTTTACTTCCTGCCCAAGTGTATTGAACAACTTTCAAAGTTACATTTGAACTTTGTGGAATTGAGAACTTAATTGTTGTGCTTGGATTAAAAGGATTCGGATAATTTTGTGAAAGTTCAAACTGCGCCGGTGCAGTAACATCAGCATTTACTTCATCTGAATATGAGAATGTTCCGCTAAAGTCAACTTGTTTCAATCGATAAGTATAATTCCCTGCAGAAAGATTAGCATCAATGAATCTATACGTCTTAGTTTCAGTAGTAGTGCCATTACCATTGACGAACCCAACGGATACAAATTCACTACCAGCGATTGATCTCTGAACTTCGAAACCAAAATTGTTCAATTCGGTTGCAGTAGACCAATTCAAAATAACACTGCTGCCATCTACAGTTGAAGTGAATGATGTAAATTCAACTGGAACAAGATCGCCCCACTGAGTTGATAATCTAATACCATCAACTAATACAGAATATGCCTGACCACCTTGACGAAGTGCAATTGCATCAATTATATCCTGACCATTGGTTGCATTATTTGTTACTTCGGGTGTACCCGCGAGAACTTCACTTAGCGGAACGCCAGTACTGAATACCCAGAGTTTGCATTCATCAGCACCACCTGTATTAATTGTATACTTAACGAAAACCAAATAGGTTGTATTATAGCTAAAGTTTGTTGTACCCATTGTTTGGGTTGATGTGTTACTTATGCCAAATCTCAGATTTCCCGAAACATCCTGAACAAAAACACGTGCAGCAAATAGCGTAAATGCAGTTGGTGAAACTCGATTACCAATATGAATAAAGTAATCTTGTGTCGCACCTGCGGACGCAACGTTTGCTAAAAAGGAGTAGTATATGACATCACCATTAGTGTAAAGTGAGTCAAAACCAACATTATCATCCTCTCTTGAACTAGCACCGCCGGTAACGGCAACATGATTTCCGATTCCTGAAGAAGGATAACCGGTGTAAGTTAAACTTCCTGATTGAACGAAAATTGTGAAAGCAGCACCGCTATGTTTCGTCCAGCCATGGCCAGTAAGTGAATCACCAACGGGGTAATTAAAATCCTCAACGAATAGCTGTCCGTAAGAATAACTCAGCGGTAAAAAGAGAAGAGAAAACAATACAAGTAAATATGATTTTTTCATATTTGCCCTCCGATTAGATTTGTTAATAATAATTTATTAGAACTGGATTGATGGGTTAAAAATAGTAAAAAAAAAAGAGAATGAAAAGAATTTATACTTCATTCCCTTTAATTAAGTTGAATCGTAAAGAATTTAACGATTATTTAATAATAGGCCGGTTGTTGTTACTTAATAAGAGTCATCTTCCTGGCCAGAACAAAACTATTAGCTTCTAACTTATAAATGAATACACCGCTGTTAAAATCTGATGCGTTGAAGTTAATTGTATGAACTCCTGCCTCCTTAAACTCACTGACCAGTTCTGTAATTTCTTCTCCAAGAAGATTGTAAACTGTTAACTTAACATTACCCGGTTGAGGTATTGAAAACTTAATTGTTGTTAAAGGGTTAAAAGGATTTGGATAGTTCTGACTAAGCTCAAATTTTCCTGGTGAACCGAGATCAACCTCAATTATTTTTGAATACTCAAAGTTGCCATCTGTGTCAATTTGCTTTAAGCGGTAGGAATATTTTCCACCTGAAACATTTTGATCAAGAAAAGAATAATCTTTGGGTGAATTTGAATTGCCGTGTCCTTCAATGAACCCAATTTTTTCCCAATCCTGTAATTTTTCAATATTGTAATCTTGCAATCTTTCCACATCAAATCCATAATTACTTACTTCTGTTTCCGTTCGCCAGTTTAGTTTAACTGCATTGTCCCAAATAATCGCAGAGAAAAAGGAAAGCTCAGCGGGAAGCGGATTAGTTCCCTGATAAAGACTTATTCCAATCGCTTGCGGAGTACTAAAACCTAACAAATCTCCAATCGTTGATGCAATATCTACCTGATAATGCATATCATTATTAACTAAGCCTTGAGTTACGTTTCGTCCAATTGCAAATAACATAATATGTTCGCAACCTTCACAATCGTCTCCATGTCGAGGTAAAATTTGTCGTGTGCCTGCCATGATCATTTGTAATGAAAAGTAGTTGTATTCCGGGGTGAATAGCCATAGATGCTGTCCTGTATAGTCTGCCACAATTGATAAACTAAATTGTCAGCATTTGATATTGCCTGAGAGATAATCTGCTCCAATTCCCTGAATGACCAGCGACATCAATCCGGCAAAATATAATCAGTAATATTTTGGGGTGAGAGTTTTGCATCCAGAAATTGACTATTGAATAAGTTAAAGCATCTTCTCTGTTATCATCTCCAACAGCTTATCCGAGCCCGTAATTGAATCCATAATCGGAAAAAATAGCAGTAAGGAGTCATATCAAGTTTATTTTTACCGGTAACTGCATAACAATCAGATTGACGGATTACCAAGCTCTTTTCTGAAGTATTCAAAACTGTAGGACTGGTAGGTCGTTTGGATCCATCATTAGCAATTTGCTGCCAGGTTCCTGTAAGAATTGATGCATGCCCGGGATTTGTTGAAGTTATTCCTTCATCTGCAATTCTAAAATTTGTGTAAACCGCTCCGATTGGTTTCAAGTCATTATACAAGTGAGGAATATAAGTTGCTCCTGCACCAAATGTTTCAGTATATCTTGCACCATCAACGACTACAATAATTACATTCTGAGCAAAACTCAGTTCAAAGAAGAGCAATAACAGAAGTATGGTTCTCAATTTCATTTTTACTTAATCGTTCTTTACTTACTAATGATTAACTTCAATCTAAGAAATTATTTTGAGAAAAACCTAAGATTGATATTTACCAAGTTGATGCGTTTATGAATAAATGCCATGAATTATAACATTTTTACTCCTGTATGTGAAGAACAGCGTAAAAAAGAAAAGTCCCGGCTAAGCGGGACTAGGATCTTAAAATACCTGCTCGCAGCAAGATTATAATTCTTAATCATTTAAGAAGAATCATTTTTCTGGATTGCTCAATTCCGTTTGCTTCTATTTTGTAGATGTAAATACCGCTATTTAGCTCTATTGCATTAAAATTAACTATGTAAACACCAGCCTCTTTTAATTCATTAATCAGAGTAGCTATTTCTTCCCCCAATAAATTGTAAACAGTAAGCTTTACATTTGCTGATTGCGAAAGTGAAAACCTGATTGTAGTTACAGGATTAAATGGATTTGGATAATTTTGACTCAGCTCAAACTTTGCCGGTGAGCCCAAATCAACTTCAATTATTTTTGAATATTCAAATTTACCATCTGTGTCAATTTGTTTTAAGCGATAGAAATAATTTCCACCGGAAACATTTAGATCAATGAAAGAATAATCTTTTGGTGAATTTGAATTCCCGTGTCCTTCAACAAAACCAAGTAACTCCCATCCTGTCACACTGAGCAGAGTCGAAGTGTGAGCACGAAGAATCTCAAAACCATAATTCGAAACTTCCGTTTCAGTCCGCCAGTTTAGTTTAACTGCGTTTTCTAAAACAATTGCAGAGAACGAGGAAAGTTCAACGGGAAGAGGTCGGATTATTAACCAAGTCAATTTCCAAATAAAAATCAGAAGAATTATCATTAGAATCCCATCCGTTTCCATTAGTGCCGTAAGTATTATTACCATTATTATCTTTTCTTCTGATACCGGAAGTGAGCCCTAATTGCGGTGCAGGACCGGTACCTTCGTAGGCATCAGTTACCATTAGCCATATCCCACAAAGTCTATTACTCCCGGATCTCCAACCGGATTGGAGACGGTAAGTGGAGTTTGGCTATTTACTAATGCTATTTTGCCTTTATTTTTATCCAGATTGATATTCCCTATTGCATCTGGAGTAAATGGTAGAGGGGCTATTCCTTGAGTTCCTCCACCTTCCTGAATTGAGTAATAACTGCCGGAAAGTATAGACCCGATTAGATTTGTAACCTCCCAGGTGGAACCATTAAACTTCGCATATTGAACTGACCAGGTCGATATATCAATTGAGCTGGTAGTAGGATTGAATAAAATTATATAATCGTTCGTCCAGTATGACCCCTGATCACCTCCGCCTCCATAATTTTCAGCCAATACCTAAATGGTCTGCAACCTGTGCCGGTACAAAAACCTGATAAAATAAAATCAACACGCATTGCATCATCAATTTTTTAATATCTATTTCCACTGGGCACTTTCTATTTTGATTTTTAGATATTCTACCTTAAGAGAGATATTCATCAAATACCCTGCCAGCGAGATTCGTTGTTATTCAAATATCCATTGCAAAAAAACCAGCTTTTAAGGGGTCACAAACCTCTAAGTGAAGAGGAATAAGGAATTACTTGTAATTTTCTTTTCCAAAAATTCCACAAGCCAGAAGCACTTTTAAAGGATTACAAATTAGGAGAGAAAAGAAAATAGAACAAAACAAGATTAGGCTGAAGATGTAAGAAATAAAAAACCCCGCAAGAGCGGGGAATATTCTTACTTCTTTATTCTGACACATTACTACTTTATTAAAAGCATTTTACGGTTTTCAACTCGGTTATCAGTTTCGAGCCGATAGAAATAAATTCCACTTGAAAAACTTTCTCCATTTAATTCTTGTTCGTAAATTTTTCCGCCCTCAGCTACTCCGTTAAAGAGCGAAGCAACTTCATTACCTAATACATCGAATACTTTCAGTTCAGCTTTTTGTGTCTCTGCTAATGCAAATTTAATTGTTGTAGTTGGATTAAACGGATTCGGATAATTCTGCTCAAGCACAAATCCACCGGGAATATTGCCCGCATCAACTTCAATTACTTTGCTGAATATTCAAACTGACCGTCAGTGTCAATCTGTTTTAAGCGGTAAGCATATTTACCGTATCCGGCACTATTATCTTTAAAAGAATAATCTTTCGGTGAGTTGCTGTTACCGTTCCCTTCAACAAATCCAATCTTTTCCCAATCTTGTAATTTTTCAATCATTGTAATCTTGCAATCTCTCGACCTCAAACCCATAATTATTAACTTCCGTCTCCGTTCGCCAATCGAGTTTAACTCCCCCGCTTCGTAAAACTTTTGCAGTGAAGGAGGAAAGTTCGACGGGGAGAGCAAAATCAGTTTGAAGTGAAACTCTAAAAGTAGATTTTGAAGGATCATTATTTGAAATTGACATCAATGCATTTTCAAAAGCATCTGTTCCCAAAGTTTGATTTTCCTTTAATAAGCTACCATAGTTAAGCCTCACTCTAAAAAGTGCACTATCATTCTGTGCAATACTACCGGGTAGTGTACTTATCAATGAAAACATCGATGCATAAGTTCCACTGAAATTTACTGCACTTATAGTCAAACTCGCATTTCCATCATTCTTTAAATAAAAATCTCTGTCAACAATTACAGGGGGAGAAGGATTTCCAAAATAAAGGATTGAATCAGCAGGATTATTCAATCTAGCACAAGGACTTGTTACACCATTCATTCTTTTCAAAATAATATCCAGAGAATTATAAGTTGGTGCATCACCAGCAGCAGCATCAGTAGTTAATAAATCTCCAATTCCCCTGTGCGTTGGTTCCTTTTAACCCTGCCAGTAAATATTCAGGTTTATAAAAACCATTTGAATATGCCGGTGTTCCTTGTCTCCAGAACTGTGTGGCTGAATCAGTTGCAGTTGCATTTGTTATATTATCCCCAGAACCACCGTTATATGAAAACAGACAAATACGATTATTATCAGCATCACTATTCGATGACCAGACAATCAACCTGATTTCACTAACATAAGTATGGATTAAATTAGTTTTTACTCTTGCTTCCAGAATTGAAAAACTGCTTGGAAAATTAACTGACGCAGAAATTTGAGATGCATTATCCGGAGGACTCCAGTTGAGCAAACTTCTTGTTTCAGTTATTATATTGCCAACAGCATAATGACATAATGTATAAGGATATGTTGCCGATGCCAACTGGGAAAAGTAGTTACATTTCCTGCTGCATCTTGAGCTTCGATGTAATACTGAACTTCAGTTTGGCGACCAACTCCTGGTATCTTAAAAGTAAAAATATTACCTGCATTCGAAATAGCATAGGAAGATATAAAAGATGACCAACCTGCACCATTTTTATTTAAGCGATAATAAATTCGAGGTCGTTGGGTACCTGATGTTGGTACAGATGAACCATTCTGATCAACTATTGTAGCAGTCAAAACTGTAGGATAAGTGCTAGAATGAAATCGCACATTGTTGTGTATTATAGAAGGTGGCGTAACATCAACCCCCATAGCCAATCTTACAGAATTAAGAGCATTAACTCTACCATACCCAAAATACTCATTCCAGTATCCAAAGGTTTTAACAGTATTATATCCAACATTATCTATTTTTTCACATCCACGATATAAATAATCTAAAACCTGGTCTCTGGTAAAATTAGCATTAATTGAAAAGATCAGTGCAGCAACTCCTGCAGCATTCGGACAGGCAGCAGAGGTTCCATTAAATGTTGAGAAATAGTCTCCCGCGGTTCCAGCCGAAGTATTGTAGCCACCAGTCCCTTGAATATCTGTCGTATAACAAATAGTAGGGGCAACCAAATCCAAATCTCCGTTTGCATCTTCACCATAATTTCCACCCCACCAATATTGATTACCAGTTCCTGCTGCTTTTTTCTGGTCGTGCCTTGTTGAAGCACCAACGCAGACTACCGAAGCAAGATAAGAAGGATATGCTGGAGGATTTTTTCCATCATTCCCTGATGAAAACAAAACAACACAACCAAGCCTCTTCTTCCATTATTCGAAAGATTATTTATTGCATTAGTTAAAGTAGAACTTGGGGTTCCACCACCCCAGCTATTGCTGGAAACATGAACTCCAGTCGTACTTGCTAGATTAAATGCATTTGCAAGATTAGCTTCTGTTGTAAAATACCCAGAGCTATTCACTAATTTGAAAGCCCTAATCTTACAATTACTGTTAAGTGTATTATCACCGCCTACAATTCCTGCAACACCTAGTCCGTTGTTTGTTCTTGCCCCAATTATTCCTGCTGTGCAGGTTCCATGTCCAACAGGATCAGTTTTTACACTTTGAATACTGTTAGATGCATCATAACCCGTAATTAGGTTTTGATATAAATCCGGATGAGCAGAATCAACTCCCGTATCAAATACTCCAACTATAACACTATTATTACCTTTAGTATAGTCCCAGGCCAAGTTAACATCCATATCCGCATCAGGTATTCCTGCAGAATTTGTTAAATCACCTGCAGATGAATTTCCTCCGGTAGGAGTAGACTGACCGGTATTATTAATTACCCATTGGTTTGGGTATTGTGTGTCGTTAGGAGTGTAATTGAATAAGCAGCCTTCTGGATATCCAAAATTTGGTTCACAATATTCGAAGTATCCAGTTTGGAAATAAATTTCTGAAAGTTGGAGAGCATTTAACCTTACACCATTTCTGGATTTTAATACAAATGTTTTTTCATCATTTATTTTCTCTTTGATTTCAATGTTATATTGATCATTAATTTCATCAAGCTTGCTTTTATTATTTGAATCAATAAGCTTAACTATAAACTCATCAGTTGGTATCTGTGTTACTTTTCTGGATTCACCGAAGTAAACTGGCGTGGCAAATTTCACCAATTCATTAAGCGTTTGAAGTGTACTAATTTGCTGATTTATTTCAGCTTCAGAAACCGGATCTGAGAAATTAATTAAATATAAATTTTCAGTAAGTTCCTTTAAGTCACTTAAAGAATTTATTTGAGTTTTAAAGTTTGCTCAATAGTATTTTTAGTAAGATCAGTTTTGTTGAGAATAATGGCAATTTTATCTAGTCTTTTGGTCAGCTCGATTCTCTTTCCTTCATAGAAGTAGTAATCCTGAGAAAAAGAAAAGACACTTAAAACAGTTGTTAAGATAGAGAGTAGTATAAATCGCTTCATTTTAAGTTTTCTGATAATTAATAAAAGGATTATTTATCAAATAAAAAGCCAGAAAACGCTCTAAATATTTTGCTATAGAACTAATATTTTATAAACATTGTTTAAAAAAATTTTATGCTATTAAGATATAGAAACCAATTTTTACTTAAATAATCGCAATGAAAAAAATAATAATAACAGGCGCAACAGGTTCAATCGGGCAAAAATCTTGTGCGGGAGTTAACAGCAAGAGGAGATGAAGTAATTGTCTTCACCCGAAATCCTGAAAAAGCTAGGCAAAAATTACCTGAATGCAAAGAAAGTATGTCAAGTGGGATTACGAAAGCATTGAATGAATGGATGATATGAATTGAATGGTGTTGATGCAGTTGTTCATCTTGCAGGTGCAAACCTCGGTGCAAAGAGATGGAATGAAGAATACAAAAAGCTTGCTTACGATAGCAGGATAGTCAGCACAAGAAATTTAGTTGAAGCAATAAAATCAGTTGAACAAAAACCAAAAGTTTTTATCTGCTCTTCTGCAACAGGATTTTATGGAAACAGGTACGATGAAGTTCTTGATGAAAATAGTTCGCCCGGAAATGATTTCTTAGCAACACTTTGTAATGACTGGGAAAAGGAAGCCCAGAAAGTTGAGCAATACGGAGTAAGAAGAGTTTCAATCAGAACCGGTTTAGTTCTGATGAAAGATGAAGGAGTCTTGAAACAAATGCTTCTACCATTCAAACTTTTTATTGGTGGTCCTTTGGGAAACGGCAGGCAGTGGTTTCCCTGGATTCATATTGATGATATTGTTGGCATTTACTTGCACGCAATTGACAATCCAAATGTTACAGGTGCAATCAACGGAACAGCACCGGGAATTGTTACGATGAAACAGTTTGCAAAACATCTTGGTAAGATTTTAAGAAGACCATCTCTTTTTCCTATTCCAAAATTTGCATTGAAAATTGCTGCAGGTGAACTAGGTGAATATGCAGTAATGAGCCAGAGAACTTCCGTGGAGAAAATAATTAAAGCTGGTTATAAGTTTAAGTTTGAAAATTTAGAAGAAGCTTTGAGGGACTTACTTAAATGAATAGTAGAGACGCATCGCGATGCGTCTCTACGAGTAGAATTTTTAATACCTGTAATAATCAGGCTTGTAAGGTCCTTCAACAGGAACACCGATATACTCAGCCTGATCCGGTCTTAACACATCAAGCTCAACACCGATTTTGGCGAGATGAAGTCGTGCAACCTTCTCATCAAGATGTTTTGGCAAAGTGTAAACTTTGTTCTCATATCTTTCAGGATGATTCCAGAGTTCAATTTGTGCAAGAATTTGATTTGTAAATGAATTTGACATTACAAATGAAGGATGACCTGTTGCACAACCGAGATTAACCAATCTTCCTTCTGCAAGAACAATAATATCTTTGCCAGCAATTGTGTATTTATCAACCTGTGGTTTTATAGTGTCTTTCGTGTTGCCATAATTTTTATTCAGCCATGCCATATCAATTTCAGTATCAAAGTGTCCGATATTGCAAACAACAACTTTATCTTTCATCACTTTGAAGTGTTTTTCGTTAACAACATTTTTATTACCTGTAGCAGTTACAATAATATCCGCTTCTTTAACTGCATCATCCATCTTCTTAACTTCATAACCTTCCATAGCAGCCTGAAGCGCACAAATCGGATCAATCTCTGTAACAATCACTCTTACATTTGAATTTTTTAATGATTCAGCAGAACCTTTACCAACGTCACCAAATCCTGCAACAACTGCAACTTTACCAGCAAGCATAAGATCTGTAGCTCTGCGAATTGCATCTACTAAAGATTCACGGCAACCGTATTTATTATCAAATTTAGATTTAGTAACTGAATCATTTACATTTATTGCTGGCATCAGGAGCGTTCCCTTTTTCATTCTTTCATATAAACGATGAACACCTGTTGTGGTTTCTTCAGAAAGTCCTTTTATTCCGGCAGCAAGCTCAGGATAATTATCAAAAACCATATTTGTTAAATCGCCGCCATCATCAAGAATCATATTCAAAGGTCTTGCATTCATCACCGAAAAATAATGTCTGCTCTATACACCAGTTGAATTCTTCTTCGTTCATTCCTTTCCAGGCAAAAACAGGAACTCCGGCAGCAGCAATTGCAGCAGCAGCATGATCTTGAGTTGAAAAAATATTACAAGATGACCATTTAACTTCAGCACCAAGTTCAATAAGAGTTTCAATTAATACAGCAGTTTGAATTGTCATATGAAGACAGCCGGCAATACGAGCGCCTTTCAAAGGTTTCTTTCCTTTGTATTCTTCCCTTAATGCCATTAAGCCTGGCATTTCTGCTTCGGCAAGCTCTATTTCTTTTCTTCCCCATTCAGCAAGAGAAATATCTTTAACTTTATATTTTAGTGAGAAATCAATTTTCTTCTCTAACACTTCATTCATTTTAATACCTTTACTTTTTTTACTAATTTCTTATTACTAATCAACAGTAACTAAACAACACATTATATATAAAAAGTTCATAATTAATGAACTATATTTTTTGCATACTCCTTAAATATAGGAACCAGATCAAGTTGTTCCCAGGTAAAATCTTTATCATTTCTACCAAAGTGACCATATGCTGACGTTTTCTGATAGATTGGTCTTCTTAATTTTAATCTAGTGATTATTCCCTTAGGAGTGAGATCAACTTCTTTCTGGATCATTTTAGAAATTTCAGAATCAGGAATTACTCCGGTTCCTTTTGTATCTACAAAGACAGAAATTGGGTGTGCAACGCCGATTGCATAGGAAACCTGCACCAAACATTCTTTAGCTAATTTAGCTGCAACAACATTTTTTGCAATATGTCTGGCTGCATAAGTAGCACTTCTATCAACCTTTGATGGATCTTTACCTGAAAATGCACCGCCGCCGTGAGGAGCCCAGCCGCCGTAAGTATCAACAATAATTTTTCGTCCCGTCAAGCCGCTGTCCCCGTGTGGTCCGCCAATTTCAAATCTTCCGGTTGGATTAACAAAATATTTTGTATTCTTATCTAAATACTTTGATGGTATAACTTTTTTAATAACGTGTTGAATAACATCACTCTTAATTTTACTTTGCTTTGCATCACCATCGTGTTGAGTTGAAATAACAACAGCATCAACTCTCAATGGTTTTCCGTTATCATCATATTCAATCGTCACTTGCGATTTTGAATCCGGGCGAAGATAAGGCATTAACTTATTATTTTTCTTTCTGATGTCTGCAAGTTTTTTTACAAGTTTATGTGCAAACATAATCGGCATCGGCATAAGTTCAGGAGTTTGATCGCAAGCATAGCCAAACATAATTCCCTGGTCACCTGCTCCACCGGTATCAACTCCCATCGCAATATCTGGAGATTGCGAATGAATTGCATTCAAAACTGAACAAGATTCCGAGTCAAATTTATAATCGGCTTTTGTATATCCGATTTTTTGAACAGTTTTTCTTACAACATCAGGAACATCGATGTATGTTTTTGTAGTAATTTCACCGCCAACTAAAACTAAACCCGTAGTAACAAATGTTTCGCAGGCAACTCTTGCATATGGATCGTGTGCATAAATCGCATCAAGTATTCCGTCGGATATTGCATCACTAACTTTATCCGGATGACCTTCAGAAACTGATTCTGATGTAAAGAAAAACGACATTATGATTTAACCTTTATGAAATGAAAAATTTAAATATGTGCTTTTTGAAAAAAGGCTTACAAACTTAGGAAAAGGAGGTTTTAATAACAAGGTAAACAGCGTTAATTTTGAGGTAGATTTAGAGTTAAATAACGGACATTGCATAAAATGAAATTCACGACAAAAATTACAGAACTTTTTAATATTCAGTACCCGATTATCCAAGCAGGAATGGTTTGGGTCTCAGGTTGGAAGTTGGCTTCAGCAGTTTCTAATGAAGGTGGATTAGGACTAATTGGTTCAGGTTCAATGAAACCTGAGTTATTAAGAGAGCACATTCAGAAATGCCGAGCAGCAACAGATAAACCATTTGGTGTGAACATTCCCCTGCTTCGTAGAGATGCTGAAGAATTAGTCAGAGTAACCATTGAAGAAGGAGTCAAAATTGTATTCTCATCCGCTGGTCATCCCGGTAAATTTATTAAGCTATTCAAAGAGAACGATGTAAAAGTTGCTCACGTTATTCCATCAGTGAAACACGCATTGAAAGCAGAAGAAGTCGGATGCGATGCAGTTGTTGGTGAAGGAGTTGAAGCAGGCGGACATAACGGTATAAATGAAACAACAACAATTTCTCTAATTCCCCAGCTTGTTGATGCATTGAAAATTCCTGTAATTGCTGCGGGAGGAATAGCTGATGGAAGAGGAATTCTTGCTGCACTTTCTCTTGGTGCTGAGGGTGTTCAGATAGGAACGAGGTTCGCAGCCACAGTTGAATCTTCTGCTCATCCAAACTATAAGCAGAAAGTTGTTGAAGCTAAAGATGACGGAACTTTGCTTGCATTTAAAAAAATTGGATTAGTGACGAATGCTTAAAAATGATTTTGCATTTCGCGCACTAACTGCTGAAAGAGAAGGATGGGATGAAATTAAATTGAAAGAATTACTCGGAAGCAAGCGGGAAAGACTCGGCATATTTGAAGGCGATGAAATTGAAGGTGAGCTTGAAGCAGGTCAGAGTTCAGGTTTGGTGAAGGAAATCATCACTGTTAGAGAATTATTTCAAAAGTTACTCTCAGAGATTTCGGAAGCAAAGAAAAGAAGCGATAAAATAATTTCTTAAGTGCTCAAATCGTTTCAAGAACATCATTAACAACTGAATCAACATCCTTTGCGCTATCGTAAAACGAAATGATTTTTCTTATCACTGCTTCAACAGTTGCATCGGGGCAGGAAGCTCCACTGGTTATCAGAATTTCCACAGGATATTTATCAGACAAATAGTCTTTTGAATTTATTGACGACTGCTTCAAAATATCGTAATGATTAATTTCATTTTCTGATCTTATCCTGTCAGCGGAGTCAATGAAGTAGGTTGTAATTTCTTCTTCACAAATTTTTACAATGTTTGTTGTATTGGAGCTATTATATCCACCAACCACAATTGCAAAATCAGCGGCAACTTCCAGCAGACCGTAGGTTGCATCCTGGTTATCGTTTGTTGCATAGCAAAGGGTGTCGCGCGTATCTGCAAAATGAACGTTCAGATTTTCGATTCCATATTTTTTTATCATCGTGTCTTTCAGAAGGTCAGCTATTTCCTGAGTTTCAGTTGCAAGCATTGTTGTCTGGTTTACCACTCCAATACTTTTCAAATCAATCATCGCGTCAAAATCTTTTGAATATTTTCCATTAAAGAAGTTGTAGAAGTCATCTTCAGTTTTATCACCCAAAATTACATCAGCAAGAAATTTTGTTTCTTCCATATTGCGGACTATAAGTGATGGAGAACTTTGCACAGAGTGAGAAAAAGTTGCTCTTGTTTCTTCGTGGTAATGCTTGCCATGTATTATTACCGTAAATCCTTCTTTGCCAAGATCAGCAGACCGATTCCAAACCTTTTCAACAAACGGGCAAGTTGTATTATATCGATAAGGATTTATTCCAAGTTTATTCAGCTTTTTTTCTATCTCAAGTGTGGTTCCGAATGCCGGAATAATTACGATGTCATCACTTTTAATTTCTTCCCAGGCAACCAGCTGATTACCAGAAGTATCCATTATAAAACGAACTCCCATACTAGAAAGATCGTTGTTAACTCCTGGATTGTGAATCATCTCACTCAGCAGGAAAAATCTTTTGCCGGGATTTTCTTCGATTGTTTTATATGCAATCTCAATTGCATTCTCTACACCATAACAAAACCCGAAATGACGTGCGAGGTAAAATTTGACAGGACCGAAATCAAGCAAGGTTGGAGAAAAATCTTTTTTTCTCGGGTCTTCTAATTTCCGATTGTTCTTTATTTGAGTAATGAAAGAACTTTTGTAGTGGGCCGGTATATCAAACTTTTTCATAATTAACTCTTTAGGATTAAATCACTTTCGTCAGAATTTAAATGCATATCACGAATGAAAGATTCCTTTGATGGCTTCATCAAAAAGAAATAACCAAAAAGGAAAATAAAAACAACTACGTAAAGATAATTCGAAGTTAAGATTGTTGCTACAAGTGCCAGAAAGCAACCTCCTTCAATCATTGCCCAGGAAATAATTTTAGCTGTTCTGTAATGAGTAATTTTTTGAAGAAGGCTACCAGCGGAATCATATTTTGATACCATTTGATTGTAAATCATTCTGGAAATAAACATCATCATCAATCCGAACAGCGGTACAAGAAAAGTAAAAATCATATCAAGGTTTTTATCTCCTTCGATTTTTTTATCCTGCATAAGAATCATTACTATGATGAAAAACAATAACAGACCAAAAACCAATGAGAAGTAAATTGTGTTGGTTATTCTTTTTTGATTTTTTATTTCAGGATTTTCGGATGCTGTCATTCCCGCTAATACCTTGCGTTTTTTAGATTTTCAAGAGGTGCTTTTTGTATATTTGCACACAATTTTCAGAAACACACTATGAATTTAGCAGATAAGTTAGAAAAAATAAAAATAAAATTTGACAGCATTAACGAACAACTTTCAGATCCCGGGATTTCTTCCGATAGAGAAAAGCTGATTTCACTAACCAGGGAGAGAAGTGATCTTAAGGAAATAGTTGCAGCATACTTGAGATATGCAGTAGTTCTAAAAAATATTAAAGGCAACAAGGAAATTATTGATACTATTAGCGACAGCGAACTGGTTTCAATGGCATTAGCAGAGCTCGAGGACCTCAAAATTGAAAGAGATAAACTCGAAGAAGAAATAAAATTATTACTTCTTCCCAAAGACCCTAACGATGATAAAGATATTATTATGGAAATTAGAGCCGGAACCGGAGGAGAGGAAGCAGCTTTGTTCGCCGGAAACCTTTTCAGAATGTACAGCAGGTATGCAGAAATGCGAGGCTGGAAAATTGAATTGATAGATATAAATGATACAGGACTTGGTGGAGTGAAGGAAGTTATTTTCTCCGTAACTGGTAACAACGTCTATGGTGATATGAAATTTGAGAGCGGTGTGCACAGAGTACAAAGAGTTCCTGAAACTGAAGGAAGTGGAAGAGTTCATACTTCTGCGGCGTCGGTCGCAGTTCTTCCTGAAGCTGAAGATGTTCAGATCGAAATAAACCAGAATGATTTGAAAATTGATATCTTCCGTTCCGGAGGAGCCGGTGGGCAAAATGTAAACAAAGTTGAAACTGCAGTAAGGATGACTCATATTCCTACCGGCCTGGTTGTTCAATGTCAGGATGAAAGATCACAGCTGAAAAACAGGCAGAAAGCGATGAAGGTTTTGAAGGCAAGATTATACGATCTAGAATTAAAAAAACAGAATGCTGAAATCTCTGCTCAAAGAAAATTAATGGTCGGAAGCGGCGATAGAAGTGATAAAATCCGAACTTACAATTTTCCGCAAAACCGTGTGACTGATCACAGAATAGGTTTAACTCTCTACAATCTTTCAAACATAGTGGAAGGTCAAATCGACGAACTTATTGAGCAACTTAAAATAGCTGATAAAACAGAAAAGCTGCAGTCAACTGAATGAAATTATTCCTCAGGAAATCAAATTAAAATATTTTGCTGAGTTATTTTAGAGCGTAATAGATACGAATAGTAAAAAAAATTACTTCGAAGCAGCAATAGAAATCATACTCATATCGTCATCAAATTTTTGCTGATTAAAACTATTCAAATCGTTCTTAATAACCTTTAATGGGGAATCATGAAAACCATCTTTTTGAATTGACTTTACTAGCTTACTCACACCAAAATGTTCACCATTATCATCACGGCATTCTACCAGACCATCTGTTGCCATAATTACAGTATCACCCGAATCCATTTGAAGGTTTGCATCTTCAAAAAAAGTATCATTGCTGAATCCTAAAAGTGATCCGCGGGAGTCAATTCTTTTTATTTCGCCAGTAGAATTGTTTTTATAAAGAATTGGTAAATCTCCGGCGCCGGAATATTTGAGCGTCATTTTCTGCTTATCTATTACAACAACAGAAAGAGTTGAAAATACTTCGGAGATCTTGGAATCCTGATAAACCAGGTTGTTTACTTTGCCTATAATTTTTCCCGGAGAGGTTACGTCTCCTTCCTGGATAACTGAATGAATTGCACTTCTGATGTAACCAGCATAGGCATAAGCAAAATACCAGGCTCCCCATTTTTTCCCCATTACATCTCCAAGAATAATGGTGAGATGATTTTCATCAAGTAAAAAATGATCAATAAAATCACCACCCGGTATTCCCGTATAAGGAACATGCCAATACTGGATTTCAAAGTTTTCAAATTCAGGAAACTTTTCCGGTACAACACTTGTTTTAAGAAAGTCTGAAGCTTCGTGCAAATCGGTTACAACCTTTCGTCGCTCTTTATTCAGACTTTTTAGTAATGCTGAGATTTTAGCAACAACAATCTTGTAGCCACTAGCCTTCAGTATGTAATCAGTTATATCCTGATCAAACCCATGAAGGATTTGCTGATCAGAGCCTAAGTTGCTAAGGAAATACGAAAGGAATGGAAGCTAAATCAGGATCGCGTAATAGCATTTCACGAAATTCGAAGCCGTCAATTTCCGGCATCATTACATCAGCAACAATTAAATCTGGTTGATATGTTTTGATAAGTTTAAGACCATCTAAAGAATTGTAAGCAACCTGGCAATCGATTCCTGCTTTATTTAGTCCTGCCCGATACATTGTAAGTGCAGCTTTATCATCATCTATTATAACTACTTTTGGTGTTCTTTTGGAAAAAACTTCCTCAAGATTTTTTCGTGTACCGTATATACGATAAATTTCAGAACGCCTGATCAATGCTTTAATCTTTAAGATAAGTTCATCTACATTGAATGGCTTGGTAATAAAATCATCCCCTCCAGCCTCGAGAGCTTTTGATTTATCCTCAAAAGTATTTTTAGCAGTCACAAACACAAACGGAATTGAACGGTAATTTTCATTTTCTCGAACTAACCTGCAAAATGCAAAGCCATCCATTTTATCCATTATAATATCACATAAGACCAGATCAATATTATTATTAAATAACAGATTAAAACCTTCATCAGTATTGGATGCAAGGTAAAATTTATAATTATTAAGATTCAAATGATGGGAAATAAGCTTGCGGATTGTTATATCGTCATCAATGACCAGTATCGATTTTTTTTCACTATCACTCATCTAAAGTCTGACCAGATTTTTTGGAAGATTGTTTTATAAAACTCAGCTCTCGATGCCGTACTTTTCCATCAGACGATAAATAGTGGCTCTGCCAAGCTGAAGTTTTCTTGCAGCTTCAACAATATTACCTCCGGTAACTTTCAAAGCATGCCTGATTGATTTCTCTTTTATTTTTTCAAAAGGAACAATATTGTCATCGGTGAACATAACACTCTGCTGATCGTTGCTAACTGAAGTATCAGCAGCCCTGATATGCTGAGGTAAATCATCTACATCAAGATTATCTTTTTCTGAAATAATCATACATCGTTCAATGGTGTTTTCCATTTCGCGTACGTTTCCGGGCCAGTCATATTCATAAATAAGCTTCAATGCTTTTTTACTGAATCCTTTTACATTCCTTTGAAGCTTCTTGTTGAATTCCTCCAGAAAGTATTCAGTTAGTACAAGTATGTCTGACCTTCTCTGCCTGATTGGAGGGATTGATATCGGGAATGAATTTAATCTGTAGAAGAGATCTTCTCGAAATTGCTTTTGTTCGACTGCCTGCTTTAACTCTCTGTTAGTGGCTGAAATGATGCGAACATTCGTTCTTATTAATTCATTACCACCTACCCGTTCAAATTCTTTCTGTTGAATAACTCTCAGAAGTTTTGCCTGCAATAACATTTCAAGTTCTCCGACTTCATCGAGAAATATTGTTCCGTCTTTTGCCAGCTCAAATTTGCCGAGCTTCCTTTGATGAGCACCTGTAAATGATCCTTTCTCGTGCCCGAATAATTCGCTTTCGAGAAGCTCTCTCGGTATGGACGCACAGTTTACAACAACAAAAGGTTTATCTTTTCTTCTGCCGTTATAGTGAATAGCTCTTGCAATAAGTTCCTTTCCCGTTCCGCTCTCACCATAAATTAAAACTGTGATGTCATTATCGAGTACTTTGGAAACAAGTTTAAAGACATCCTGCATTTTACCATCAGCAGAAATAATATTATCGAAACTATATTCTTTTTTAACATTCTCTTTCAGATTCTGAATTTCTTTAACGAGATCATAATTACGAATGGCATTCTTTAAAGAGAGCTCAAGTTTTTGCTGATCAATTGGTTTTGGGAAGTAATCATAAGCACCATATTTTATTGAATCGACTGCAACATCAATTCTTCCCTGTGCAGAAAGCATAATAACCGGAAGGTGTTCATCAATTTGTTTTATTCTTTTTAGAGTTTCAATTCCATCCAAACCAGGAAGCATAATATCGAGCAAAATGATGTCAGGCTTTGAGCTAAGTTTTTTAAGCATGGCTTCGCTGTTAGGAAAAATTTCAACTTCATAGCCCCATTTATCTTTAACCCAAAAAGATAGCAGTTTAGCTATGGATTGCTCATCATCAACTATGAAAACCAGTTTACTCAAATTTTACCTCATTTATTTCAATTTTACTTATTTTAGGCAATTTTACCAGAAATGCGGTACCGCTGCCGGTTTCACTTTGAACTGTTATGAAACCTTTATGCAAATCAATTATTTGTTTTACAAAAACCAAGCCAACTCCAACACTTGGTATATCACTCATTCTTCTGTTTGCTTTAAAAAACCTTTGAAAAATATAGGGTTGATTTTCATCGGGAATACCGATTCCGGTGTCACTTACAATAATTTCTACCTCTGAAATATAATTATTAATAATCAGCTTCACTCTTCCAAGTTCATCAGTATACCGTATTGCATTATTAAGTAATGCATTGATTACCTGAAACAGACTGTCCCTATCCGCTTCCAGATAAATTTCTTCTGATGGATGATCAAAATTAATTACGATGTTTTTGTAACTCGCTAATTCAATATTCGTGGTGATGACTTCCTGAATTAATTTTACCAGATCAAAAGATGTTTTATTAATCATAATTATCCTGTCCTCATCATTCGAAGTATCTAAAAAGAAGTTGATTAGCTTTGCCAGCCTTTTACTTTCGCTCATTATCACATTAATAAATTCTTCCTTCATAGATTCGGTTAATTCCGGATCAGCTACAATCGTTTCAGAAAAACCAATAATTGAAGCCAATGTAGTTCTGAACTCATGCGAAATACCTGATATAAAATCATACTTCAACCGATTAAGTTCTTCAACAACAGCTTTCTGAGGAGAAGACCTGGCACGCTCAATATTTAAGATCCTGTTTATTTCTGTTAGTTTTGGTTTTATTTTTTGAAGTTCCGTTTCATACCTGGATTTGTCACTCAAATCTTTACCGACTCCAAGCAACCCAATTATTTTCTTATTTTCGGTTATAGTATTGCAACTCAATTCAAACGGGAACACTTGACCGTACTTGGTAAGCAAATTCGTTTTGAATTTTATAGTTTTCTTTTCAGCGAGAACTCTGTTAAAAGAGATATTTACTAATGATGCATCTTCCTTATTTATATAATCTAAAAAATATTTACCTTTCATTTCGTCCGGTGAATATTCCAGATAATTTTTTGCAGCATCGTTTATCGAAATAATTTTTCCTGAATAATCAAGAATAAATATTAAATCAGGTGAGATTTTAACAAGCAGGTTAAATTTATTTTCCCATTCATCAATTATTTTTTTTCTTTCTGTCGGAACGAAATACTGATCGGTTGATATTAAGTTTTTTTCAGTTTGCTGTTCAAACCATTCCTTCACCTGGTGGCTGAGGATGGAAATGACCGGCATAATTTTATTTTTTGAGTCCTCTTTGAATTCTTCGGGATTGTCGGAGAACAGGAGGATGTAAATGAATAAGTTTCGCTCCGAGAAGTAAATAAGATCTTTAATAAAAAATGAAGCTGAAAATCTTTCTTTAAGAAACTTTGTAACTGAAGGTAGGCTTGCAACTTTTTCAGTATCGACTCCACCTGCTTTTAACAATTGGGACAGTAAATCATTCAGCGAAGTGAAATCTTCTCCTTTTCCTCCCCAAATATTTAAAATTGAATATCCTCGTTCACCAAGTTGCAGTAAATAACCTTGCCTGCTTGAGCTTATCTTAGAAATAATGTTTAGAGTATTTTCGATTAATTCGTTCATTGAGTGATTTTTGATTCTCAAAAATATACATAATTAACCTATAAAATTAAAAAAAATAAGCTTTTTTAAATTATAGGAATTTTTTGCTTTGGGTAATTATTCTGGCGGGAGTTGAAAGACTACCGATTCTCTATTGCTTCACTTTGCAGGATTTCATAATACTTTCTGATCAAATCCTCATAATCTCTCGAGTATCCTTCTTTCACAGCTTTGTTCAGTTCATCGCGGATTTTATTTAATGAATTTGGAGAATTAAAATTTAAGTCTGAGGGAAATTTTCTCGTCACATTTTCACCAGTTCTGGATTCTCTTTCTTTCTCATAATCTCTTTCATTTAAAGATCTTTGAGCATCCAGCAATTTACTTAAAATATTTTCCTGTTTCTGAATCAACTCATCATCCAATTTTTCTCCCTGCATATCAGTTACTACTTCTTGCATTTTTTTAAGGATGTTATCAAGATCGGCAGGAAGTTTTGTTGATTGACCGGAGACTTTTGCTTCCTGATTAAGCTGTTCAAGAGATTTTTGAATTAATTGCTGTTGTTGCCCAAGTCGCTGCATTTCGAGTTGCTGTTGCGGACTCATACCGCCCTGCTGCATTTTTTGAAGCATTTGTGTAAGATTATTAAGATTCATTTGCTGTCCGGACATCTGCTGCAATTGCTGCATAAGAGACATCATGCCTCCTTGGCCACTTCCGCCTTGCATCATAGATTCCATTGAACTCTTCATCATCATTGCTGATTCATTAAGCGATTTCATTGCCTCTTCCGCTTGGTTTGAAGCAAGTAAACCATTCCTGTTCTTCATCGCCTGAACTGAATTATCCATTTGTTTTTTTGCATCACCGAGTGACTTACCCATTTCAGGACTGATCGCAAAAGTTTTTTGTGATAGTTCAGACATCTGCTGCATTATATTATTGAGACTGTTCGAGAGATCATTTTCTTTCTTTGCCATATCATCTAATCTTGACGAGTTTGGTTCAAGATTTTCTGATTCACTCTTCAAATCTTCCTGCTGTTTGGAGAGCGAAATAATGTTGTCCAGTATCTTCATCATATCAGTAAAAGTCTGCATTTGATTTTGTTGCTGCATCGAGTCTTTCATCTCTTTCATCATCTGTTTCATCTGTTTCATATTTTGAGAAAGCTGCTTCTGATTTTGATTCGCCTTTTGTTTTTGTTTTTGCTGAATATCCTGTGAGGACTGCTCTGATAATTGCTGATTCTGCTGTTTCTGAAATTCCTCCATTAATTCTTCCATATCTTCTTTCGGCATATCAGGAATTTCTCCCATTTTTTCATCAAGATTTTCCATCTCCTTTTTCAGTTTCTCAAGATCTTTGGTTATTTCATCTTGCTTCTGGCTCAGGTTATTCATTTCTTTTTGATCAGAAGGATCACTCTTTTCAGTCTGCTCAGAAAGCTTTTCCTGCTGTTCGATTAATTCTTCAGTACGCTTCATCAGCTCATCCATCTTCTGCTCAATTTGAACTCGTTTCAGAAGGTTGAGAGTTCTTTCAATGCTCTTCTTAAATTTTTCCTCATCAAGTTTCATATTCTCAAGTTGATCCTGAGTCATTTGCCTGTTCATATCTTTCATCAGGTTTTGCAACTGCTCCATAGCTTTTTTCATTTCATCGCTGGTCATCTCATCCATCAATTTTTGCAGCTCCATATACTTCTCCATCGTTTCCTTCGAGAGGAGATTATTTTCCTGAAGATTCTGTTTCATGTCGCCAAGCTGATCATTTATTTTATCCACTTTATCCTGCAGTTCTTGAAATTTTTCAAGTGCGTTTTCAATTTTTTGTTTTTCTTCCCAGGTAAGTTTCTCCTCATCTTTTTTTAACTCTTTATCAATTTCCTCGAGAGTTTTTTTCAACTCTTCGGTTTCTTTTAGTGTTTGCTCAAGATCGGATTCGCTCTGTGCCTGCAGCTGATCCGCATCATCCAAAATCTCATCAAGCGATGGAACACGAATGGTTAATAATTGAGTTCTCGCTGATTTTGGTCCGCTTACAAAATCGTTATCAAAAATTTCAAGGTAGAAAGTTACAACATCATCCACTGCGAGATACATCTGAGTTAAGTTCCAGACATAATTAATATCAAGTTCTAATAGAGATTTGCTTATCGGTATCTCAATTAAACTGAACTCTGATTGCGGTGACTCATATTTCGAAGCTGATAATCTGTAATTCAAAAGAAGTTTGGAAAAACCATAATCATCAGAAGCATTCGCTATTAAAACAACCCGGTTATCATTGGCAAGTAAAGTATTTTGATTTGGAGTGACCAGTTCAATTACAGGAAAAGCATCGTATAGTGCTTTAACCTGGTAAGTAATCGGTGCAAGATTACTGTTGCCGTTTTCATCGGTTAGTTTAATCTGGTAGTTGTTATCTTTTCTGACAGAAAAATTTCCCGTGGCAACTTCACCATTAACAGTAAGATCAACTATCGAGGAATCAGTAAACTCAAGTTTTGCTTCTTTCAATTTTTTAGTTGAAGAGATGCTAAAAGAAACTTTACTTCCAATAAGTGCCTGAATATTTCCATTATCTTTCTGAGCAGATTTTGGAATGTTCGAATATGAAGGAGAAATAATTTCGAGATCGAGAGTTCTTACAATTGGTCTGTCGATGACAAGAATTTCATAATACTCGCTATTGAATCCATCAGCTTCAGCAAAATACTTGAATGAGCTTTTTACAGAATTCATTTCCAGATAATAATTTCCAGAAGAATCGGGGATTAATTGCTGCTTTTGAAATTCTGCCTCTTCTTCTTTTCGTGATGCAAGATAAACTGATTTTGGTTTCGAACCTTTTATTTTAACAATGATTTCTAATCCATCACCTTTAGTTATTTCTTTATTGCCGGGATTTATTTCAAAAATAAATTTTGGCGGCGGGATAAATTCCTCATTAAAATTCAGAAGTCTGTGTGATGCAGCATTCATTCCCGGTACAAAAAGTATAATCGTTAAGCATACTATTGTTGTCAAAGCAACGTATGGGAGAATTTTTTTAGCCCGGTCAAAATTAATCAATGACTGAAAGTTTATATTTATTATTCGTTCATAAACTTTCTTAAATGCCGCGTCGATGAGATTTTCTGAATAGAGATTTCCTTTATCATTCTCAGAGATGAGTTGCATTGTGTTTATCAGTTCATCTTTTATTTCAGGAAAGTTTGCACCTACTCTGACGGCAGCATTAAAATATGTTTCTTTCCGAATGCTGCTGATATACTTAAGTAATGGTTTGACCAATAGGAAAAAGAGAAAACCTGCTGAAAGTAAAATGAAAAGCGTAAATAATATTGTTCGCACAGTTGAGCTGAAATTTGCAATCAGTTCAAGGAAAGCATAAAAAGTGAAATTCAAAAGAATAACAGCAAGGAAAGCTTGAGCTCCGAAAAGCAGTAGCTGCAAATACTCTTTCCTGATGAATCCTTCCAGCTTCTTCAGTAATTCTTGATAATATTTTGATTTACTTTCCATTTGCTATTGAGATAAAGCCCATACAACAATGTTAGTTCCGAATTCCAATGATTCTTTCCTTTTCTCGGGAGAATCATTATGCACTTCCGCATCTGCCCAGCCATCACTGGGATTTGATTCGAAAGTGTAATAAACTGCTAATTTTTCATTAATAAAAATACCTAATCCTTGGGGAGAATTTTTATCGTGCTCGTGAGTTTTGGGTGGTCCGTTTTCAAATTTGTAAAATGAATGATAAAGTCCATAGCTAAATGGAAGTTCCACGAAATCATATTCCGGAAAAACTTTTTTCATTTCACGACGGACAGCGTTATTCAAACCATAATCATCATCAATATAAAGAAAACCACCATTTTCTAAATATATTCTTAACCGGTAAACTTCATCTTTTGAAAAAACTATATTCCCGTGCCCGGTCATAAATAAAAAAGGGTAAGAAAAAATTTCATCTGAAGCCAAGTCAACAAACTGGTATCGCGCATCAACTTTGATATTCGTGTTTTGCTGAATGAAGTTGAGTAGATTAACCTCGGCAGAAGGATCGTTATACCAATCTCCTCCGCCTTGGTATTTCAGTCTGGCAATCTGAAAATCTCCTTTTGGTTGAGCATATACCATTCCGCTCAGAATTAGCACTAATACTACTTTTAAATAATCCATTTTAAGTTATAATTTTGGATGAAATATATTCTCACTTAAGTTCAATAGCAATTTATAAATCCGCCACGAACTAAAAATGGGCATTATATTAACACCCTGAAGATTGGAGTAAGCAAAATGACAAAAAAATTCTGGCTTTTCAAATCAGAACCAAGTGAATTTTCCTGGGATGATTTAAAGAAAAGTAAAAACCAGACAACCTTCTGGGATGGTGTTAGAAATTATCAGGCAAGAAATTTTCTTCGGGATGAAATAAAAAAAGGTGACGGTGTTTTATTTTATCAAAGCAGTGCTGAACCATTAGCCGTTGTTGGTTATTGTGAAGTAATAAAAGAAGGTTATCCTGATCAAACACAATTTGATCCGAAGAATGATCACTTCGATTCGAAAGCAATAAAAGATTCTCCAACGTGGTTTATGGTTGATATAAAACTTGAAAAAGAATTTGAGAAACCTGTGCCACTTGATTTGATAAAAGCCAATCCCAAATTAAAAAGTATGAAGCTCATTCAGCGAGGACAAAGATTATCAATTATGCCGGTAACAAAAGATGAATGGGATGAAATTTTGAAGATGGGAAATCTTAAATGACATTTAAGGGGCTGTAGCTCAGTTGGGAGAGCGGTTCGTTCGCAACGAACAGGTCGTCGGTTCGATCCCGATCAGCTCCACAAAATCAAATCTTTTTATCCATTAAAAAATGCGGGATAACTCCAAATAAGGTATATGATTGTTCAACAACCTGGTATCCATGCTTTTTATAAAACTCAACAGCGTTACTGCGGGAATGAATTATTATTCGTTTTGCACCTTTTGCCTTAACTATTTTTTCAAGCTCTTTCAGAACAGTAGAGCCAATTCCTTTTCCTGACCAATCTGGTTCAACTGATATTGAACGAATCTGCGCCTCATTCTCCGATATAAAATGAGCTCTTCCGACTCCAATTGGAATTCCATCAACTTCACAAACCATAATTGGAAAGTCATCACTATCAAGATCATCCTGTTTTGTTATTCTTGGCTGATTCCATGGTGCACGTAAGATTCTCCAACGTAGATCTCGGTATCTCTCGAATTCTTCTTCGGTTTGTGGAGGTCTAACAATCACTAATTATCCAGCAAATTAGTGTCGTCATCCTGATCAGCTCGATTAAGAATATTCGGTGGCAACGATTTACTTGCCTTTGCTCCTAGCTGTTTAATTTTTTCTGCTCTGTTTATTAAATTTCCTCTGCCATCGGTTAGCTTATTCATAGCCTTGTCGTAATTATCTTTAACAGAAATTAATCCTTTACCGACTGTAAGCAAATCCTCAACGAAAGCAGTAAACTTATCAAGCATATCTCCACTTTGTTTGGCTATCTCCAACGCATTTCTATTTTGCTTTTCCTGTCGCCAGATGCTCGAAATAGTTCGAAGGGTTGCAAGTAGAGTAGATGGACTTACTATTACAATATTCATTTCAAAAGCATCGTTAAAAATTGTTTGATCATTTTGAACTGCAAGTGCAAAAGCTGGTTCAACGGGCATAAACATTAAAACAAAATCCAGACTTTCAAGTTGATATAAATTCTGATAATTCTTTGAACTTAAATTTTTAATATGCGATCGAATTGAGTTTATATGTTCACGTAAAGCAAGAGCTTTCTGACTTTCATCATCAGATGAAATGAATTTTTCGTAGGCAACCAGCGATACTTTAGAATCTATCACAATGCTTTTATTTTCAGGCAGTTTAATTATCACATCGGGTTGAAATCTTTTGCCCGATTCTGCAGTGAGACTTTCCTGAACGACATATTCTCTTCCTTTAACCAATCCCGATTTTTCAAGAATGCTTTCAAGAATAAATTCACCCCAGTTGCCCTGAGTTTTGCTTTGCCCTTTTAATGCTTCAGTAAGATTTTTTGCTTCCTGGGTTATTTGCTGATTCATATCTTTCAGCATCGAAAGCTGTTCTCGCAAAGATGCATGTCCCCTGATACTTTCTTTGTTGGTTTCTTCAACTTTGCTTTGAAACTCGGTGATTCTTTCTTTAAGTGGATTTAGTATTTCCTGAAGATTGGTTTTACTCTGCTTTGAGAACTCATCAGATTTTTCTTTGAAGATTCTGTTTGCAAGATTTTCAAACTCTTTAGTAAACCTTTCTTGAAGCTTTTCTATTTCTGCTTTTTGTTCAGTGAGTTTTTGTTGGAGATTTTTATAATCTGATTGAAGTGCTGAAAGTTTTGAGCTTAGTTCAATCACTTTTTGTCTCTCAGAGTCGAGATTGTTCTCAAGATTTACTTTTTCTTTCTCAAGTAAGATACCTCTCTCTTCTACCCTACCAGTTTCTCCTTTAATTCTGGAATAGGCAAAAAACGATGCTGAAACTACACCAAATATGATCCCAACTATTAGAAATACTATTTCCATTTTCTATTTCCTTATTCTAAAATACCAATAGCCTTTTCAACTTCTTCCAGGATCTCGCAAGATTTAACAAGCGCTTTCATCTTGTTATGATCATTATAAAGCGGACGGTCAACATCAAGAAATTCAACGTGTTTTCGAATCACTTCTTTTGCTTTTACAACGCCCTTGCCTGTTTGATGCTCACGGAAATCCAACGCCTGTGCAGCAGCCATAAATTCTATTCCCAATATACCATATGCATTGTCTAATATCTGTTGATTTTTCAATGCAGTATTCATTCCCATCGAAACAAAATCTTCCTGGTCTGCAGCAGCGGGAATCGATTGGATGGAAGCTGGAGTTGATAAAATTCTCTGCTCAACAATTAATGTATCCGCAGTATATTGGCTAAGCATCAAACCAGAAAACATTCCTGCACCTTTTGTAAGAAATGCCGGTAGTCCGACACTCAATGCAGGATTGTTCAACCTGTTCATTCTTCTTTCCGATAAAACACTAACCATCGTAACTGCAGCACTGATCATATCCATCGGAAGTGAAACAGGAGTTCCCTGAAAGTTTGCACCAGTCAAAGTGATTTTATCTTCGGGAATAAAAATGGGGTTATCACCAACTCCGTTCAGCTCTATTTCAATTTGTGATTTTGCATAAGCAACTGCATCGTGTGCTGCGCCGATAACCTGTGGCGTTGATCTCATAGAATATGCATCCTGAACTTTTATTTTCAGCTTGCCCGTAAGCAGATCACTACCTTCAATACATTTTTTTATTGATTGCGAACTGCGAACAGCTCCGGAAAATCCTCTAAGTTTATGGAGACGTACATCGTACGGTTTCATATTTGCAAGCAGAGCTTCGAGAGACATTGCAGCTGCAATCTCTGCCTGCTTTAGCCAACGGTTAATATCAAATAATTGTAAAGCACTGATTGCCGTTATAAAATTTGAACCGTTAATTGTTGCGAGTCCATCCCTTGCCTGAAGTCCGGGAACTTTTATTCCTGCTTTTTCAAACGCAACTTTTCCGGGAAGTCTTTCACCTTTGTAAAATGCTTCACCTTCTCCCATCAACAGCAATGCAATTTGCGACATTGGTGCTAAATCACCGCAAGCACCCACAGATCCTTTTTCACACACAACAGGGATGCAATCTTTGTTCAGCATTTCAACGAGAGTTAACGTTATTTCAGGTCTGCATCCTGAATTTCCGTGAGCGTGAACATTGATTCTTCCTGCCATTGCTCCACGGACATGTTCAATTGGCATTGGCTCACCAATACCTGCTGCATGGTTGTAAATGAGATACTTCTGAAAATCTTTTACCTGCTCGTCATTCAATACAACTTCAGAAAATTCTCCGATGCCTGTATTAACTCCGTACATAATTTCGTGTGCTTTGATTTTTTCTTCGAGCATTGCGCGGCAGGTTTTTATTCTTTCGAGTGAATCTTTGCTGATTTCAACTTGTTCTTTGTTTCTTGCGATGCGGACTAATTTTTCAACTGTTAATCCTGATCCGTTTAATGTGATAGCCATTTATTCCTTCCAGAAAAAGATGATGAATTGTGAGAACAAAATTAAAGATTAGGCAGGAGAAATCAGAGGAAGAAATAGAGTAGGAGTAAATCTAAGAGAAAGATTGAGAAATTAACTTCTTAATCTTATCAGAATTTTCTTTATTCGCTCGAAACTTGAAAACGACAGTATCGTGGTTGTATTTAACAGAAGTTACTTCTGCAAGATCGTGAATCTGTGAGGCAAGCTTAGTTTGTTCAATTCCAAGTACCAGTTCTTCTTCAATAAATGAACCTTTCACAGTATTCTCAATCGTCTTAATCAGTGAAGAAATGTTTATCCCCTTTTGTGCTGAAATGATTACGCTTCCAGGATAATGATTTCTGATATATTCAATTTTGCTTTTATCATCAACAGCATCCACTTTGTTAAATACTTTTATTTCTTTCTTGTGCTCGCTTCCGAATTCCTTCAGAGTTTCTTCCACGACTTTCAGATGATCTTCATAATACGGATGAGAAAGATCAATCATATGAAGAATGATATCTGAATCCCTCACTTCATTGAGTGTACTTTTAAAGGAAGCAACAAGATGTGCAGGAAGTTTTCTTATGAAACCAACTGTATCGCTTATTAGATATTTTTTCTTTCGTATCAAAGTTTACTGTTCGTGTTGTTGAGTCGAGTGTTGCGAAATAGTTTATCCTCAGCAAAAACATCCGCTTTGGTTAGAAGATTAAACAAAGTTGACTTACCTGCATTTGTATAACCCGCAATCGAAATCCTTATAAAATTTCTTCTTCCCTTGCTTTGAGTTTGTCGTTGCGATTCAATCTCTTTAAGTTTTTCTTTCAGATGACTGATGCGTGTTCTAATCATTCTTCTGTCAGTTTCAATCTGAGTTTCACCCGGGCCTTTTGTTCCGATTCCGCCATATTGTTTTGAAAGGTGAGTCCACGCACGAGTTAATCTTGGCAGCATATATTCAAGCTGAGCAAGCTCGACCTGAGTTTTTGCTTCTTTGGTTTTAGCACGAAGAGCAAAGATGTCGAGTATCAAACCACTTCTGTCAATTATCTTCCTGTTAAAAAGTCTTTCAAGATTTCTAACCTGAATGGGAGTCAGATCATCATCAGAAATTACAAGGTCAATTTCATTCAATTCTACCAGGGCTGCAAGTTCTTCAGCTTTTCCTTTGCCAATATAGAATGCTGGATCAATGCTGGATTTTGACTGGATAATTTTAAATATCGATTCCGCTCCTGCAGTATCTGCAAGTTCTTCCAGCTCGGAAAGATGTTCTTCAACCAATTCCCTGCTCAGGTTTCTGGTTTGAACTGCAACGAGCATTGCTCGTTCTGTAATTTTTTGTTTTATTTCTATCATAATTAAGTGCTTCTCAGTGAACCTTTGTGTCCTTAGTGTCTTAGTGGTGAAGAAAGATTTTACCACTTAGACACTGAGAACACTCAGAAACACTAAGTAGTGAATCCTTCCAATTCTTTTTTTGCATTTCGTGCGATTGTCATTTCAACAAGAGCAAGCAGAATTGCAATCAGCACAAAATATCTCCACAACTCAGAACCAAATCTTGCCTGCAAAATCATCTGGGCGGCATTTTCACTTTTATCAATTCTTATATGTTTGCCGTTAAAATTTATTTTTTCAAGGTACTCATCAAACTCGCTTTCAGATAAATACTCTGTAACAGATTCAGCAGGATCCGGATTCACATTTGCTACCGATAATAATTTCTCACCCGATAAAAATCTGTAATTACCCGCTGTAAAAGTACTGCCATATGAAACAAAATTTGTGCTCTGCTGTGCATCAATGCTGATAACTTCCTGGTTGTTATCTGCTCTAATAACTTTTATTTGTGGAAGAGTTCTTTCCGAAACATTAACATTAATAGTTTCACCTGCCAGATAATTTTGATCACTAGAATATATTGTTGAAAGATACATCACCGATTTAGTGACCAGTGGAGCAAAAATACTCTTGATTGGAAAATCGCTCCACGAAAAAACAGGTGAGCTACTGAATAATAAAATCTTCCCTTCACCAACTGAATACTCACTTAAAAAACTACTCTCATCTTCCAGGCTGATAATCGTTTTTCCTTTTCCTGCAGAATTTATTTTGTAATAAGAGTTAAAGTCCGGCGACTCAACTTGCTTTTTCTTTTCTTCAATGAAAATATTTTCAAATACGGGATGATTGAAATCAATTTCATTGAAACGGATTGGCTGTCCTTGATTTGTTTTTACAAATACTCCGGATGCTGAAATATTAATTGAGTTCAACGAGCTTATGAAATTTGTTGAGCTGAAATCAGAAGACGGAAAAATTATTAAACCTTTTCCACTGTTTAAGAACTGGCTTAATTTATCTTTTGCATTCACGAAATTGCTGCTCATTATTATTATCACCTGGTAACTATTAAGTTGAGTTCCTGAAATCTGTTCAACTTTTTTTACTGTCAAATCAAAATAGCCCTGCTCTGAGACTGATTTTAAAGCGGCTTCAACAAGTTTCGTGTCAGCCAGGTTATCAGACAAGGATCAGACACAGGAATTTTTTCTGGAATGAAGAAAGATGTAAACCTTTTATTGTCCTCCAGCAAGTCATCTTCTTCAACTTCAACAAGAGCTTCATTATAACCAAAGGTTTTTGCAGAAGCTTCAAGGTTAGCCGTTTTCGATTCACCCGGATTCAGATTCAAGCTCTGTTGCGCCAATCTTTCTCCGTTAATAAAGAGCGAAACAACCAGATTATCTTTTACTCTGTCAGAATAATTTTTAATCGTTGCGTCGAACTTTATTGGTTTATCTTTCTCAAAAATCTGAGTGTTTATTTTCAGGTCGTCAATTCCAAAGTTGAAAACTTCCTTGCCACCGTAATTGAAAGAATACAAACGCACCTGTTCACCAAGCTGTTCTTTCAAATCAGTTATCTCATTTTCTGAAGCAAGTCTTCCTTTTTGAAAATCTGTAAATAAATAAATTTCTTTGTTGAAATTTTTTGCGTCTCCAATTACTTGCGCTGCTTTTATGATTGCATTATTCAGCTTATTGCTGGCAAAAGAAATTGTCGTCGAATTAACTTCTTCTTTGAACTTTGTCAATGTTTGATGTCATCTCTATTTCTTCCGGTTGATGAGAGACAAGTACTCAATCGCAAATTCATCTCCTTCTTCAAATTGAGTTAAAATATTTTTAATCGATTCCTTTGCCTGGTTAAAATAAGAACCGTTCTGATCAACAACCGACATACTGAATGTATCATCGAGAATGAAAACAGCAGTCGTTTTTGCTGCGGAGGTCGTTCCACCAATTGAAACACCGACTAACGTTGGTCTTGCAAAAGCTGTTACAATACAAAGTATTATCAATACCCGTAAAGCAAGAAGAAGCCATTGCTTCAGTTTTATCTTCCTGATTTTATTTTTCTGAAGTTCTTTAAGGAATTGAAGAGTGCTGAATTCAATTTTTTTAAGCTTCCTCAGATTCAGCAAGTGAATTATAATTGGAATAGATGCAGCTAATAGTCCGAATAATATCGCCGGGTTAAGAAACGTCATTCAGTTGAATTCATTAATGATTAAATTTTTATTGCAGAAAATAGCAATATGTCAAATCGTTAAACCATACAGGATTTTTGCACTCGACTCAAATTTAGTTGTTGGGATTTCATCGAGCGAGTGATATTATTGCACCTGATTTCATTTTAATTAGAAATACAAATGGGCGAAATACTTAAAAAACGTTTGAAGCAGCAAAAGTTCAGCAGTGTCGAGCAAGAGGGATTGCTTAATTTGTTCATCGCTTCAAATTACCTTCACTCTAAACTTGATGCAATTTGCTGTGGATTCAAAATTACTCTGGCACAATTTAATGTTCTGCGAATATTAAAAGGCGCTCATCCAGAAGGATATCCACGAGGAGAAATTATCAGAAGGATGGTTGAACCAGCACCTGATGTTACGAGATTGATTGACAGGTTGATAAAAGAAGGTCTTGTAGAAAGATTTAGTTCCGATGAAGACAGAAGACTTTCACTTGCACGGATTACAAAAAAAGGGATCAACCTTCTTACAAAGATCAATCCCGAAGTTGATAAATTTATTTCAGATTATTCTTCTTCGCTAAGCAAAACTGAGAAAGAAATGCTTTCGAATATATGTGAGAAATTATACGCTGAAGCGAATAAAACCATAATCACTTATTTTTTTCAGCAATCAAATTCAACGCACTGCCTGCTTTGAACCATCCTATCTGTGTTTCATTCATTGTATGGTTGAGCATAATTTCATCTTTGGTACCATCCGAATGCTTGACAATCATTTTCAATTGTTTGCCGGGTGAAAGCTGAGTGACAAGTAAATCAACTTTATCATCTTCTTTTATCTTATCGTAATCTTTCGGATCAGCAAATGTAAGTGGCAGCATTCCTTGTTTCTTTAAATTCGTTTCGTGAATACGTGCAAAGCTTTTTACTATAATTGCTCGTCCGCCAAGAAATCTCGGTTCCATTGCTGCGTGTTCACGTGAAGAACCTTCGCCATAATTTTCATCACCAATAACAACCCATCCGATTCCTTTAGCTTTATATTCACGAGCCACTTCAGGAACAGACTTGGTGTCACCAGAAAAAATATTTTTAACTTTTCCTGTATCTCCGCTATGAGCGTTTGTTGCACCAATAAACATATTGTTGGAAATATTATCAAGATGACCTCTAAATCTTAACCACGGTCCAGCCATTGAAATATGATCAGTTGTACACTTTCCTTTTGCTTTAAGAAGAACAGGTAAATCAACCAGATCTTTTCCATCCCATTTTTTAAAAGGGGTTAGAAGCTGAAGCCTCTCGCTCTTTGGGTCAACTTTCAGTTCAACAATAGATCCATCTTTCGCCGGAGGAATGAATCCACTGCTTCCTTCGTCGAATCCTTTTGGCGGAAGTTCTTCACCGGTTGGTGGATTTAATTTTACTTTTTCACCCTTTCTCATTTACAAGTGTCATCTGTTAAAGGATTAAAGGATAAGACTTCCGGCAATTGCAAGTGCCGTTGTAATTTCAGGTGAAGCAACAAATGCAAGTGTTTCAGGATTGCCATCATTTCTCTTTGCAAAATTTCTGTTGAATGAAGTGACGATTGTATTTTTTTCTCCAGTCTTAATATCCATTCGTTTCCACATCCCGATGCAAGGTCCACAGGCATTTGCAAGAATTAATCCGCCAATGTCTGTTAAAGATTTTAACTGGCCATCTCTTTCAATTGTTGCTCTAACCTGCTCGGAACCGGGAGTGATTGTAAATTGCGATTTTGTCTTTAACCCTTTTGCAAGTGCCTGTTTTGCTATGCTTGCTGACCGATCAATATCTTCATAACTTGAATTTGTGCAGCTTCCAATTAATCCAACTGAAATTTTATCCGGATAATTTTCTTTCTTTACTGCTTCTTTCATTTGAGAAATTGGCCATGCTTTATCGGGAGTGAATGGACCGTTAATATGTGGTTCCAGCGTACTTAAATTTATTTCAATTACCTGGTCATAATATTTTTCAGGATTTTTGAAGACATCTTTGTCAGCACACAATTCATCGGCGAGACCTTCAGCAAGAGCAGCAACGTCAACTCTTTTTGTAATCCTTAAATAAGAAGACATCTTTTCATCAAACGGAAAAATGGAAGTTGTAGCACCAATCTCTGCACCCATATTACAAATTGTTCCTTTGCCAGTACAGGAAATAGATGAAGTTCCTTCACCAAAATATTCTACTATTGCACCGGTTCCGCCTTTAACAGTCAATATTCCTGCGAGCTTGAGAATTACATCTTTTGCTGAAGTCCATCCATTCATTTTACCGGTTAGTTTCACTCCAATAACTTTAGGCCATTTTAATTCCCACGGCATTCCAGCCATAACATCAACAGCATCGGCACCACCAACACCGATTGCAATCATTCCAAGTCCACCAGCATTTGGAGTGTGAGAATCAGTTCCAATCATCATTCCGCCGGGGAAGGCATAGTTTTCCAAAACTACCTGGTGAATAATTCCAGCACCGGGTTTCCAGAAACCGATTCCATATTTCCTAGAAATGCTTTCAAGAAAATCATACACTTCTTTGTTCTCTTCATTTGCTCTTAATAAATCATCTTCAGCTCCTATCTGAGCCTGAATCAAATGATCGCAGTGAACTGTTGATGGAACTGCAGTTGTCTTTTTTCCTGAAGACATAAATTGAAGAAGAGCCATTTGTGCAGTTGCATCCTGCATTGCAACACGGTCAGGAGTTAAATCAACATAATCTTTACCTCTTTGAAATTCTTTGGTTGGATTATTCCACAAGTGAGTATAAAGAACCTTTTCAGTATAAGTCAGTGGTCTATTCAGCACCTTCCTTATGTCGGTCAATTTTTCCCGGTAATTATTATATATGGATTTAATCATATCGAAATTTGCAGTCATTTTTAGCCCTTTACTTTATGCAATAATAAATTTTTCCTACGCCAAAATACAGAAAATCAAAGAAAATTGCTTTATTACGTCATTGATATATTGTCTGCACGATATTTGACGCCAAGAGGAAAATAAAAAATAAATACGCTTTGAATTAAGAAATAAACCGCGGGAAAATAATAAAGTGGAGAAAAATCCAATCCTAATTGTTGATGATGAACCTTCTTATTTAGAATTAATGAAGGATTTCCTTAACCAGGAAGGCTACACCAACATAATTACAGAATCAAACCCTTTGAATGTAATTTCACTGCTTGACAGAACTGATATTGACCTAATACTTCTGGATATTTTTATGCCGGAAATGAATGGTTTGGAGCTGCTTGAGAAAATTTATGCTGTGTATCCCAACATTCCAGTAGTTGTTATAACAGCCGTTCACGAAGTTCAGATTGCATTAAAAGCAATAAAACTTGGTGCATACGAATTCATAACCAAACCGCCGGATACAGACAGGTTACTGTTAACAATAAGAAGAGCATTAGATACAAAACTTCTTGAATCTGAACGAGACTCTTTCAGAAGATCCTTACTAGAACATAAACCCAGCAGAAGAATCTTCTCAGATATAATTACTGATTCGCCTATAATGCATAGGGTTTTCGAACTTGTAGAAATTTTTGCGCCGACAAACGAAACTGTATTTATTTCGGGCGAAACAGGCACCGGAAAAGATATGATTGCAAGAAAGATTCATGATCTTTCTCCAAGAAGGGTTAAACCATTTATTGCGGTAAACCTTGCATCAATTTCTCCAAGCTTATTTGAAAGCGAACTATTCGGTTATAAGAAGGGAACATTCACCGGAGCAATTGAAGATAAAATCGGCTACTTTGAGGCTGCAAATGGAGGAACTATTTTTCTTGATGAAGTTGGTGAATTACCAATTGCACTTCAGGGAAAATTATTAAGGACTATTCAATACAATGAAATTTACAGAATAGGCGATGCTAAACCTGTTCAGCTTGATATAAGAATTATTTCGGCAACCAACAGAGATTTATTAGATGCGGTAAACAAAAAGGAATTCAGGGCCGACTTATATTATCGCCTGAATCGTGGTTTTATTTATATGCCTCCTTTAAGTAAAAGAGTTGATGATATAGTGCTGCTTGCAGAACATTTTATTGAAGTTGGAAACAGAACTTATAATAAAAATATTCAAGGATTTTCCGATAGTGTTATTAATTCTTTGAAGAACTATACTTTCCCGGGAAATGTCAGAGAACTGGAAAATATCATACTTAATGCTGTAGCAAAAACTTTTGGTGAATCTCACATAAGTTCTATTGATCTTCCAAAAGAGTACATCAAACCATTTGAACCTGGAAACGGAAACGGCAAACCGAAACTCACAAGCCTGAATTCTGCTGCTGAGGAACATATAATGAGTGTTATGAAAACAGTTGGTAATAGTGTGCAAAGAGCTGCACCATTACTCGGCGTCAGCGAACGAACCCTTCAAAGAAGATTAAAAGCAATCAGAGAAAGAAGAAATTAATAGCTGCGACATTTCCGTCTCAGCTCTTGTCAGGGAAATGGAGTTCACTATTTTTACTGATATGTTAATAACTCATAGTCGGTAATTTCTACATTAAAAAGCTTCTTTATCCATCGTTTTCACAATTTATCCACAAAAAACAAAGTTTTTTTCAGCGTCACCATTGACGAATAAAAGGCATACTCGTTGAATATAAAAGCAATAAAATAAATAGGAAAAAAAAACATGAACGGAACAAATTCATTTTTAACAATAGGGGCAATGGCATTATTAGCTTTAATCTCAATGAGATTTAACGCAACGCTGCTCGAGAACAGAACAACGGAAATAGAAAACAAAGTTTATCTCACAGCATTTTCCCTTGGCAGATGATCTCATTGAAGAAATTAAGCAGAAAGCTTTTGATGAACAAACCGTTGACTTCCGTTCTATCAATCCTGAACAATTAACGCCAACTGATAAATTCGCACCAGAAGTATTGGACGCAGGTGAAAATGGATTTCCATCCACATGGGACGATATTGATGACTACAATGGTTACAGCAAACCAGTGTCATTACCTCACGTTGAAAATTATACAGTATCCAGCACAGTCGATTACGTTTCCGCATCAGATCAGGATGAAGTCAGTAATGTTCAGACGTTCTTTAAACGCGTTACAGTTAGAGTGGATAGTCCTTACTTAAGTCATCCGGTCAGACTATCTTTCGTTTTCACCTTACATTCAAAGTGAGGATAGAAGTATGAATCTCTTATTAGATCTTATGGGTTCTGTTCTTATTGCAGGAATTTTATTTCTGCTCATTTTTAAACTCAATGTTTACTCAAGCAATGCAAATTATTACTCTGACAATGAGCTTAGATTACAGCAAAATGTTAAAACACTTGCTGAAGTAATTAACTATGACTTACGTAAAATAGGATACAAATACGATGGAACAGCTATTGTTACCGCTGAGCCAACTCGTATTCAATTTTATGCTGATATGGATGCACCCGGAACTTTTGGTCATGGAGTTATTGATTTTGTAGAATATTATCTGGGCGATTCAACTGAAGCAACAGGCACTGTTAACCAGAGAGATAAAGTTCTTTACAGAATAATGAACCATACCGATACGCTTGGTGGTCCAACATTAGGATTGGTCGATCTAAAGTTTTCATATCTGAACGCACAAGGAATTGCAACTTCTCATTTAGACAGCATAAAGTACGTTAAAGCAGAGTTCTGGGTTGAGCCTTACGAATTCGTTTCAGATAATGCAACAGGTCAACCTGACTCAAGTCAATTTACATATTGGGAATTAACAATAAATCCGAGGAATATATAAAATGGGAAAAGGTTTAATAATTATCGTATTGGGAATGTCTATGATTATCGGCTTCTTCGTATTAAAGCTGAATTCAAACTCAAAAGAAAATTTATCAACAACTGTAAATATGTTTGAGCAAACACAGGCAAGGTTGATTGCCAATTCAGGTGTCGAAGTATATCTTGAAAAGCTTAAACACGATCGCACTATGATGAATAAGAGTTTCCCCAACAATAGCATCTCCGGCGGAACATATGACATTAACATTTCCGGACCGGATAGCTTAGTAAAGTGACCTCAACAGCACTTTTATGGGTGTGCACACATACTACAGTTGTAGAAGCGGCAGCGGACAGAGTGCCATTTTTTCCTGGTCCCGGAGCAATGTATTTATCAGCAGGCACTATTGCTGCTCTAAAGAAAAATGCAATATGGTGGAAGTATTAGAAATAAATGGAAATAATCATGATATAAATGGTAACCTAATTGATAATGGTAACTGTTATCCCGGAATTGCAGTCGACGGTGAAACCCAAAGACAAGCCATGTTGATATGATTAAAAAAACATAAATGGATCAGATTTTAGAAGCGCAGGTGGAACACCAAGCGTATGTGATAAGTTAATGAACAATTGACTGGGAAGAATATGCACAACTTGATTGCAAATAATCCAGATATATTTAATAGACGTCAGAGTAAAATTAAACGTACAAATGAGTGGGGAACTGTGGCCAACCTAAAGTAACATTTGTAAATGGTGATATTCACTAATAGTAATTCTCAAGCGCAAGTGGATGCGGAATTTTGGTTGTTAATGGAAATTTAACAATAAATGGTGGTTTTGATTATAAGGGTATTATTAGTTGCATATAAAGAATACCAAAATTAGAAACAAAACTTAATGGTAACGGAAAATTCTGGGTAGCCTGTAGTCGCTGGCAATCCAGATGAATGATTGATGTTTCCAGTGGTAATTTCAGATGCTATTACAGTCACGAAGCATTAGATCTAATTCAGTATATTACTTGAAACAAGAAGGTTTCAATATTATAAGCTGGTGGGAATAAAATTCCTGTCTTAATAAACTAAATTATTTTTAACTTCTCTTCAGACAAACGAAATTAATGGCGACAGCAATGTCGCCATTTTTACTTACCCTTCATAATAACCTTCTATTCCTTACAAAAACAAGGCTTTCCCTTTTAGCACAGCGATTGCAAATAGTATCTAAATCAAAATCAATTGAGTTAAAAAGGAAAATATTCCAATGAATACCGGTCAATCACTTTTAAGTATAGGGGCTATGTTTCTTCTTTCATTGACAGTTCTAAGAGTGAACAATAGCATTCTTACAACAGACTCAGTAATGCAGGACTCAAAGTTCGGTATTCTGGCTACATCTATTGCAACATCATTAATTGAAAAAGCAAGTAAAAAAGCTTTCGATGCAAACACTTTTGAAAATTCAGTCTCCACTTTAACGGCATTAACTTCTGCATCTGGTTTGGGTCCTGGAAGTGGTGAAAGTGCGCCAGATGCTTGCAACGACTTTGACGATTTTGATGGCTACACAGACCAAATTACAGATTTACCATCAGCTATATTCGATGTATCCTGCGAAGTTAGTTATGTAAACCCAGGCAGTCCGGATGGAAAGCTATCAACTCAATCATGGCATAAGAAGATGACCGTAACAGTTACCAGTCCGAATATTGGCAATGAAGAAAAAACAGATACAATCAGACTTTCAACAATTTACAGTTACTGGCATTTCAGATAGGAGAAACTATGGGATTTAGTACTATATTAGATATTATCGGCTCAATGATTATAGGCGGCATTTTGCTGAATATAACACTGCGCCTGAATGATGCTGCAACAGAGAAAACTTATAACAATGGTGCTGAGCTTTCTCTTCAGGAGAACATGGCAGTTGTTGCACAAATGCTTGAAACAGATTTTAGAAAAATTGGCTTTTGTGCTGACTGGAATAAATTTCCAGACCCATCTAAAGCTATAGTTTATGCCGACGAATCGAGCATAAAATATTTAACCGACTTAGACTCAGATACTAATATGGATTCAATCCGTTACTTCCTGGGTCCCACATCCGAACTTCTATCTACTCCAAATCCAAGGGATAGAATGTTATACCGTGTTGCAAATAATGAAGCTCCTTTGACTTCAAACCTTGGAGTAACTCAATTCAGATTAGTTTATTTTGATGCATTAGGTGATACCATTGCACCGCCTATAACTACTGCTGGATTAATTAATAGCATTGAAATAAATCTCACAGTAGAAAGTGTTGCTGCATACGATGAAAAATACAGCAGTGCTTTCTGGCGTCAGATTAGATTAGTTGCAAGAAATTTAAGAAACAGATAAAGGAATAAAATCATGAGCGGCAAAGCTACTTTATTTTTAATAGTTGGTTTCAGTGTATTGTTTCTGGTTATATCCAGGAACTTTGGCGATGTTTCGAATCGGGCTGTAGATAATTATGTAAACTATCATACCGAAACAGTTGCTCACGATATTGCCATAAGTGCAGCAAACATTGCAGCAAACCAGATCTTTCTTGACCCTACCTGGAGTAGTGGTTATAGTGATATACCCTTTCAGGGTGGACATTTCAGTGTTCAGTTAGCTGTACTTGACCCATATAAAAATATTCGGGAAGTAACAGCACAAGGAACCTACAACGGCAAATCAAGCACCGTCAAAGTAAAATTTGCACCCAGTAAGTTTTCTAAATTTGCTTATTATTCAGTTAGTGAAGGCGGAACAATATGGTGGACAGGCAGCGATACAGTTTGGGGTCCTTTCCATACACAAGATTATATGCGGGCTGCATACCATCCTGTTTTTTATGGCAAAGCAACCACAAAAAAATCATTAGTCTATTACACCAGTCAGAAGGCAGATAAACCGTACTTTCTTGGCGGCTTTGAACAGGGAGTTGATTTACCTATGCCAACAAATGCTGTAGATGGCTTTGAGTCAATCGCTGATGATGATGGTCTTAAATTCAGTGGTAAGGATACTGTCTATCTAACATTTGCTGGTGACTCTCTTAAATACAAATACAAGTTTTCAGATCCATACTCATCACTATATCTTCCATCAGCTTCCCCTAACGGAATGATTTTCGCAAAAGATTGTGTTGTGAGGTTAAAGGGTACTGTAAAAGGTCAGTATACAATTGGTTGTTCAAGTCTTATGAGTGCAGGCAAAGGTACTATCTATCTGGATGATAATATTGTATTTAATCAGGATCCAAGGCAATATCCAAACTCAAATGATTTGCTTGGTATCTGTGCTGAAAATAGTGTCCTCATCACTGACAATGTTCCAAACCGAACAGATATAAATATTCACGGTTCAATTTATTGTGAGAAAGGTGGTTTCGGTGCTGATAAATATGATACAAGAGTTAAGAGTGGTAACATAAATCTACTCGGCGGTATAATTCAAAACACCAGGAAAGCTGTTGGTACTTTCGGCAGCGATGGAAAAATAAAAACCGGTTTTGCTAAAAGATATAAATATGATGATAGACTAATGGTTGCATCACCACCATTTTTCCCTGGCACTGGTGGTTTCGAAATCGTATCCTGGTTTGAATGAGAAAATTTCATTGAGTTAAATTATAATACTTAGTAAAAATTGGAGCAAACATATGATGCATTTAAAACCAAGTAGAAACGGCACTGCTGATATTTCGGATGTATCCGGTTTTATTTCAACAAAACCGAACAGCATTATCAGTATAACGAAACTGGTAGTTGTTATATCTGTAATACTGGCAGTGTTGATGGTGGTTTCAAGGTAAATAAATTAAGAAAGATTACTATCACTTTACTGAAAATACTCAACAGCTAATTAGCTCATTGGTTTAATCAAACCAATAGAGCTGATTAATATTAATAGCTTCCCGGATATTACTAACTCAAACTTCTCTATTCATCCTCCAAAAAATATTCAAATAAAAAACATCAGTCTATTATAATTTTTATTCAATTTTTGCTGGCGAAAATTTTGTCCGACAGTTAAACAAGAGAGTAAAAAAGTTCTCTTTTTGTTAGTAAATTATCGGAAAAAGATGCAACGACAGACGACAGATTTTGTCTTTTCTTGATGAAAGACTAATATTTAATACGCTGAAAATGGCCTGATAATTGTCAAAATAGTCGTGTAATTCTGCATTTCATATTGAGGTTTATCTAAATAAGAAATGAAGAAAAAAATATTCAACAATCATATTTTTTTAGAAGGTGAATAGACAAATGGAATTAATAGAAAGAAAAATAGAAAATTATGCTGTTGTATTTAATGTCAACTTAATCAGAGCCACACTTAATGAAGCTGTTGAATTTAAAGACTACCTGGCGAAAACTATTACGGATTCAGATAAAGATATTATTGTAAACCTTAGTGCGTGTGAACATCTCGACTCAACATTTCTGGGAGTATTAGTCAGCGGCTACAAAAAATTGAAAAGTCAAAACCGCAGCCTTGTTATTATTGAGCCGGTTGATCAGTCAAGTTTATTTCTGACTCTTAATTCAATTGGAAAAATTTTTCCATTATATACAAGTGTTAAAGCCGCGCTTGAAGATATCGAGAATAAAAAGTTAATTGAAAAAGAAATTAATGCGCTTAGCCACGAACCAAAAAAACTATCATTTACAATTGGAAACAAGCCGGTAGTAGATTCCCCGATTGAATCAATTCAAGTGAAGAATAAGAAAGATGAATTCAAAACTGAAACTCTTCCGGATAATGGACATCAGGAAGTTCCCGAAAAAACTCCAGTCCTGGAAAATAATATTTTAGAGGAAGAGGAATTTAATTTGATTGAGCACAACCATAATGAAAGAGAATTAAAAAACCTTTCTAACCTTAATACAAAAGAGCCGGTAGTTGAGAATAAGATTTCTGATTTTGAATCAAACGAGACTAAGGATTCAAATGCTTTTATTTTTAAACACAAACGTGCAACTGAAACAGGTCATTTCAGCGGCGGTAACGTAAAATGGGAATTCGGTTTTAATTAAGCTGCAATTCACAAAAAACAATTAAACAGAAAAATCTTCGTTACGGATTAGCAATAAAATTGCAGACTGAGGAATAATCAGAAACTTTTCTTTATCGAATTCTATTTCCACTGCTTCTTTACGTAAAAATATAGCCAGGTCCCCTTCTGTTGCCTGCAGAGGAATATATTTAACTTTGTGTGCACTTTCCTTCCACGGTTCATCTTCAACCTCGGTTGATGTTGCATAACCAGGACCAGCTTTTATTACATAGCCGCTTTGTACACGCTCTTTCTCTGCAACACCTGCAGGTAGATATAATCCGCTAGATGTTCTCGAAGATTCCTCCTGAGGTTTTAAGAGAACTCTATCTCCCACAACTATAAATCTATCTATGTTTCTCAAAATGGATTCCAATAAATTTTTAGAATTAAATCTGACCGAAATATATCGAAAGATTAGACATTCTCTTCAACTAGAAAATTTGAAAACTTTTGAAGATTACAGCATTAAAACTTTCTCTAAAGAATTCTTTATTCATAAATTTGAGTAATTATTTGAATAAAATGAGCTATGACAGATTTCAAATCAAAATTTTGGGATGAACGATATTCCTCTAAAGAATATGTATATGGCAAGGAGCCAAATCAATTTTTTAAAGAACAACTTCATAAAATTATTCCGCCTGGAAAATTACTTCTGCCGGGAGAAGGTGAAGGAAGAAATGCAGTTTATGCTGCAAAGATGGGCTGGCACGTAGATGCGTTTGATCAAAGTCCTGTGGCGAAACTAAAGGCACTTAGACTCGCCGAAGAGAATAATGTTACAATCAATTATTCTACTGTTGATTTAGCAAAGTTTACTCCCATAAAAAATTATTATGATTGTGCTGCTATTATCTTTGTTCATTTTAATTCTGAAGATCGAAAGTCATTTCATAAAAAAATTATTGATTCTCTTAAACCGGGTGGCAAGATTATTCTTGAATTGTTTTCTAAAGATCAATTCGAAAAAAGTTCGGGCGGACCACAGGATTTAGAAATGCTATATACACTTAATGAAATAAAGAATGACTTTGAAGAAATGAAAACAATCCTGATTGAAGAAAAAAATATATTTCTGAATGAAGGTGATAAACACAAAGGTAGAGGCAAGTGTTATTCGCTATGTTGGAGAAAAGCTAAAATAAATTTTATGAAAAAGGTTTTATTTATAACATACTACTGGCCGCCATCGGGAAAAGCATCGCTTCACTGGCCTTTGAAAATAATTAAACATCTCCCCTCTTTTGGCTGGCAGCCGTTAGTTCTTACAGTTGATGAAGATACTTTCACACAAAAGGATGAAACATTCCTCAATGAAATTCCTTCTGAAGTTAAAGTATTAAGGGCAAAATCATTCGAACCTTTTAATGTTTACAAAAAAATAATTGGCAAGAACAAAGATGACCAGCTGATTGCATCCGAAACAATATCAACAAAGAATAGAAGTTTAAGTCATCGTTTATCTGTGTGGATAAGAATGAACCTTTTTATTCCTGATGCCAGAGTCGGTTGGTACTTCCCTGCGGTGAAAAAAGGAATGACCCTTTTGGGAAAAGATAAAGTTGATGCGATTGTTTCTATTGGTCCTCCACATACAACACATTTAATTGCTAAGAAGCTCTCATCACAGTTCGGTCTTCCACACATTCCTGTTTTTATTGATCCCTGGGTTGATATTTCTTACTACAGAAATTTCAAACGTAGTAATCTTACTCTTTCGATAGATAACAGTTTAGAAAAATCTGTCCTGCAAAATGCTGCAGCAATTGTATTTGTTACAAAAACGATGAGCGAAGACTACGAAAAGAAATATCCTTCAATCAAAAATAAAACACACGTTTTGTATTGGGGTTATAGTGAGGAAGACTTTAGCTTACTTCCCAAGGAAGTGGGAGCTGAAGAAGTAATTCTTCACGCAGGAAATATTTTCGATTATCAGAATCCAAAACAATTCTGGAAAACAATTAAAAATGAAATTGATAAAGGAAGAAAATTAAAACTGGTTTTTATCGGGACAGTTGCACCTGAAATCAAGCAGTCAATTACAAATGCCCAACTCGATCCAATCACAGAATACAAAGGATTTTTACCTTACAAAGAAATGTTAAAGAAATGATGAAAGCATCCTATCTTTTAGTCAGTGCAACAGAACCACGTCACGTTCCTGGTAAGTTGTTTGAATATCTGAGAGCCGGAAAACCAATCATTGCATTTGGTGATGGTAATGAAGAAGTAAAAAAAATACTTACTGAAGCAAATGCAGGAATGATGTTCAGCTACAATGAGAGTGGAGAAGAGTTCTTTAAAAACTATTCCGACATACAAAACTAACTTTAATTTTGTTAGCTCATTTGAACGAAGTAAGATTGCGAAGAGTTTTGGAAAAATTTTAGATCGTATTATGATACTAATTCAAGAAGTTAAGAATTAAACTTACAAAGCATTTAGATAAGACTAACTGTTAATCAAAGAATTAATTTATAGCTAGCAAATTGGACACACATAACAAGAGCTACAACATCAAATAGACCATCTGAAAAAGTATCCTGAAGACAGATGCAAATTGATGTTAAATCATAATACAATTAATCGATGGAGGCAAGAACGGATATACCATTGTCTTGATCCTTTGTTAAAAATGTTTCCTGATTCTGAATGGCTTACGGTTGGTGATTTTTATTATGGCTCAGATGCTCAATACATACAATCAAAGGGATTCAAGGTCATTGCTTCAGATGTTGATGACCATTTTCTTAAACAAGGTAAAGAAATTGGTTATATAGAAAATTACTCCAAAGAAAATTTAGAATCATTATCATTCAGCGATGGATCATTTGATTTTGTTTTGTGTAAGGAAACGCTTCATCATTTGCCCAGACCTTACATCGGACTTTATGAAATGTTAAGGGTGAGTAAAGTTGGAATAGTTCTGATAGAACCTTACGATAGATTTATTAATGCCTCCCCATTTGAAAAATTTGGAAACTGGCTGTTAAAAAAATTAAAAGGTAAAATGCACGATCTTTATGAACCTTCGGGAAATTATAAATATCCAATTTCTAAAAGGGAAATCGAAAAAATCGCTCTAGGTTTGAATTTGCCTTACGCTGCTTTCAAAATCATCAATGATTATTACAGAGATAACCTGGGAATAGAGTTTAAAGAAAAAGATGACAAAGTATTAAACAAAGTTAAAAGACAGATTGCCTTGAGAGACTTCTTGTGGAAATTCAGATTCTTCCCGCCGACTTATTTAGTTGCAATAATATTCAAAACGGATATCAACACTGAAATTACTTAATACTGATGGATATGAAGTAATCAAACTCACGAGAAATCCATACTTAAGCGATACTAAAATTTAAGCGAATAAAAATTTCGAATACTAATTAAGCCAATTCTGTTTTACCAAGACTTAGCATTCTTCCATTATTATTTAAGCAATATCATTTTTTTTGTTATGGTTAACTTACCTGTAGAAAATGTATAAAAGTACATTCCACTTGGTAAAGCACTTCCATCAAAGTTAGTCTTCGTGGTAACCGGCTTGCTTCCTACCCTCTTCAAGATCAACGACTTTTTCACCCAATGAATTGTAAATACTTAATTTTATATAAATTTCTTCAGGAATTGAATATCGAATTCTAGTGGATGGATTAAAAGGATTAGGATAATTCTGCTCCAACATAAAATCTGATGGAATATTTAAAATTTCTACCGTTAATTCTCCGACATTATGAGATGTACCATCAAAATCAATTTGAAATAAACCATAATTATAAATACCAGATTTTACATTTTCATCACTAAATGAGTAATCGCGCAGCTCAGTTGTAGTTCCTGATCCAGCAACAAAACCAATTTCATTTCCCTCTCTGAAAACTTTGAATCCCTGGTTATTTATTTCTGTAGCCGTAGACCAATTAAGGACTACATCAGTTATTTTCAAATTCATGTAATTAAATGATTTCAACTCAACCGGAATAATTGCGCAAGAAGTAGTTTGACCGGAATTTGGTGTTATTGTTGTCAGCGTTAGATTTGCAGCAGCGATGAAATCCAGAGTTCCCATATTCAAGTTAATTGCCTGCAAATTTGAGATGACAAATACATTTGGATTGAAAGTTCCGAATGCACAATTAGAAAATCCATGTGGCATCTGTTTTGATTAGCCAGACATCATCTCCACCTAATGTGTTTGTAGATCGACGGCCAGTTAGAGCAAATCCTAAATCAATAAGACTCAACTACATCATAACCATTATCGCTTGTATAGCCACCGTAAGTATGAAACCATTCCATATTACCACTTAAATCGGCTTTCATTAAAAAAGCATCATAAACTGCCAAAACCATAACTGCTTGTTGAACCTGAAACAACAAATTTTGAATCGGAAGTTAAGATTACGCAATGCACCAATTCATTGCCGATACCTCCAATAGCTTTTGCCCACTCAACATTACCAGAATTATCTGTTTTTGTAAGAAAGATATCCTGTGAGCCACCGAGACCATAAGATTTTGTATCACCGACTAATAAAAATCCTCCATCTGGTGTTTCTATTAAATCACGTCCCCAATCCTCAATATAACCTGAAGAATATTTTGCCCAAATAATATTGCCTAAGCGTATCTACCTTAATTAAAGTTGGACGAATATCATATCCACCAGTGATATCAACAGCACCAGATAGATACATAATTGCCATCTGAAGAGACCAGACAGGAAACACCAAAATCTTCATACAATGTACCATAAGTTTTTGCCCATTCAATATTACCAGAGCTTGATAACTTCATAGCTTGTACATCTTTTGCACCAACACCAAAAGATGCATTGTATCCGACAACGAGCAATCCACCATCGGAAGTTAAAGTTAACTTCCGCAATTCTTCTGCTTCGACTGATCCAGAATATTTTGCCCAAACGATATTTCCAATTGCATCGATTTTTGCGATTGACATATCGAATAGGCTGTAAACATCTCCAATGTACCCTGAAATATAAAATCCATTATCTGCAGTTTGCTTTACTCCATGTATTCTATCATAACCAAAAGAATTATAAATCTTTGTCCACTGAATTGCACCATGTTGAATCCAAGTTTTACTAGGTACATATCTTCACTTGAAGTAAAGCTCGCTGTCGATCCACCAATCACATAGCCTCCATCGTTGGTTTTATCTATTACTACTCCTCTTTCTGAATTTAAACCTCCATATGTCTTTTCAAATGTTGTTTGAAAGGTAGAAACACCACCACCATTTGTTGTTTTAAGTATTAAACCATTATCGCCAACTACCCAGCCCTTAAGTGAATCAGCAAAATAAACCCCATAAAGATTAAAATTTGTTCCGCTGTTTTGCTGCAACCAATTAGATCCACCATCTACTGTATGTAGTATTTTACCACTCAATCCTACTGACCAACCTTCATTCTGATTTATGAATTTAATATCTCTTAATTCAACACTGACACCTGAATTTGCGAGAGACCAATCTAATCCGCTAATTAGTTGTCTTGATTATTTTACCTCCTGCACCACAAGCCCAGCCATAATTTTCATTAACAAAAAATAAACTCATCATCCTTTCATTTGTCGGCAAATCAATATACGACCAACTTTGTCCTCCATTTATTGTTCTTAATAAGTTTCCTTCCAAGCCACCTCCAATCCAGCCTTCACTAGGATTAAAGAAAAATGCTGAATACAACCAATAACTATAAAAAGGGCTTATTTCATTCCAGATACTGACCACTATTAGTAGTTTTATATAATATACCATTACTACCTAAAGCATAACCATTATTTATATCAGTGAAAAATACTCTATGTAATGTAAATCCCGCATTCAGTGAGTTGAATTATCCAGGTTTCACCCCCATTCGTAGTATGCATTATCACTCCGTGTCTATCAGGTACAAATTCATATAATAGCAATCCAGCCATTTCAATGGATCAGTAAAAAATATTGAATGAATATGATCCTGAAGTTGAGATAGACTGAGAAAACCAGTTTTGTCCTCCGTCAGTTGTTTTAACAATTGTGCCTGCATTACCGGCTGCCCAACCAGTATTTTCATCTAAAAAGAAGCAGGTCATAAATATATTTGTTGTGCCGGAGTTTTGTTGATACCATTGGGAGAAAATTGAAGAAGAGAGTCCAAGCAGAAGAAAAAATACTAAGATTAAATATTTCATTAGAAACCCCTTTCTTTTTTTTGTAAACTTAAGTAAAGCAAAATGTAAAATCAATATTATTAGATACAGTTCCGAATAATATATTTTATTCTCCCGAGGAGAAATAAAGGATAATTCCTATAAAATTTCTCAAAGAAACCGATTTTCTCTAAATTTCGGTTGTTTCATTTACTAAAACATTACTTTATGAATTATAAATTCCCAGTATACCAGCCATCTCTTAAAGGAAATGAAAAAAAATACGTTGATGATTGCCTCGACAGTACGTGGATATCTTCTAAAGGAAAATACATTAAGCTTTTTGAAGATAGCTTTTCAGAATTCGTAAATATTAATCATTCAGCTGCAGTGTCCAATGGAACGGTTGCACTGCATTTAGCTTTACTTGCTTTGGGTATTGGAGCAGGCGATGAAGTTATCGTTCCTACTTTTACATACATCGCTTCAGTCAACGCAATTAAATATGTTAATGCAAAACCTGTATTCGTAGATTCAGATCCTAAAACATGGCAAATTAATTCTTCAAAAATTCGTGAGAAGATTACAAAAAAAACAAAAGCAATTATGGCCGTTCATATTTATGGTCATCCCTGCGATATGAAAGAGATTAAGAAAATAGCTAAGGAAAATAATTTATATATTATTGAAGACTGCGCTGAAGCTATCGGAAGTTATTACGATAATAAACATGCAGGTAGTTTTGGTGATATTGCCACATTCAGTTTTTTCGGTAACAAAACAATTACTACCGGTGAAGGTGGAATGGTTTGTACAAATAATAAAAACCTTCACGACCTTGTTGTACGATTGAAAGGTCAGGGTCTTGCAACCGGAAAGGAATACTTTCACGATATAATTGGTTATAATTACAGGATGACAAATATTTGTGCTGCTATTGGTTTTGCACAGCTTGAAAGAATATCTGATATTTTAAAGGAGAAGGATAGAGTTATCTCAGAATATAAAAAGGCTTTGAAAAATGTACCGGTGAGTATTCATCAGGAAGTTGGAAATGTAAAACACTCTTACTGGATGTTTACGATTCTTGCCTCTTCAGAAAAAGAAAAAAATGAGTTGAGAAACTACCTCGCTGAATATGGAATTGAAACCAGACCCGCTTTCCATCCTGTTCACACAATGCCGATGTACATTGACGGAAATATTTATCCTGTGGCCGAAGATTTGGGCAGGAGAGGTATTAACTTGCCAAGTTATCCCGATCTTTCAAATGATGATATAGGATTTATCACATCAAAAATTGCTTCTTATTTTAATGAAAAAAAATAGTCTTGAAATAATAGAGCTTACATCCGATTCTGCATCCATCTTATCGAAGAAATTGCTGGAAGAGAGCAGAGACTATATCGGGCACTTCATTCCTTTTGATTTTTCAGAAGATTCAATTCAAAAAATTCTTAGCTCAAAAAAAGCAGATAAATTCTTCGGGTTGTTTCTTAATAAAGAATTAGTCGGATTCTACATGCTGAGAGGATTCGATGAAGGCTTTGAAACACCTTCGTATGGTGTATGGATTTCATCAAAATATGCGAACAAGGGATTATCAACTCTTACTCTCTACCATGCGTTTTCATTTTGCAGGATTAACAAAATAAAAAATTTGATGCTGAAGGTTCACCCGGATAATTCTACCGCAAAAAATTTATACGAAAAATTTGGATTTAAACAAACCGGAATTGATGAAAGAATTAAGCATCTTATCTATCATAAGTCAATCTCCCTCTGAAACTAAATGACAATCGGATTCTATATTCACCACACAACCATATCTGCGGGTGGAATTTTTACTTACACAATTGGGATTTTAAAGGAACTCCTAAAGTCAAAAGAAATTGAAAAAGTTATCATCATTACTTCCAGTGAAGTGAATGAAAAATTGAAAGGAATTTTATCCGATTCTAAGCTTCAAGTAATTAACATTGATAGAACCGATCCCACAGTTAAAGTAAAACTTTTAATCTATTTCTTGCTGTTGACTTTTTCAATTTTACTAAGCAAAATCATCCCATCTAAAAAACTAACTGAAACTTTAATTCATATTTTCAATAAACTAAATCCGTATACAAAAGCTCTTTCAGAATTAAACATTTCAGTATTTCATGTTCCAGTACAATACTCTCCTGTTTACGGATTAGCAGTTCCTGTAATAATAACTATGCATGATTTGCAAGAGTTCCATTATCCACAGTTTTTCAGTGTCAAAGAAAAAATCCATCGAAAAATCAATAACCACATTGCAATATCATATTCAGATCACATCATTGTTTCCTTCAAACATGTAAAAGAAGATATAATTAAATTTTTCAAGGTGAACAAAGATAAAATTTCGATTTGTCCGCCTCCATTTTCAGAAAGCTGGTTTCTATCCAGGAATGAAAGCAGTTTGGAAGAATTATCAAAGAAATTTGAATTGAAAAAAAGTTATCTCCTTTATCCGGCAGCAACCTGGAAACATAAAAATCACTTAGCATTGATTAAAGCTTTACGGAAGTTAAAAGATGAAGGAATTGAAATTGACTTAGTTTGTACCGGAAATAAAACTGAATATTTTTTAAAAATTAAAAACGTAATTGATGAACTTAAACTTTCGGAAGCTGCTCATTTTTTAGGAATAGTTACTGAAGAAGATTTAATTGGTCTGTATAAAAACACAAAGCTAGTAGTTATCCCTACATTTTACGAAGCAGGCAGTGGACCACTTTACGAAGCAATGAGATATGGTATTCCTGTAGTTTGTTCAAACGTGACTTCCCTGCCTGAAACAATACACAACAGTGAGTTTATGTTTAGTCCGAATGACCAGGAAGAAATGCTTAACAGAATTAAATCTGGTTTGTACGATGAGGAATTCAGAAAGAGAAATATTCAAAATTCAAGAGACAGGATGAAGGAGTTAGAAAAAAATAATTATTCTGAATGCTTTGTTAATACCTACAAAAAATTACATTCCTAACTACTTCTATTTTTTTTAGATAAGAGTTCGTTATCCAGTTCTGTTTTACTTTTTAATCCGGCTTGAAAAAGTTTTGCTAAACCTAAATCGCCCAACTTTACAATAACTTTGAACCAAAGGTTATTATGCTTTTCTTTGGATAACATATGAAATGCTTTATCATCTGAGTTTAAATGAAGACTAAATTTATCGGCAAGATGCTTTAACGTTTTGGTTGAATAAAAAGAAATATGCTGACCTGAATCAAGACTATAGTACCACCAATCAGATGGCTTTGGAGGTGAACCCCGAAAAAGTCGTGTGGAAAAAATAATATTTTCAGAAATATCCATCATCTTTTTTATCTCTGCTACCGGATCAACAAAATGTTCGAAACATTCAAATGCTGTAATCAATAAAATATCATCCTTCTTATTGTACTCGAAACCTTTTGCGAAAAGATTATCCGCAAATGGATCATACCAGTAAAAATCAAAACCAATATCGCGCATCATTCTTACAAAAATTCCATAGCCACCAGCAAAATCAAGAAATTTTTTATTTGAATTATAGAATGAAGCAATTACTGCTGAACTTCTCTTAGCAAAGAGATGGTTACGTTTTAGAATTCCGGTATCAGTAATTCCTATTGCTGACTTATAAGCTTCTTCAAGCCAGAAAGGTTCTTCAGTTTGAAGAAAATCACATAGGACAGTGATAGTATTTTATCACATGCTTATTTAAAATTTTGGCCGAAAATATTTCTTTTGATTCGCTCGAACAGATTTTGCAATTCATTTGATTTCTGTCAGGAAAATTTTAAATAATTAATTATTCTTCTAATCGAAGTTAACTTAAAAAGTTTTTGTATCTGTTCAGTAATTTCTTGATTTAACTCCGGGTTTTTAATCATATCGAAATCTGTTTTAGATTCATCAAGGTTTACATCTAATTTTTTTGAGGAGGAGGAGTGTGTCCCACTTCTATCTGTTCCGATATTTTTACATAAAGGAACGATCGGGTATAAACAATACGCCTTGTTTTTGAAGTGTGCATAACTCCACCTGATTGCCCAGGAGTCAATCTTCCCTTTCATTTGCGCTTTCAACATTGGCGTGAGGTCTTGTCCTCCATTATCAAATAATTTTTGTGATTCTTTATCGGAAATAAAATTATTAAAATCTGTTATTTCCCAATCTACTTTTTCCCATCTGTCTTTCCATGTTCCCCAGCCCCAGGAAGATGCTCTGTAAGAAATGAAAACATCTTTCTTATATGTGCTCGGAATTTTAATGGGATATGGATATCCTGATATAGAATAGATGCTCTTATCTTCCTGATAGAAAGCTAATGCTTTGTTCATAAAAGTTAAAAATGAAGGCGAGGTAATTATATCATCCTCCATTACGATAACGCGATCATTCTGTTTGAAGACTTCACTAACACCTGATATGACTGAATTAGCAAGACCAAAGTTTTTTTCTCTCAATACTATCTCAATTTTACTAAAGCCTTTTACTGCTTTAATATAATCTCTGACAGCTTTAAGTTTTTGTTCATCCCTATCGTTTTTAGCACCATCAGAAAAAATAAACAGTGCAGATTTACCGGCAAGAGTATTTTTTAATAATGATTCAACTGTCCTTTTAGTGTGTTCAGGACGATTGTAAACAAAGAGAACTATTGGGGATAATTTGTCCAAATTTATAGTGATCTTTTAATAGATAATTTTTACTAGGGAAATATAATTTATTTGAAATTAACTGAATGATTGATCATTAATAATAAAAAACCCTGTGCTCGATGTAAAATAGCTCGGGCACAGGGAAATTTGAGTTATTAAAGTTTTATCAAGTAATTTATTGTTTATCGGACAAAGGGAATAAGGTGTGCATCTCCATTAATATCAAGATGATTATGAAGAACTGAAAGGTCACGGACATCATCAGGACCATCATTATTAATTCCCAAATCTTCTAATTGATTGAAACGCCAATAGCCAACCAGGCCACTGTCTGCTGTATTAAAATAGTTGTTAACCAATGGTGAATTCATTAATGCTTGTATTTCTTGACTGGTTTTTTGGTAATTCCATATCCTTAATTCATCCATTTGCCCATCAAAAAAGTCTGTGACCACATAATTTCCGCTATGCAGCATATACCCATTCCCACCAACATAAAAGTTATAATTATTATTCATAGCTGAATAGGTAAGATTATTTTGACTGCTTTGTAATTCACCATTTATATACATTTTCATTCCATCTGAGCCCCAAGTAAAAGCATAATGAAACCAGGTATCTGAGTTCTGCCAAAAATTGTTATTACTTATAACATCCACCTCATTGCTTGGAGGCGCTTGAATTCTTGACTTAAGTAAACCGTTGGAATATTCAAAGAAGACATAAAAATCTCCGGTATTCCATTGTTCTTCATTCTTAGAAATAAAAGCATCACCAATATCGTTAACTCCTTCAGGTGGAATTATACTCCTTACTTTAACCCAGGCTTCAAGAGTTCCATTAACTGTGGGGAAGTATGGACTGTTAAATGTATTAGCATAATCCCCATCGCCATCAAAATCTATTGCTTTTCCAAAAGATGAGGGAGTTCCCGTCCCCCACGTGACCCAAATATAAATATTACCAACTCCTGCACCTGTCGGTTCAAGTACTAAATTTACCTGAGTTGTAAATCCTGCAAATATTTGAACATCGGTCTCACCTGTATATAGAACAACTTCAGCGCTGTCTTTTGCATCCACTCTAAGATGCCATTCACCTGCCTGAATGTTTTCCAGCAATAGATCTGCGGTTGAATCCGAAAGAATATTCATTTCATCTGAAAGAGTGTCAAAACCTTGCCGTGTAAGAAAAGCTTCAACCCATACAACACTTTCTGGTGCATTGGCTTTGTCTATCTTCAGAAATAATTTACCATTTTGTTGATCATCGCCAGACGGTGAGGTAGGTTCATTTGGATTGCAGCTAGTCAAGAAGAGTATTAACAAGAAGCTGTTTAATAATGCTAAGTTTTTCATAATTCACTCTCAATAATTTTCTTGTTGAAACAACTAAATTATTTTCAGCAAATATTTAAATCTACTTAGTTACAAACCCAATTTTATAAGGACCACTAGATGAAAATCCGGTATAATAAATTCTGTCGTGGTTATTTATTCTGATAAAGTTTGGATATGCAATTTTGTAATTTGCCCAATTGTTATGAGTTTGGTCTTTTGTGAAAAATGGATTTGATTCGTCTTTTACCCAGTTAATTGCATCTGTTGAAGTAGCTTTTCCAAAGCCTGTTCCAGCCGCATTCATAAACAACATTTCATATTGATTATTCTTTTCGTAAACATTCGCATAATACACTCCCGTTCCTTCCCAAGGTTGATCAGCAATAAGTATTGGATTCGATGGATTCCTATGTCCAATTTATTCCATCAAGTGATGTTGCAAGTCCTATTTTAAGTTGAGGTAAATTACGTCCTAAATAATACAGATAATAAATACTATCTACCTTAATTACACATGATGGCGCAAGTTGAAATTCCCAACCACTTGACGCATACATAACAGGATTCGGATGTTTAACCCAATTTATTCCATCTGATGAAGTTGCTAAACCAATGTGCCAAGGTCCTTCCGGATCGGACCAACCATGATAATACATTTTATATCCATTCTCATCTTTAATTACTGTGGCAGCAGCAACTGCAGTTTCATCCCAGCTTCCATATGAACCCGGAGATAACACTGGTCCAGAAACTGGTCTATTCCAATTTATTCCATCAACGGATTCAGCCAGACCAATATACCCTGAATAAGGGGAACCCTGAGCAGTGTAATACATTTTATATAGATTGTCTTGAAATAATATTTTCGGTTGAGAAACTCCACTGTAATCCCAGTAATTTCCTAATGGAAAAAAAATAGGGTTTCCAGGATAGTCTGTCCAATTTCCGGCTGGTGGAATGCCCCATGTAACCCAGATATAAATATTACCAACACCAGAACCGGTTGGTTCCAGAACTAAATTTACTTGAGTTGTAAAGCCCGCAAATATTTGAACATTAGTTTCACCGGTATATAAAACTACTTCAGCACTGTCTTTAGCATCAACCCTAAGATGCCATTCACCTGCTTGAATGTTTTCTAGAAAAAGATCTGCGGTTGAATCTGAAAGTAAATTCATTTCATCTGAAAGAGTATCATAACCCTCCCTTGTGAGAAACGCCTCAACCCATACAATACCTTCGGGTGCATTTTCTTCGTCTATTTTGAGAAATAATTTACCGGATTGTTGATCATCACCAATTGGTGAAGTAGGTTCATTTTGTGTGCATTGAA
>CAVUCF010000026.1:0-32921 GCA_963739915.1 uncultured Ignavibacteriaceae bacterium
AAAATTTAAAGAAATTACTGAAGCACACGAAGTTCTAAGTGATCCAGAAAAAAGAAAAAAGTATGACGCACTTGGAGCTAATTGGGATCAGTATCAATCAAGTGGTGGAGGTTTCGAAGACTTCTTCTCTCAATATGGAAGCAAGAGACGAGGCGGTACAACATATGAATATTCAGGTGACTTTGGAGACTTGTTCGGAGGGTCCAGCGGCTTTTCAGATTTTTTTGAAAATCTTTTTGGTCACCGTGACAGTAGAGGATCTGAATTTATTGGATCTCAATGGATAAACAGAAGGGACAAGATTATGAAGCAACTTTGTACATTTCTCTTGAAGAAGCATATAATGGAACAAGCAGAGAAGTTTTAATCAATGGAAAAAAGATCAGAATAAAAATTAATTCTGGAACAAGAGACGGTGAAAAATTAAGATTAAAAGAACAAGGTGGCGCATCAAGAAGTGGAGATGGAAGAGGAGATCTGTACCTGACAATAAGAATTGAAAAACATCCTTTTTACGAAATAGATGGTGATGATTTATACTATGATCTGTAAATATTGATTTATATACTGCGGTTCTGGGTGGGAAGAAAAAAATTAAACTTATAAACGGAAAGACTATCAACATTGATATTCCAAAGGGTACTGATAACGATACATTTTCAGAATAGGAAATTTCGGTTTGAAAAAGTCAGGATCAGTGAATGAAAGAGGAAATCTTTTCGTAAGAATAAAAGTTGATATACCGAAAAACTTATCAAGGAAAGAACTTGCTTTGTTCGAAGAGTTGGCAAAGTTGAGAAAAGAATAATTCAGAACAGGATAAAAATTATGGCATTTAATTTTAACAGACTAACAGTAAAAGCACAGGAAATTGTTCAAACAGCAATTGAGATTGCACAGAACTATAACAACCAGATTGTTGAACCCGAGCACCTGCTAGCTGCAATCGCGCAGGAAACCGGTAATGTTGCCGAATCAATTATTAAAAAGACTGGCGGCAATTTCAGTGCGGTTAAGATAAAAATAAACCAGTTACTTGAATCATTACCCAAAGTAAGCGGAACCGGTTTAGGGAACCAGCAAATGTCTCAGAACCTGGGTAAGCTTTTTGACACCGCCGCTGAAGAAGCCAGAAACCTAAAAGATGATTACGTTTCAACAGAGCATCTGCTTCTTGCACTTGCTAATGATAAAAGCAAGGCAGGTCAGCTTCTAAGAGATAACGGAATAACTTACGATTCGATTCTTTCTGCTCTTCAAAGTGTGCGAGGAACTCAAAGAGTAACTTCACAAAATCCTGAGGACACTTATCAATCACTTGAGAAATACGGAAGAGATTTAAATGAACTTGCAAAGCAAGGAAAACTTGATCCGGTTATTGGGCGAGATGAAGAGATAAGAAGAGTGCTTCAGGTTCTTTCAAGAAGAACAAAAAACAATCCTGTATTAATTGGAGAACCCGGAGTAGGGAAGACTGCTATTGCAGAAGGGATAGCACACAGAATTGTTTCCGGTGATGTTCCCGAATCTCTGAAGACAAAAAGAATTGTTGCGCTTGATATGGGTGCGCTTGTTGCCGGAACACAATTTCGAGGACAGTTTGAAGAAAGGCTGAAAGCAGTAATTAAAGAAGTCCAGCAGTCAAATGGAGAAATTATTCTTTTCATTGATGAGCTTCATACACTTGTTGGTGCAGGCGCAACACAAGGAGCAATGGATGCCGCAAATATTTTAAAGCCGGCTTTGGCTCGTGGTGAGTTGCACGCAATCGGCGCAACAACTCTTGATGAATATAAAAAACATATTGAAAAAGATGCTGCACTTGAAAGACGTTTTCAACCCGTGCTTGTTGGCGAACCATCTGAGGAAGATACAATTTCAATTCTGCGTGGACTAAAAGAAAGGTATGAAGTTCATCATGGTGTTAGAATTACTGATGGTGCAATCGTTGCCGCAACTCAGCTTTCTGAAAGATATATCACTGATAGATTTCTTCCTGATAAAGCAATTGATTTGATTGATGAGGCTGCATCAAAATTAAGAATTGAAATTGATTCGATGCCTGAAGAGCTTGATACGCTTGAGCGAAAAGTTAAACAGCTTGAAATTGAACGCGAAGCTTTGAAACGAGAAAAAGATGATGCATCAGCGAAAAGGCTTAAAGAACTTGGACAGGAACTGAGTGAACTGAATTCGGAACGTACGCAGCTTCGCTTGCACTGGGATTTGGAGAAAGATAAGATTCAAAAAATCCGCACGATGAAAAGTGAAATTGAAAACCTTAAACTTGAAGCTGAACGATATGAACGTGAAGGAAACTTTGGCAAGGTTGCTGAAATTCGATATGGAAAAATTTCCAGTCTAGAAAAGCAAATGAAAGAAGAAACTCAAAAACTTGCAGAGACTCAAAAAGATAAGAAGATGTTAAAAGAAGAAGTTGATGCAGAAGATATTGCAGAAGTTGTTGCAAAGTGGACAGGAATTCCTGTAAGCAAAATGCTTGAGAGTGAACGAAGTAAATTATTAAAACTTGAAGATGAACTTCATCATCGAGTTGTGGGACAGGATGAAGCTGTCACTGCAGTTGCAAATGCTATTCGTCGTTCACGTTCGGGATTGCAGGATGCAAACCGTCCGATTGGTTCATTTATTTTTCTTGGAACAACCGGTGTTGGAAAAACTGAGCTTGCCCGTGCTCTTGCAGAAGTTTTGTTTGACGATGAACATGCAATGATACGAATTGATATGAGCGAGTATATGGAAAAGTTTTCTGTGTCGCGATTGATCGGCGCACCTCCCGGATATGTTGGATACGAAGAAGGCGGACAATTAACTGAAGCTGTCCGAAGAAGACCATATTCTGTTTTGCTGCTTGATGAAATTGAAAAAGCTCATCCTGATGTATTTAATGTTTTGCTGCAGGTTCTGGATGACGGAAGATTAACTGACAACCAGGGTCGAACTGTAAACTTTAAGAATACAATAATTATTATGACTTCAAACATCGGATCCGGGTCACATTATATACAGGATAAGCTGGAATTCTTTAACGAAGATAATGTTGAAGAGATGATGGGCGAATTACGCCAGCAGCTGCACGAACTTTTGAGAAAAACAATCCGTCCTGAATTCTTGAACAGGATTGATGAAATAGTTCTTTTCAAACCTTTGCTGAAATCCGAAATAAGAAAGATTGTTGACATACAGCTAGAACGTGTCCAGAAAATGTTAAAGGATAAAGAGATTACTCTTGCTGTTTCCGATGAAGCAAAAGATTGGCTTGCACAGCTTGGTTACGATGTAACTTACGGTGCACGTCCTTTAAAGAGAGTAATACAAAAATATCTTATCAATCCTCTTTCACAGGAACTGCTTGCAGGCAATTTTGTTGATGGTGATACAATTAAAGTTAATGTTGGTGAAAGCGCAAAACTGGTGTTCAGCAAATAACAGTCGTCACACTGAGCGAAGTCGAAGTGTGACTTAGTAACTATTTACAAACCGCAGGAGAAAACTTCTGCGTTTTTTATTTTAAACCGTTGTTTTCTTTGGAAGGAATGAGGAAGTTTATTGGGAAGAATGTTTTTAACTTTTTTTGAAAGTATTATTTACAAAATATGTCTTACACTATAATCGATTTTATAATCGATAAACCGTTTCTTATTCTTACTCTTATCATCATTATTTTTATTCTTTTCTTTGTTAAGAGAAAACTTTACGGGGAAGAAGAGGAATTTGAGTCTGGAACTGCCCCTGCCTCTGCAATATTAGATGAGCAATGGATTTTAACACGCAGACAACTGGCTGAAAAAACTCGTCAATATCGATCGGGGAATTTGCCTTGGCAAGAATTGATAGATTTATTAGACAGTGCTTACGAAGAATATCCGAATGACGAATATATTTTTATACTATATAACTTAATTGAGCATGAACCAAAACGTGGTGGTTTTCTAGGAGTCAACGAAGTGGATTGGCAAAATTATCAGAGTGCAGTTGAAAATATTTTGAATCGGTTCGAAAAATAACTTCTAAAAACATTCGACTGTTGTCACAATCTCCCCTTACCAGTTTGCCAAAGAACTTTATTCCCCTCGTTGTTTTCCTTGGAAAGAATTATAAAGTTTAAAACATAAATAATATCAATAAAACAAAAGGAGGCTCAAGTGAGATTATTAAAAAATTTATCTCTAATAATCTTTCTCATTGCGATCGCATTTAATTTTGCTGCAAATGGACAAAACCAATCCAGAGAAATAAAGATAGAAAATTTATTACTGGAGTCACTCTCAGAACAATTTACACCCGATCGTGAAGTTCGAATTGACTTGGTAGAATTCCCGCCGGATACTGTATTTGGTTGGCATTGGCATCCCGGTGAGGAATTTCATTATTACCTGGAAGGCGAAGTCGAAATTCAGATTGAAGGTCAACCCACAATAATTGGAAAGCCAGGCACAGTAGGGCACGTTCCTTTTAAAACCAGGCATCAGGCAGTTACACACGAAAAGGGGGCAAAGGTTTTGGTTTTTCGTGTTCACACGTAAAGGTGAACCCTGGAAGTACGACGATGATGATCATCATAATAAATAATTTTCTCCCCGTTGTTTTCTTTGGATAGAATGGAGACTCCTAATAAAAACGTGAACAAGTAAAATATGTTTCTTACCGACAAAATAAAGAATGATTTAACAGAAAGCAGAATAAACTGGAAAGTTGCTTTGATAATGATTCCAGTCGCCTTCCTAACATATCTTTTTCACGAGTTTGGGCATTGGATTGTTGGAGAATTGCTAGGAAATAAAATGCTCTATAGTTTAAATAATGTTACCACTGCCAGTGAAAATTACCTTCACGAAACTGATAACTTATTTGTAGCTATGGGTGGTCCGGCTTTTACAATTCTTCAGGCAATTATTTTTTTGATAGTTATAGAAAAAACAAAATCAATTTATGTTTACCCGGTTGTTTTCTTTGCCGGATTTGTACGTTTCTTTTCTATTATATTCGGAGGATTTAACAAGCAAGACGAAGCTTACATATCGGCAATGTTAAATATTGGCGCTTATACCTTTGCTGCAATTGTGCTGCTAATTTTATTCATTATCGTTTGGAGAAGCTCTGCTATTTTAAAACTAAATCTTAAAGCTGTCGGTTACTTTACAGTGCTTAGCGTGATTAGTATTCTTATTGTCATTGCAACGGATAAATTGATATCGTGATAGATATTCTTGTTAAACCGGGATGGACTCTGCTTTAACGTAAGCAGAAGCTTTTTATAACTCCCCGTTGTTTTCTTTGGAAAGAATTGGGAAGTTAAATGAGAAAATTAATTTCTATTTACTGACATTACCGATTTATTAGTTAGCTATTAAATTAAAAAAATTAAATTATGTTCGGTGTCCCTGATAATATGAATTTAGATGCTTTTTTAGAAAAGCAAATACAAACTGTACATCTGGGTAAGTATATTTTTAGTTTGATATTTAGTGACAGCCTTGTCATTTCGGGTGCAGGACAAGTAGTAGTAACAAAAGATGGGGTTTCGACAACAATAAGGGGTGAAGAGTGGGGAAACTTGATTCCGCTTACTTCTATTCAAGGCATTCCGGTTATTGATTACAGCATAGACTCTAAGAAAAGTTTCTCTCTAACCCTTAAAGACAATACGAAGATAACCTTTACTGACAACTCTGAAGAGTATGAAAGTTTCCAGGTTATTATCGGAAATGAATATTGGGTTATTTAGTCAGCTCTTGCATACTCCCCGTTGTTTTCTTTAGAAAGAATGGTGAAGTTTGATGTAGCAAATTAATCAATACTTAGGTCTTAATATGAGCATCAAACCACTGCGAATCGAAATTCTATTTGCCGGCTTCACACATCTTGTGTGGCTAACTCTTCTAGCATTATGTATTTCAAAAGTATCCCCTGTTTTAATTATTAATTATTTAGCAGAAATAGAGTCTGGAACAGCATTATTCCTTTATGCTATAATCATCTCGGTTTCATTTTTCTTAGGCACTATCGCTGAAAATTTTGTAGTCGCTATAAACTATTTCCTAAAAAATGAAGAGAAAAGAAATCAATCCAGAAAATTGTTTAAGAGTACCCAACTGAAAATTGGGGCGCTAAAAGTTTTTTCTTTAGTTCTTTTTGGGGATTGTTATTCATCTTATTACTGCTGATGTTCTCCAATTATATAGATTCCTGTGATGTAAAATTGGCAATACTCGTTTTGGGTGTTATACTCTTAATAGGAATCATAAGTTCATTGCTTTACTGGTATCATATGGAGAAAAGATTTAATCAAGAATAAATCTTTACTTCAATTATCAACCAATGTCATTGACAGGAAATACTTAACAAAATATGAATAATATAGAAAAACTTGGATTAGATAATTGGTTTGAGGATAAAGTTGATTTATCTAAAATTACCGACTTTAAAATTGCAAGAGTAATAAATACGAAAAAAAATATCATAACAACTCTTCTGTTGTTTATGTTGTTAGGGATATTTGAAACTAACGCACAAGATTCTCTAAGATATAATCACGAAAACCAAAGTGACTGGGAATTTGGAGATACAATTAGGATTTATTTATCCATTTTTCGTCGGACCGAATAAGGATTTGATTTCAAATGATGATGGTGGTTTTGCTTTTGGTGCTGATGTTGTCTATAGAAATATATTTTTACGGTTCAGTATTTCTGGAACGGATGCAACTGTTGAAAAAAGTTTTTCCTTGTCGGAAGAATGGCCTCAAAACCTTCCTTTGGATGCAACGCAACTTTTATATTCAGTGGGATACAGAGTAAATATTCTTGAGCAAGTGTATGTAAAACCAATGTTATCTCTTATGCAACTAAACTATAGGACTGATGACAGAGTTAAAGATTTTACGGGTATTGAAAGAAGTACGAATTAACTTATTACGGAATTGGTCTGGGCCTGTCATACAACGCACCATCAAATTTTTCAATTTTGAGTGGTGCTGAGGTAGAAGCAGCTATTAGTTATTTTGAACCGTTTAGTTCAACTAAAGAAAAAAAATTTACTGCCAGTGTTATTAATTTGTCTTTTGGGATATTGATTTTTTTACAACTATGAACAACCTACTTTTATTCCGTGAGGGTGCTTCGGGGATTTTGTCAGAATGTCTTTAACAATACCTTCAGTAAGTTTGCCGGTCCGTTGGTCTTCTTTCATTATTACTTTTACATGCATTCCGATTTTCACATCAGCACGTTTAATTTCATTCATTAATCAATATCCCGTTTGGTTTAAAACTGCTTGAGTATGTTGATTAAAAATACGCTTTTTGTAAACCGCAGAAAATTAATTCTGCGGTTTTAACTTACCATTATTTACTCAACTCGAGTAACATTCGATTTATTACTCAGCACATCAAACCAGTTTATTTTTCTGGTGAAGAACATTATCGCCGCCAGTATAATAAACAAAGCTATGGTCCCGATCAGCAAAGAATAATCCTGAAGCTGCAGGATCACATACATAAATCCATAAAACATCATCAGCATTCCTGTAACTATGAATGAAATTTGTTTGCTCTGATAAATGCTCTTAACATAAAGTCGCAATCAGAAGCAATTATCAGCAGACTTGAAATTAAATATGAATACTGGAACAGAATGTATTCTGAAATTGCGAGAAGGATTGAATAAAAAATTATCAGCGCCAAACCAACAAGCAGATATTGAATGGGATGAATAACTTTTTTGCTGAAGAGTTCAATCATAAAAAAGCTAAGGAATGTGAGCACAATTATCATCAAACCGTATTTGGAAGTGCGCATAGTTTTCTGGTATTCATCAACGGGAACTAAAAGCTTAACACCGAAGGCGCTCGGAAACGGATCGTAAGTTTTTTCTTCCCATTCCTGCGGATAGGAACGGTTAAAATAATTCACTTTCCATTGCGCTGTAAATCCATCTTCTGTTATCTCTCTTGATAATGGAAGAAACGCACCCTCAAAGCTTGGGTTGTTCCAGGATGATTTCATATTCACTTCTGTAAATTTTCCCAATGGAACAAACTCAAGATTTTCCATTCCGTTAAGCTCAAGTTCAATTTCAAAATTCTGCGGCAGGTCTTGTGTGCTTAAATCCAGATCAGAATAAAATCCGTTTTGGAAAACTTTATCTTTTAATCCCGGTGTCAGCTTATACTTTTTGCCATTTAAATTTAACTCGGCATCTTTTTGTATTCCCCTTAAATCGCTTATGTTGAAAGAGATGTAACTTTCATCAAACTTTTCATCCGGAAATTTTTCTTTCAGCTTTGAAAGGTTTATGGTTCCGCTCATTTTTATTTTTGATTTATAAAGCATCACCTCATATATACCCTTATATCTTTTTTCAGGCATGACTTCGACATCAATCTTTAATGTTTCAGGAAGGTAGTAATCATCTTTTATTACAAAGTATTTATTCCCTTTGCTGTCAGTTTTTTCAACTTTGCGTGAAATGGTGATCATTGGGCCGGCAATTGACTGCACACCTGCCCAGCTTTTACTTATTTCATTTACTGCTTCCTGCCTGTAGATTTGCCTGTCAGTAATTAGCGACTGAACCATTAGCAGGGGAATGATAAGCAGAATTATTATTGATGCAATCAGAATGATACGGAGAGCTACGGATTCTTTTTTCATTTTTTTACCCCAAAGTGGTTGATGATGTTTAGTCTTTAGATAAGTGTCTTCAGATAATTGTTCGCTTGATTGAGGGGCAAATAATATTGCACTTTAAATATGTGTTGATAAATTGAAGGATTTTCCTTTCATTTGACCCGAACAACTTTGAGGAATTTTATGAAAGCATTAATTATAAGTATCGCACTTGCCTCATTCCTGTTCTTTTCGTTCCTGCAGTGAAGACTCATCAACTAATTCTTCGTTGACAATTTATAAATATTCCGGCTACGACAGCACCGGGAATAAAATAATAACTGGATACTTATGGATTGATTCTGCTGATTCTTCTGTTGTCAAAGGAAGATGGGATTTTAAACGTGTGAGCAACGAAGAGAATCTTGGTCCGCAAATTGGGTCGGGAAACTTTGATGGAGTAAAAGACTCTCAGGGAAATATGAGTTTAAATCTGAATCCCGAATGGATTGATAACAACGTTTTCTTAATCGGTTCATTTAATAATTTACAATACCGCGGAGATTGGAATTATGTTGGATTCCCAGGTGTGATAAACGCCGGCTCATTTGAAGCTCATCAGGATCATTGATTTTCGTTATCTAATTTAATTAGCTGAATAACCAGATAATTAGATACATATTCTCTCTGCTGTTTCAGTTTTATACCGCAGAATTTATGACCTGCGGTTTTTTTTATTATCAGCTGTGATCTATGTGTTATCTTATTCATTTTTTATTAATATTTTTCAAACCTACAATCATAAATTTTAGGTTAATATGTTCATAGGTCATTTCGGTGCTGGTTTTGCTGGGAAGAAATTCAGTAAGTCAGCTTCTCTCGGCACTTACTTTATGGCTGCTCAATGGATTGATCTTATCTGGCCAATCCTTATTTTACTTGGAATAGAACGAGTAGAAATCCAGCCTAGCGCTTCTGCGGTTACTCCTCTCAATTTTACTTACTATCCGTTTACTCATAGTTTAGTTGGAGTTATTGTCTGGGCAACTCTATTCGGACTTGTATATTATTTCATCAAAAAGAACTTGAGAGTTTCTATACTGCTTGGGCTATTGGTTATCAGCCACTGGTTTCTTGATCTACTTGTCCATATTCCAGATCTGCCGATTTATCCGGGCGAAAGCATAAAGGTTGGTTTGGGATTGTGGAATAATTTTATGGCAACCGTAATATTTGAAAGTTTGATTTTTGACATTGGGAGCTTACCTTTACTACAAAACAACAAAGAATAAAAACAAAATCGGTATTTATTCTTTATTGGGCTTATCATTGTTTCTTAGTTGCAATGTATGCTCGCAAATTTATTTGGTCCGCCGCCTGATTCTGTTGAAGCAATCGGAATTGTTGGAAATGCGCAATGGCTGATAATTCTGTGGGGATACTGGATAGACAAAAACAGGGAATAATATGATAGATAAAAAACAGATCAAAAAAGATTATAAATTACAAAAACAGCCGACTGGAATTTTTGCAGTTCATAACCTCGCTGATAACAAAATGTTTATTGGTACAAGTAAGGATCTTCCTGCTGTATTAAGAAGATTTAATTTTACATTAAAGATGGGAAGCTTTCCGTTCGACGGCCTAATTGAGGATTATAAAAAACTTGGCGAGAAAAATTTTGAAGTAACGGTGCTCGATGAGCTTGAAATCAAAGATGAAGCAGAACAAGAAATTGACAAGGAACTAAAAGCACTTGAAGAAATGTGGGTTGAAAAATTACAAAAGGATGGAGTTACTTTTTATAATAAGAAATGAGAATTAAAAAAGTGGATTCATTTCTTCCAGTTCCTCCCTGGAAAATTGTTAATTATTTAGTAGGATCAATCAGACCAGTTTCAACTAAATGATTTTTTACAGATACAACAAGTTCTGACATTTTTATTTCACTGCTATCATCAGATCTGTACCGAATGAAGTATTTTTTCTTTCAATTTTGGAAAGACCCGCTGATTCAAACCATTGTCTAATTTCACCTTCCGTATAAGTATCACCATTTGCAGTTCCAACAAGCATATTAAGAGAAAACAAAGTTCCGTGATACGGCTTTGTTCTATCATCATTCATTACAAAATCACTTATGATTATCATACCATTTTTGTTTAATGCATCTGCACATTTTTTTATCAGCATTTTATTCTGCTCGAAGTTGTTTATGTGAACAATTGCAGATAAAAGTATTAAATCATAACTGCCTTCAAAATCTCTGGTTAAATAATCACCCTCTAAAAAATTAAATTTATTATTTAAGCCCGCTTCGCTTACATATCTTTTTGTTAATGGAATAACGTAAGGTAAGTCAAGCACAACAGCATTGATTGCTGGATTCCTCTTAACAAATTCCATAGAAAAGGCAGCAGAACCACCTCCAACATCCAGCAATCGTTTAACATTAGTAAGATCAATCATCATTGCAATTATTTTACCCTGGTTAACACCGCGGTAATGCATTGCACCAATAAAATGATTTCAACCCAATCATCTTTTTCAGTTTTATTCTGATTACTAATAATCGAACTTCCTTTAATTACTGAATCGGTCAGGTTACTCCAGGTATCCCAGAGATTATTTGTGTGATACAGTCCCCCCATAAATTCGGGTTTGCCTTCAACCAGATATTTCGAAGATAAATCAGAGTTATAAAATTTTCCGTGAACTTTTTTCAGCAATCCCATTGAGCAAAGAGCATTCATCAGCCTGTCAGTTGCCCGTGAATCTGCGTTTATTTTTTTTGCTGCTTCATCGGAAGTCATCAAATGTTTATCAAGGACTGTGAATATCTTCAATTCGAAGGCCGTTAACAAAACTACGGCTCTCACGGAATGAGTTTGCTAATTCACGAATATCTTCTGCAGAATTAATTTCCTTCATTTAAATATCTCTTCCGGCGATGAGTTAAAATTTATCTTGCTGGATCTAATAATCCATCTTCAACTAGCTGATTTTTTACTGATACAGCAAGTTCTGATATTGTTTGCTGAATACTTTCCGGGTTTACCGATGTGCTTTCTCCGTACCAAACAAGCTGATCATCTTTCAATGAGTAAATTAAAATTTCCAGATCGACATAAACATTAGTGCTTGAGTATCCATACGGATCATACATATAATTCCATGCATAATTATAATATCCACCAAAATTATAATAGGCTGAAGGATACATCCCGGAGGAATAATATGTTGTCTTTTGATCAACATTTCTTACCGATAAGACAAGAGCGCCTTCCATTCCTCTTTCGCTAAGTTTTTTCTTCACGGCATTTATATCTGCAAGCTCTTCATTGCTGATCATTTTATAAACAGGAACTGCTACTGTATTCGGCATTTGGCTAGCGATGGCTTCTTCAACGTCCTGTCTCATTTGTTGATCTTTTACCATCGCAAAAACTGCAACTGTCTGAAACTTTGCAGACTCTTGCGTTGCTTCAGGATTTTTCCAGCTGTTTGATATTTTGTTTGAGCTGCTGCATGAAGCCAAAATAAAAATTACTGATAAGATAAAAAGGTATATTCTCATTATTCAATCTTTCTGTTATTGTTAGTTTTAAGTTACACAAAAACATTAAATCTTTTTGGGTTCTTGATTGAACTTTTATAGCTCTTACCTTATGTTAAACAGTATCCGAATAACTATTTTTGAGAAACACTTTGAACAAAATACTTCCACCCACTCATTTCTTTATTTATTTGATCATCTCTATTCTTTTGCACTATGTTTTACCGATAGCTCAGATTATTAACTCCCCGGCAAATTGGCTCGGATTTATATTCTTTGCGATAGGCGGTTTGTTAAATATCTGGGCAGACCAAATGATGAAGAAACAAAAAACAACTGTTAAACCATTGGAAAAGCCTTCCACGCTTATTCAAACAGGACCGTTCAAAATTTCCCGCAATCCAATGTATCTTGGAATTGCATTACTCTTAGTCGGTGCCGGATTTATTCTCGGCTCTGTTACTTCATTTGTGGGTGTAATATTGTTTGTAGCAGCAATGGAAATGGTATTCATTCCAAAGGAAGAAAAGATATTACTAGAGCAATTTGGTGAAGAGTATGTGGCTTATAAGAAAAAAGTGGGGCGGTGGGTTTGACATTACTCCTAATCCACAAGCTGAATTTTCAAATCGTCAAATCAATCACAAATATCTTTTTGATGAAGATATAAATTCATTTTATCTTTACACGAATTTTATTCTTAACTACTTAGAACACAATAAAATTAATTGATGCTGAAACCAAAACTCTTCACTACCCTAAAGGGCTACACAAAAAAACAATTCACATCAGATTTAACGGCCGGAGTTATTGTTGGAATAGTTGCTCTTCCTCTGGCAATCGCATTTGGTATTGCAAGCGGGGTTACTCCCGAAAAAGGAATTATCACGGCAATCATTGCTGGTTTTATAATTTCTTTTTTCGGTGGGAGCCGTGTTCAAATCGGCGGACCTACCGGCGCTTTTATAATTATTGTTTACGGAATTGTTCAACAGTATGGAACAACCGGACTTGCAATTGCTACAATCATGGCTGGAATTATATTAGTAATAATGGGATTGGTTAAGTTCGGTTCGCTGATAAAATTTATCCCATATCCAGTTGTTGTTGGATTCACAAGCGGAATAGCTCTGTTAATTTTTTCTACCCAGATAAAAGATTTTTTGGGATTACAATTGGAAAATGTTCCTGCTGAGTTTCACGAAAAATGGATGGCTTACTTTGAAACCTTCTCCACTTTAAATTATAATGTGCTTGGCATTGCTGTGCTGGCATTATTGATAATGATTTTCTGGCCAAAGGTTACGCATAGAATTCCAGGTTCATTAATTGCAATTATTGTCACAACAGTTATTGTTATTGTATTTAAACTTCCTGTTGATACAATCGGAAGCAGGTTTGGAGAAATTCCTTCAAATCTTCCCTCACTAAGTTTTTATGAAATTAATTTAAGTGTTGTTCGTAATCTTATTGGTCCGGCTACTGTAATTGCAATACTTGCGGCTATCGAGTCACTTCTCTCTGCAGTTGTTGCGGATGGTATGATTGGCGGTAAACACAGGAGCAATATGGAATTAGTTGCACAAGGTTTGGCTAATATTATCGTTCCATTTTTTGGTGGAATACCTGCAACAGGTGCTATTGCAAGAACTGCAACTAATATCAGGAATGGCGGAAGAACTCCTGTCGCCGGAATCATCCATGCAATAACTCTTTTATTGATTATGCTTTTCTTTGGAAGTTATGCTAAGCTTATCCCGATGGCTACATTAGCGTCGATACTGGTTATCGTTGCGTATAATATGAGTGAGTGGCGTGCATTCAAGTCTTTGCTAAAAAGTCCAAAGAGCGACGTTGCAGTTTTGCTTACAACTTTTTTCCTAACAGTAATTTTTGATTTAACTATTGCAATAGAAATTGGGATGGTGCTTTCAGTTTTATTATTTATGAAACGTATGGCTGAAGTTTCTAATGTTAGCGTTATTACTCGCGAACTTGAAGATGTAGAAGATCAGCTTGATCCAAATTCAATTGATAAGAAACAAATTCCTGAAGGAGTTGAAGTATTTGAAATCAACGGACCATTCTTCTTTGGTGCAGCAAAGAAATTTAAAGATGAAATGGCAGTTATAGAAAAACCACCTAAGGTAAGAATTATCCGAATGAGAAATGTTCCTGCAATAGATGCAACAGGTTTGCAGACACTAAAAGATTTTTTTAATGATGCAAAAAAACATAAAACGCATATGATCCTTTCTGGAGTTCATACACAGCCTTTATATGCAATGACGCAAGCAGGAATATTTGACTTATACGGTGAAGAAAACATTCATGGAAATATTGATGACGCACTCGATCGTGCAAGAGAAATTCTCGGCTTACCAAAACTTGGAAGGCCCGCAGATTTTGTCCCAGTAGTTGCAAGAGAAGGGAAGAAGTAGTATAGTAATTATTTTACCGATATGATTTTAGATTTTTCTATAAGATCACAGAAAGCAAAAAAGGTTTTCGGTTAAACCGGTAGAAAATGATTTTCTCGTGCTCTTAATCTTTGCGACTTAGCGTCCCTGCCTGGCGGGAGGCAGGTTTGCTTAAAAATATTTCTCATCGCCGAGACGCAATAATAAAGCCTAACTTCTTGTTAAATGCCTGTATTTAATTCTGTGCGGCTGATCTGCTTCTACACCTAATCTTTCTTTTCGTTTTTCTTCGTACTCTGTGTAGTTACCATCGAACCAAACGACTTTGCTTTCATCTTCAAATGCTAAAATGTGTGTTGCAATTCTATCTAAAAACCATCTATCGTGACTAATAACTAAAACACATCCTGCAAATTTTTCTATTCCTTCTTCAAGTGCTCGCAAAGTGTTTACATCAAGATCATTTGTTGGTTCATCAAGCAGCAGAACATTTGCGCCTTGCTTTAACATCATTGCAAGATGAACACGATTTCTTTCTCCGCCCGAAAGCAAGCTAACTTTTTTCTGTTGATCTGCACCGGAAAAATTAAACTGAGCAACATAAGCCCGAGAATTTACCTGCCTGTTGCCAAGCATAATAGTATCTTCTCCGTTAGAAATTAATTCCCAGATACTTTTTTCAGGATTCAATGCATCTCTTGATTGATCAACATAAGACAACTTAACTGTAGAGCCAATTTTCAAATTTCCAGAATCTTGTTTTTCTGATCCTGTAATCATTCTGAACAAAGTGGTTTTACCTGCACCGTTCGCACCGATAATTCCAACAACAGCTCCGGGAGGGATTGAAAATGTTAAACCATCAATTAAAATATTATCGCCGTATGCTTTGTTTAGATTTTCTGTTTCGATTACAATATCACCAAGTCGTTCTGCAACAGGAATATAAAGCTCAAGATCTTTCTGTCCTTTTTCCTTTTCATCCTTTAAAAGCTTTTCATAAGAAGTAATTCTTGATTTTGATTTTGCGTGTCTTGCTTTCGGACTCATCCTTATCCATTCAAGTTCGCGCTGTAAAGTTTTTTGCCTGCTGCTTTCACGTTTTTCCTCAACGCGCAGTCTTTCCTGTTTCTGCTCAAGCCACGATGAATAATTTCCTTTCCATGGAATTCCCTCACCGCGGTCAAGTTCAAGAATCCAACCAGCAACATTATCAAGAAAATATCTATCGTGAGTAACAGCGATTACAGTTCCTTCATACTTTTGTAAATGATGTTCTAACCAGGCAACTGTTTCAGCATCAAGATGGTTTGTTGGTTCATCAAGTAGAAGAATATCCGGTTTTTGAAGAAGTAATCTGCAAAGTGCGACTCTTCGCCTTTCTCCGCCGGAAAGAATTTTGCACAATGTTTCTGATGACGGACAACGCAAAGCATCCATTGCCATTTCAAGTCGTGCATCAAGATCCCAGCCGCCCATTGCTTCAATTTTTTCCTGAACTTCACCCTGTCTTTCAAGAAGCTTCGTCATTTCATCATCAGCCATCGGTTCGGCAAACTTTGCATTTATTTCATCATACTCTTTAAGCATATCAACAACGGACTGAACACCTTCCTGCACGATTTCCCTAACGGTTTTAGTATCATCAAGCTGGGGTTCCTGTTCAAGATATCCGATTGTAAAACCCGGAGACACAACTGTTTCTCCATTTATATTTTTATCAACACCTGCAAGAATTTTTAGAAGAGACGATTTACCAGATCCGTTTAAACCAATCACACCAATCTTTGCACCATAGAAATAGGAGAGATAAATATCTTTTAGGATCGGTTTATTGTTATAGAATTTGCTTACCCCAACCATAGAGTAAATTATTTTGTTTACTTCAACGCCCATTTAAACTTTCTTTTGTTTCGTGGTCAGTAAAAATAGACAATACTAAAAACTGAGCCAAGTATGATATCTCAGCAGCAGCAGGGTAATGACCAATACATTGTCCAAGCTGCGAAATAATATACTTTCCCATTTGTTTTGGAGGTTTGTTTATGGGATCTTGATTAAAAATATATTAGCAAACCATAGAAAGTAACTTGCCTTCTTGAAAAACTAAATCCGCTTATCACTAATTTCTTCAACTATTTCGTATTTTTCCATAAGTTGATTTAATAGTAACAGATTAATTCACCAAAATTTTCTATAACCTGTTTTTTTTATTATAAATGTTTGTAACCAGAAATTATAAATTAAAAAACGTTTCCATTTATACTGTTATTGGAACGATTGTCGGCACTCTCATAGGTTTTCTCCTCTATTACATTGATAAGTTTGATATACCCGGCCCAACTATCAGAGGAATGCTTATCGGTTTTTTGGTTGGAACTACTATAGGACTTTGCGAGGAGTTCCTGTTCCTAGATAGGTTCAGAAAGAAATCTTATCTCTTTTTACTTTTATTTCGATCGGTTGTTTACTCCATCGTTTTTGCTTTTCACGAATTGCTAATTAATTCTGCAAGTAATTTTTTAACACAAAATTTATCTGTTAGCCAGTCAATATATTCCGCGATATACAGGGAAAACTTTCCGCGGGATCTTTTCATTATTACTGTTGTTTCTATCACATTAATAGCTATGCTGCAAATTAGAAGACTGCATAGACCCGGCGATCTGCTAAAGTACGTTTCTGGCAAATATCATATTCCCGAAGAAGTAAATAAAATATTTCTTTTTATTGATTTGAAATCCTCGACGGCTATTGCTGAAAGACTTGGTAATACGAAATACAGTTCGTTTCTCATCGATTATTTCCACGATATGACCGGGGCTATCCTTATGTCAAAAGCAGAAATCTATCAATACATCGGCGATGAAATAATTCTCACATGGTCATTTAAAAGCGGAGTTAAATACGCAAGCTGCATAAACTGCTTTTTTGATATAATGAATTCGATTGAATTGCATAAGGAAAAGTATCTGAAAAAATATGGTGTTCATCCGGAGTTTAAAGCTGCACTGCACGGAGGAAATGTTTCAGTAACATGGATAGGAACTATTAAAAAAGAAATTGTTTACCATGGCGACGTGCTCAACACAACCTCAAGAATACAGGATGAATGCAACAAGTATGGCCAGAAATTTTTAATAAGTGAGTATATGCTGCAAAACATTGAACTGCCGGAATACCTGCGTCAGTGAATTTGTTGGCGAACTTCAATTGAAGGGTAAAGAAAAGAAAGTAAAAATATTCGGGCTGAAGAGTATTGCTGAGGTTTAACAGGGCAGATTATTACAATGAATAAATGGATATTTAGTTCCATGGTTTTTATTTTGTCACTAGCAGTTACCGGATTCGTTGGATTCTACACCGCAATATTTTTAGTCGGACCTCATGCAGATATTTTACCAGAAATACTTCAAGTTCCAGTAGGGATTCTTCTGCTGTTATTAACTACCGGAATTCCTGTCTGGTTTGGGCGAAAAACATTTGTTCATTTCAAGATTAAAGAAAAAAATAATCTTTCAACATAATATGCCGGGGAAGTATTTATGAAAATCCTTGCTTTAGAAAAAGAGTTAAATAATGCAAGAACACTTGACTTCAGGAAAAATGCTAAAGCCGAAGCTAAAGCTCTCTGGCGGCTGTACCAGAACGGAATAGTGCGCGAGTTTTACTTCAGGAAAGATGAAAACCTGGCTGTATTAATCATTGAAGCAAGAAACAAACAAGAAGCTAAAAAGATCTTAAACAAACTTCCATTTGTAAGCAAGAGACTTATTGAGTTTGAACTTATACCTCTGAAACCTTACCCGGGCTTTGAAAGGTTATTTAAATAATTTATTTATGACCAACTCACCGTCACTAAAAAACCGATTTACAGATTTCTTCGGGATTAATAAAAACATAACCGCAATGGTGATTATGGTTGTGCTGATTATGCTCGGAGAAAAAATGGGTGAACGGTTTCTTCCATTATATATTCTAGCAATTGGCGGATACAAATCTGGCGGTCGGATTTCTCAATGCAATGGATAATCTCTTAAGTGCACTTTACTCTTTCCCCGGTGGTTATTTAAGCGATAAGATCGGATACAAGAAAGCACTGATGCTATTTACTTCTATTGCAATGCTTGGTTATCTGATCGTTATACTTTTTCAATCCTGGCAGGCTGTTTTTATCGGTTCCGTATTATTTATTTCGTGGAGTGCAGTTTCTCTTCCTGCGATAATGAGCCTGATTTCGAAGGCAGTTCCTGCAAACAAAAGAACTATGGGTATCACCGTTCATTCAATTGTCAAAAGAATTCCGATGTCACTTGGTCCACTGCTCGGCGGAACATTTATTTCTATTTACGGAACAACAACAGGAATCAGGATTTCATTTATCACTGCATTTGTGCTTGGAATAGTTGCATTGTTCGCTATTCACTTTATGATGGAAGACGAAATTGTTGCACCGAAAAGCAGCAAGATAAAAGATCTCTTAAGATTAAAAAATTTTAATCCGGATTTGAAGAATTTACTTGTCTCGGATATACTTATAAGATTTGCAGAGCAGATTCCATATGCATTTGTTGTTATCTGGTGTGTAAATAATATTGGCGTTAGTGCATTTCAGTTTGGAGTTTTAACCGTGGTTGAAATGGTTGCAGCAGTACTGGTTTATATTCCCGTAGCTTATTATGCTGACAGATATTTCAAGAAGCCGTTTATCTTGATAACATTTGCTTTCTTTACAGTCTTTCCACTTGTGGTTTATTTTTCTAGATCATTTACTGCGCTTGTCTTTGCATTTATTATAAGAGGATTGAAAGAGTTCGGTGAACCGACGAGGAAATCTTTAATAATGGATTTAGCATCCGACAATGCAAAAGCTGAAACATTCGGCACATATTATCTCTTCCGAGATGTTGTTGTTTCAATAGCCGCATTAAGCAGTGCTTTCCTCTGGAACATTTCTCCATTCACCAATTTTATAACTGCATTTATTTGCGGATTAATCGGCACAACTTGGTTCGCAATCTGGGGTAAAGATTTTAAACCGAATTAAAATAATTTGTTTGTCAATTGAAATTTGAACGGTTGATGCTTTTAGGGGTTTTAAGTTAAGTTGGATTTTTACTCACGATGATTAAATAAAATTATTATTTCGATTAATTTTTTATCATTAACTAAAAGCGAGAGTATGATTCCACCCAATGCTTTATTAATCGTGGAAGTAACCATTCTTGAAAAATTTGAGCGGAAGTAAAAAATTTCAGGTGCCACGATATTGACCGTGACACCCTGATTAAATATGCTGTTCGTTTATTACTTCTTGGAGTCATCAACTGGTTTGGAGGTCTCAATGGGCGTTCCAATATTTCCTGAATCTCCCATCTTAGTATTACCATTAAAAATGGCTCCCGCTTCCATCATCAGTATTTTGGTAATAATGTCTCCTTTAAGATTTGCTTTAGCTTCCAGAACCACTTTATCTTTTGCTTTGAGTGTTCCGGCAACCCTTCCACCAATCGTTATGCTGTCTGCATTAATTTGTCCATTCACTTTTCCATTTTCCCCGATTATAACAACACCCTGAGATGAAATATCCCCCAGTACTTCTCCATCTAGCCTGATGTTGCCACTGCAGCTTAGCTTTCCTTCAATCTTAACCCCTTTACTAATAACAGTAGCCTCCTCTGATCTCGTCCCTTCATTTGAAGTGTCTTTGAACATCTGTGTTTCTCCTTATAATTATTTTGCATCACTTTTTTGAACTAGTCAATTCTCTTAATTTCTTCCAACAAAGTATACAATTAAAATGTTTTATTAAAACCAAAATTCTAACCCAAACCCTAATTTTATCGTTTTAATCATCATACAAATTTCCCGAATTTTCTTTAAATGTTGTTTGGGAACAATGTCTTAACCCTATACGATCTGAAATTGATAACAAATCCAAATCACAGGGCATATTTGTCAGGATAGATATTCAAGTTATCTTTACAAGAATTTTTAGTTAAAGTTATAGCTGAACAAATACATTATACATTAAAACCAAAACTCTTTAATGCTGATTAGTAATAAGGAAAAACTTTATAACAGATGATTAAAGAAATAGATAAAAGTATTTTTAATTCATTCCCTGAATTTGAGAGTAAAAGACTTCTGTTCCATAAAATTTTGCTGAGTGATGCAAAGGATTTACTTCTCATCCGGTCTAACGACGATGTTATGAGATTCATGGATGTAGACAGGTTCGAATCAATCAGTGACGCAGAAAAGTTAATTAACTCTACTGAGGAAGCGTATAAAAAACAAGAGGGTATTACCTGGGCGATTATTGAAAGACATTCAAATAGTTTTATTGGTTACTTCGGATTCTGGAGAATGATTCCCGAACATTGCCGGGCTGAAATCGGATACGCACTTAAACGCGAGTTCTGGGGAAAAGGTTATATGTATGAAACTATAAACAGAATGGTAAGGTTTGGTTTTGATGAAATGAACCTCCACAGTATCGAAGCAAACGTAAATCCATTGAACGAAAGATCAAAGAAAGTTCTGGAAAAGATCGGCTTTAAAAAGGAAGCATATTTCCATGAGAATTACTTATTCAATGGTAAATTTCTTGATAGCATAATTTATTCGCTGCTTGAAAAAGATCTAACACCCTAACTAACAAGTGAAATTGCTTTCTTTATGAATTTCGAAGATCATTTTTCAGGGCTCGCAGAAACATATTCTAAATATAATTTCAAGCACTTGATGATTGTCAGTTGAGTATTACGCAAATAAAAGTTAATTTATAAGTGATTTGTTTCTTAACTGTTTCCACATATTTACTTCTCCAATTAGAGACAATGATAATCAAAATTAATTCTGTTATATAGATCGGGAAATTAATAATGAAAATGACTAAAATCGAAGCAAGTATAGAAATCAACAAACCGGTTAGGGATGTTTTTGCCTATGCATCCGATTGGAAACATTGGGTAGAGTGGCGGGAGGGAGTATCTGACCTTAAACCAACCTCAGAAATTGAGAAAGGTAATAATGCGCGATATACCTATAAAGCACTTGTTGCAGGTTTGAAATTCCATCTTGAAACTGAGATACACTATTATAAAGAAAATTCAGGGTGGCAGGGGATAGTAAACAAAGGATTTCCTCACAAGATGCAGTGGCTTTTTGAAAATAAAGCTAGTAAAACAATTGTTACTTATATCATTGAATATAGCCCTCCTTGGTTTTTAATTGGACCATTGCTAAACTTTTTTGTATTGAAACCGAACTGGCAACGTATGCTTAAGAAGACGCTTAACAACTTAAAGATTTATATGGAAGGTCCTCAAAAAAACATAAGTGATTGATATTTTTTCGTTTTGAAGAAAGTTTGGTTTGAAAATAATTAAAGTTTTCTGAAGATATATTTCTGATTCGACTATTTTGACAAACAACAGCAAATGTCGAAAAACTCGGGGAAAATGGATACACTTAAATTTATAAACTTACTTACACGCCAGGCATACAACCTCGCCGCACAAAAATACCACGACCTTTTCCATAACGAGATGAACGAAAAAGAATATGACCGCAAACTGTTAGATCTCTTTGCAACGAAGTTCAAGAAAGATTCACTTATCTGTGATGCGGGCTGCGGACCTTCCGGACATATCGGAAGATATTTGTTTGACAAAGGAATAAATGTTGTTGGTATAGATATTTCAGAAAAGTGTGTTGAGCTTGCACAGTTTTATAATCCTGATATGAATTTTAAATGTGCAGATATCGCCAGCATGCCGTTTGATGATAACACGTTTGATGGACTCATATCTTATTACTCAATCATCAATACTCCAAAAATTTATGTGAACAAAATATTCACCGAGTTTCGTAGAGTGCTAAAGCCGGATGGTTACCTGCTTGTTGCTGTTAAAGCAGGAACAACCGAAGGGTATATAGCTGATTTGCTTGGAATAAAAACCAGAAATTATTTTTCGCACTTTACAAAGGAAGAAATTGTCGCTTACTTTAGCGAGGCGGGATTTCTGTTGGAATTTTTTGACAAGCGAAACCCCTATGATTTTGAAATAAGCAATGAGAGAATATTTGCGATTGGGAAAAAGTTGTGAGCGTAATAACGGACTAAGATATTGTTTTATTCAGAAGTGTTTAATACTTTTTTTCTATTATGCTTGTGATCAAAATCTTCAGTGGGCAGGTAACCTGGGATTACTAACAATATTTCTCAAAGCAAAGGGTAATTCGCAAATTTAAAACCTGCATCACGATGACATTTCGCTGACATTTTAAAATCCAGGCTTGCCCCTTTCAGATCTCCACTGCGAACTTTTAAAGTTGCCCGGTTGAAGTAGGCGGCAGCATCTTTAGGATTTATTTCAATTGCTGCGGTAAATTCATTAAGTGCCTCTTTGTATCTGCCTTTGTCAGCTTTATCCACACCTAAAATATTATGAAAAACCTTCTTTACTCCATTAAGCAGTAAAGATTGCTGCATCTTATCTATTATACTTACTTTGTTCATCATTCGTAGCTCCTTATAACTAAAACTGATATCAAACTATTTAATATAGATTCACCGGTAAATTATATTCACTGTAAAGAGATGTATTTAAAAACCTGGTACTCTACGCCTTTGAGGGGAAGGAATAGGAAAGAATATTAAAAAGAATTTCTGTTGCCCACTCTGAAACTTCTCCTTAAAGTGATAATAATTATCCTGGCTACAATGTCACCTATTATCTGACCAAATACAAGTAGGATAAAATTCCTGCTTCACGTGAGAGGGGCTTTTGACTGTGTTATATGCGGTTTGGGCGAGATTTAAAGAAAATCGGTTCCACCGAATCTTTTAAGATTCTCAAAACGGTTAATGCGGCTGTTAATGAGTATAAAGATTCGTTGAGGTATTGAAATGGCTTTTAGTAAGTAGTTAGTAGTAAAAATGAGGGGGCACTTGGTGCCCCCTTAAATTTATTCTTTATGTGTTTTTATCTTGCAACCGCTTTGCTACGGACTAGTTTTGGTTGTAAAATTAAACGTTTCAGATTGCCCTCGTCCATAATCGCCGCTATTACCATTTACAAATGATATGAAAGATTCCGATGCTGCCGCGTCTATTGATGATAAAGGGTAAAATTCTACAGTAAGCCACTGATAAGGTTGAAAGAATGGTAAGCCTAATCCCTGTGGACTTAGATTTGGGATATTGGCGCTGTTTCCGTCAGTGAATATATAAAAGGCAGGGCCCTGACCCATTGGCAATATATAAACTAAGCTTATGCCTGCTCCACTACCCTCCGTCCATAAGAACTGAGTTGTAGTATCTATACCAATTCCATTGTTTGCAGGAAGATTGAGTTGCGGTGCACTAGCAAGTGTAATATTAATTCCGGTTGAACCACCACTAATCCCCTTTTTACTATAGAGGGTTATCCGTTGACTTGGAACTGCTGGAACCACTGCATTTACATCAATCTGAAATGTGGCGCCAGTAATTGTCGGCACAGTATAACTAAAATTATCCGTGAGTCCACTTCCAGGTTCACCGGCAATTTGGATATATGCATTTCCAAAATTAATATAAAGGTTCTTATTTATTATTGAATAGCTGGTCGACGGGCGTGTAATAGATCCAGTTATGCTTTGTTCAGCGGGATCTGTAAAATCACCTGCTACAAAATTGTTATTGGGAAATGATCCTCCATTACTAATTGTAACATTGTTCTCTGAACCATAAGCATCATATTGCAGAGGCAACCCATTAGGATTAGAAGTCCAGCGAAGAACCTGGAGATTACCGGTATAGGAACTTGTCGAGCCCTTCCAATCAGCAAAGATCGAGTATGTCCCATTTGTTGGATTTGCTATTGTTGACCAAGCCATTGTACCACTAACAAAGAAAACCAGGGTGGTTTTCCCGGCTGCTTGCGGAACCGATCCCACTGATAGTTGCTGACTTCGAAGGTGTAGTAGAGGTGAGATAAAATAAAGTTGGATCTGAACGCGTTAACCCTTGATAGACTACTGCAGATTGTTGAAAACCACTTATGATAAGCCTGATTTCGTATGGTACTGTTACGTTTGAAACACTAAAGTTTCCACTAGCCCCGGTAGTTGTTGGTGCTTTTCCTTTTATAATCACTGTAGCACCAGCAATGGGTTCACCATCAAGATCTTTTACATATCCGCTTATTGTTACAGATTGAGCAACATTAACCTGAGCATTAGCAGTAACATTTCCGGCAGAATTTGTCGCCGTTAATGTGAATGTTGTAGGTGATGAAACAAAGATTGTTTTCGAACCGCTATCAGCTGGAGTTACAGAGCCAACTCCGGATGATATTGATAAGCTGGTCGCGTCATTGACATCCCAACTCAATTTCACAGAATCACCACCGGCTGGAACAGTCGAAGGATTTGCAGTGAATGAAACAATTGTCGGCTTGTTACCGTTTGGTTCGTTCGGTGAGTCTTCCTCGCAACTCACAACAATTAGTAGAATAAGAAATGCGGAAAGTAAAATCGCAATTCGTTTTAAATGCAGAATGAACATAAATGCCTCCGTGTTTATTGATGGAAAATTACTTGTTAAGAATTTGAAAAGATCTTTCTCTCGTGAACTTTGAATCTGCTTTGTTTTCTGAATAGCCAGAACTTATGAAAAGAAAACATCCGGGAAGTAAAAACTTTCCTAAAACTTGCACAATAGCCTCAATCGAAAGAATGATAGTTCTTGGAAATCTTACTTCGGGAGAGTACGGAGGGGCAGTTTTCAGTAAGAAATCATTGGCTGTACTCGTGCCCTCCAGAAGTAAAGCATAATTTTGAAAACAAATTTATAATTTTAATTGACATAAGCAACTATTCTTGTGGGTTAGGAATTGTTGGTGATTATCATGCTAATGAGATCATTTTCTTTTTATAGAGCCTGAAAATGTCAGCTGTAAGTATGAAGATTCGCTGAATTATTGAAATAAATTTTTAATTATTGTAGTGTGAGGACGTTTAATATGAAGAATCTACGGGGCAAAAGAAGAGAACGAGGAAATAATCACATTCGGACGAAACATTTTTGTTGGTATATATAAAGAACTGTCACTTAATGGAAGAAAAGAATCTATCTAATTAATAATAGTTATATCTACACCGGCTGAAGTAATTTCTGCAACTATTTCGATGGGTGTTGATCCATCGTTGCCAAGTTCCCTGCCAAGAGCAGTTATAGTTGCACTCAGGTCTGTGCAAGTCAGACTATACATTCCGTTTGAAGTTGTATCAAGATGTTCCGGAATTGTCCAGGAATTGAATGATAAACCTCCTCCACCATAGGAGGAGATTTTCTATAGAATTGTAGTGCTAAAGTGCCCAGGTTATTAAGCTCCGAAACTATACTGTCCCTGTTGCTGGATTGAGCATTTGCACCAAACATATCGATTCCAATCGTAATTGCTATTACTACAACAATTGCTGCGACGACTAATAAAAGAATTTGCTGCTGGCCCATTTATTATTTACTGTTCTTTTCTTCGTTTAATACAACGCTACTATTCATTTGTTCTGCCCGATAAGCATCTAACGCTTCGTCTGCGCTATCATAACATTTCAATATTTTTGTTATTCCTATAACACGAAACGAATCAACTATTGAGAGCTGGGGAAATACCAGCTTTAACTGACCTTTATTCTCACTTACTTTCTTAAATATTTTTACTATCATTCCGATGAATGTGGAATCAATGTGAGAACAGCTTGTAAGGTCAATAAATATTTTGCTGCCGTCAAAAAGCAGGTATCTCTCAAATATTTCCAGCAAAGTTTTCGCTTCTTTGTCGGTAGCATTAATGAGATCAACTTTTATTACTACTACGCCGTCTGTCTGATTTATATAGAAGTGTTCCATTACCCTTCAAATTAAGATTTATAGTATTTTCTTAAAGAATTTCACTCGTCCCTACTCCATAATAATGCCAGTGCAAATTGATGATACACGCATATTTTAAATAAATATCAGATTAAGAATGAGATTAATGTTTATTTTGAAACAGAATAAGGCTTATGATGAATAGTGAAAAATGGATTTGGATCAGAAAAGAAACCGCAGAACACTTAAGATCACAACTGCCAAACACAAGTTTTAACGGCGTTAATATTTACCAGAAAGTCCAAATACGTTAATTTTTTCAACTTTTTATTTGTTAATTGCCAAACTAATCTTTAGCTTTGAATCACTCTCCCACAACTCGGGCAGCATTAATAAATTTTCCCCCATTTTATTTTTTTAGAAAACAGATGAGGAATATTATCATTTCTATCACTGTAATCTGACTTTCATTTGCTTTTTTAACAAATGTATTTGCGGGTGATAAGGAAAATGTTGTAGAAAGCTTTTTTTGAAGAAACTGGATCGCTCGTCTATGTAAATTATTATGGACGGGCTTTTCAAATTCAAATTTACAATGACAATTAAACGGTTGTAATAAGCTACTATACTTTTACGTGGATAGAAAGGGGAGGACAGATGAATTACCAAAGCGGCAGAGCAAGTATGGTTTTAGTAAAACAAGATAGTAAGTGGCTCACGGTTCATATGCACTTTTCAAAAATGTTTTAATCTAATCACAAAAAACCGGATTACCGGTAAGGAGATATAAATGAACCCATTAATAAAAATTTTTTCCGCACTCTTGATAACATATGTTTTTATAGCAGGGTGCCAGCAGAAGTCTGATAATTCTGAAACGCAGAACACTCAAACTGAAACACCAGAGTATTTCAGTCTTCGATCCGAAACTGAAAGGGCATATGGTTACACACATGCAGTAAAGATCGGTAACGATATTAAAATTTCAGGTGCCGTTAGTATGGATGATGCCGGTAATCCTACTGCAATTGGTGATTTAGCACAACAAATGAAAAATTGTTATTCCGATCTGGATAAGGTGCTGAAACATTACGGCTGCACTTTCGATGATGTTGTGGTTGAAAATATTTTTACAACAAATATGCCTGAGTTCCTTAAACAGTCTGGATATCGAAATACAATTTACACCAAGCAATTTCCAACCGGCTCCTGGCTGGGAGTAAAAGAACTGGCTTTGCCGGAGTTCATGATAGAAATTGAACTGGAAGCGCATAAAACCAAATAAAATATTATTAATGATAACAAGAAAGTGAAAGGATGCTTTTTGTAAAATCTGATAAACTGAAATTAAAAACTTTACCTGCATTATCTGAAAATACATTTCTGAGATATTTTTCTTTTGCTGCCCTTTATGTTGCTCAGGGAATTCCCGAAGGATTATTATGGTATGCATTACCTGCCTGGCTGGCAATGAATGGTAAAAGTCCTGCTGAGATAGGTTCATACGTTGCTGTGGTTAGATATTCCCTGGAGCTTAAAAATTATCAACGCTCCAATTATGGATAGGTTTACATATTTATCTATGGGTCGAAGAAGACCATGGGTATTATTCGGTCAGTTTGGTTTAATATTAAGTTTTTTATCAATGTCGTTAATTGCAGATCCGCTAAACAATATGTCTGCTTTAATGATACTTGGTTTTATAGTTAGCTTTTTTGAAGTATCACAGGATATTGCCGTGGATGGAATGGCTATTGATATTTTACCCGTCGATCAGCAGGCAAGAGCAAATGGCTTAATGTGGGGTTCAAAAACATTAGGAATTTCTGCGTCAGTAGCTGCTGGCAGCTGGATAATGAGCCATTATGGGTACTTCTATGCAATAGTAGCATTCTCATTAATTGTTTCTATTATTATTCTTGTTCCTTTATTGCTAAGAGAAAGACCCGGCGAAAAATTGCTGCCCTGGACAAAAGGAGAAGCCTCAAAAGTCGCTGAGAAAATTCAATTACATAGCTGGAAAGGCATCTTTAAAAGTTTGTATAAGGTTTTCTTTTTACCCGTCAGTTTTATGATGGGTGTTGCCGCTTTTAGTTATTCAGTTGGCAGAGGATTGATTGATACAGTATTTCCGGTATTTACTGTTCAGGAACTGGGATGGGCGGACACAGATTATTCACAAATCTTTGCAACTGCAAATCTTATTTCCGGTATTTCTGGAATGCTTATTGGCGGTTTCCTTATTGATTATTTTGGTAAGGTTAAAATGATATCCATCTATTTGAGTCTCTTAATTTTACTTGTAGCCATAATGTCTTTTTTAAATAGTCTCTGGCAGGACGAAGTATTCGTAACCGGATTTATAATTGGTTTTTATATACTCATAACCTTTACAACTATAGCAATATTTGCTTCTGCAATGCAGCTTTGCTGGAAAAGAATTTCGGCAACACAGTTTACTCTTTATATGGCAATATCAAATCTTGGTTTGGCTGCAGGTGCTGCATTGATGGGACAAATGAAAGAATTTCTGAATTGGGAATATGTAATTCTTTCTTATATAATTTTTGCAGGAGTAATGTTAGTGCTTATCAGATTCATCAATTTTGAAAAACATCAAGTTCGTGTAGATGAATTAGATCTTCAATATCTAGAAAAGTAATTGGGAATAAAAATGGGCGAGTCAAACTCGCCCTTAAGATTCAATAAAATAAAAGCTAATCATCACCTTCGGTTTCACCACCGTGATCACCAACAAGCATCCACTTGTCACCTTTCTTCATTAGAATATCTGTCCAGCGTCCTTTCTCGGTACTGGGTTTACCATCGGCACTTTCAGTAACCTGTGTGTAATAGTAATGGACATAGGCAAAGTTACCATTCACCCAAATCCTTGACGGGGTGATTATATAATAAACGACTTTACCTTTTGCTGTCCAGTAACTTAACGATTTCTGCGCATCTGCTTTTGTGCTCGGTGCTTCATTGTCATAAGACCACCCTAAGTAAGAATCGTCAAAGTATGACAGAAAATCCATTGGTTTATCAGTCATACTCAGCTTTCCAGTATGCGTCAACTCCAGCCCAAACATCTTTTTGCTCATCAGTCCATTGCTGAGCTGACACATTTGCGACAAAAAGAAAGACAAAAAGAACAGACAAAGAAATACCAAATAGGTGTTTCATAATAACCTCCATAGTAATTTGATTATTAAAGAATTGATTTAAGTACACCTTAAGATTGGGAAAAAAATTTTAATAAACAAACAGTAATAATTCTTGTTGCGTGATTTAATAGATGGGTGTGTTTAGCCGTTATTTTCTACTTTGGCAGATTGATAATCTTCCCGAAGTTTTTCCAATATAATTTGATGAAGAGCTTCTTCCCCCGATAATTCCTTTAATTCTTCCTGTGCAATTTTTCTTAATAGGGTTCGATCTATTTTGCCGCTTTCCAGCTTAGGTATCGCGGGAAGGAAAATCAGTTCATCCGGTTTTGCAATTGCACTGATTTTCTCAGCGACAAAATTTCTTAACTCTTCTTTAAGAAGAGGAGTAGCTTCTTCATTGTTGAGGGAAACAAAAGCAACAATTGCATTTTCGATAATTTCGTCAGCTCTTTTTACAACTGCGATTTCTTTCACAGATGGATGCAACAGCAAGACTTTTTCAATTTCCGATCCGCCAACTCTGTTACCTGCTGTTTTAATAACATCATCAACTCTACCGAGAATTTTGATGAAACCATCTTTTTCTCTAATTGCAGCATCTCCGGTAAAATAATTTCCTTTAAACTGCTTCCAGCAATTAAGTGTCGCTTCTTCTTTTTCTTCTTTACCCGAAGTAAACATTGAAGGCCAGCTATCTTTAACAATTAAATATCCTCCTTCACCTTCTTTAACTGAATTACCATTAATATCAACGATATCAATTTCAACTCCGGGAAATGGACAGGAGGTATAACCGGGTTTAAATTCCGAAGCGCCCGGCAGTGGAGAAATTAATGCTGTGCCTGTTTCAGTTTGCAACCAGGTATATATAACTGGACATTTTCGCTTACCAATATTTTCATAAAGCCATAACCAGGTATCATCTTTAATCGTCTCACTTTTTATTCCCAGTAACCTCAGGCTTGAAATATCGTGTTTGAAAACCCACTCGTTTCCGAGCTTTAATAATGCGCGTATGGTAGTCGGATTTATATATAAAATATTAATTCTATACTTTGAAATTAATTGCCAGTACTTATCTGGTTCCGGAAATATCGGAACGCCTTCATAAAGAAATGTAGTTACACCATTCAGCAGCGGGCCATACATACTATAAGTGTGTCCCGATATCCAGCTAATATCAGAAACAGACCAGATGATATCGTTTCCTTTAAGATCAAAAATCCATTTAGCTGTTAGATATGACTGAACCATATAACCGCCGGTCATGTGAAGTATGTTTACTAAATCTCCTTTCGGACCATTTGTGAACATGCTGAAGAGAGGATGCTGAGAAAGAAGCGGAACTGCATCACAATCATCTGAAACTTTTTCAATTTCGTTTTGCCAGATAATTTCTTTTTCGGAAATCGCTTTTATATCTTCTTTAGATCTTTTATAAACTACTACTTTTTCAACGGAGTTTGAATTTTGTAATGCGTTATCAACTTTGCTTTTGAGATTTACCTGGTTTCCTTTTTTTAAAACATAATCCTGTGTGATTAAAAACTTGCACGAGAGATTATTTATCCTTTCAGAGAGAGCAGGACCGCTGAGATCACTATTAACAACCGAGTGAACTGCCCCGATCCGGCTGCAAGCCAGCATTGCAATAATTGCTTCGGGGATTATCCCCATATAGATAATAACGTAGTCGCCTTTCGTAACTCCGATTTTCTTCAACACGTTGGCAAACTTACAAACCTGAGTAAAAAGAAGCTGGTAGGTTAGTATTTTGCTTTCACCGGATTCGCTCTCCCAGATAATTGCGGCTTTATTTCTTTTTTCTGTTGGCAAATGCTTGTCGAGACAATTGAAGCTGATGTTGGTTTTCCCTCCAACAAACCACTTTGAGTTGAATGCTTTGCCTTGTTTTATTTCTTTCCACAAGTTAAACCAGTGCAACTCTCTTGCTTCACCACTCCAGAATCGCTCTTTATCTGCAATAGAATAATCATAAACGTTTTTATACTGATTGAAAGAAGAAAAATGTGCGTCATCTCTAAATTCATCCGTCGCTATGAATATATCTTCGGTGTTTTGATGGTTTTGAAAAGTGTCCCCTTTATTTTTTTCAGTTTGATTTGACATTATGCTGTTAAAATGGATTCTATTTCTTGTGATGAAAAATTAGATATTGAGTAGCGCAAAAGCAATTGAGCAAAAATCAAACCCAAAATAATTCTTAAATTGCAGATAAAATAGATTTTATTGTTTACAATTGAATTAAGTTTAAAAGGAGTCTGAAAACCATGCAAGAATTTCTTAACCAAACCTACTTTGGTAACACACTGTTAAATTATGCAATAGCGCTCGGTTCATCTTTAGTCGGGGCTATTATTATTTTCATAATTAATAAAGTTGTCCTTGTCAGACTTCAGAAATGGGCTAAGGCTACTAAAACAAAGATAGATGATTTCCTATTACGTGGATTGGAGAAAGCAGTTGTTCCGATTTTATATGTAATCATCTTTTACTTATCAGTAAAAACGCTCACGCTTCATCCAAAGGTCGAAAGATCAATTGACGTGATTACTGTTATTCTTGCTACCTACTTCATAATAAAAATGATCACTTCGGCATTAAGGTTTGGATTACATTCTTATATAAAAATAAAAGCCGAAGTTGAGGAGGATGCGGAAAGAAGAATTAAGCAAATACGAGGTATAACTGCCATTGTAAGCTTTTTTATCTGGGTTATTGGATTTGTTTTCCTGCTTGATAATCTTGGCTTTGAAATCACTACAGTAATTGCAGGTCTTGGTATAGGCGGTATTGCTATTGCTCTTGCCGCACAAGCAATACTTGGCGATCTCTTTAGCTACTTTGTAATTTTCTTTGACAGACCGTTTGAGATAGGCGACTTTATAGTTACCGGTGAGTTTAAAGGAAATATCGAGCACATAGGAATAAAAACAACACGCGTAAGAAGCCTGGGCGGTGAACAACTTATTTTTGCCAATTCAGATTTAACCAACTCAAGAATTCAGAATTTTAAAAGAATGGATAGAAGGAGAGTTGTATTTAAATTAGCAGTGATATATCAAACACCGGCAAAAAAGCTTGAAGAAATTGTAGACGTTGTAAAAAAAATTGTTGTGGACCACCATGATGTTACTTACGACCGTGGTCATTTTGCAAACTTTGGTTCATTTAGTCTTGATTTTGAATTTGTTTACTTTGTTTTAAGCTCCGATTATAACTACTACATGGATATTCAGCAGGATATTAATCTGAAGAT
>CAVUCF010000027.1:0-76373 GCA_963739915.1 uncultured Ignavibacteriaceae bacterium
CCTGCCGGAAGATTTCTAGAGCACGACAATGAAATACGCCCGTTAACTAAAATAAATCCAAATTGCTCCAACAATAAGAATCAACAATACCGATAAAATAAAATCTCTTTTTCTCCAGCCAGCACCTTTAATATCTATCTCTTTGGTTGTCGTGTGAATTGTTAGTCCTGTAAGTTTTTCTGCAGATGGATGCGAAGTAAGATAGCTAACTACTACTAATACCAAAGTGCAAACCAGGAAAAGTAAGAAAGCAAAATGAAGGAAATTTATATTTGCATAATCATAGAAGATTCCATTTAAAGAATCTTTCATCAATTCTAAAATCAATCGAGCGATTCCAAGTACAAAGCCAGTCAGCAGTGCTGCAATTGCTCCTTGCGAGTTAACTCTTTTAGAAAGAACTCCTATTAAAAATATTGCCGCAATCGGAGGCGCGATATACGCTTGAACACTTTGCAGATATTGATAGATCTGACCAGAAATTAATTTCATCATTGGTATCCACAATAATCCGAAGCCGACCAGAATTACAGTTGCGATTCTTCCAACGAAAACCAATCTCTTTTCTGTTGCGGCGGGATTAAGTTTTTTGTAAATGTCCCACGTAATTAAAGTAGAGCAGGAATTAAACACAGATGAAAGTGAACTCATCAAAGCGGCAAGCAATCCAGCAACTACAATTCCTTTTAACCCAACAGGAAGCAAAGCTCCAACCAAAGTTGGTAATGCCTGATCGGGGATATCAAGTGTAATCACCCCTTTTTGAGTAAGCGCATATGCAATCACACCAGGAATTACAAAAATGAAAAGAGGAAGAAGCTTTAAATATCCGGCGAATATAGTTCCTCTGCGGGAATTATTAATATCTTTCCCCGATAAAACTCTTTGAACAATAAATTGATCTGTACACCAGTACCAAACACCAAGAATTGGTGCACCGAAAATAATGCCTGTCCACGGGAAATTCGGATCGCTCATCGGTTTCCACAAACTTAAAAATCCGGGTCCAGTCAGGTTATACAATTCATCAATTCCACCAAGCTTTACAAGACCAACAACAGTTACCGTAATTGCTCCTCCAACAAAAATAAACATTTGAACCATATCAGTGTAGAGCACTGCACGTAAACCACCAAATACGGTATAAACACCGGTTATGACAACTACAATTAAAGCTCCGGTCCAGAACTCGACTCCCATTACTGTTTCAAAAACAATTGCCCCTGCAACGATTGTTACAGAAATTTTTGTAAGAACATATCCAACAATAGAAATGATAGCAAGATACCAGCGTGCACCTGAGGAGTATCGTTTTTCAAGAAATTCGGGCATTGTAAACACGCCGCTCTTCAGATAGAAAGGAACGAAAAGCCAACCAAGTATTAATAATATTTAATGAGGCAAGGATTTCGAATTGTCCAACCGCAACCCCACTCGCTGCACCAGTTCCCGCTAAACCCACAAGATGTTCGCTTCCGATGTTTGAAGCAAAAAGTGAGGCACCAATAATAAACCAGCCAACATTTCTGCCAGCAAGGAAATAATCCGATGAAGATTTGCTTTTTGTTTTTTTACTGAAGGATGACCAGAATGCAACAAGAAAAACTATAATGAAATAAATTGCAATGATTATCCAGTCGATATATCCAAGCATTGTTTCCTCAATATTATTTAGTTATAGGAATAAAACTAATTGCTGTTCCACCGCCGGGTGCAAGTTTAAGTTCCATTGTATCCGAACTATTGACTATTTTATTTTCAATTTTATATGCTGTGGGATTTTTATCCCAGTGAGAATCTGTCTGCATCACGATAAATTATTGCGGTATATTCTTTCCCTTCATCTAAAAAGTTTAAAGAAACTTTTATCGATCTTTCATTTTCATCAGTTATGCTTCCGAGAAACCATTTGTTAGTGTTTCGTTCTTTTCTTGCAATAGTGATGAACTCACCAATCTCTCCATTCAAAACAATTGAAGTATCCCAATCAACACCAACATCTCTTAATAAACTGAAATGCAGGATGTCCCTCGTAATTTTCAGGGAGATCTGCTGCCATTTGCAACGGCGAGTAAATAACAACATAAAGTGCAAGCTGATGGGCAAGTGTTGTGTTTACCTGGTTTTTATCTTTATACTTATCAAACTTGATATCGAAGATTCCGGGTGTGTAATCAATCGGTCCGGCTAACATTCTGGTGAATGGAATAATTGTTAAATGTTCCGGTGGATTTCCTCCATCGGGAGACCAGGCATTGAATTCCTGTCCGCGTAATCCTTCAGCACTCATCATATTTGGATAAGTTCTTCTCAAACCAGTTTGTTTTATTCCTTCATGAACATCCAGCATTATATTATACTGAGCAGCTTTCTCAATTACTTTCTGATAATGATTTACCATCCACTGCCCGAAGTGATATTCTCCATCAGGAAGAATTTGTCCGACATAACCTGTTTTTACAGCGTGAATGCCAAGACTTTTACAAAGAGCAAAAGCTGTGTCCATTTGTTTTTCATAAGTCATAATCGCAGCGGAAGTTTCGTGATGCATTATGATCTGAACATTTTTTTCTTTTGCATACCGGACTATTTCATTTAAATCATAATCGGGATATGGAGTAACAAAATCAAAAATTCCTTCGCGGTCGTGGGTGCCAAACCAGTTTTCCCATCCAGTATTCCATCCCTCAATAAGCAAAGCACCGATTCCATTTTTTGAGGCGAAGTCAATATATCGTTTTGCGTTTTCAGTGGTTGCCCCATGTCTTCCACTTTTCATATCCCAGGCACTTTTTCCAATATGCATCTCCCACCATATTCCCATATACTTTGTCGGTTTAATCCAGGAAACATCTTTAATTTTATTTGGTTCATTCAGATTTAAGATTGTTCTTGAGCTTACAAGATCACCAGCTTCATCTCCAATTAAAATTAATCTCCACGGAGTAACGAAAGGAGTTTTAGTTTTTACTTTTATTCCGGAATCATTTCCCACAAGCTCACTTTGAAAGAGAAGATTTTCTTTATCGACTTTCAATGTCATATCAGAATAGTTTGTGAGGTTTGCTTCAAGAATGCTGATGTAAATTCCATCGTCTGACTTCATTGTGACTGGTAAGTTAACGGCATTCTCGGGAATGTAAGTCTGTGCTAAACTCTCATTACCTCTTTTAGAGATAGCATCAATTTCTGTAAAGCGAGTTGTGTTGAACAAATGCTCATAAATATCCCAATCACCGGGAGTCCACCAGCAAGTGTGATTGCCGGTTAATTTGAATTGTGTATTCTCATCGAGGATCATCACATCATTAAGATTTTCCTGCTCAGGAAATTCAAATCTGAAACCAACTCCATCATCAAACACTCTGAAAACAACAAAACACCTTCTCCCCTTTTCTTCTTTTTCTTTAAGTTCAACTTTAAGTTCATTATAATTATTTCTGATGAACCTCTGCTCGCCCCACACAGTTTCCCAGGTTTCATCGAATGTTGAAACAGAAGAATTAACAACTTCTAAGTTTTCACCGAATGGATTTTGATCTTTGAAATCAAAACTGAAGTACGAAGTATCAATTGCTCTCTTCTTATTAAAATCAACAAAGTATCCTGTACTGCCTTCATCACTGAGTAAAAATTTAACTTCAATTTTATTATCAGGTGAATTGACACTTAATTGGTTGTTATTTGTGCTGCAGGAAAAAAGTATTAAAGCAGTTATAAAAAGGAAATGTGTTCTTTCCATATTATTAAAATCAAAATGATTTGTAACTTTTGATACTAAATATAAGTGAATAAACTATTTTTTTAGTGTCCATTGAGAATTTAAGGGATTAAATGAATGTTCGAATATCAAACCAATAATACTTTTTTTGCACAAGTCCCCGGAATGATGGAGGAACTATGTGAACAGGAATTGATTGAGCTTGGTGCGAAAAATACGAGAGTAGCTTATCGTGGAATTTATTTTGAAGCTGATCTGCTTACAATTTATAGAATTAATTATACCTCCAGAACAATATCACGGGTGTTAGCACCATTAAAATCATTTCGATGCAGAGATGCAAAGTCAATTATGAAAATGGCAGAAAAGATTGAATGGGATAAAATATTTTCACTCAACCAGACATTTGCTATTACATCATCTGTGTCAAAAAGTACAATTAACAATTCTCTATACGCATCGCAGGTTCTTAAAGATGGCATTGCAGATTACTTCCGTGCAAAGTTTGGTAAACGACCGAACGTTGAAACCGTAAATCCCGATGTCAGGTTTAATCTTTTTATCGAAACAGATAATGCAGTTTTAAGTTTAGATACCTCAGGTGAATCTTTACACAAAAGAGGATACAGACTTCTTGCAGGTGAAGCTCCGATGCAGGAAACTCTTGCTGCGGCGATAATAAGATTAAGTAAATGGGATGGTGAAAAACCTCTGCTCGATTGTATGTGCGGATCAGGAACAATTTTATGTGAAGCGCTGATGCATTATTGCAGAATTCCCGCTCAAAAACTCAGAAAGAAATTTGGATTCTTCCATCTGCCTGATTTTAACAGATCCGTTTGGGAAAAATTTAAAGATGAAGCAGATAGCAAAATCAGACCATTACCAAAAGGAATAATAAGCGGCAGTGATAAATCCCAGATAACAATAAATATTGCAAAAGAAAATTTATCGAGGTTACCTTATTCTGAAGCAGTTACTTTAGCAGCTCATCCTTTTCAGCATATTAAACAATTTGAAAATGGAGTTCTGATAACGAATCCACCATACGGTATCAGGCTTGGCAAAAGAGATGAAGTTGAGAATCTTTACAAAGAACTTGGCGATTTTCTTAAAACAAAGTGTAAAGGTACCTCTGCATTTATTTATACAGGCGAACCTTCATTAAGAAAACACATCGGATTAAAAACTTCGAAAAGAATTCCATTAGTTAATGGTAAACTTGAAGGAGTTCTTTTGCAAATAGATAGTTATGAAGGAAGCAGAAAGAAAAAATACCAAATAAGCGAACATACTGATCTATAAGAAAGCTAGAGATTAAAATTTACCGCACTGTTGAGAGTTTGACTTTTTATGTGGAGTTTAACCGGGTTAAAAAGGATCCCTTTGTTTCTAACCCAAAAGGATTACTCCCATTTTCATTTATTAACTTTATTTGCTTTTCCAAGCATTTTAAGTAATTTTTTAGGTGAAATTTAAAAATTAAACCGATGCTATAACTGCAGTTCTCATTTCGATTATAAGCCAATAAAAATTAGTATAAATAAGCGCCGATATGAATCTGCAATTAGATTTATTAATCTTGTATTAAAAAATTTAAACTAGAAATTGTTCACTTAAATAATATAATCTATAAACACTAAAGGAGACACATTATGTTTCGTAAAATTCTTCCCCTGATGCTGGTGTTGTTTTTAACTTCACTATACGCACAGGAAAAACCAAATATCGTTTTCATCATGGGTGATGACATCGGTATCTGGAATATTGGAGCCTACAGCCGTGGTATGATGGCTGGCAAGACACCAAACCTTGACAAGATCGCAAATGAGGGAATGTTATTCACCGACTACTACGCTGAAGCAAGCTGCACAGCAGGTCGAGCAAATTTCATCACTGGCGAATTACCTATCCGTACCGGGATGACCACAGTCGGTCAGGCTGGTGCACCTACAGGACTTCCGAAAGAAGCAGTTACAATTGCTACGGTACTAAAATCTATGGGTTATGCTACCGGTCAGTTTGGTAAAAATCATCTCGGCGATAAGAACGAATTTCTTCCAACTGTTCACGGCTTTGATGAGTTCTTCGGCTACTTGTATCACCTCGATGCAATGGAAGACCCGGCACATCCAAACTATCCACAGGATTTGTTGAACATTGTAGGACCGCGTAATATGGTTCACTCCTGGGCAACCGATACGGATGATCCGACCGAAATGCCACGTTGGGGTAAGATCGGCAAACAAAAGATTGAAGATGCCGGAACGCTTTACCCCGAACGAATGAAGACAGTAGACGACGAGATTCTCAAATACACTCTCAGTTTCATGGATAAAGCAAAGAAAGATGGCAAGCCGTTCTTTGTTTGGCTGAACCCAACACGTATGCATATTGTTACTCATCTATCGGATAAATACGAAAGCCTGCGTAATTCTGAGAATGGCTGGTCCATACAGGAAGCAGGTATGGCACAGCTTGATGATATTGTTGGTTCCGTTATGAAATACCTTAAAGATAACGGTTTCGATGACAACACCATCGTGGTGTTCACCACAGACAATGGCACTGAACTCTTTACCTGGCCTGATGGCGGAACAACACCTTTCGCACAGTGTAAAGGTACCGCCATGGAAGGTGGTTTCCGTGCACCGGCTATGATTCGCTGGCCGGGACATGTTCCAGCCGGCAAAGTTGAGAATGGAATTATCTCCGGAATGGATTGGTTTCCAACTTTTGTAACCGCAGCCGGAAATCCAAACATTACTACTGAACTTTTGAAGGGGAAGGAAATTAATGGAACCACTTACAAAGTTCATCTTGACGGTTATGACCAAACACCAATGATTACAGGTAAGGGCCCATCCAATCGTCACGAAATATTTTATTTTGGTGAAAGCTCTCTTGGTGCCGTTCGTGTTGATGATTACAAATATCAATTCATCCAACAACCGGATGGTTGGCTTGGGGCTAAAGTTCATGTTGATGTACCAACTCTTACCAACCTTCGTCTTGATCCATTTGAGCGTATGCGTTGGCCACAAAATGGTACCGCTGAAGGCTCTCAGAATTATTTTAGCTGGTTCCAGTATGAGTTCTGGCGATTTGTATTCGTCCAGCAGGTTGTTGCAAAACTGGCAATGACAGGCATCGATTATCCACCAATGCAGAAAGGTGCAAGCTTTAACCTCGATGCTGTAAAAGCAGAGATAGAGAAAGCAATGGAGAAACAGGGACAGTAATCGAATTGAAGTGCGTAAATAAAAAATCACTCATAAAGTTATAGACTAAGAAATACTGTAAATATATCAGGAGAACGTTAGCAGTTAAGATTAAATAAAGGGCGTTGATAATAATCAGCGCCTTTTTTTATTAATATTTGTATTCATACAAAAAAAGGATGATATAATGAAAACGATATCTATTTTATTTCTCTTTCTTTTATCAATGCTGAATTGCGGGATTCAGGCAAGAGGAAATTCAGATCCTCTTCCATCCTGGAATGAAGGACCAACTAAAGAAGCAATAATAAATTTTGTAAACGAAGTTACCACTGAGGGCAGTCCCAACTTTGTTCCAGAATATCTACGGATTGCAACTTTTGATAATGACGGTACTCTCTGGTCTGAAATGCCGTATTATTTCCAGCTTCAATTTGCTCTTGATAGAATTAAAGCAATGGCACCCGGATCACCCGGAATGGAAGACTACTCAGCCATTCAAAGCTGTTCTTGAAAATGATTTGAAGACTGTGATGGAATCCGGTATGAAAGGACTGATGGAAATAATAATGACTACGCATGCAGGAATGACAACTCTTGAATTTGAACAGATTGTTACAGATTGGATAAATACTGCAAAGCATCCGAAAACAGGAAAACTCTACAAAGACATGGTTTTTCAGCCAATGCTTGAGCTTCTTGATTACCTTAGAGCAAATGGTTTCAAGACTTACATTGTTTCAGGAGGCGGAATTGAATTTATGAGACCATGGACTGAACAAGTTTATGGTGTACCAGCAGAACAGGTAATCGGAAGCAGCATCAAAGTTAAATACGAGATGACAGATGCTGGTCCCGTTTTAATGAGATTGCCCGAAATTAATTTTATTGATGATAAAGATGGTAAGCCAGTTGCTATAAATCAGTATATCGGAAAAAGACCACTAGCTGCATTCGGAAATTCTGATGGCGATCTTGAGATGCTGCAATGGACTGCTGCAGGAGATGGTAAAAGATTAATGTTGATTATTCACCACACTGACGCTGAAAGAGAATGGGCTTACGACAGAAAATCACAAATCGGACAGCTCGACAAAGCTCTTGATGCAGCAATTCAAAATGGCTGGATTGTAGTAGATATGAAAAATGATTGGAAAGTAATTTATCCGGAGAAATAAAATTTAAAGCAATCCTTTTAACTAAAAGCCTTAAATAAAGATAGAAATTTTTTTACCAATATGGATTTTGTCAGATAATATTTCTGAACGATAATTAAGCTCTCTAACCTTGTTTTTATTTCAGAAGTTATTCTATAAGTTTAATTAAGTTATTAATTTACTTGCATATAAATAATCAAAGGAGCAAAAATGAAAAAGGCTATATTGACAAAAGCATTTATAATTATTGCATTAATTACATCAAGTGCATTTGCACAGGGCTTTTACCTGGGTGCTGGCATTGGGAATACTTTTTATAGTTCAGAAGTAGAAGATGCCGTTAACCAGGCACAAGAAATAAGCGAGAACTCAACAGCCTGGAAAGTTTTTGCAGGATATCATTTTAACAAATTTCTTGGTGTTGAAGGCGGATACAGAAGTTTCGGCAACATCAGTACTGATATCAGCACTGTTACATATGAAAGTAAAACAGCAGGCTGGGATGTTGAAGCACTTGGATTGTATCAGATTTCAATTATAGATCTTTTTGGTAAAGCCGGAGTTATGTTTTCATCTACGGATGAGTCGACTGGCGGCGAAAGCACAGATGACACCAGCACTAATTTCTTGTGGGGTCTTGGTGTCGGCGCTCACTTTGGTCCAGTCGGTGCCAGATTGGAATGGGAGTCAATCGTAGTAGATGGTCCAACTAATTTATCAATGGTTAGCTTAAGCGGAACATTCGGATTTTAATTATCACCGGTTATCGTATTGATTGCATTACATCGGGTGTCACGATCCGACCGCGAAACAAAAGTTTAGAAATTTATTAGAAAGGCGTTGAAGTAATTCAGCGCCTATTTGTTTTAAAAGAATTTGTAATTATTGCTTTATTTTTGTTCTAAGCAATTTCAGGATTAAATAAACACTCTCTACCTTTGCGAATGCTTAGTTGTTTTGTTATGTGACGACTCGTCCAAAGCTGCACAGTTAAAAGGAAAGCAGAAGAAAAACCAGATGAATTTAGGTGTTTGAGAAATTATTGAATGAGTGATTTACCCGTAATTAAATTCAGAATAAAATTCTATATTTGAAAAAAAATCATAATAAATTAGGAATACTCAATGTTTGAATACTTTTTTGATCTTCCTTTAATAATTACAGGACCGGCGATTATAGGAATATTGTGTTTGTTTGCAATTGGTGGATTGTGGTTCGTCCGCCGTCACGTGCATTCTCAAATGAACATTGAAACACATGATTCTCATTTCTCCGGTGCTATGGTTCATTCGGTCATGATATTTTATGGTCTCGCTGCAGCGCTGATGGCTGTGAACGTATCAGAGACTTACACCGATGTTTCAAAAATTGTTGAGGATGAGGCTACTGCCCTGACAGTACTATATAGAGATGTAAATGGTTATCCCGAACCAATCCGATCTGAACTACAAAAAGTACTTCATGATTACACCCAATACGTCATCAATGAAGCCTGGCCATCTCAAAGCAAAGGACAATTGGCATTTGGTGGTGTGCAACGTATGAACCGCTTCCAGTCTATACTGTTCGTGTTCGAACCGGTGACTGAGGGACAGAAACTTCTGCATGGTGAAACCATAAACGCCTATAACCAATTGATCAAAGCCCGTCGATTACGAATTGATGCGGTGGATACCGGTTTGCCGGCAGTAATGTGGGCAGTACTTATTTTAGGTGCCTTCATTGCCCTAACCGCTTCCTTCTTTTTCAAAGTGGAAGATGTGCGTTTGCATGGAATTCAGGTTCTGCTTTTAGCGGTATTTATCGGACTAAACATTTTTGTGATCTTAGCGCTGGATCGACCGTTTCGTGGCGACCTCGGGCTATCACCCAAACCTTATCAATTAGTTTACGATCAATTGATGAAAGTTAAATAAAGTAACGATTGAAACATTTCCCAAAAAGAAATAATAGGTAACCTAGAAGCAACGATCTTCAATTTAACTGCCGGGATCACTTCCAGTCAGACAGGGTGACCGTCGTTTTTTTATGATAAATTCGGGCAGCTTGTTGATTTTCATACAGTTATGATATTAGAAAATATTTTTGTATCGTTAGCTAACGATAGTGCTTTATTTTATTAATTTTATCTTTTTGAGTTAATTCTTAATACATAAACAAAAAACAATATTATTATGAAAACCAAAATTCTAATAGGCGCATCATTATTATGTTTAATATCATTGCTATCCTCCTGTAATACAAATAAAACGGAATCCGTTCCAGTAGTAATTGATAAAGAACAAATAAAAAAAGAAATTCAAGCCAGGGAAAATGAATTTGCTGAGATATACAATTCCGGAATAGCAAAATCTATTGGCTATTATGCTGATGATGCAATAACCTTTACTCAAAACAGGAAACCATTAGTAGGCAAAGCAGCAATTGTAAAATATTTGTTTGATGACTTAAGCTCATCTACTGAGTCCAATAAAATTTCGTTTACAACTAACGAAGTTTTTGTATCAAATGATGGAAACCAGGTGGTTGAGATTGGCTATTATAAAGTAGTTGACTCTACTAATACTGCCGTTAATACAGGAAATTATATGGTTCTGTTTGAAAAACGAAACGGCAAATATGTCAGCGTTAGGGATATGAGTGCTTCTGACATGCCACTTGAATAAAAAGACAAATAAAATGTTTTTAAAAGAGGTTGTCCTTTTTTAGGGTAGCCTCTTTTTATTGTATAATTTTAGAATAAAATACCGTTAATTATCTTCTTCTACCACCACTTCTGGAACCGCCGCTGCCATAATTTCCACCACCCCTTGAACGGGATGATCCCATTGACTGATTAGTTGTTGGCTTCTTCGTTGTTGTCGAGGGTGCTTTTGACTTATTGTTTGAAACGTTATTCTTATTATTTGAAACGTTGTTCTTATTGTTTGAAACGTTGCTCTTGTTATTTGAAACGTTGTTCTTATTATTTGAAACGTTGTTCTTGTTATTTGAAACGTTGTTCTTGTTATTTGAAACGTTATTCCTATTATAATTACCGTTAGCCTTATTATGGTTTACAGTATTAGAACTATTCCTGGAATTATTGTAATTATTAAAATTATTTGTATTATGAACCACAACTGTACCGCCATATCCACCACCATGATATCCGCCATGATGATAATAATTGTTATGACGATAAACGCCAATCGCCACTACAGCAAATGCTCTGAAATAAGGCGGAGGATATGAGTAAGTATATGGAGGATAATAGGGCACATACACAGGTGAATACACATATTGAACGATTGGAGCTGATTCGACTACTACAACAGTTGTTGACGCCGTACTATTTCCAGCCACTGGCTCGGTACCTGTATACCCGGGATTAGGAGTAACTGGGGGCTTAGGTTCAATAACATAATCTTTGCCATACAAATCTACATCTCCCACAATTTGCATAGTAACTTTGTCATTTTTATCCTTCGATAGTAATATGACCGCAACGTCCTGTGTCTCTGTTTCCGTTACGTCATCCTGGAGTATAAATGTAAAATCATTTTCATTTTGCTTTGTAATAACCTTAATGAAATCAACTTTTCCATCCAGATTTAAATCCAGGTTATTGATTCCAGTTTTTTCATCATTTAACGATTTTTCAAAATCTTCTATGGTCTTAGACTTTTGAAAAAGATCTAATACGGCATAAAGATCCAGGTTATCGCCTGGCAATCCTAATGATGTTGTGTCATTCTCTGTTTGAGAGAAAACAGGAGAACTTAACAAGCTCATCGATAGTACTAAAGATGCTAAAAAACTATTTTTCATGGCGCTATTGTCTTATGAATTGGTTGTCAAAGTTTACACAAAATATCATCATTAATCAACAAAATATTTTTGTCAACACATCGGTCATTCAGTATTTTTACTGTGTAATCAGCCAATAATTATTGCTATGCCGGAACGTACTACGAAAAAGCTGATAGTGGATACACTGTTGTGGAAAAGCTTTCCGAAGGAGGAGGAGAAGTAAAGATCGGCGATGTTAGTTATGTAAAATATGGAGAAACATATTACCAGCCAATCGTACAGGATGGTAAAAATATGTATGAAGTTGTAAATGTTGAACCTGCTAAAGATTAAATAACAAATAATTATAAAAAGTATATCTATGAATAAAACTCTGATGTTTTTGAAGAAAGAAATTTTAGAACTTCTTCCTCCTACTATTTTTTTCTTTGTGGTTTTTCAGATCATTACTTTTGTAAGAGGCTTACTCGCTAAGGAATATGGAATGACTTTTTCTTCTACTACATCTGCTATTATTGGTGCACTTATAGTAGGGAAATCAATTTTATTAGTTGATGCCTTACCAATGTTAAAATGGTTTCATCAGTCAAGACTAATTTATACTATTTTATGGCGAATATTTTTTTATCTATTGATCGTAGTGCTTTTTCAATTTATAGAAGATCTAATCCCGTTGATCTCAAAATTCGAATCACTTCCACTTGCATTTGAAAATTACTTCGAAAAAATGAATTGGGATCATTATTGGGCAATTCACATAATTCTATCGTTGTTTATAATTATCTATACTTTAATTACTGCCGTCGTTGAAGCAGTTGGTCGAAATGAATTCTTCAATATATTTTTTGGCAAGAATAATAAAACCAAAAATAAGACTATTACTAAAGATTAAGTTAGTTCCCGGGTGTCACGGTCGGACCGTGACACCCTTTATTTTTAATGTCAGTTCAATTGAGTTTGTAAGTAAATTTCTCTAACTCATTTCTCTTAGTCAAAATCAAAATTAAAGAATGGGAAAACTGGCAGGAAACCACCGCTACCAATAATATTTATTAATCCCAGCTGAAGACCTTTAAGAGTCGCTGCGTAATTTACAATGGAAAATTGAAGACCGTTGAAATGCCCGCTATGATAGTTAACCCAGGAAGTTTGTAAACCCTCAAAATTTCCTCCGGAAATATTTATGAATGCTGACTGCCAACCTGTAAAGCCGCCATCGGTCACATTAACGCCGCCCCACTGAACACCGACTTCTTTCCCAGTTGTTACATTTACCAGGCCTAAATCAAATCCTGTAACATTTGCATTTTTTGAATAGATAAGATTTAATCTCACACCACTAATCGATTCATTATTTGGTACAATCTGAATGGGGTCGAAAAGTGCTAGCTGGAATGGGCTGCCTTGCGAAAGTATTGTTGAGTTGAAGCTTAAAAAGAGTGCTAAGAACAGAAAAGTGGATTTAAGAGCTCGTTGCATTTTTGTATCCTTTCTGAAAAAAAGAGTTTGTGTTTACGACGTAAAATTAATATTTTTTTATTAATTATAAATCATTCAGCAATTTAAATCTTACTCTTAGCACCCCTTCATTAAAATCAGTGGAAATAATTTTAAAAGTTCCTATCTCATTTGTATTCGAAACATGCAATCCGCTGCATGGACAGGCATCATATTCGCCAATCTTAATTACCCTTATTTTAGTACCGGCATCTTCCGGCAATTTTGAAAGATTAAATTTCACTTCTGCATCTTCTATGGAATAGAATTCTTCACTTACAGCTAAATCTTGTCCAATAACCTTGTTTACTTTTAATTCTATTTCTTCAATCTCTGCCTGTGTTAAATCCCTGCTAAGGTGATAATCGCATTTAGATTTTTTCTTTTCAATATGATTTGTAAATGATCTTCCGCAGTTAAACATTCGTACCATTGTCTGGTTCAATATATGTTCTGCCGAATGCATCTGTGGATGGTATTGTTTGTTTGATTTAATTTCCTGATTATTTTCTATTTCCATAACAGTCCATAATACGACTTTGAATAGTTTTTCCTTTTAGGTTAAAAATTGATATACTAGTAACTCAAATCGGGCGTAAAAATACAAAAATAGAATGGAATAAATTTATGAAGAGCAAGAGGTCTGGCATTTACTTTTTTATACTTGGTGCGTTAGCGATAGTAACCATAATTATTCTTGTTATCACACTTCAACTAAACGGCAAAATAACCACGGCAGGCGAAACTGCTGATGAAGATTTTCCTCAAGGATATAAAATAACTTCACCTGAAATTCCCAATTATCTTGAATTTGCGGGTGAAAAAATTCCAACTGAAAACTTTGAAGTTTTCGAGAGAATGGAAAGAGAATTTCTTTCGAACACTTACTGGCACTCGGCTACTGTCCTTGCCATCAAAAGAGCTAACAGGTGGTTTCCTGTTATTGAACCTATACTTAAAAAGAATAACATCCCTGATGATTTTAAATATCTGGCTGTCGCTGAAAGTAATCTGGATAATGTCGTCTCCCCTGCTGGTGCAACAGGATTCTGGCAATTTATGGAAGGAACTGGAATAAAATATGGATTAGAAATAAACAACCAGATAGATGAAAGATACCAAGTAGAAAAATCAACCGAAGCTGCTTGCAAATATTTGAAAGATTCATATGAAATGTTTGGGAACTGGACTCTATCTGCGGCATCATACAATATGGGTCAGGATGGAATAAAGTTGCAGATGGAAAGACAAAAAGTAAAAAATTATTTCAATCTTGTAATTAATTCGGAGACCTCAAGATTCGTTGCCAGGATTGTTTCTCTTAAATACATTCTTCAATATCCTGAGAGATATGGGTTTGATATTAAAGAAGAACAAAAATATAAGCCACTTGAGTATTATGAAGTAAACCTGGATAGCTCAGTTGCAGATTTTGCTGACTATGCAAAAAGCCTGGGTGTAAATTATTTCATCTTGAAGATGTACAATCCGTGGCTTCGTGAAAACTACCTAAGCAACAAAACCAAACAAGTTTATACAATTAAACTTCCGAAAGAAGGAAGTATAGAAATTCTAAAGGACTAATGGAGAATTGCTGATTCTAATTAGTGAAATTAAAAAACAGTTTATTTAGGTTCCCAGTCAACTCCATCGCAAGGAACATAATTTTCTGTTGGGTGTTTATCATATTTGATACAAAGAACTGCAGACCGATCAAAACTTTTGCAGCTTGTGCAAAGAGAAGATTCTATAACTTTTTTATTGCGTTCCTCAAACCATCTGTAACTTACCATCGCAGGATGAATAATAAGCACATAAACAGCAGCAATACTTATTATCCACCAAAGCTGTTCATCAACCTGAGATTTTATTACCCATAAACCAGTGATGGTAACCGCAGCACGCATTATTGTCCAGAAAACCACTTCGCCCATTACAAACTCAACATTTTGACTAAATTTTAATTAAAGACTAAAATAGTGCCAACAGAAAAATGCCTTTTAATATAACTAAAATAATAACTCTGAAAGTATTCCAACGGGGAGTCAACTTGTAAATTTTACATTAATGTATTAATATTGATGGGAGAGAAACTAAAGTTATGGAACGATTGCTCTTTGTAACTATTTATAAGAAAAGAAGATAGAGTGAGCGCGGGTGGCTTCGAACCACCGACCCTCTGCTTAAAAGGCAGATGCTCTACCCCTGAGCTACGCGCCCTTTCAAAAAAGGAATGCAAATATAGTAAGTTGAGGATTCTAATACAAAATAAAGATTTTAACACATAAAATCGATTGGCGGTAAAAATGGCTTCCCTTAAAAATTCCAAAATTCTTGTCTGTGATGATGACGAAACTCTATGCTATCTGCTGAAGGAGCAGTTATTAGAGGAAGGATTTGAAGTTGATGCAGTTTATGATGGTAAGTATGCGATAGAAGCAATCAAAAGGTCAAATTACGATGTCCTTTTGCTTGATTTAAATATGAAAGAGGTATCAGGCGAGGACGTACTCAAATTTGTAAAAGACTACAGTGCATCTTTGCAGGTAATTGTTCTTTCGGGACAAGGAGAAATGAGGAAAGCTATAGATTGTATAAAAGCAGGTGCCTACGATTTTATTCCAAAGCCATATGAATTTGAGCAGTTACTTGTAACATTAAGCAGAGCTCTTGAACACAAAGATCTTCTGGTAAAAACTGAAATTTTAACTAAAGAGATAAGTAAAAAGGGTTCTGAAAATATTATTGGAAATAGTGCTGAATTAAAAAGAGTACTTAACCTGGCAAATAAAGCAGCTATCTCCGATTCAAATATTCTCATCGAGGGAGAAACCGGAACCGGTAAAGAACTTTTAGCCGAATTCATACATAAACACTCCGCCCGGAAAGACAAACCTTTTGTAGTCATTAATTGTGCTTCGTTGCCCGATCAATTAATTGAGAGCGAGCTCTTCGGTCACGAAAGGGGTGCTTTCACAGATGCAAAAAACTCTAAACAGGGATTAGTTGAAATAGCTCATGGCGGGTCTCTTTTTCTGGATGAAATTGGGGAACTCAGTCTTACGCTTCAGCCAAAACTTTTAAGATTTCTGGAGAATGGAGAATACAGACGTATCGGTGGTATAACTTCATTAACTTCCAATGTTAGAGTAATAGGAGCCACAAACAGAAACTTACTCGAAGAGGCAGATAATAAAAATTTCCGAAAGGATTTGTTATTCAGGCTAAATGTTATCACACTTACGATTCCTCCTTTGCGAGACAGAAGGGAAGATATTTTGCTGCTTGCAAACCATTTTATAAAAGAAAAATCTCCGATACGTTCACCTAAACATCTTTCTAACGAAGCTGAAGAATTACTTTTAGGTTATTCATTCAACGGTAACATCCGGGAGCTTGATCATATTATTGAAAGAGCAATAATTTTTGCTGAGGGAGAAATAATTTATCCGGAAGATTTGAACCTGCCTCAGTCATATCAAGTACAAACCAGGAAGCACTCTGAGATTGAACACTCCGAAGAAATTTTAAGTATGGAAGAACTTGAACGATGGCATATTAAGAAAGTACTCGATAGAAACCGATGGGATAGAACGCAGACTGCTAATCAACTTGGTATAAGCCCAAAAACTCTATATACCAAAATTAAAAAATATGAATTAAAGCCCGTTTAATTTTAAATGCCTTCGAGCATAATTGCCAAATATTCACCCGAAATAATTTTCGGTGAAAATACCCCGGTTGCAATTACCGATAGTCATCTAAAAATAATTTGGTTCAGCAAAAGCTTTAAAGAATATTTTGCCGGGAACAAATTAAAAGGGAAAACACTCGCCAGCCTATTAAATTCAGCCGGAATAGATAAGGACACTGAAGAGGTTTATAAAAAACCGACAATTCGTCAGTTACCCGAAATAAATAAAGAGCTGCACATAACTCCACTTTTTGCGCAAAACAAAAAAGATAAACCTGACAACTATAAATTAGAACTTCTTGACTCAGCAATAGTATCCCAACCCAAAGCAATAAATGACAAGTCGAGCAAAGATAATATAAACTTTCGAAATGTGTTTCAGGATATCTTGACATTACTAGTAAAAGAAAATTCGATTGATAAGCTTTCTACTGAAATATTATCGAAGTCAGTTAACCTAACCAAAAGCGATCTTGGAATAATTACATTCTTAATTGAAAATTCAGAAACAGAATTTAAATATCTTGACCCGCAGAATATTGTTTCAAATAAATCAGATATTGAAAAAACCGTTAAATCTGATTTCAAGTTTATAAGCAAGTGGTTGATGTTAAATAAATCATCCCTGGTGGCAGCAAACCAGAAAAATAACCTGGGCAGAAATCTTGCATCTTCTATAGGCTGTGATAATATTCTAGTTGCACCTTGTATCTTTGATGAAAAACTTATTGCAACTTTGATTGTAGGAAAATTAAAAGATGAATTTACAATCGATGAAATAAAACTTTTAGAGGAATTCTCGACCCTCCTTACATTCATCATAAGCAACATTAGAACACGCGATTTAAATACAGCGCTTGAAAGCAGGTTATTACAAGCACAGAAGCTTGAAACGATCGGGAAATTATCAAGCGGAATGGCGCACGATTTTGGCAACCTTCTTTCCAGCATCTTCGGAAGTTTAAACTTATTAAGAAAGCGAGTCGATCAAACAGATAACGTTCAAAAACTGATTGACAATATTGAAAACTGTTCGGTAAGAGCCCGGGATTTAACAAAAGGATTGCTCTCATTCGGAAAGCCAACTCCCAAGAGAAAGGAACTTGTAAAACCACACCAGCTATTGAGTGAGATTATTAAAATTGTAAACCAAACCTTCCCCAAAGCAATAACACTTACTGAAAAAATTGATACTTCTCTTTATGATATTGTTGGCAATGGGACGGAAATCAATCAAGTAATTCTCAATTTGTGTGTTAATGCAAAAGAAGCCATCAAAGAAAGAGGAAATATTAATATTATTGCGAAGAACATAACGATAGACGAGAATAACATTTCTTTTCTGCCGCTTTTACAAATCGGGAATTATGTAAGGTTTTCTGTAACAGATGATGGTGTTGGTATAGATGAAAAACACCTGACTAAAATATTTGATCCATATTTTTCAACGAAGGTGAAAGATACCGGCTCTGGTTTAGGTTTATATGTTTCCTATGGAATAATAAAAGCACACAATGGATTTATAGATGTGACAAGTAAGCCCGGAGCGGGAACTACTTTTGATGTTTACATTCCTGCCTTCGAACCTCCTAAAGAAAAGAAAACTGATCCGTCCGAGAAAATTATTTTACTTGCAGATGACGAACCAATGCTGGGAGATCTTCTCGCTGAACTTCTTGAAACAAGTGGATATTCAGTAATAAAAGTAGCATCCGGAAAGGAAGCACTTAAAGTTCTTACTGAAGAAATTAAAGTCGATCTTGCTATTATTGATTATAATATGCCGGGGTTATCAGGTCTTGAAACAATTGCAGAGATAAGAAAACTAAATCTGGATATCCCGATTATTTTATCATCAGGAAGTTTGTGGACAAATCAGGAATCAGAATTTTTAAAATACCAAATCAACGGCCAGCTGAACAAGCCTTATGAATTTGAAGCGATGCTGGCTACTATCAGGAAATTCGTTTAACCTTCCATTTCACTACTATCCACCTTAATCATCTTAACATCTTTAGCGTAATCAGATAGTTCCGGTTTGGTTATAGAATTTAATTTGTTCAGAACATCGCTGATATCTTTTATTGCAGCATCAATGTATTTAACACGACTTAAAATTGATTCCCTGGTGAATCCTTCTTTTTCAAGTTCTTTCTTAATTGCCGCAGATGAAAGACTGAGCAACGTGAGGGGTTGTTTAATTTTATGATTTGCTGTTACTATCGTGGCAATGAACGTTGTTCGTTTTTCTACTTCCAGAAGCTGTTGATTAGCTTCAGAAAGTTTAAGAGCCGATTTTACTCTTGCAATCAACTCAATACGATTAAAAGGTTTCTTTATATAATCGAAGGCGCCAGATTCAAGGCCTTCTTTAGTATCCTCTGCACCAGCTTTTGCAGTTACAAGAATGATTGGAATGTGCTTTGTCTTTTCATCGTTAACAAGAGTTTTACAGACATCAAGCCCGCTCATATCCGGCATCATCACATCCAACAAAATAAGATCGGGTAAAGTAGAATACGCCTTTTCCATTCCATCGTTGCCGCCGTAAGCTGTAATTACTTCATACCCTTCCTGAGCCAGCCGGTCCTGCAGGATAAATATATTTTCGGGAAGATCATCAATGACCAGAATTTTTTTCATTTCACGTTGTCTTTAGTTGATTTATTAACTGTTGAATCTTGTGTACAACAAAAGCAGGGTTAACAGGCTTGGGAATGTAGCCGGTGAATCCATGTTTTAAAATGATTTCGTTATCTTCTTTCATAGCTTTTGCAGTAACAGCAAAAACAGGAATATCTGACCACTTATTATTTCCCTTAATCTGCTTGATTGTTTTGAAACCATCCATCTCCGGCATAATGATATCTAAAAGTATTAAGTCGGGAATTTTTGTTTCCAACAATTCCAGGCATTCTTTACCATTATGAGCAATTATTGGATTGCAATTAGCCTCTTGAACTATTTCAGCTAAAGTAAAAAGAGTGTTGGGATCATCATCAACAATCATAATATCTAATTCGGAATTTTCATCACTGATATGTTGAGGTTCCGGCAGAATACTTTTATCTATTTCTGATTTAGAGATAGAATTTAATCCCGAAGATTGAGAATATTTTACAGACTCCTGATTTTCAAGCCAGCTCTGTACAAGCCTGAATGCATCAGCAATCTGCCGGTTAGAGTTTAATGTAATTGCTTCGAGAATATCGGAAAGAGATTTCTTGTCTTCGTTGCTTATTTCACTTTCACAAGAAATAATTATGGGGATAGACTTCGTCTCAGAATTTGATTTCAGCATATAAGTAAGTGTTATACCATCGATACCAGACATTGTTAAATCTAATATTATCAGGTCCGGATTCGTATCTTCAATTTTGCTTAATGCTTCTTCACTTTCATTTATTAGTTCAACCTTTGCCTCATCAGAATTCAAAAGTTGATTAAATTTTTTTAATTCCTGATCATCGTCATCGATAACTGCAATTTTTTGAATATTCTTATTAAAGCTGTTTCCTAATTTGAAAAAGACTTCAGACAGATATTCAGAGGACAACGGCTTTATTAAATAATCAAATGCTTCAAGCACATAAGCACGATTTTCTTCTTCATTAATTGAAACAAGAATTACAGGAATATTTTGTGTGTTAACATTTTGCTTTAATTCTTTAATAATATCCCAGCAATTTGTTCTTTTTAGATTTACATTTAGGACGATCGCAATCGGTTGACGATCAGTTATGCTTTGAAAATCTAGATTACTGTCTTCTATAAAAATTGATTCATAACCCAGGGAAGAAAGATATTTGCTGGTGGCTGACTTTAATTCATTTCCCCGATCAATTACAATTATCGGTTTTTTTCCGTTTTTAATAATCGGGAGAATTTCCACCGGTATTCTGTTCTGTTCTCTACTAAATACCTTCACTTGATTAAATGGAATTGAAAAAGTAAAGGTAGAGCCTTGCTTAAGTTCACTTATAACAGAAAGATTTCCATTCAGAATATCAGACAGCTTCTTGCTTATAGCAAGACCCAATCCGGTTCCTCCTCTTCTTCGAGACTTAGAACTATTTGATTGCCGGAACTCCTCAAAAATCACATCAATCTCTTCTTGAGAAATACCAATGCCTGTATCAACTACTTCAAAGTTTAGCATCTCATTTCCAACCGAAATTTTTAGAACTACTCTTCCTTCATCAGTGTACTTAACAGCGTTTCCTAAAAGATTTATAAGAACCTGAACAACTTTTCCACGATCAGTACTAATGACAGTGTGGGGATCAATTTTTCTTACCACTTCGTAACTAATCTTCTTTTCATTTGCCAGCATTAAAATTCCAGCAGAAACTTCGGCAATAATTTCTTCGAGGATAACATCTTCATGCATCACTTCAACTTTGCCAGCTTCAATTTTCGATAAATCAAGGATGTCATTTATAAGTGTCATCAATCTTTTACCACTGTTCAGAACCACTTCAAGCCTTTCCTTATTTCGTGGCTCAAGATCAACTTTTTCCAGCATAAGCTCAGTTAGTCCAAGAATTGAATTCATTGGAGTGCGAAGTTCATGAGACATACTTGCAAGGAATTTAGACTTTGCATCTGTTAATTCAATTGCTCTTTGTCTCTGTCTTTCCAGTTCCTCAGCCTGAACTTTTAACTCGTTATGAAGTTGTAGTAACGTTTCATTTTGTTCTTTGATCTGAACATTTTGTTTTTGATATTCTTCATTCAGTTGTTGAAGCTCAACGACTAATTTTTCAAGCTGCAATAAGGCTCCGGCGTTAGTAATTCCGATTGCCAACTGATCTTTTATTTTTTCCAGATAATCTCGAACTTCTTCCCGCGGTCTGGTCAACGAACCTAATTCTAAAACAGCGATTGACTTATTATTATAAACTATCGGCAGGAAAAGCATGTATTTAATTTTAATATCAAGCAAACCTGTTGAAACAACCGGAAGATCTTCTTCGTTGTAAAGTTCAAGACTCTGTTTTGTTTCAAGAACTTTTTTAAAGAAATCCGCAATTCCCGGACGTACTGAATAGTTAGTATTTAAACCATACGAAGAGATAAGCGTAATGTTGTCGTCAACACTATAAAGCCCACCAATTAAAAAATCTCCCGTGTCAAGAATTTTCTTCAAAGCAACGTCTGATATTTCTTTAAGTGACGGATTTTGATTAATAAGAGTAATGAATTCAGCATATTCATTTTTTGCAACTTCCTTCTTCTTAAGTTCTTCCAGCATTTTGTTAAATGCTGCCCCTAATTTTCCGATTTCATCCTTACTCTTAACCTCAATTTTATAATCGAATTTTCCTGCATAAGTTTGTTCAGTTGCTTTACTTAATTCAGTTACCTGATTTCTAAATTTATGAGTGAAGACAAGTGTAAAAATCAAAGAGAGAGCGATACCGACAAACCCGATAATGATAAAAATACTTTGTAGAGTGCTTCTTAATTCACCAGCTTCTGCAAACGTACCAAATATTAAATAATAAACTTCGTCCTGACCAGCCGCCGTTGTGGGCTTATATATCGTTGCCAAAATATCTTTGGACTCAGTGCCTTGAATATAAAGTTCAAAATTGTTTTTATTTTTTAGGTTATCAACAGCCTGGCTTAATACGTATAAATATTTCTGATTATCCATCTGGTTAGAAAAATCAGCAGGATAACTATTCCAGATTAGTGCGATGTCCGAATTAATCCTCTTTGAGATTTCATTAAGCATGTCATTATTGATAGCTCTTCCATATACATATTTTTTTCCATCAGGAGCAGAAAAATTCATTATCATCAAATACGGATTATAACTTTTGAATTCTCTGATGTTGAATTCTTTTTCAGGAAGGATAATATAGTTTTTAGTCAAATGCTTTGAGATCATCTCTTCCTTTTCATTTCCTAATTCCAGAATAAAATCAATGTTCTTTAATTGAAGAGTTTGTTCATCCCAAAACTTTTCTATACCCCGATTATATATTGAAAAAAAATCATCCTCTGTATCTGATTGAAGTGTCCTGTAAACGTATATAAAATTATTTGCAGATTGTCTTAAATTGCGGGTTTGAGATGATGTAAGAACATCATAAACAATGCTGTAAAATACAAAAAAAGAACTGCCTAGTATTAGTACTACAATCAGAAAATTGATTAACAATATTCTCAGGCTGATCTTCATTTATTTTGCTTTGAAGGAATTAATTATTTTTTTTGAATTACTCTTCTAATAGAAGCAAGAAGTTTGCCAAAATCATAGGGCTTAATTATAAAATCTGAAGCACCTAACCTTGCAGATTCTATGGCACTTTTTACGTCTGAGTGGGCAGTTAAAATGATTATTTTAGGTTTGATGCCCGGATAAGAATTGATTTCTTGCTGAATTTGAAATCCATCTTTCCCGGGCATATTAAGGTCAAGAAGAATGAGATCGGTTTCTTTATCTTTTAAGAATTCTGTTACATTTTCACTGTTTGTTAAACAAGATGTTGTGTAACCAGCTGCATTTAATTCTTCCGAAAGAAAATTGCACAGATTAATGTCATCATCAACAATAAGAATTGATTCCATTATTACGGTGTCTTGGCATCGTCGCCTTCATTAAATTCATAGTACTTCATTTGGTTTTTACCAGCTTCTAATTCTTTACTGAGAACATTTTGCCACTGTGGATTATCAAATCTTTCCTGAAGTGTAGGAATGAGTTCCATCTTTAACAATATAACAAGTTCTTTTTTCCGAATTATAGTTTGATCGTAGCCAGTTAAATACCTAATACCAAATACCCACCACGGAAGATCCATCAAGAATGGAATACCAACACGTGTTATCTGCCTCTTCATTAAGAAACAAACCTCCGATAGCAGTTTCTTCTCCATTAAGCATTAGAACCTGTGTGGCGGCAGTTGTCTTTCTAATTTCTGTCTGTAATTCGTTGGTTGAGAATGAACTTCGTTCAACACCTATATCCAATAGTGCATACTCTAAACCACCTTCTTTTTGAATATAAGGAGTAACTATTATTATTGTTCCAGTTGGGAAGAATTGTTCAGTAGTATTTCCAGCAAAATCTCTTGTCTTAACTGAAAAATCTACACCAACCTGAATCTTTCCCTCTGTTCTATCTCGTACAGTTATACTTGGATTTGAAATAATATTTCCAATACCGGTTTCATCAAAGAACTTAAAGATAGCAGTTGCCTGTCCAAAAAGATCGCCCATTTGAAAGGCAGAATTAATTCCCATTTTAAATTCCGGCTGAAGACCTTGCTGCTGCTGTTGTCCTCCACCTTCTTGACTTTGATCTCTCTCAGTTTCAGTTCTTAAGTTTCCGGCAATGTTTGTTTGTTCTCCTGATAATAAAAATCTCCAATCAAAGCCTATTTTTCTGGCTTCGACAACGTCTATTTCACAAAACAGAGCCGATATTTTTACCTCACGTTGAGTTAGTGGGGCATATGTATTTGGGATCCTTATTAGCATCTTCGTCATCTTTAGACCGAACTATAATGACATCCTCTTTTACTTCGTATTCGAAGCCGGCAAAATTTACGATCATAAGAAGCGCCTTATCGAAAGGCATATTGATTACTTCAATACCGATTGGATCCTTCTTTTGAACTGTAGAAACAATCCTTCTTCCAGAAACACTTTCGCTTACTTTGCTGAGCAATTCTATTGCCTGATCAAAGGGAAGTGTTTCGGACATTGTTACAAGCTCGTCAGGATTCTGATAAGTTTTGAACCGTCTTTCCCAATAATCCTGGGCTGTTACCTGAAGAACTATGAGAAGAGATAAAACGAAATAAGTTATTATGTTTTTCATGCTTATACTCTATTTATTTACTTAAATTTCTGTCTAATTGCAGTGTTACTTGTTCAATAATACCACCCTTGTTAAGGATGAAGCTGACCGTATTATTGTCATAATCAATTTTGGTAAGGTATCCTAAGTAAACCTGTTCACCTTCCCAAACTAAATAAGTATTACCCTTGTTATCCGCAACGAATGCACCTTCAGGAATTAACGCAAGTAATCTGCCTCCCTGAACGTCAAGTAAGTTATCGACATTTGGAGGAATCTCATTTCTTATGAGAGGATAGAAGGCGTCATAAATCGGACCGGTAGCAAGATTATTTTCAACAAACTCAGCCGGTGCAAATCTGGTATCTGACGAAAAATAAACCTGTGCTATAAGCTCAAAGTTTACAAGGAAGAGCGGTACTTCATCATCCGTCTTAACCAGATTGGAAAAAGTAAGTTTTCCGATCTTTTTTAGCTCCTTGCTTTGTTCGATAGCATAGATCATTTTATAAACGTCGTTATAATTTCCACCGCCAGCAAGCTTGTATTCGTGAAAGAAAAACTCCTTGTCAGGTGCCTGTCTCAGGTACTCTATATTAACAGTTGTTTCCTTCGGGAATTCAGCAACAATGCTGTTAATGAAGTTATAGAACTTAATTGAGGAAACGTTCTGAGGAATATTGAACTTCCTGTTGGCAAGGATTGAATCTAACTCGGCTGATCTTTTTTCGAGTTCAAGATACCGGTTGTTCAATTCTTCCGGATCATAAACATTCTTATTAAGTTCAGCCAGTTTTTCTTGTCTTTCTGATAAATCCCCTCGCTGAGCAACGAAGATATAAATACCACCGGCAACGAGGATAATTATCAGTAGTGCAAGCACACTGAGAGTGCTAATCAATTTCTTATTCATTTTGATTCTTCTGATTTGAAATTTTAAAATTTAAATTGAACCTGTATGCACTCCTTTCCCTTAACTCTTCGTATAGCATACTTTGAAGCACTGCGTTATTGATTGAGTATGCAAAATCTGTAAGGGAACTTCGTGTAAGAGAGTATCCTTCGGTTGTAACCTGGTCACCCTCATTACTCATTTTCGATATCCACATATTATTATTGTTTTGACAAAAACCTGATATCTTCTTTAATAAGCTCTGCCAAACTTCCGTGCCTGCAGCGGCTGAGTCTAAAATAGCCTGCGTTTGACCGAAACTGCTAATTTTTCCATCCAGGCTGGCAATCCTAACCAATACCTCCTGGTTCTGTCTCATAAGAATTGTTTTTGCTTCTATCTCTTTATCAAGCTCAGCAAGTGCTTTGTTATTATTTAGTACTTGTTGTGTGATAAAGAATGCAGCTACGAATAAAAGCGGTAAAAGTGCGTATCCATGCCAGGAAAACTGAAAGATTTTTTGTTCTTCTTTTATGTACTTTGGAAGTATGTGTAATCCGTGATGCTCTTTATTCAGTTCATCAAAATAATCAACTGCTATTGCTACAGGAATACTGAACGTAGAAAATTTTTCTTTTGTTTCGTCATCAAGAGCTGATAAATCAAGATCATCAAATTCAAGCCGGCTTACATTTGCTTCGGGGAATGTTCCGTAAAATGATAATATGATATTTTCAGAATCATCTTCTCCACAGACAATAATATTATCGAGAGAAGATATGCCTCCATTTTCCATCTCAAGTAATATTTTAGAAAAATAAACATCGTAGGTGTGAAGATTCTGAGTTCCAATATCAAGCGTGGTTCCAATGTGCTTTATTCTTCTTCCCTGTAAGAATATTAGTTTGCTATATTCCTTACCGATATATACAATCAAAGAATGATCATCCGGGAAGAATTTTTTCCTTTTAGCAACGTAATAAGCAAGCGAAAGATCTGAGCTTTTAATAGTGGGAATATTGAAACCTCGTTTACCCTTTTGCCTTGCAAGCGAATTGATCATGCTTGCACAAGGAATGTTTTCTGTTACGAAAACGGCAAGCAAGGCTTTATCAGAAAGTTCAACGAAATCAATACTGCTTTTATCAACTAAGATATTTTTTGACTCTAAAATATCGTTGATTATAGCCTGTCTGAGCTTGGCAGGATTTTGATGTCTCTCACCTTCATAAAGATGATAGTAAATATTTGGCTCAGTTAAAGCAGGTAGAAAAAGGTGCTTGCTTAAATTAAATCCACTAAGCGTTGCACTAAGCTCGGTCATTCCCGAGAAATCCAGGTCTCCTTTAGAAGATATAGAGTCATCTAATCCTTCTAATTGAAGAGATTCTTCTTCCACCTTAAAACCACCACCGGGTTTATCCAGACTGGCGGCAGATTTTGAATGACTTATTGAAGCTGTTTTAAGAACTGCCGGTTTGCCGGTTGCTGAGTCCTTACTAATAACAGCCAGTTTAATGTCACTGCTTTCACAATATATTGAAATTAATGGTTTCATTTTGCTGACAACAATTGGTTGATTCTTGTTTTATTATTTGAATAAGTGATCGCTGTTTCAAGCGATATCCTTTTCTGATCATATAAACGCTTTAAATCCTGCTCCATAGTAAGCATGCCCAGCGGGCCGCCCTGGTTTATCATCATATAAATTTCACTGAGATTATTATTCTTTATAGCAGCTTTAACACTCGGTGTTATTATCAATACTTCTTTAGCTAACATAACTTTTCCATCAAGACTAGGTACCAGTTTCTGGGAAACAACAGATACTAAAACATCTGCTAATCTGTTTCTAACCCTTTCCTGTTCAACTGCATCTACTTCTGCTATAATTCTTTCGATTGATTCAGTGGCTGATGATGTGTGCAATGTGGAGAACACTTTATGACCGGTATCGGTAACTTCAAGAGCTGCCATTATAGTATCAGGATCTCTCATTTCACCTATTATTATAATATCCGGATCCTGTCTTAATGATTGTATAACACCTTCTTTAAATGAAAGAACATCTCTTCCAACTTCTCTGTGCTTAATAAGGCAAAAATTTGAACTATGCACATACTCAATTGGTGCTGCTATTATAATAAGGTGAGCGGGATCAAACTTATTATGAAAATCTACGATCGAGTCTAGTGTCGTTGATTTACCTGAACCGGTGATTCCTGTAACAAGTGTTAATCCGAATTTAATGTAACTATGACTTAAGTATTTAAGTGCAGTGGGATGAAAATCAAGTGATGCAAGTGGACGAATATTAGTATTGATTGCTCTCATACTGCATCCAAGAGTGTCAAGATCAAAGTAAGCATCAGCTCTGAACCTTACATTAATTTTTCTTCTTTCATAGAAGAACGTGTAGCTAAAGTCAAGGTTTCTGGTTGCTGCAATATATTTCTTCTGATTTGAATTAAACATATTAGCAATAAGCAGAGCAGATTCATCTTCGGATAGTTGTGGCAGGTCTTTTACTCTCTCCAGTTTCCCATAAATCCTCATCCAAAAATAACCTTCATTACCATGTCCACCAATTTCAATATCGGATGCATCCCGTTCAATCATCGAGGTGAGAACTCTGTTAATAAATTTTCTCAAAAGAACTATTTCATCTTCTTTGAGCTTACCACTATTTTCAAGAATGTAAGCAACACGGTCCGGTCCGTAAACAGACTCAGGAATTCTTGCGCAAAAATCTGATAAAATCTTTTTTTCTTCTTTGACTATCAACTTACAACCTTCTATTTGACTATTTACTAACCACTAAGACTTAGTTACTAACATGTTTTATTCCAACAGAAAACATAATAATAGGTCATAAAATCTTCCCCAAAACAAAAAAAATGCTGATTATTGACAAATTTATAACCACTTGTAAAAAATTTTAACGACCAAAACCACCCAACCTATTAAGTAAAACTTACTGAAAAATTGAAAATATTAATCTTCAGTTGTTGATGAAAGAACTTCTTCAAGAGAAGTCATCCCAAGCTTAACCTTCTCAAATCCTGACTCTCTTAAGTTCAATGTTCCATCCTTCTTAGCCTGAACTTTAAGCAATTCTTCATCTACATCTTCTCCGGATTTTACAACCTGATGTCTTAACTCTTTAGTAAAATACAATGCTTCGTGTATTGCCATACGACCTTTGTAACCTGTTCCACCACACTCATCGCAACCAACAGCACGATAAGTTTCGTACTGCTTCCACTCTTCAATATTTAATCCTGCAACTTCCATAGTAACTTCATCGTGTTCAGTAACTCTCTTCTTACATTTCGAGCAAAGTTTTCGAATTAATCTTTGAGCAACTATAAGATTAATTGCATAAGCTATCAGGAAGGGTTCAATGCCCATTTTAAATAATCTTGATACTGCACTTGTTGCATCATTAGTATGTAAAGTTGAAAATGTTAAGTGACCTGTGTTCGCTAATTTAATAGCTGTTTCAGCGGTCTCTTTATCTCTCATCTCACCAACAAGCACTATATCCGGGTCGTGTCTTAAGATAGATCTGATAGCTTGTTCAAAATTCATCTTGTAGCCAATCTTTAGTTGACGAGCACCTTCAATAACGTACTCAACAGGATCTTCTACCGTAAGAACATTCACTTCAGGATTGACAACCTGGTAAAGTGCAGCAACGAGCGTTGTACTTTTACCGCTTCCTGTGGGACCGGTAAGTATTACCATTCCCTGTGGCTGATTAATTGCTTTAATAAATTTTTCTTTTGCTACACCCGTTAGCCCAAGCTTTTCAAGATCCCTAATAACTTTTCGGTCATCAAGAATTCTTATTACAACACTTTCAAATTTATTCTTCAATTCCGTTCCAACCATTGGCAGAACAGAAACTCTGAACCTGATAATGTATCCGTCTATTGCTCTCTGAATAAAACCATCTTGTGCAGTCTCACGCTCAAACCTATCCATGCCTTTTCCACGATCTTTAACAACTGCGATAACAGCTTCGGGCAAAGTATTTTCCTGCACATGCCACAAACGCAATGTTCCATCAATTCTCATATATATTTCAGGACCGATGACCACTGCATGGTATGAAGTGAACATCACTCGCACCCTTACGAACAGCTTCGAGCAATGCACCTTCAACAAGGTTTATCAGTGCACTCTTATTAATTTCCGCATCGAGTTCATCTTCATCAAGATCTTCCCGGTCTTCACTCGGAGCGAGGTTTTCCATTTCATCTGAAATGTTCTTCAGAAACACATTTTCCGGCGGGATGATTTTTTCTATCAGCCGATCGTAGTCTTTTTTCTTAATGAAGATTACTTCATACTTTTTAGCATTTAGACCAAAAGCAACTTTCGGAACATTTCTGTTAGTAGGATCTGTTGCGGCGATAATTAATTTATCTTTTGTCTGTTCGTCATAAATAAATGGTATGATCTTGTCCCTGAGCATAAGTTCTTTAAGCTCTTCCCCACCACCTTCAATCATATTACGTATAGTTTCAAGGTAATCAGGCTGTATAGTCGCCAAATCAATATCGAGCTCGCGGAAGGCATAAAGAATTGCTACTTCTCTGAAAATAATATCGTGGTCATAATTAAAGTCATCAACAAGTATCTGGGCAAGGTTTCTTCTTAGCTTGTTACGATCATTGAACTTTGCATTAAGAGCTTTGTCCAATGTTGCGGCATCAATAATTCCCTTTTTAAAGAGCAGATAGCCTATTTTATCGTTAACTTCCAATTTTGTCTCAATCATTTATCAGCCTTGGACTTTCCTAATTCACGCCAGGTGTTTTGGGTCTTACTGTAGCAGTCTCAGCAGAAACAAGAGTCAATGCTATCATTATTACCATTATTACCATCGCAATAGTTACCTGAATAATTTCAATAAGGTTCTTTAAGCGGAACACCGTTTCACTCTCATAATAGTTTGCTAATTGCAACGCTGTATTTTTAATTGTACCTGACTCTTCACCAGAGTGAATTCTTGAGATAGCCGTTTCTGTAAAAACACCCGAAGCTTCAAAAGCGTCGGTAACTCCCACACCCTTTTTAAGCATAAGAGGGATGGCAATATTTTTAATCCGATTTTCAAAGTACGTGTTACCAGTAGCTTCCGCAGCAATTCTTATAGGCTCGATACTTTCAGCAGAGCCATGATAAAGTGTATAAAACACGCGGCAAAAAACTTCAATACAAGTTTTGTGAATTAAGCTTCCTATTACAGGCAACTTTAAAATATATTCATCAAAAAGCAGTCTGCCTTTTTTAGTACGCACAAATTGAAATAATGCAATTGGAGGAATGAAAAGCACTCCTGCAATCAGCCAGGGGTTTCCCACTAAGAAATCACTCAGCTTAAGTGTGAATGCAGTCATCGGAGGTAATTCAATTCCAAAACGAACGAACAGTTTTGCGGTCTCTGGAAAGATATAACCAACGTAAAAAATTACAGCCAGAAATAAAACAAAGAGCGTAACCATCGGAGTTATGAGGGCACTTCTTAAGCTCTTTCTGAATTCCTGTTGTCTTTCAAGGAACTTTGCGGTTGCAATATAAATCTCTGCCATGTTACCACTCTTGGATGCAAGTCCAAGCATATAAGCAGTAAACTTTCCAAATATATTTTGATACTTTAAGAAAGTTGCTTCAGAGTCGGCACCTTTCTTAAGATCATTGCTTATTTCTTTTAATGTGTTTCTTAATGCTGCGTTTTGTGTGTCGTTAGTAAGCAGTGTTAAAATTTCACCGTAGCCAAGTTTCTGGTTTAATAATTCTGCACTTATTTTTACAAAAGTCACTATCTCATTATTTGGTGGTTTACGCTGAAAATCTAATAGTTTTCTATTAACAGATAATATGCTATATCCCAACCTGGTTAAAGCCTCTTCAACCTCTTTTTTAGTGTACGCTTTCTGCTCGCCACGAATTGGTTTGTCTTTTCCTTTGCGAACACGATATAGATAAGTAGATTTCCTTTGAACATCATTAAGTTTTAACTTATTCTTTTCTACAAGTTTCTGAATCTTTTTCTTCCCCTCAATGGATGAACCGGCCGTAACCGTTCCCGTAATTGCCTGACCATTAGGTTTAAGCGCTGTGAATTTTAACTCAACCATCTTCCACTCTTTATTGATGAATTTATTGTTTTGATTTCAACGTCAAATTTGGTTCCGAAATTTTCATTGATTTTTTGCACAATTCATACAGTTTAATATTTGAAGAGAAGTAAAAAGTTGTTTAAAAAGAAAAAGGCTGCAATATTTTCTATTGCAGCCTTAAACTTTAATGAATGCTATCTAAGATAGCAAAGATATGTTTACGGGATTTATTACCGTTTAATACTAGTCGGTGTAACTGTTGTCTCAACAGTCCAAGTATAACTAGCTTCTAACGGGTGTTCCGGTAAGCACTACTTGCTGTGCTTCTATAGCAGCACTATAACTACCATTAGCAGTATTTACTAAGTTTAACGGAATTGCCCAGGTTACACCATTTACTCCAGTTCCATCAAATGTATTTCCGCCACCGCCCATTGATCCAGGCTTTTTGTAATGCTGCTGTGCCATAGCACCTAAGTTAGTATTATCGGATACGACTCCGTCTTTTGCTGCTTCTTCAGCATTTGCGTTGAAAAGATTAATACCAACAACTACAGCGATACCAACTATGATAACGCCAAGAACGATTAAGAGAAGCTGTTGCTGACCCATTTTTTTACTCCTGTTTTTGTTTGAGTTAAGTTAATTATGTGTTATTGTTAATTATGAGTTAATGAATTACTTCCGTGTACAATTCATCTGCGGTTACTACTGTCTCGACTTTTATCGAGTCTCCGCCTGTCACTACTTCACTTCCCGTGCCAGTTATCCTAATTTCATCTGCTTGAATATTTGCAGTCATAAAATTCCCATTGGCAGTTGTTACCATTTGGTATGGAATTGTCAAACCAAGAAATGACTTTCCGCCGCCGCCTAATTCTGTTGGTTTTTTAAAATATTGTAAGGCCATTACACCTAAGCTTGTTGTTTCTTCAATTAAGATATCACGCTTTCCTTCAATTGCATTTGATCTAAACAACGAGATAGAGATAGCTATTGCTATTGCTACTATTATCAGCGCTAGTACTATCATTAAAAGTTGTTGTTGACCCATTATCTGATCCTGTGTTTAATAATTTTTGTTTTATGTTGAGTAAAAAGTATGCCAGTGGAAATAAGAACAAAAATTTTGTCAAATTATTAAGAATTTAAAACGTCATAAATGACAAGGAAATATTTACCAGTAATATCTTCCATAATTTCTTAAAGACTACTCGCTGGAAAGCAGAATTTTATTACTTGAGCTAACGTTATATCTGGTTAATTGATGTAAATGGGTATGAATACTAAGCTCAACGACATGCTTGTCAAGAGCTGATTTATCTATTCAAAGGATGACCTATTATTACCGATTACTTATTGAGAGTGATTATTGGTGGGTAATATTTGCTTTTTTACTTCTGTAAAAGTTACGGAGTATGCTAATATGGAAAATATAAACAGGGTATATTTTGAAGAAATGTCGGCGACGGTCACATCAGACGTTTAAGCAGGTATTTACAGGTAAATAAATTTTTAGTTAAAAAAATAAATAGCTTCATCAGCTAAAATTTACATCCTAAAGTAATTTTATATGCAATTCTTTCAACTGTTCTTCACTTACAGAGGATGGACATTCATCCATTAAAGACATTGCACTTGCTGTTTTAGGAAAGGCAATGGTATCTCTAATCGATTCAACTCCAGCAAATAACATTATCATTCTATCAAAACCAAACGCAATTCCGCCATGAGGTGGAGCACCATATTTGAAAGCGTTCATCAGAAAATCCGAATTTTTGTTGGGCTTCTTCTTCATTAATTCCAAGCGCTTTGAACATTCTTGCCTGAAGTTCAGAATTGTGAATTCGTATACTGCCTCCTGCTATTTCACTGCCGTTTAGCACAAGATCATATGCCTGTGCTTTAATTTTACCGGGATCTTTTTCAAGCAAGTCGACATCTTCCATCTTTGGTGAGGTGAAAGGATGATGCATAGCATAAAATCTATTTGTTTCTTTATCATATTCAAACAAAGGAAAATCTGTTACCCATAATAGTGACGGAGGTGTTTCAGATTTTATTAGTTCTAACCTTTTTGCTAACTCCAATCTCAATGAACCCATCTGATTAAGTGTTGAATTTCTCTCGCCGGCAAGAATGAGAATTAAATCATTTGGTTTAGCTTTAAGTTCCGATACAAGGTTTTCCTTTTCATCATCACTTAAAAATTTTGCAGTCGGTGAGTCAATTCCCTTTTCCAGGACTTTAAACCACACCATTCCTTTAGCGCCGAGTTTTTTCACTAAATCAGTCAGCCCATCAATTTGGTTTCTGCTGAAAGAAGCACAGTTTGGTGCAACCAAACCGGTAACAATACCAGAAGAATCTACAACATCTCTGAACACTTTAAACTCTGATTTGCTGAAAATTTCATTTAATGTGTGAAGCTTCATCCCAAACCTTAAGTCTGGTTTATCGCTTCCATATTCAGTTATAGCTTCTTCGTAAGAGAGTCGTTTTAACGGTAGTATTAAATCAATATTCCAAATTTCTTTAAAAAGGGTTTTCATCAATCCCTCAACAATTGAAAAAACTTCTTCTTTGGTGATGAAAGACATTTCAACATCGATTTGAGTAAACTCGGGTTGGCGATCCGCTCGTAAATCTTCATCCCGAAAACATTTTACAATCTGGAAATAACGATCGAATCCCGATACCATTAGCAGTTGTTTATATTGTTGCGGTGATTGTGGAAGTGCGTAGAACTTTCCTTTGTGAACTCTACTTGGCACAAGATAATCACGCGCACCTTCGGGGGTGCTTTTCATCAACACTGGAGTTTCTATTTCAACAAAATTATTTTCATCAAAATATTTTCGAACCATCTGATACATCTTATGTCGCAACAGTAAAACTTTTTGTAATGCTGGTCTTCGTAAATCCAGATATCGGTATTTTAATCTCAAATCTTCAAAAGCATCAGTTTCATCTTTGATAGCAAAAGGAGGCGTTTCAGCTTCATTAAGAATAATCAACTGATCAGCAAGAACATCAATCTTCCCTGTTTCCAAATCCTTATTGATCGCATCTTCTGGTCTCTTCCTTACTATTCCTTGAATTGATACTACGAATTCGCTTCTTAATTTCTTTGAAAGCTCATATGCATCTTTATTTATATCCGGTTCAAATACTACCTGGGAAATTCCATATCGATCCCTCAACCAGATAAATATTAGTCCGCCAAGGTCTCTTCTTCTATCAACCCAACCGTTGAGAACTACTCTTTTGCCAACATATTTTTCTCTTAATTCACCGCAGGTATGTGTGCGAATGCTAAAGCTCATAATTACTTTTTCTCCAATAACCGATTGTTAAGAGCGAAAATTAATCATTCCGTTTGGGGCAAGCAAATAGCAATTTCGAACATTACCCAGTTTAATAAATTACCAGGTTAAGATTTCCTTTTGACTTCACTAAAAATTCATTTCTTTGTAAGTTTCATTAATGAACACTGTAGAATTGATAAAAAAGAAGCGGGATGGAAAATCTTTTAGTACTGATGAAATAAAATTTTTAATCAATCATTTTACCAGGGGAGATATTCCCGACTACCAGTTCTCTGCCCTTCTGATGGCGATCTTTCTGAAAGGAATGAACGATTCTGAAACTGCTGCATTAACCAATTCAATGCTTAACAGCGGGAAGATTATCAATCTTTCTTCATTAGTGGGTCATAAAGTTGATAAACATTCTACTGGTGGTGTTGGAGATAAAACATCATTAATTATTGCGCCAATAGTTGCTTCTGCCGGAATTTATGTGCCGATGATTTCTGGAAGAGGGCTTGGACATACTGGAGGAACACTTGATAAACTTGAATCAATTCCGGGCTTTAGAACAGATCTGAGTTTATCTGAATCAATGAAAGTCTTGAAAAAATGTGGGGCAGTATTAATCGGACAGACAAAAGAAATTGCACCGGCGGATAAACTTATTTACTCACTCAGAGATGTAACGGCAACTGTGGAATCAATTCCGCTTATCACAGCCAGCATAATGAGCAAAAAGCTTGCAGAGGGAATTGGGGGGCTTGTGCTTGATATTAAAACCGGCAGCGGCGCCTTTATGAAAAGCCAGAGGGATTCAATCAGTCTTGCCAACTCATTGATTAAAACCACCAAATCATTTGACAAAGAAGTAATTGCATTTATCACAGATATGAATCAGCCATTAGGAAATTATATTGGTAACTGGCTGGAAGTTTATGAATCGATCCGGGTTCTCAACGGAGAGGTTCAAAATGATTTATATACTTTATCTATAAAACTTTCGGGGGCAATGATTTATCTTGGTAAGAAAGCAAAATCTATTCAAGAGGGTGAGCATATTGCCAAACTTAAAATTGAAAATGGTGAGGCTTTCAAAAAATTTTTAGAGATTGTGGAACTCCAGGGTGGAGATGTGAACTTCATTATTAACCCTGAAAGATATCCAAAGTCTAAATATTCAAGGAAAGTTCGCTCAGATAAATCCGGTTTTGTTAAAGAAATGAACACTTATCAAATTGGAATTGCCTCACTGGAATTAGGTGCGGGTCGAAGAATCAAAGAAGACCGAATAGACCACAAATCAGGAATTGTTCTTTACAAAAAGATCGGTGATTATTTGAGTAAGAATGAAATCATTTGTGAGCTATCATTCGGATTCCAGAAGCTAAAATAAAATTAGCTGAGCAAATGATAATCGATTCAATATCGCTTTCTAAGATAAAACCATCAATACCAAAACTTATTAAAAAAGTTATTTGTTGATTAATGATTGATAAAACTTAATTTTTAAAACAATTAAATATAGGAGAGGATTAATATGTTGTTCATTATAGCCGTTCTTGCTGCAATAGTTGCTTTCTTCATCTATCGAAATGCTAAAAAAAGATTTCTAAAAAATGAAGCCACATTTTCGATGATAGGTTTTTTTGTTGCATTGTTCATTGCACTCCTACAATGCTTCACTATTATTCCGGCAGGGTTTGCCGGCGTTATTGATATGTTTGGATCAGTAAGCGATAATACGCTAAAACCTGGAGTGAATTTTGTAAATCCAATTGCTAACGTGGTTAAGTTTGATACCAGGAAGCAGGAGTTAAAAGAAAGTATGAATGTACCTTCAAAGGAAGGATTAAGTATTGATCTGGAATTGAGTTTAATCTTCCGTTTAAGTATGGATAAGGTAAATGAGATTTATAAAACGGCTGGAGACTATGAAGAATATCTTCAAAAAATCGTAACGCCAAACTTTAGATCTGTTGTTCGCGGAGTTACAACCAAGTATGAGGCTAAAGCTCTTTATACTGCAGAACGTGAAAAACTTGAGAGTGAAATAAAGTCTAAACTTTCTGAAGTGCCTGAAATGAAAGAGGCGATTGTTCTTTCAACTCCATTAAGGCAAATTACTCTTCCTCTGGGATTAAAAAATGCAATTGAGGATAAGTTAAAATCCGAGCAGGAAAGTCAGAGAATGCAATTTATTCTTGAAAAAGAAATGCAGGAAGCCGAGCGTAAACGCATTGAAGCAAAAGGTATTGCTGATTTTCAGGATATTGTTTCAAGAGGAATAAGTGAACAGCTTCTTAAGTGGAAAGGAATTGAAGCAACCGAAAAACTTGCAAATTCGCCAAATACAAAGGTTGTTATAATCGGTTCACCAAAAGATGGGCTTCCAATAATACTTGGATCTGATAAGCAATAATGTTGACTGACAATTCTTACTTTGTTCAGATTGATATACTATTCGTATTTTTGAACTCACAAGTCAGAAAAACGAATAGATCAAAATGATACCAAGCATACATACTATTAATATCATTATTACCAATCCTCTATTTTGCGACACTGGTAGTATATTTCTACGACTTCTTGAAGGGTGAAAAGAAATTTGTAAATATCAAAAGAGTTTTTTTATTTATCACCCTTTTCCTCCATTTAATTTATATCGTACTTCGCACTATCGCTTTTGATCATCCTCCGATAACTAACGTTTTTGAAATTTTTACAATTCTCGCAATAACAATCAGCTTTTCCTATTTTCTTGTTGAATTAGTTTCTGATATAAGAGGAACGGGACCTTTTATTATTATTCTCTCCTTAATCTTCCAATTAATCTCTTCACTTTTTATCCAGGATCTAACTGAGGTTAAAGAAGTCCTTAGAAGTAACCTTCTCGGTTCTCATGTTATAAGCGCGCTGCTTGGTTATTCTGGCTTCACAATTTCGGCAGTATATGGATTTCTTTATTTGGTGTTATATAAAGATATCAAACTCAACAAGTTTGGATTGATTTTCAATCGTCTCCCAAATCTTGAAGTGCTTGAGAGACTAAGTCTTTACTCAGCAATCATTGGTTTTATTGCTCTTACCATCGCAATAATAATTGGTATTATTTGGTTGCCCGTAGCGTTTCCCCGTTTCTCTTACCTGGATCCGAAATTAATCGGCTCAACTTTGGTATGGCTGCTTTATGCCATTGGTATAACGAGTAAAGTGCTCGGTAATTGGAGAGGGAAAAGGTTGGTTATATTATCAATAACCGGTTTTGTGGTCGCAATCATTTCAACTATTCTTTCAAACTTTTTAGCCCAGAGCTTTCATTCTTTCTATTAAGATTTTATGAATTTAATTGCGATATCAATAAATCACAGAACTGCCCCAGTTGAAGTAAGAGAAGCAGTTTATCTTAAAGAGGATGAGATTCGTCCGTTCATTATTCTTGCAAAAGAAAACCAAATTAAGGAAGGATTGATTTTATCGACGTGTAACCGAACCGAAATATTTGGTATTCCAACCACAAGTGAATCATCTCACGAGAACTTTCAAAACCTTTTGCTAAACTTCAAACAATCAAAAAACATTACTGAGAAGCATTTTCAAAAATTTGTTTCGAGAGATGCAATTAAACATTTGTTCAGCGTTGCCACAGGAATTGATTCTCTTCTCGTAGGCGATAACCAGGTTTTCAAACAGGTAAAAGATTCTTTTCAAATTGCAGAGGAGTCAAATTTTACCGGTTATATTATGCACAGAATTTTTGACGCAGCAATTAGAACCGGCAAAAGAGCAATTTCAGAAACTTCAATAAGTGAAGGCGCTGTAACTGTCAGTTACGCCGCAGTTCAGTTAACTGAAAAAATATTTTCAAACCTGAGTAAAAAATCAGCACTTGTAATCGGAACTGGAGAAACTGGCGAAATTGCTGCAAAACATCTTTCTGAAAAAGGAATTGGCAGCCTTGCTGTTACAAACAGAACTCAGGAAAAGGCTGATAAGCTTGCTCAAAAACTGAATGCGAAAGTAATTCCGTTCTCAGAATTCAGAGATTCGATTTACAAGTTTGATATAATAATAAGTGCAACTGCTTCGCCGGAAATTCTTGTTAGAAAAGATGATATTAAAAATGCGCTGAAGAAGCGAAGTAACAACCCGATGATACTGATGGATATTGCCGTTCCGCGCGACATTGATCCTGAGACAAAAAAAATTGATTATGTGTTTTATCACGATCTCGATTCACTAAATATTATAGTTGAACAGAACCTTTCCAAAAGAAAATCAGAAATTCCAAAAGTAGAAAAAATAATTGAAGAAGAGCTCGAGAACTTGTGGGAATGGTACAATTCGCTTCAGGCAGCTCCGGCAATAAAAGATTTAAGAGATTTTTTCGAAGAGATTAGAAACGAAGAAGTAGAAAAGAACAAAAATAAATTTTCATCTGAAGACCAAGAGAAGCTTGATATTGTTACTAAGCGTATCATCAACAAAATCCTCCACCATCCAACAATAGAATTACGAAAAGCAGATGAAGCTTCAACTGGTGCAGTTGATTCTTCAACAAAAATTGGAATCATACGAGATCTTTTTGGAATCAACTCCGGAAATAAATCAGAGAAAGATTAGGGCAAGATTTTGAAACAAAAAGTAATTATAGGCTCAAGAGGAAGTGAACTTGCACTCTGGCAGGCAAACTTCGTGAAGAGGGAACTTGAAAAGAAAAACAAAAGTATTTCTGTGGAAATAAAGATCATCAAAACCAAGGGAGATAAAATACTTGATGTTGCTCTTTCCAAAATTGGTGATAAAAGTTTGTTCACCAAGGAATTGGAAATCGAACTTCTCAACAAAAAAATTGATCTTGCAGTACACAGTCTGAAAGATCTGCAAACAGAAATTCCCAAGGGCTTAAAACTCGCTGCAGTAACAAAAAGGCACAATGTTCATGACGTGCTTATTGCGAGGAAAAAAGGAACAACAATTTTAAATTTGCCTGATGGTGCAACGGTTGCAACAGGATCGTTAAGAAGGATCATTAAGAAGAAATGCCAGCTATTGCATATTAGACCAGATTTAAATCTTGTCGAACTCAGAGGAAATGTTCCATCAAGGATAAAAAAGTTTTTAGAATCTGATTGGGATGCAATAATTCTTGCAAGAGCCGGCGTTGAAAGATTAAAACTGAACAAGCACATCTCATCAATAATAAAAACAGATGTAATGCTTCCTGCAGTTGGGCAAGGTGCACTTAGGAATTGAAACAAGAGCCGATAATAAACTTGTAAATGATATTGTTAAATCAATTCATCACGAAGAAACATACAAAGAAGTATTGGCTGAACGCGCTTTATTAAAAACACTTGAGGGCGGCTGCCAGGTTCCTATTGGTGCATTCGCAGAAATAAAGCCGAACGGACTATTCATCGATGCATTAGTTGGTTCGCTTGACGGGGGTTTAACTTTCCGTAAAAAAAATCGTGGAAGTAAAAAGAATCCCGAGGAAGTCGGCAGAAAACTGGCAAATGATTTATTGAAAGCTGGAGCCAAAATTATTCTGGACGAAATTTACAGAACAGCGAGGGCTAAATGACGAACAAATCAATCTTTAAAATTTCAATGTTTCTTTCTGCATTAATAATTTTAATAAGCATTACTATTTTAACCTCCTGTAAGTGCAGAGCTTGTGAGGATAAGGAAGAAGGTTCGGTTCCGCTTGAAGTTTTAACAAAAGCAGATTCTTTTATTACCGCTTCAACGGGAAAAGAATTTTTTCAACAGTATATCACACCAGATTTCTACAGAACGAAGCACACACCCCCATACTACGAAATGGCTTACAAATTTTTTATGCCTGAAAAACCTTACGTAAATGCAACAATAAAATTTACTGTCGATTCTTTGGGAAATGTTGTAAAGAACCGTGATATCGTTGGAATTCCAAGATGCGTAAATTTTCCGGAAGAATGTGATTTCAATATTGATGAACAAACTGCAAAACAAATTGCAAGCTGATATGGGACTCAAAGAAGGGATAAGAGAATGGGAAGTTGGTTTCCTTTGGGATTTTAAGCTCCAACGGTATGTATGGCGAATACTATCAACATTAACTGAATACAGCAGCGGCGATAACTACAAAGCCACTGGTCAGGAAATGGTAATTGACCCGAACACTGGAGAAGTGCTTGCCTTGAATGATTGGAGAGTTAATTAATTAACTGCAATGTTAAAAGAAAAGCGTGAAATAAAACGAGAAAGGAAAAGAGAAAAAATTCTCGAAGCTGCAGCTGAACTTTTTTCCACCAAACATTACCACGAAGTGATGATGGATGACGTTGCGAAATTAATTTCTGTTGCCAAAGGAACCGTCTATAATTATTTCACTTCCAAGGAAGAGCTTTACTTTACGATAATGCATACGCGGATGGAGAATCTTCTTTCACTTCTAAAGCAAAAAATAGAATCCGAACATAGCAGTATTGATTCGCTTCGTGCTTTTGTGATCCATCTCTATATGTTTATGATGAAGCACCGGAAATTTTTTCTTATTTATCAGAGGGAAACTCTCAACAAACAAAATTCATTTTGTGAAGATATGCTCTCACTCGAAAAACAGATGAAACAGATGATCATGCAAATTATTTCCAGAGGCGAAAAAGAGGATGTTTTCAGAAAAGTTGATGAGGAATTTGCAATCAGTTTAATATTCGGAAGCATTTATGGTGCGGTACAAAGAGGAATAAACGAAGATATTCCTGATGAAACCGCTGCAAAAGAAAAAGAGGAAATATTTGATTTCGTTTTACACGGGCTTTATTCCGGCTTCAACAATATTAAAGAGCTTCCGTTGAAAGGCAAAACAATTGTAATCACCAGAACGATTGAACAATCCCGTGAGTCGGCGGCTGCTTTAACCAATCTTGGTGCAAATGTAATTATAGTCCCTACACTTGAGATTGTTCCTCCGGCTGACTGGAGTAAGTTTGATTCTGTTGTCGCTCATCCTGACAGAATTGATTTTATAATTTTTACTTCTGTTCATTCGGTGCAAATGTTCGCTAAGAGAATTCAAGAAGTTGGAGCACTAATCAATTACAATCAAACAAAAGTAGTCGCTGTTGGAAATAAGACTTCGGCATATTGTCATAAAAATAATATCAGTGTTAACATAGTACCGGAAAAGTTTAGTGCTGAAGGTGTGATTGAAGCATTATCAAAATATAATATTAAAAATAAAGTTGTTTTTATTCCCCGTTCAGCAATTGGAAGAGAAGAATTACCAATGGGATTGAAAGAGTTGGGGGCAATCATTAAATCGGTACCGGTTTACAACGTTGCAATTCCTTCCGGTGAGAATTTAAAACCAAGTCTTCAACTATTGGATTCTTCGCACATTGATCTTTTTATTTTCACAAGCCCTTCAACTTTTGAGAATTTTTTGCAGATTGCCAACATTAAAAATCCATTCCAATACTTCAACCGGTTTGATATTGCTGCCATTGGTCCTACTACAAAAGAAGCCATTGAATCCAGGAAAGTAAAAGTGAAGATATTACCAGATGAATTCACAATAAACGGTTTAACAAAAAAAATTGTTGAATACTACAGTAACCACAAGGAGAGAGTTTGAAATTACAAAATGATTTAATTATCAGAGCCTGCAAACGTTTACCAACTGAACGTACACCAATATGGATAATGCGTCAAGCTGGAAGATATTTGCCGGAATACAGAGCTATTCGTTCAAAGCATGATTTTTTAACAATGTGTAAAACTCCTGAGCTGGCTGCAGAGGTTACAATTCAGCCAGTAGATATAATTGGAGTTGATGCTGCAATAATTTTTTCTGACATACTCGTCATTCCGGAAGCGATGGGAATGCATCTGGAAATAAATGAAGGTAAGGGACCTGTTTTTACCAGCCCAATAAAATCAAAAGATGATGTTGCTAAATTGAAAGATCCGGATCCATCAAAAGATTTGAAGTTTGTTCTGGATGCAATTTCATTAACTAAAAAAGAATTGAGTGGAAGAGTTCCGGTAATCGGATTTGCCGGTGCACCGTGGACAATTCTCACTTATATGGTTGAAGGTCAGGGATCAAAATCTTTTTCGAAAGTTAAAAAGTTAGTTTACGGTAATCCTGAACTTGCACATACTCTACTTGATAAAATTACGAAAGCAACCGCTGCTTATTTATCTGCTCAGATTGAATCCGGTGCAAATCTCGTTCAGATATTTGATACTTGGGCTGGAATTCTATCTCCAAGAGATTACCAGATCTTTGCAATGAGATATGTTCATCAACTCATCACCGAAATAAAAAGAAAAGATGAACCGGTAATTTATTTTCCAAAAGGTGTTCATTACCTGATGCACGAACTTAAAGAGATTGGTGCAGATGCAATCAGTGTTGACTGGACACTTGAGCTTGAAAAAGTCAGAAGAAAAATGGGAGATAAAGTTGCAATCCAGGGAAATCTTGATCCAACTGTTCTATATGCTGATCCATCATTCATCAAAAGAGAAGCAAGAAAAGTTCTGGAATCATTTGGGAAAGGACACGGTCACATTTTTAATCTTGGGCATGGTATTCTGCCGGATATTGATCCTGAGAATTTAAAAGTGCTAGTTAATTATGTAAAAGAAGAAAGCGGTCAGTTTCACACTGCCAATTAACAATGAACAATTTATAATTAACAATTAGGATGATCGATGAGAAGTGCTGAAAATCCAGTAGTTAAAAAGAGTTTTTCCTTTGCTGTTCGAATTGTTAAATGCTATAAATATTTAGTCAAAAAAGATAAATACCTCCTCTCTTTATATAATCAATTACTTGATTCGGGGACATCAATAGGTGCAAATATTTCAGAATCACAAGCTGCAGCAAGCAAAGCAGATTTCAGAAATAAATTAAGGATAAGTTTAAAGGAAGCATACGAAACTGAATTCTGGTTGAAATTATTTTACGAATCAGAAATTCTGGACAAAAAAGAATTTGAGAGCCTTTTAAAAGATTGTTTAGAATTAATAAGGCTGTTAACCTCCATTATTAAAAACGTTAAATTGAAGACATAATTATTCATTGTTAATTTTTAATTGTTAATTTCTGGAACAGACATGTTTGAAGTAGATTTAAATAAATTCAAAAAATACGATAAGCCGGGACCGCGGTACACAAGCTACCCGACCGCACCGCAGTTCAATGAGCAATTCACTCACGCAGATTTTGTTGATGAAATTGTAAAAACAAATTACGGAAAAAATCTTCCTGATCTTTCACTTTACTTTCATATTCCCTACTGCGATACTCTTTGTTTTTTCTGCGGATGTAATATGCTCGTTACACGAAACAGAGAAAGAATAGATGAATATATAAAATATGTTCAAAAAGAAATTGATCTGATGAGAACTTATTTGCTTCCTGATAGAAAAGTTGCACAACATCATTGGGGTGGCGGAACTCCAACTCATCTGAAGCCGGAAGAAATTCACAAGCTTGCTTCATACATCAACCAGTCATTTGAGTTTACGAGAATCCTGAAAATAGCTGCGAAATAGATCCGCGCGAATTAACAAAAGAACATCTTGAAGCCTTGAGAAACAATGGCTTTAACAGAATAAGTATGGGTGTGCAGGATTTTAATGAACAGGTGCAGAAAGCAGTTAACAGAATTCAGCCGGAAGATTTAACACGCAAAGTTGTTAACTGGGTGAGAGAACTAAAATTCCAGAGCATCAATCTTGATCTTATTTACGGACTCCCCTTCCAGACCGTGAAATCATTTTCAGATACAGTTGAAAAAATTATTGAGATCTCTCCTGACAGAATTGCTTTGTTTAATTATGCTCACGTTCCGTGGATGAAAAAACATATGGCACTCATTCACGAAGAAGATTTACCAAAGCCGGAAGAGAAACTGGAAATACTTGAAGATGAGCATTGAAAAACTTACAAGTGCCGGATATGAATTTATAGGAATGGATCACTTTGCAAAACCTGATGATGAACTATCAGTTGCAATGAAGAGAGAAAAAACTTTACAGAAACTTCCAGGGATACAGCACAAATGCCGGTGCTGATCTTTATGCGTTTGGAATTACATCAATCAGTCAGCTAAAAAATATTTACGCACAGAATTACAAAACAGAAAAAGAATATTACACTGCGCTGGATAACGAAACTATCCCGACAGCAAAAGGCTACAAGCTGAACGAAGACGACCATATCCGGCACGAAGTGATAATGAGAATTATGTGCGACTTCGAACTGAACTTCAAATCAATTGAAGAAAAGTTTAAGATTAAGTTTAAGGATTACTTCAAATGGGGACTTGAGCAACTTAAAAGAATTTGAAGCCGATGAATTAATTGTAATGAACGAAGACGGCTTTAAAGTAAAAGATATGGGCAGACTTCTCATCCGCAACATTGCAATGAATTTTGACGGATATATTGAACGGAAAGAAGATAAAGCCAAGTATTCGAGGACAGTTTAAAAACTATTTTAATCAGCAGCAACTTTTTTGTATCAACAAAATCATTAACCCGAAGACTATAAAAATAAATTCCGCTTGAAAGTTTTGATGCATCAAATTGAATTGAATAATTACCGGCTAGTTCTTTCTTTCATCAACAAGCTTTTCAACTACTTTACCAAGCACATCATAAATTATTAACTCTACATTGCCTTCTTCTTTAATTGAATACTCTATTATAGTAATTGGATTAAACGGGTTGGGATAATTTTGCATCAATTCATAGTCGATAATTTTATTTTCAATTATCTCCACCGAAACATTAGGATCATAAACTAGTTCATAATATCCGGTATCTGGTTTAGTTGAATATTCTGGTACAATTCCTTTATCAACAGCATAAATTTTATAATAGAAACTATAATCATTTTTCATAAGTGTTGAATCCAGCAAATACGAAATTGAATAATTGATTGTATTGGGAGTATTTTCAGCTAAGAACAGGATTCATTTAGTAAAAGTTGAATCTTCATTTGAGTAGTAACTGTACATAATAACTGAATCCACAAAATTTTCATTGCTATTATTCTCAAAGTGATGTATATTCGTGATCTACAGTAAAATCCCAATCTAAGTTCAAATTCATTTGTTACTAATATAGGTTGGAAATTTATTATCAGGTTTAACATGATCAGAATAATATTTAACTCCAGATGAATCATACAAAATTGCTCGAATCATTTTAGTTAAGCAATAATTCCAAGTAACCTCCTGGTCCATCTGTAGGACGATGCATTTTTTGTTTCACCAAGAGTTTCAGAATAATAATTTTAATAGGACACTGCAGAATATACCGCACATCAATAACCAACCACTTACCTTTTGAGTGATAAGATGAATCGAAAATACTTATAAAGGTTGGATGATGTTATAGAACCGTTTCTAAATTCGTAGGTATTGAAAAGTATAAATGAAAGTGGCGATCCTTAATTTAATGTATAATCCATAACAACATAATCACTGTCATTCCATCTCAGGAATAGTTTATCTTCATCGTTATCGTATCTTACCCAATCATTGATTGAATACCGTGAAAGTAAGTTTTGTCACGATCTCAAAGTGTATATGATGTTTCTAAGTAAATGAAATATGAAACTCTTGTTGAACGAAGAAAAAATAGCATGGTATTTACGAAATTGAGTTTAATAGTTATGGATTAGCTAGTGGGATTTATTATTATAGAATTACAGCAGGAAATTTTTCTCAAACTAAAAAAATGATTCTATTAAAGTAAATTCACCCAACAATATTGTCATTTCCACATCAGCATCATCTAGAGCTAATTTTTCTTCTCTTATTCTTTCCGGCCTTAACTAATATTTCCTTAAAATTATCTATCTTTGTTTATCATTTTAAACTGAAAGCAAACCCTCATTATGACTAAAACAATCTCTGATCTTATTGAAGTAAAGAACCCAAGAGTAGCCGGGCGATATCTAAAGAAAAAAGTAGCTATGGGTCATTTTATAGAAGATTACATTTCTGAAAAAGTTGATATTAAAGTCAGCTTTATGGAATTACTGAAATATAAGAACGACATTTTCACTTTTAATTTCGCCGCGACGCATTATTATTTCTTCATTTCAAGGATGATTCCGGAAGTGATTATTCATTCCCAGAAACAGGATAAGAGAATAATAAAAAGTCACTATGATAATAAGAATGATTTATTTAGCTGGTTCTTAGGAACAAAGATGATTTATACAAGCTGCTATTTTAATAATATAGATGAGTCGCTGGAAGATGCACAGGAAAATAAAATGAACCTGATTGCTCAAAAAATGCAGCTCAAGGAAGGGGATGAACTGTTAGATATTGGATGTGGCTGGGGAACTCTTGTGGCTCACCTGGCTAAACATTATCGAGTTAATACGACCGGAGTAACAATTGCTCAGGCTGGAGCGGAATGGGCGAGACGACAAATTAAGGAATATGGTGTGGAAGATCGTGCGAAAATTTGGACAATGGATTACAGAGATATACCTAAAAATAAAAAGTATAATAAAATTACGTGTCTTGAAATGGCAGAGCATGTTGGTATTAAGTATTTTAAAAGATTCATGAAACAGTGTTATGATCTGCTGGAAGATGACGGACTTTTTTATTTACAAATTGCCGGGTTACGTGAACGTAATAGCTTGTTTCAGAAGGAGAACCGGGAAGACCTCGTGTGGGGACTTTTTATGAATAAATATATTTTCTCAGGAGCTGATGCAAGTATGCCGTTAAATTGGGATTTACAACGAATAGAAAAAGTTGGCTTTGAAGTACATTCGGTTGAAAATATTGGGAACCACTATTCAACTACTATTAACAGGTGGTATGACAACTGGCTTTCAAATAAAGAGAAGGTACTTGAAAAATACGGGCAACGCATTTTTAGAATTTATGAAATTTTTCTCGCCTGGTCAGTGATGATAGGAAAACACGGTGGCTCGACTGCATATCAAATTGTTTGTCACAAAAACATAGATAAATTCAACAGAACTACATTTATCGGCGCCACGAATTTAGGAGAACATGATGTATTCAAGAAAACTGCTGAACTAGGGCACGTCTAGTTTCGTTTATAAATTCTTTTTCAGTTTTTTCTGAGGGTGTTAAGTTGCCAGCATTTCTGACTGGGGATTACCTGCCATCAGTTTCTCATTCTTGCGAACATCTTTCTCTTTTCTTATTCTTTCCAGTCTCATAGAGTTCGTTCTGAATTTAGGAATGATGATAGACAGGATGTAGCTTCTTACAATATACCACCAGAAACTTCGTTCAAGCAGAATTGGATCTATATTATTTTCAATTTCTTTGTGAGCTTGGGCAGCCTTATTCCAGTGAAGTCCTGCTTTTTGATGGTGAATGGTATGATAACCATTATTGAAAAGTAGAAAATTAAGGAAGCCGGTAAAATTTCTGGAATGATTCCACTCGGATTCTTCGTCGGCGTGTACGTGCTGGACATAATTGAAAATTAAAACGCTGAATAACGAAACCTGCTGAGGTATAATTACAAAAAGCAATGCCTTTTCCCAATCTATTAATAAAGCTGCGCCTATCCACAGAACAAGCACAACATACTGTGAGATACTTATCCAGAATTTCTCTTTGTTGTTTGCTTTCATCTCTTTTAAGTAAACGAATATTGCCTTTTGCTGGTAATAACCGCTTATGGTTGGGTATGAAACGAGCGTCAGAAAATTATTTTTTTCGCTTACCCTGTATGTGATTGAGTCGTCACCTTCTCGGTTATTAAAGCGATGATGATTTTTGTTATGAGTCGGTATCCAGGCAAATATCGGGAAACCGTAAAACACGGTCAGCCACCAATCAGTAAGTACGTTCAGGACTTTAGAACGCCACATCGGCAGGTGATTATGATTATGAGTCATTACAGCAACTGCAACGGACATAAATAAAAACCACGTATAGATAAATGGATTAACGCCTAGCCACATCCATTGGGCTATAAACATAGCCGAAGTAATAATTACATAAATAATGCTTTTAACATCCGCATTATCTTTTAATTTGAGATTCATTTTGATCAATCTTTCATTTTATAAAAAAATTAACAGGAACAACTGACTAGGGAAATGTAATATAGTCTGAAGTATAAAGCTATAATAGAGATGTAAGTACTCAAATAAAAGCTTAATATTTAAGCCAGTAAAGGTTTTACAATTATTTTACAATCCGACAAAAAAGAATTTTTACTAATCGCTTGGCCTATCTTTCATCGGTGCGGTGGTGAAGAAATCCTTATAAAATCTTTCCGTATAATTTTCCAGCATCTCTTCAACAACTTTATAGTGTTTCGAGCGGATTACAAATCCGGCATGGTAAGATTTGTCCAGCCGCCAGACAATTTCAGGATCGTTGTAGGAAGAAAGATTCGGCCATTCCTGTTTTGCAAGCGAGGTTATGATCCCAGCATAGTAATCTTCCACTTCGGGATATTTATACTCCCCTTCCCCTCTGAGAATTTCTATCTTGGCCCATTCACGCCACAAATTAATTCCCGAACCGGCAAGCACAAGTTCGGAAAGATTAGCTCCGCCAACACGTGCGGATGTTTCAAGAAAATAAAATTTACCATCGCTATCCGATTCAATGAACTCTGTGTGCGAAACACCCCGCAGCATTCCGAGAGCTTTCATCAGTTTTTCATTCATCTCTAAAAGCTGCTGTTCTTTTTTACTTCCTCTTTCGATTGTCCTGCTGGTAAAAACTCTCCCTTCGTGTGCAACTTCAAATGGTGGTCTACCGTACTGGCTGGCAATTGCAAACCTAACTTCGTGTTCATAAATAATTGAATCGACGTGATAGATATTCCCGGGAATAAATCTCTCCATCAAAAAGAATGACTGCTCGTCCCCAAGATGATTTATCCTGTCCCACATTTCTTCTTTGCTTTGAACTATTTTTAATCCGTGTGCACCGGCGAGCATTCTCGGCTTCATCATATAAGGAAACTGAACTTTATCAGCGAACTCATTTATTTCATTATGATTTAGAACGTGAATGAACTCAGGAACAGGTATATCCATTTCCTGCGCTCTCATTCTCATCGCAAGCTTATCGCGGAAGTATCGTGCTGTAGTATCTCCCATCCCAGGTACTCGCAAGTGTTCTCTTAATGCTGCAGCCCTTTCAACATCAAAATCATCCAGTGCAACTATGCGGTCAATTTTTTCTTTTCTTGCAACAAAACTAACACCATAAATAACTTCCTTCATATTCCATTCTTTATTTTTGTCGGGCATATAAAAAGTTTCATCAATTGCTTCCTTCGGCCATTCAGCGTTTTCAAGACTTTTCGAGGTGAGAAGTAAAACTCTGCAGCCCTGCTCTTTACACTCTCGCATAAAGTCGAAACCTTTTTCGTAGGAGGAAACACATAGAACGGTTATTGGTTTATTAGTGTTCATAGCTTTTTTCTTTTGGTTGATTAAGCAAAATAATGTGAGGTAAGTTTAAGTTTTATAAAAGAAAGAAGCAAATAGATGATAGTTGTAACCTTCTCAACCTAACCAAAGGCCCATTTTTTACTGCTTAAAGTTCTGTACAAATTGTTAAATTTGCACTTAATTAAAGCAAAATGAATAAATGCCTTCACAAAAGAAAATCGTAATAATAGGGGCCGGAATATCTGGTTTAACAACAGCATATCTTCTATTTAAAGAAGGATATGATGTTGTTGTTCTTGAACAGAAGGATCAAGTTGGCGGTTCAATTGAGACTGTTGATGCAAATGGTTTTCTTTTCGATCGCGGGCCAAACAGCGGACTTGAAACTACTCCGCTCATCCAGCAGCTTGTAAAGGAATTGAATCTCGAAGATCAATTTGTTTATGCAAACCGGGAAGGAAATAAAAGATACATACTCAGAAACGGACAACTTCACGCACTTCCAATGTCACCCCCTGCATTTTTCAAAACAAAACTGTTTTCAGGTAAAGCAAAGTTTAGGTTGATGGCAGAGCCTTTCATCGGAAGATCGAAAGATGGTTATTATCAGAGCATAGCTGAGTTTGTTACACGAAGACTTGGTAAAGAATTTTTGGATTACGCTATCAATCCATTTGTCGCTGGAGTTTATGCCGGAAAACCGGAAGAGTTGAGCGTTAAATCTGCTTTTCCAAAACTTTATGCTCTTGAAGAAGAATATGGTGGTTTGATTATAGGAACAATCAGAAGCATCCGCAAAAGAAAGAAAAGCAAAGAAGTTTCTAAGCAAAGTGCAAAAATGTTTTCATTCAAAGATGGAATGAAAGTTCTGCCGGAAGCAATTACAGAGATGCTTGGCAATCGTGTAAGCACCGGAGTGGAAGTTACTTCTGTTAGAAGAACCGTCGAAGGAAATTATGGAGTTACTTTCAGAGATGGCAAGCAAAATTTAACTCTGCTTGCTGATGTTGTTCTTTCTACTGTCCCGGCGTACAAGGCAGCTGAGCTATTAGGACATTTTGATAACGAACTGATTAAACACTTAAATGAAATTTATTATCCGCCGGTATTGGTTCTCTATCTTGTTTATGAAAAAAGTGCCGTTGGCCAGCCGTTAGATGGTTTTGGTTTTCTAATTCCAGAAAAGGAAGAAAAATCTTTCCTCGGTGCAATCTGGAGCTCGGTTATTTTTCCAAATCGCTCTGATGAAACTAAAGCAGCATTTACGCTATTCATCGGCGGTTCGCGTGACGCTGGATTTGTTGACGATGTAGAACAAATAGTTATCGACCGTGCAAGAAGAGAATTTGAATTAATTATGAAAATAAGTGCTGAGCCGATATTGATTTCTAAAAGGCTCTGGCCAAAAGCAATACCTCAGTATAATCTTGGTTATGTTGAACACGAAAATTTCTTCGATCATTTTGAAAAAGATAATAGAGGGATTATCCTCGGTGGGAATTACCGCGGTGGAATTTCCGTGGGAGATTGTATTAAGAACTCGGAACTAGTTGCACAAAGAATTAAAAATTTAACTTAGCGTCTTTGCGTGAAAATTTCTCACGCCAAGCCGCAAAGACATAAAGAAAGGAAAAAACATGGCAAGTAAGAATTTCACATTTAAAAGATTCAGAAGATTACGATATAATCCTATCGTTCGTGATATGGTTCGCGAAACTGTATTGACAAAAAATGATTTAATATATCCGCTTTTTGTTGTTCCTGGAAATAACGTTAAAAAACCAGTAAAATCAATGCCGGGAGTTTTTCAGCTTTCGGTTGAGAACTTAGTTAAGGAATGTAAAGAAGTGCGTGACTTAGGAATTCCAGCCGTTATCCTTTTCGGAATTCCCGAACACAAAGATGAGCAAGGAAGTGATGCTTACAACCCAAATGGAATTATTCAACAAGCAATCAGGGCAATCAAAAAAGAAATTAATGATTTACTGATCATTACGGATATTTGCTTGTGCGAGTACACTTCTCACGGACACTGCGGAATACTTGCAGGTGAAGATATTCTAAACGATGAAACAATCGCTGTGTTAGCAAAAGAAGCAGTATCGCACGTCGAAGCTGGTGCAGATATGGTCGCTCCTTCCGATATGATGGATGGAAGAGTTCTTGCGATTCGTAAAGCTCTTGACTACAAAGGTTATGAAAAAATTCCGATAATGAGTTACGCTGCGAAATATTCTTCGGGATATTATGGACCATTCAGAGACGCTGCTGAATCAACTCCTGCTTTTGGAGACAGAAGATCCCACCAAATGGATATTGGAAATATTAACGAAGCACTTCGTGAAGTTGAAGCTGATATAGAAGAAGGTGCTGACATTGTGATGGTAAAACCAGCGGGACCATATCTTGATGTAATAAGAAAAGTTAAAGAGAAATTTGGAATGCCGACAGCAGCTTACCAGGTCAGCGGAGAATTTGCAATGATAAAAGCTGCCGGACAGAATGGCTGGATAGATGAAGAAAGAGTGATGGTTGAATCATTAACAGCAATCAAGCGTGCGGGCGCTGATATGATTCTAACTTACTTTGCAAAAGATGTTGCAAAGTGGATAGATAAAACTCGTAAATAATTTATATCGACTGTCATTGCGATCTGCGAAGGCGAGAAGCAATCTTACTAATTAATTATGAAGATTGCTTCGTCACTTCGTTCCTCGCAATGACAAACTAGAAGGAAAAAAAATGAAATACAGAAAACTCGGAAAATCAAATATTGAAGTTTCAGAAATTAGTCTCGGCTGCTGGACAATGGGCGGACTTAACTGGGTGAACGGTGAGCCAAACGGCTGGGCAAATGTTGATGAAGACAGAAGTCGCACGAGCAATCAATTATGCGATTGATCACGGAGTAAATCACTTTGACAACGCTGATGTTTACGGCAACGGAAGAGCAGAAAGAATGCTTGCAAGAATTCTCGGTAACAGAACCAACAACTTTATCATTGCAACAAAAGTTGGCTGGTTTCCCGGAACTGCTGCTCACGCATTTGAGGCAGCACACATTCGTCATCAGTGCGAACAATCATTAATAAATCTTAAAAGAGATTACATCGATCTTTACTACTTCCATCATGGTCATTTTGGTGATAACAATGAATATCTCGACGATGCTGTTGAAGTAATGTACAGATTAAAAGAAGAAGGAAAGATAAGATTAGTCGGGCAGTCAGCATATTCTCACGAAGATTTTCAGAAACTTATCCCAAGAGTAAAACCGGATGCTCTGCAGAGTTATGCCAACGCAATGGAAAGAATATTTATTGATGAAGGAAATCCAACAAGAAGACTAATGGAAGAAAACCAGATTTCTTTTGTTGCCTTCAGACCAATCGGGCAAGGATTGCTGCTTGGAAAATACAATAAGGATAATCCTCCAACATTTGAAAACGGAGATCATAGAAAGGGACTTTCAAGATTTTCAGGAGAGAGTCTGGAAAAATTAGAACCAAGGCTAAACAGAATTAAACAAAGGTTCGGTTCATCTGAAGAAGAGCTTGCAAGAGTAGCAATGCAGTTTTTGCTTCATTACAAATTTATGGGCTCAGTAATTCCTGGTTTCCGAAATCTCAGACAGGTGCAAGTAAATTTATCAGCAATGGATAAACCACTTACTGATGATGAATTCGAATTTGTAAAGAGCGTATTTACGGATTGACTTCTGCCTGTGAACTAAATCAGTTCGGCGGCATCTTTAAGTGAGTAGATGACTGCAATCCTTTGGAAACTTCTGGCAGTATTCCCTTTTTAACATAAATCGGTCTTATATGTTTTCGCAATTCTGGCAGATTCTTATAAAAAATAAGCCCACCAATAAGACAAATTATTCCGCTTGATAAAACAGTATATGGGGCACCAATTGTGCTGGCTAAAGTTCCTGCCATAAAACTGCCGAAGGGTGCTGTGCCCATAAAAGCCATCACATAAAGACTCATTATCCTGCCGCGCTTATCATCATCAACTAGAGTTTGAAGCAAAGTGTTTGTAGAAGCCATCTGCATCATCATGCCAAAACCAGTAAACAGCATAAGTACAATAGAGAGATAAATATTTCTTGAAAAGGAAAAGAATAATAGTCCAAGTGAAAAAATACTTGTCGCCATCGCTATCCATTTTCCTAAACCTAAAACTGAATTTCGCGAGGCAAGATAAATAGCGCCGATCAATGCACCGCAACCAACTGCACCGAATAAAAATCCGAGTGTGTGAGAATTACCATGTAAAATGTCTCGTGCAAATACAGGCATTAAAACCGTGTAAGGCATTCCTGTCAAGCTCACCAATCCGATTAACAAAAGAAGTGCGCGGATTGGTTTGAAATTGTACGCATACTTAATCCCTTCCTTTAATCCTTCCAGCACTTTCTCTTTACTCTGGTTGTTTAGATGCGGTGAAATACGCATTAATAATAATGCCGCTATGACGGCTAAATAACTTATAGCATTAATTAAAAAGCACAACCCTTCGCCAATAGTAGAAATCAAAAATCCGGCGACGGTTGGACCAATTAATCTTGCAGCATTAAACGTCAATGAGTTTAGAGCAATTGCATTGGGCAAATCATTCCTGTCTTCAACCATATCAATTACAAAACTTTGTCTTGTCGGCATGTCAAAAGCATTTATCAATCCGGAGAATAAACTCAACAAGAGAATATGCCATATCTGAATTGAGCTGGTTAATGTGAGGAATGCAAGAATCGACGCCTGAAGCATCGCGAGCATTTGTGTAGTGATTATAATTTTATGTTTATTGTATCTGTCAGCAAGCACTCCTGCAAATGAGGCTAAAATAAAAGTTGGAACCTGAGAGGAAAATCCTACCAGACCTAAAAGAAACGCAGAGTCAGTCAGGCGGTAAACCAGCCAGCCAAGAGCTACTTGCTGCATCCAGGTACCAATCAGCGATAAGCTTTGTCCGCTGAAGAAAAGCCTATAGTTTTTATAACGTAACGCTCTTAGAGTCTGTTTAATAAAATCAGAAGGCATATAACAAAGATGTAAAATATTTATGTTAATAATAAGATTATTTTTACTACAGAAAAAAATATTCTATGCACAAAATTCAAATACGGTTTTACGAAGAGCTGAACGACTTCCTTCCTGAAGAAAAAAAGAAGAAACGATTTACACATCATTTCATTGACCGTACATCAGTTAAAGACTTAATAGAATCGTCTCGGAGTTCCTCATACAGAAATTGATTTGATACTTGTTAACGGGAAGTCTGTTGGGTTTAAATATAAAATTAACGATGGAGATGATATTTCTGTTTACCCTGTCTTTGAATCGTTTGATATTACAGATGTTCAGCATTTAAGAGCAAAGCCGCTGCGCAAACCAAAGTTTGTTGCCGATGTTCACCTCGGAAGATTAACAAGATATTTAAGAATGATGGGAGTAGATGTTTTATATAAAAATGATTTCAATGATGATGAGATTGTTGAGACTTCATTAAAAGAGAAAAGAGCAATCCTGACAAAAGACAGAGGAATACTTAAAAGAAATGAAGTAACTCACGGTTACTGGGTTCGAAGCACAAAAGTAGAAGAGCAGGTTAAAGAAGTGCTGAAAAGATTCGATCTTCAAACAGAAATTAAAGAATTCACACGCTGCATTGAATGCAATGAATTGTTGAAGCCGATTAAAAAGGAATTAATAATTAACCTGCTTCCTCCAAAAGTTGCAAAAACACAAAATGAATTTTTCGAATGCCCTGCCTGCAAAAAAATCTACTGGAAAGGAACCCACTATCTGCGAATGCTGACATTTATCCAGTCGATAAAAAACACTGAGTTATAAATGACTTATCTTTGCTTGTATATTTTTAGAAATTTCATTAAAACACTATTTACATTATGTGGATTATAATTCGTCTTCTTATTGGTATAGCCGTGCTCGTTGCAGCAGAGTTTTATTTTATTAAGCGTATAAACTTTGCAACAAAACATTTTTTCCCAAAATTTTATGAAAAGAATTTTTGGCTGGTAAGAAGAGTATATCTCATCTGGGTAAATCTCTATCCGATAGTATTATTATTTATCTTCATATACTTTGCTATCACCGGCTCATACTTAACCGCACCAGAAAATAAAATAGTTGATTACTTCTTGATTTATCCATTCTGGATTTCTTTTATTCTGATGATTCAATGCTTTCTGTTTTTTATACCGATAGATTTAATTAAACTTATAGTGTATCCACGCAGGCAATACTTAGCCAATGTTCACTCAATACTTATTTTTATAATAACGGGATTTTTTATTTTCTACATTCCTATAAGAGTGATTTACGATTATAATACTGTTGATGTAAGAGAAATTAATTATGAAACGAGAAATCTTCCATCCCCTCTTGAAAATTTCCGAATTGCTTTTATTTCAGATATACAAGCAGATCATTACACTGATAAAGCAAGATTAGAAAAATTTATAAACACTGTAAATTCCTTAAATCCGGATTTAATTCTAATTGCTGGCGATTTAATAACAACTGGTCCCGACTATATTAAAATAAGTGGACAAGAAGTTGGAAAACTTAAATCGAAGTACGGCGTTTACTCCTGTGTCGGTGATCATGATAATTGGGCCTACAGAAATGATTATGCTAAAAGCGTTGCAGAAGTTAAGGAATCTCTTTACGCTAATAATGTCCAAATGATTGATAACGGAATTAGAATTATAAAAGTCGATGATGCTGAGATAAATGTTACGTTCATAACAAATACTTACGTAAAGACTGTGCCAACTCCGATCCTTGATAGTCTTACTTCAAACGGTTTTGGCAATTTTAAAATATTACTTGCTCACCAGCCTCAGCCATTTTTAATTGCTGCGGCAGAAAAGAATAATTACAATCTTTACCTAGCTGGTCACACACATGGTGGACAGATTACTTTTGTTTTCCCTTTCATTCAACTGACTCCGACAATGTTTGAAACAAAATACACCAAAGGAAATTTCTGGTTTGGAGATATGCTGTTGGTTGTAACCAGAGGACTCGGAATGTCATTAGCTCCAGTTCGTTATAATTCAACTCCGGAAATAACTTTGATAAATTTGGTTAACAAATAAATCTATTTTATGCTAACCCTTACAGAAATTAATATTTACCCCATCAAATCGCTCGGAGGAATAAGTCTTCAATCGTCAGTAGTAGAAGAACGTGGGTTGAAGTATGACAGAAGATGGGTTTTGGTTGATGAATCAAAAACTTTCTTTACACAGAGAGATTTTCCTGAAATGGCATTGATAAAAGTTTAGTAGAGAATAATGGATTAAAACTTCAACATAAAACAAAAAATGTTGAACCAGTTTTTATTCCGTTTGAATTTGAGCATTCAGTAAAAGACAAAGTTGTTATTTGGGATGATATGGTTACGGTGAGTTTTATAACTCAGAAATTGATGGGTGGTTCTCAGATATTATCGTAATTAAATGCCATCTCGTAAAAATGCCTGAATCAACTATGCGGGTAGTTGACAAAACTTATGCGAAGAATAAAATTGTAAGCTTTGCTGATGGATATCCGTTTTTGATAATCGGACAGTCATCACTTGATGATCTTAATTCAAGAATGAAGTTTCCCTGCCAATGAACCGATTTCGTACGAATTTTGTATTTACTGGCGGAAAACCCTTCGAAGAAGATGATTGGAAAAAATTCAAGATTGGTGAAATAAAGTTTCGAACTGTAAAACCATGTGCACGATGTGTTATAACAACAACTGACCAGGAAACCGCAGAACGAGTTCACGAACCATTACTAACACTATCAAAGTACAGAAAGATTAGATAATAAAGTTATGTTCGGGATGAATCTTGTCTGCGAATCGATTGGTCAAGTGAAAGTGGGAGATATGATAAATCTTTTGTAAGTGAAATTAATTTAAGATAAATATTTTAAGTTTAAAGAAGAAAGGAAAACAATGAGTAGAAAAGTTGAAGTCGCAGGAATAATGGGCCCGATTTGGTTTATGGGCTGGTTGTTTACAATCGGGTTTCTTAAGCTTACTTTTTTCCAGGGATTGCTTGCCTTGATCATCTGGCCTTATTATATAGGTGATTTTCTTTCTAAGATCCCTATTCAGTAAAGAGTATGCTTTTTTAAAAACTACCTGGAGGTAAAGATGAAAACAATTGGAATGATCGGTGGAACCGGCTGGCTATCAACACTTGAGTATTACCGTATCATTAACCAGGAAACCAACAAAAGACTAGGTGGATTTAAATTCAGCAAAGATCATGCTTTCATCATTCAACTACGCAGAAATTGATTTGTTAAACAAAAAAGAAGATCACGCCGGGGTTTACAAATTAGTACTGGATGCAGCACAAAAATTAAAAAAATGTTCTGTTGATTGTATTATGCTCTGTGCAAATACGCTGCATCAATACGTTGATGATCTGGAAAAAGAAACGAATTTGAAAATCGTACACATTGCGGATGCAACAGCAAAAGAAATAAAGAGAAAAGGATTATCAAAGATCGGTCTGCTTGGAACTAGAGTTCACAATGGAAATGGATTTTTATACTAAACGAATTGAAGGAGTCAGGAATTAAATCAATCGTTCCGGATAAGCCTGAACGATTATTTATACATAATGCAATTATGAATGAACTTCTTAAAGGAAGAATTTAAAGCAGAAACAAAAGCAAAGTTCCTGAAGATTATTTCAGATTTGGAAAAGAATGGTGCGCAAGGAATAGTTTTGGGCTGCACAGAAATACCTCTTCTAATTAAACAAAAAGATACTCACCTCCCTGTTTTTGACACCCTTGAAATTCATGCTAAAGCTGCTGTCGACTTCGCCCTGATATAATATTTTGTTTCCTCAACCGGGTGATTTAAATCAACAGGTCATTTTCTTTAATTGTGTTGATTGATCTCTTGGATTATATTCCTTCAAGAATTAAAATATGTATTAATTCTTTATACTGATGGTTTAACGGAAGCTTCGGTTAATGAAATTGAGTATGGTGAAGGGAGGCTAAAAAAACAACTGTTAAAATCTGGAACTCGTTCTGCCCAGAATATTATAAATGAATTAATCGTTGATCATAAAAGATTCCTAAAGGATTCTCCGCGCTTTGGCGATGCTACTATTGCAATATTGAAAAAAATCCAAAACTAAAATCGCAGTCAATCTTACACGAAAATCGATGTTAGGGACTTAATAACGACTATTGCCAAGGAGCAAATAATGAATTATTTTCATAACAGAGGTTCCGCTAATTCTTAGGTTCTTAAGAATTGCTGTTATATAATTAAATTATTATTAAGGAGGCATAAATGAGATCATTTTCATTGATCTTTTTCGTTGCATTTTTATCTTTAGCTTGTAACCAGAAATTGGACAAACAAGCTCCGCTATTTACAAACCTGGGAACACTCCATTTTCCAATAACAACAACTTCCGAACTCGGTCAAAAATATTTTAACCAGGGAGTAATTCTTGCCTACGGGTTCAATCATGAAGAAGCATTCCGCTCTTTTAAAGAAGTTGCAAGGCTGGATACAAATTGTGCAATGGCTTATTGGGGTATGGCTTATGTCTTAGGTCCGAACATTAATTTACCAATGGATGCGAGTGTTATACATAGTGCATATGAAGCAATTCAAAAAGCAATTTCTTTGTTGGATGATGAAACCCCAAGAGAAAAAGATTATGTAATGGCTCTATCAAATAGATATACTAACGAAGTGCTTGAAGACAGAACTCTACTAGACCAGGCTTACTCTAATGCAATGAGAGAGTTGTCAAATAAATATCCTGACGACCTGGATGCAGCGACAATGTTCGTTGAATCAATTATGGATTTGCATCCATGGGATTACTGGTTAAAAGATGGCACACCTCAACCATGGACTCCTGAGATTCTCTTTTTGCTTGAAAGTGTTATTGAAAGAAAGCAGGACCATATGGGAGCGAACCATCTTTACATTCATTCTATTGAAGCTTCAAAAAATCCTGAACTAGGGTTAGCTTGTGCAGATCGTCTTAGATTTTTAACCCCGGGGGCAGGACATCTTGTTCACATGCCAGCTCATATTTATATACGAGTCGGTAAATATCACGAGGGTTCTCTTGCAAATATCCGCGCGGTAAAATCTGATGAGGAATATTTAAGTCAATGCAACCAACAGGGATTTTATCCGTTATCCTACTATCCTCACAACTATCATTTTCTTTGGGCAACTGCAACACTCGAAGGTGATAGTAAAACTGCAATTGATGCGGCACTGAAAACTTCACAAAAACCACCGGATTCACTCATGGACGTTTGTGGATACCAAACACTTCAGCATTTTGCTGCTATACCTCTTTACGCTTATGTAACTTTTGGTAAGTGGAATGAGATTTTGGACTATGAAAAACCATCTAATGAGAGACCTTATATTTTGGCTATCTGGCATTATGCAAGGGCGATGGCATTCATTGCAAAAAATAATCTTGAAGATGCTGAAAAGGAACTTAAACAACTTGAAGAATTACGCTTCAACAAAAAGATAGAAGAGCTTTCAATCTGGGGAATAAATTCCGCAGGTAACCTAATAAAAATTGCATACGAGGTAACAAGGGGAGAGTTTGAAGCAAAAAAGAAAAACTATGCTAATGCAATTGTTCATCTAAAAAAAGCGGTTGAACTCGAGGATCAGTTGAGATATGATGAACCGCCAACATGGTTTTATCCCTGCAGACAAAACCTCGGTGCAGTATTAATTGATGCAGGAGAGTATAAGGAGGCTGAAAAAGTATATAAAGAAAACCTAAGTGAGATACCGGATAACGGATGGGGTTTGTTTGGTTTACACCAGGCATTAGTGATGCAGAGAAAAAAAAAGGAGGCTGAAGAAGTAGAAAAAAGATTTCAGGAGGCGTGGAAAAATTCTGATATTGAACTCACCTCATCAAGAATCTTATAAAAATTGATTGTCGGGACACAGCATACTGTGTCTCGATATTTTAAAGTTATAAATCCACCTGGCCATTTTTCATAATAAGCTTTTTTGTGCCTTCAAAATATTTTACCTCTATTGTTGGTCGGTAGAACAAATAATCACGATGAATTTTTGAATTGTTGTTTCCTCCACCGGGAAAATCTGCATTGTTACCGAACGCAAGATGTGCAGTACCCAAAGCCTTTTCATCCTCAAGCATATTACCTGTAATAATTGCTTTCGGATTGATCCCGATTCCTAATTCACCAATTACCATCGAATCTTCATCTACATTTTGAAGCTCGGTTATTTTATTGACCAGATTTTTATCTTCACCATCAAACTTCGTAATTCTACCTTTTTCCAGATAAACATTTAATGGAGTATTGAGCAAACCGATATCACCGATACTTGCATTAAAAACTACAATACCATTTGCTTCCGTTTCCAGCGGGGCGCAATAAATTTCTCCACAGGGAAGATTGCACATTTCTCCAGGCTTGACTCCAACATCACTAACAAAAGCCCGCCCCTTAACCCCTAGCACCAGATCAGTCCCTTCATCAGTCGTGATATGAATTTGTTCTGCATTTTTGAGCAACTTTAACAATGACTCCGCATTATTTTTCATAAGTGAGTAGTTAACATTCACAGAACCAAGCATCATCGTTTCAGTTATTCCTGGCATATGCCCCATTTTAATTAACTTATTTTCTTCCACTTTAAAGATCCACTTAATACGAAATGGAATTTCTTCGGGATATGCTTTGATAATATTAAGAACAATACTTTTTCCATTTAACATTTTCAAAAGATTATCGGGTAGTTCTTTCAACGGACGGTTTCGCTCATTAATCTCGAACGACTCTACATCACAACCGGCATTTGCACACGCGTCTCTGAAAGCTTCAGCTACTGCTTTACAATGAATGTCATTTAGAATGAGTACTTTATCATTTGTAGAAATACCAAACAATTCCTTCATAGCAAGAGATGCGGCAACTGACATCTTATCTTTTTCATTCATTTTAGGTCCCTTAATTGAATTATTCACTTCCTGAACATAGTTTGTAATTAAAGAAAAATCAACTTTTTGCTCTAAACTTATTCAAGCTACTTTCCTGTATCATAATTTTGAAGGAAAATTAATAGTTAGGCAATAGCAATTATTTTATTTAGTTTTGAAGCCTCCGGTAATAGACCGGTATTTTTTAAACATTTTTTTTGGAGTTCTAGTGAGTACTAAGTTATTTGTGGGTTCTCTCCCATGGTCGATTAACGACGAGAAATTAAAAGAAGCATTTGAAGAACACGGAAACGTTGTTTCTGCTAAAGTAGTTATGGATCGGACTACTGGCAAATCAAGAGGATTCGGATTCGTTGAAATGGGAAGTGCCGACGATGCAAAAAAAGCCATCAAGGCTTTGCATGATTCGGAATTAGACGGAAGAAATATCGTAGTTAATGAAGCTAAATCTCGTGATTAACAAGTTATTTCATAATTAAATTCTGAAAGGCGTCCAACGGGCGCCTTTTTTATTTTGAATCTGATTTCTTCAATCTGCTATAGTTATGATACTGAAAAATCTTTATCTAACTGAAACGGTCAATAACGAATTTCCAATAAATAAAGTAAATCTTAATAAAATTCCTTCTGTAATTCAGTAGAACTTTGGGCTGACCTCAAGTGTTGTAGAAAAAACAATCAGTCACTTTAAAGAGCTGAAAGATATTTACGGCTAAATTTCATTAAATTGCTCAATAAAAACCTCTCAGTTTTACTCAAAAGAACTCAATGAAGAATATCATTATCAACTGTTTCTTGCTCTGTTTCATTTTTGGTTTGAATAAAACCAACGCCTGGGTTTATCCTGAACATCGGGATATAACCTTAATAGCAATTGAAAAACTCCCATCGACTTACCGAGCACAACTCGATACACTCTGGTCGCAAGCCAGAATTGGTTATGAATTTAGGTTATCTCCTGTTGTAATTGATCCGGAACTATTAACAAATCCTCAGTTATATAGATTATGCGGCGTGGCCAGCCATTGCTGGCGATCATTCCTGCTCTGCTGAAAATATGTTACATAATATTCTTCAAACTGAATGGATAATGCAGGTTGCTGATATTACTGCACAATTAAAGATTGATCTTGCATTTGCTAAGGAAAGAGATGACCGGATTAATGCTCTAAGAGAATCCGATTTACGTTTACAGGGGGCTGATCCTGACTATGCAACACGGGCTGGATCTAATAATGTACATTTCCTTCTGGCACTTCCTGATGTGAATATGACTTCATTAAATTATGTTTTATCATGTTTAATTGAAGGTGCTGAATTGAACGCAATCAGTGCATATGCATGGTATCACTACAGTGCTTTATCCAAAGCATCGATGCTGGTAAATCAAAACCTAACTCAGGAGGAACGTTCAGCAATTATCCTTTCTGCACTTGCTGATGAAGCATTTGCGATACATTTTTTAGAAGATACCTTTGCAGCTGGTCACGTTGCAGGTACCTGGGGAGATGCTTCACAAAGAAAAGGGACACACGATTATTACAACGAATTTGGTTTAAGGACCAGCCTCTGGAATGGAGAAAAGGTTGTATTAACAGGTGATGCCTGGATGCGAACCGAAGATGCTGAAAGAGCTGCTTATACGGTCCGATTAAGCATTGAACAATTAATTGATGCAACTAAAGGTAAATATCCTACCATCATATATAAGGGAGAGGAAAAGACTCCGACCCCTGGAAATTTTAATGTTTGTAAAAATAACTACGTGCCTGCTCACGAAAAGAATCTGGATTTTGAAGCGCCGTTAAGTGAAGTATTCACCAAAACTCCTGTTCCTGCTCTTGAAGAAGGATTGGGTGACCTCCCACGTTTTAGAGCAGAAGTTGGTCCATTTGTTGGCTTTTCTCCTGCTCTCCGAGGTTCACTAATCTTTGGGGCATTCGGTCTTGATCAAACTACTTTGGGTGCCGTTGGTGGACTTGAAATTGCGATACGTGTTGGTGTTGGGTTGGATGGTGTATTAAATGAATCCGGCGATGGATTAATATTTCTTGGAGTTGGCTGGCGACAGGATGGTTCTTCTTCAACAGGAGTAGTCGATGCAGAAGATCTTGCAAGTTACGGAAATTTATTGGCTGCTATTCCCGGACGTTCTGCATTTAATTTCAGATTTAGAATTCCATATTATGTAATACCAGGAGATTTATTAATTGCAGGACCCATTTTATTTTTTCTCGACAAAGAGTTATTAACTGATATGGGTGTGACTGCTGTTAATGGCGGACTTATCGGTTGGGAAGCTGGTATTGAAACTTCCTTTGGACGATTTCAGTTTGTACTTGGAAGAGAAATTGCAGTATATTTCTTCGGTCGGACTAAAGAAAAGGATGCCTTGTTTAACTTTTCACCAGACCAGAACGGTATGAAAATCGATTTACATACTTTCTTACGAATCAACACAATTTGAATTTCCATTTTTAGAATACAGGCCATTCAGATCCTTTTCAACTGATCAGAGCTCTTCTCTGCTTGTACAATTTTACGGAGGATTTGACGTGCCGAGTAACGTTCAGGATAGATCCACTCTTGAAGAAAAAACTTCATACGTACCTTCGCTAAAAACTGTTTGGTATATTGGTGCAAGATTAGTTTTTGATTGGAGACATTATTTTTAAGGTGATTTAATTTTTATAAATCCCAGCTGATGAGGCTACTGAGCAAATAAGTAAAGGCAAAACGTAAAGAGCAGAAGACTCTTAAAGAATTTAATCGGCTTTGCTGGAATCATTTAAGCGTCCTTCCAGTCTTTCTATCTCCATCTTAATACTGCTCGGAAATTTCAATCTTCCACGATACCAGTAATTATATTCTGTCTGGTCTTTAAACTTGTGAAGTTTTACTTTTTCAAAAAGTTCATTTTCTTTTTTGCTCAACGATTTCAAATTGTCAATATATGTTCCTTAGTGTAGTTTACACCTTATATATTCAACCTTTTAACTGATTTCGTTCAAACAAATATTAAAATAAATAATTAAATCGGAGATTTTTTTTAACTTTAGATTAACTTTACTTAAGAAAATGAAATTTCGGATTAAATATTTTAGGGTAAATTTTAAATTATATTCAAAAAAAGTGTTGATCTTTCTCCGACAGCGGATTGAGTTCAAGACTTTTATCATTCTCTCAAGTATCGCTGTTGGTATTACTTCTGGCCTAGCTGCCGTTGCACTGAAAAACATAGTGCATTTTTTTCAGCAGGAACCCACAAAATTATTTCAAGAAGTAGGATTGGATTATTTCATCCCTTTGACCCCTCTCTTCGGAATTCTCTTGTCTGTAGTTGTAGTAGAACTTTTTTTCGGTGGGAGATTGATTGTAGGATTAAGTAATGTCATCTATAGAATTATTAGAAAATCCTCAGATATACCAAAGCAGGATTTAATTTCTCATCTTATTACAAGCGGAATTACTATCGGTTTAGGTGGTTCTGCAGGTTTAGAAGCTCCAATTGTGGTTACTGGTGCAGCCATTGGTTCTAATGTAGCAAAGGAAGTCCGATTCAACTATCAGACCCGAACTTTATTACTAGCTTGTGGATCGGCAGCTGGTATTTCAGCAATATTCAATAGTCCGATTGCTGGAGTCATTTTTGCTTTTGAAGTACTTCTACCAGAATTCTCTATTTCCTCTTTTATCCCTTTACTAATTGCTTCAGCATCGTCAGCAGTTTTATCTAAGTTTTTATACAGTGGACAATTGTTTTACCTCGTTACAGAAGGATGGGTACTTGAGGCAATACCGTACTATATTGTCTTAGGTATTCTGTGTGGATTTATTTCATTATATATGATTAAAATCACTTACTTCTCTGAAAATATATTTGGGAAATTCTCTAATAAGATTTTAAAAGCTTTAGTAGGTGGCCTCATTTTGTGTGCTTTAATATTTCTCATTCCTCCACTATATGGAGAAGGATATAACAGCATAATGAATCTACTATCAGGCAAGTACGAGTTAATAATTAATAATAATTTATTATTGCGAGCTTTTAACAAGGATTTTGCATTGATTTTATTTGTTATTCTAATTGTGTTTTCAAAAGTCATTGCAACTTCTTTTACTCTAAATTCTGGTGGGAATGGAGGTATTATTGCTCCATCTTTATTTACTGGTGCATTCACAGGTTTTCTGCTGGCTAACTTGATGAAATATTTTGGCATTATTGAACTTAATCATCCAAATTTTATTGCTGTAGGAATGGCAGGAATACTAAGCGGAGTATTGCACTCACCTTTAACAGGTATTTTTCTTATTGCTGAGGTTACGGGTGGTTATAGCTTGATTGTGCCATTAATGATTGTAAGTGCATTATCATTTTTTATTTCAAGATATTTTCATCCTTACTCAATTTATACGGCGCCATTAGCTAAGAAAGGAATTGAGTTCAGGTCTGAAAAAGAAAAGTATTTTATGCAGCAGATTAATATCATGGACTTAGTCGAAACCGATTTTCTGAAGATCCAACCAAATATGACCATTGGTAACCTTGTAAAAAAAATTGTGACTAATAAAAGAAATATTTTCCCGGTTATAGATGATACGGGAAAGCTATTAGGTGTAATAACTCTCGATGATGTTCGGGAAATGATGTTAAATACAGAGGTGTATGATGTATTACTAGCTTATGAAATTATGAACCCAAATTTTTATTCTGTTGAGTTAAATTCTGACATCCATAAAATCCTCAATATCTTTGAAGAAAAACACATCTGGAATATAGCTGTAACACAGCAGGGTAAATATCTTGGTTTCATTTCAAAATCAAATTTGTTCAACAAGTATATTTCAGTATGGTCGGAACAAGAAAGCGGAAAAATTTAATTGTATGAAAGCAGATCTTCTTGAGTTCCATCGGGTCCTCTGATATTCCCTCTGTCGATTTACAAATAACCTCACACTAAGGCCAGGTAGGGGTCTCATTCTTATATGAAAATCGGATTCTTAAAAATTTTTTTGTAGAAAAATATTCATGCTATTAGCGGATCTAACAACCTTGTTTTCTATTAGGTGAGACTTCGCTGATTGAGGCAGCCAGAAAACCCAGAACGTCAACTGGAATTATCAAAACCATTTCAATAATTTTATAGAACTAACTGTTCTAACCTTTCAAGTATTCTCACCATACCAAAAGTATCCAGCTTACAATACTCTAATAACTGCTGCTTAATTTCTGCAATGAACATTAAATCAGTCTGTGTCTGCAAACTTTCATAAGCTATAGAAGCTAATCCGCCCTCATTTATTTCAAGATTATCGTAGCTTAATTCAGGAACAAGTGCCGGGAGTACTGCTTTAATTGAGTAGGAACCTTTCATCTCTGGTGCGTAATAATATTTTTTCTGGAATGGAATCATCAAATCCTTAATCCTTAAAATGAATTTTTCAATTTCATCAGCATATCTCAGGAAAGTCTCTTGCAATTTCATTTAGCCTTGTTACTTCAAATGTTCTGTTATAAACAAGCACATCGCCTTTTCCCTTTGTTACTTTCAGCAAGGTCTCAATAAATTTTATACGAGGGTCTTCACCGGGTTCTGCAAGGAATTCAAAGTGTGATGGCTCGCTCTTCTTATCTTGCTTAAGGAATGACTGAATATTGAAAAGGAATCTGCTGATATGGTTTTGAATTATTAAATAAAGGAACAGCTGGTTGAAAGGATTCAAAATCCATAAAGTATAGTGGGTATTTCAAATCAGATAGAAAGTTTATGATTGCTTTTTTGTCAATCACCGGTTTGTTGGTTCTATAAACTTCAAGTTGAAGCTTGTTATTTTTATTTAGATGGATAGTCTTCCGGCACATCATTTAGGTTTATTATTCCATTATGATAAAGTTCATATTTTTTTGAAAGGTGCATTCCTGAAAAATCAAAAATCGAATTATCAGGAATATGTTTCCTACAGTAATTGAAAAATCCGCAAGTATACGGGTTGTAGCAGTGTTCACCGATATCTATATGGGGCATCTGCTTCTTCAGCAAGATCTTTTTAAATCTATTAACGTTTTCTTTAACAGATTTCTGAAATGGCAATATGAACCTTAGCACCGACTCAGTTGTAAACAATTCGTGTAAATCTACATCTCCCTTCCGTATGTACTGATTATTAATATAAATGATTGAAAAATCTTTTACCCTAATTCCAAGGCTTGAAATAACATAATACTGCAGAGCTGCATCATTCAGATAAGTCTCCGAGACTGAAGTAGAACTCTTAACTTCAAAAATTCTAGCGCCCCCCTTCTCCATCACAACTACATCTGCAATTGAAAGAACTTCGTTGTAAATAAACGCAGCTTCATAAATTACTTTCACACCATTGTCAATTAACTCCCTAGTTTTTCTAATTGCCTTTTCATAATCTGGTGGATCTCCCTCTGCAGCAATTATTCCACCAGGAAATAGATTGTGCGCAAGTTCACCTACATTTGTTCCTCTTTTGAAAATAGCTTTCTGCATATCCGATAGTTCGTCCATCTCATTATAATGATACTTATACAGATAGAGATGTTTTTCACATTGGAGTCCTTTAATAAAAGAAGATTTACTCAGAAGATGCGACGCCATTATTTATTCTTTCTTAGTTGATTTAACGAGTCATGCTGAATTTATTTCAACATCTATTTAAACATAATAATTAATGTTGTAGATTCTGAAACAAGTTCAGAATAACTATTGAATAAATAAGTGATGATTATAATAAAATACTTTCTTATAACTTTTCTGTTATTTGCTGTCAATTTATATCCGCAATCCGAACGGTACACCAAGGGTGCTGAAAATGGTTATGCCTGGATGTCAATGGATGACCCTGCATTAATGTATTCCACATCAAAAGAAAATTATTTGAATTCGATACTTGACAGGCTCCGCTTAACAAATGAGAAGCATCCCGAAATAGCATCATTAAGCTGCAAAGAAGATATTAACAAGCTTTCTATTGAGGGTAAATCAGATAAAATATCAATTTCAGATGTTGTAAGTGAAATGGATAAATTTTATTCACAAAATGATAATCTCGTTATTCCGATAATCTTCGCTTACTGCTACACAATAAAAACATTTGCTGGGGCAAGCACTAAAGAACTGAATGATTATAGAGATGAGGTTCTTTTATTCTGTTACGAATGAGATTTAAAGATCAAGTTTTGTTTGGATATCTTTTGGTTTTTTCTTCGGTTCGCGGTGTCTTTTTAAAAAATCGCCAAAATCTTCCTTGGAAATAATATATATTTTACCTACCTGTTGAGCCTTAAGCTTTCCGGATCGTACGTGATATAAGACTCCCGAATGACTAATATTCAACAGTTTTGAAACTTCCTGAACACTGAAAAATTCTTTCATTGCTGCACTTTATTTGTTTCCAACAAAGCTTTAAAAGAAACTGAAATTAAATTACGTAGTTGAGTGCATATTTTCAATCGAAAATCAAAAAAAACAACTAATAAATTCAATGAATGCTCGCTTTGGGTGCTAAATAATTATTATATCTACACAACAACTTATTTACCCGGCCATATCATTCCGCCGAGAAAAATGATATGCTTATTTTTTTGATCTCGTGTGGATAGTTGATAACTGCCGTTTATAATTTTCAACTGCCGTTCCACCAAATTTGCCAACATTCGCTGACAATTGCCTATATATTTCTGCTAGAAAAAATTATAAATCAAGGAGATCAAAATGAAAACCGTAACAACCCTTATCATATTATCAGTATTTTTAATACTAGCATCAAATGCTTTGGCCAATCCTAAAACCACCACGCAAATAAGAGATAACACAGTCGAAAGTCTTATTATCGGACTAAATTCCGATAACATTGGTTTACAAAGCAGTTCTGCATATATGATCGGAGAATTACAGTTATCACAAGCTGTAATCCCATTACTTAGAATTTTACATAATGAAAAGAACGAAGAACTAAGAATTGCAGCAGCACTGGCTTTGTATAAAATTGGTTCACCAATAGCCATTAATGCAGTAAAGCAAGCTGTGCGGTTTGATGATAGTGAAAGAGTAAGCAAACTTTGTGCAAATTTTTACAGCGAATACCTCAGAATTAAATTTAATGATGAAGAAATAAATGTGGATGTCTCAAAAACAGCCTTAAAATAAAAATTTATTCTTCGTCTCTTCTCCACAGTCCGGGATAAATTTCCCGGCTTTTTATTTTAAATAAAATATTTTAAAGATTTAATTTGATTAAGTGAAGATTTCTTTTCACTTTTGTATTGGAATTATTAATTACAAATGCTGCAAACCAAAATATTTTACTCCCTGATTTTTGATTGATGAAGAAAAGAAGAAAAAGAAATCCAGCGACAACTAAACCTAACCAGCTAAGTTTTGATTTCAACCCGGACAACCCAATCGAAATTCATACACCCAAATTCGATATATCTGATCTCAGAAAAGAATTAGCATGGGAACACAGACCAATAATTGAAATAGTGAAAAGTTAATCCCGGTACCACTCACAAATTTTTCATAAATTTCTAACATTCAAATTCACAACGATTCAATTATAAAAAAATTTATTTGACACTCCTTTCCTAATAATTAAAAAGTTTTTCTTCCCTCTGTGGTGCCAATTTTATCGAAGTAACCATAAAACTACGAATTTGTGTCCTTTTCGCACAAAACATACTGGTTCGGACTATTTCTATCTGCCGAATATTTTGTTGACTAGCATTGTACTTTTCGGATAAATGTGTGAGATTTGTCCTTAGAAGTTTAGAAATAATTTCGCAACACATTATTAAAAGATTTTTCCCACGTGACAGATACAGAACTAAAAAAATATTTCGCTGAATTCACACTGAAAAATTTTGAAACACAGAATAAAAAAACCAAAATTGATTATTATGAGCATGGAGGAATTCAGGTTCCAAGGTATATTAATGAATTCTGGACTTCTAAACAGAGACAGAGCAATCCTATACACGAAATTTCGTACAGAGCCTGTTACAAAGCAGAACTGCCGCGATTTTTCATTTCATTATTATCAAAACAAAGAGATATCATTTATGATCCATTTGCCGGAAGAGGGACAACTATTATTGAAGCAGCACTACTGAACAGAAACATAATTGCTAATGATATCAACCCGTTAAGCACTATTCTTTCAAAACCACGATTATTTGTTCCAGCATATAAAGATGTGGAAGAGCGATTGAAAAAAATAAAATTTAAGCTTGGCCTAAAAGCAGATATTAACCTGTCCATGTTCTATCATCCGGAAACAGAATCTGAAATTGTTTCACTCAGAAATTATCTAATCAGAAAAAAGAAAAATGAAGAGGAAGATTTTATTGATGAATGGATACGAATGGTTGCCACAAACAGGTTGACGGGTCATTCAAAAAATTTTTTTTCTGTTTATACTTTACCCCCAAACCAGGCTATCACTCAAGAGAGACAAAAAAGAATCAATAAACACCGAAAACAAATTCCTCCATATAAAGACGTTAAATATATAATTCTTAAAAAGACTCGTGAGCTAACTACCAGAATGGACAATGAACTTATTGATCAATTAAAAAGAATCGGTTCAAAAGCTAAATTCCTGAATGAATGATGCGCGATTTACATCCAGCATAAGAAGTAATTCTGTCCAATTAACAGTTACTTCGCCACCGTTTTTGGATATAGTCAACTATGTTGAAGATAACTGGCTGCGTTGCTGGTTTAATAATATTGACGCAGACTGAAGTTACACGAAATATCACGCATCACAAAAAAAATAGACGTGTGGGAAAAAATAATCGGTGAAGTTTTTATCGAGCTTTACCGAATCACAAAAAAGGGGGGATATGTTGCGTTTGAAGTCGGGGAAGTAAGAAAAGGCAAGGTTAAACTTGATGAACATGTTTTACCGCTTGGTATTAATGCGGGATTCGAATGCCTTGGAATTATTATAAACCTGCAGGAGTTTACCAAGACAGCAAACATCTGGGGAGTAAGTAATAATGCTTCTGGAACCAATACTAACCGAATAGTGCTATTTAGAAAAGCCTAGTTTTTTACTCCCCAGATATATATTACAAGCTATTTAATTTTATTATTATGGCTTCTGTTAAATATTAATATATTTGAAACATCCAATTCTTAACAAACAAATAAGGAAAGTTATATGGAAAAAGTTATCCTTGGACAAAGTGCATTAAGGGTTTCAAAAATCGGTTTGGGATGTATGGGCATGTCAGAATTTTATGGGAAAGGTGATGATAATGAATCTATAAAAACAATTCATCGTGCGTTAGAGCTTGGTATTAATTTTCTTGACACAGCAGATATGTACGGTGTTGGGAAAAATGAGATTCTGGTTGGAAAGGCTATTAAAGGAAAACGAGATAAATATGTTGTAGCAACAAAGTTTGGAAATGTTCGTGGTGAGGATGGAAGCTTTCTCGGAGTAAATGGACGACCGGAGTATGTAAGAAAATGTTGTGATGCAAGTTTAAAGCGCCTGGGCATTGATGTGATTGATCTGTATTATCAACATCGTGTAGATCCAAATGTTCCAATTGAAGAAACGGTTGGAGCGATGGCAATTTTGGTTGAAGAAGGAAAAGTAAAGTTTATAGGTCTATCTGAAGCAGCGCCAACCACAATCCGGAAAGCAGATAATGTTCATAAAATTACTGCGCTGCAAACCGAATACTCATTGTGGACGAGAGATCCGGAAACCGAGCTGTTGAATCTTTGTAAAGAACTTAATATAAGTTTTGTTGCATATTCACCTTTGGGAAGAGGATTTTTATCTGGTAATTTTAAGCCGGATCAAGAAATTCCAGCTGACGATTACCGAAGAAATAATCCAAGATTTCAGAAGGGTAACATCGAACAAAACTATAAACTAGTTGAACAGCTTGAAGAAATAGCAAATGAGAAAAAATGCACCCCCGCGCAATTAGCACTTGCATGGGTTATGCACAAATGGGAAGGAATAGTCCCAATCCCAGGAACGAAAAGAATTAAATATCTCGAAGAGAATGCTGCAGCCTGTGGAATAAAATTGACTGAAGACGAATTAAAGAAAATCAGTGATGCCGCTCCGCTTGGTTTTACAAAAGGATTGCGATACGCAGAGCAGGCAATGAAGGCTTTGAATAGATGATGAGCCGAATAGTCCTCCAGCTTTAGTTATAAAAGAATTCGTTCACAATTACAACGCCACAACTAAAATTGGAGTAGTTGAAAAGAGAAAAGAAAAGCCAGTCAATGCCGGCTTTTATTTATTTAATGTCTGTTCTGATTCTTTTTATCCCTTCCTCAATTTGCTGAAGATTTGTAGTCGAATATGAAAATCTTAAGTTGTTCTGGAAATACTTACCAAAGCAGGAGCCATAAACTGTTGCGACTCCGGCATCCATCAGCTTATTAAAGATATAAAGCTTAGTTTCTTCCTTGCTAAGATTTTTAGGTACATACTCTGAGAAGTCAGGGAATATATAAAAAGCTCCCTCTGGTTTTCCGGGTAGTTTTATGCCATCGATTGCTTTCAAACCTTCGTACAAAGCATCTCTTCTGACTGAGAATTCTTCCATAAAACTATCAACAGATTTTTTCTCCATTTCAGAATTTGATAATGCCTCGGCACCGGCAAATTGTGTATACGTAGGCACACCAGCTGTTTGTGTGTAATCTCCCAGCTTGATGATGTTCGTAAGTTTTTTATTTCTGCTTACCAGGTAACCCAGTCTCCATCCGGTCATAGCATAAGTTTTTGAAAAAGTATAGACCGCAATTATGTTTTCATAGTCTAACTGCATCGGGCTGAAGTGACTTTTACCATCGAAGGTGATTCTTTCATATGCTTCATCCGACAAAATATAAACACCATACTTGCTGCATATTTCAACTATTCTCTCAACTTCCTCTCTGCTGAATATTTTTCCGGTTGGATTGTGAGGGCTATTCAGGTAAAGAAAAGATGCATCTTTAATTTCACTTTCAAGCAGATCATAATTTATACTGAAATCATCTGCCAAGGGAACTTGTCTAAAATCAGTTCTTGAATAAGGAACAAAATTTTCCAACACGCAGCTCCAAACAGGAGCGAATCCAACGGCCTTTTTACCTTCGAAAAGTTTGAACACAAGCTGCAATCCTTCCTGTCCACCATGTGTTACAACAATATTATCCGGTTCCAAACCATGCACATTATTAAAACTGCTAAGCTTTTGAATTATCGCTTTTTTCAATTTGATATGCCCGCCGGAGATTGGATATTTAGTTAATCCCTGGTTCAACGCATCAACCATAGCATCAACAATGTACTTCGGTGTTGAAAAGCCAATTTCACCTCGTTGAAAAAGAATAAATTCCTTCCCGGTTTCCAAAGATTTCTTATTCACCTCTTCACTGATTGCAACAATAGGTGATAGACTTATATTCTCCATTGCCTGGTTAAACAATTTTTACTCCTGATACTTTTGTGATTGGACGGCGCTAAAATATCTAATGTGCAATATGAAAAAAAACGTTTCAAAAAAATATTTCGGGTTAGTTTAATTTTTTGTAAAAGTTAACCTCAATCAAAACCTAAGTAGTGGGAATTCCAGGAAATGAGAATTAACGATTTTATGTGGAAGATTCAATAAGAATATTTAACTATTGATTCTTTTATAAATGTAGCACAAATAGAAAATCCTCAATCCAGTTTGAGGATTTTTTGTTCTAAAGAAACAACTTTTCCAAATCTAAAGTTCAACCGAATAATAAGACCGGAATTCAACTTTTGCACCGTATGCTTTATGACCAAACATACTAAAGTAGTAATTAATATTTTGAATGGCCGGATAATATTGCGGCACTGAACCAGATGGAGGTAAATAATACTTTTTAAGATTTCCCGACAGATCCCGATATTCATATAATTCTTCGTTATATAAATATTTAACGGTCACATAATCGCCTGTTATATTAATGGGTCTCATAACAGCGATGCTATCCATTGTAACATCCTGGTTGATAGTGAAGTAGAAACTTACACTATCGCCACCAAATGCATTTTGAAAATCAAATAGAAATTCTACAAAAGGCAATCCATCTTCAAGGATAGTATCTATTACTGTAGTAGCATTGTTAAACACATTGGCTGTAAAGTATACTGTATCGTAGAATTGCAAAGATAGAAACCCATCGTATGTGCCTTGCTCAAGGTTTTTTATAGTATCTGGAGTCGTTTTCCCTGTACTTGTTCCCATCAAATAGATATGAGCCCCGGGTGGATTTGACTTAATTGCTAATTTGCCTGTTGGATTTTGATCTAGCGGCGGAGTTTCAGTGCTATCCTCAGAACAATAAAAAAAAGTTAGGCTAATTATTGCAAGAAAAAATGGTATTAATGTTTTCATTATAACTCCATTAAAAATTATCATACATAAACTAAGTCAAAAAGTGCAAACAAGAAAAAAATAAACTCGCCAATAAGAAAGTAATTGCCGTAAAGAATTGTGCCAAACCAAAAATGCTTAAATTGAAAAATCCCTATAAGAATGATGATTTTTTCTTTTGTAGCGGGGGCCCGCCTTCATTTCATTCCGGCGAGGCAAGCAGGATACTAGTCGCTGTCCGGTTACAACAAATAAAAAACCCAGCCAGAGGCTGGGATTTTTTCTTGT
>CAVUCF010000028.1:0-174215 GCA_963739915.1 uncultured Ignavibacteriaceae bacterium
TTAAATAATATTAATAGCAATATTATTCTTGGGTACAGCAGATCTCTACTGGAGTCTATGAAACCCTTCTATAATACCTTTATTAAAAACAGAGATTTTGGTTTTCAATCATTTCCTTTTTATGAGGGATTTCAATCTATTCTAACAACCAACTCCAATAACTTGAAACTTACCCATCTACTAATGACGAATTATGACAAGGGAAAGACAAGAATCAATAGTAAAGATTTCAATTTTACATCAAAATCTCTTTCTATCGGGTCAAAAGTTGAATTTGAATATGAGAAATCGCTCAGTATCCTCTCATTCCATTATTTAAAGGAAAAAATGATATCGATTATAGTTTTGATGAAAGTTCCAGAAGAGTCTTGGGTTCAGCAAATCTTGAAAATTTAAACACAGGTGTTAGTTAAATACACATATATCTCTTAATAATTTTGAAAAGCTATTGTTTAATATGGGATTTCAATATGATGAAGCAAATTCAATAAATGAATCTACCTATTATGGCATCAACGAAAACACAATCGCAAAATATAATCTCAACAATTATGAGTTTGCACTGGGATATCAAAAAATGCTACTGGATAGAGTATTCATAGGCACTCTTGCTGGTGTAACATACGGCTCATATAATAAGGTCGGTTTCTTCACTAATCTAGATTTTCTTTTTAACATTCAGCAGAATTTTGATTTTAATATAGTGGTTGGGTTTAGACGTAATTATATCCCTACTAATGCAATATTTTATACTTTCCAAAATTCAATCTGGGATCCGGCTTCGGTAAATACTTTATACTTTATTGATCAAAGCAGTTTACCGATAAAGCCCATCCAAAATTTTAATATTGCAGCTTATTTAAATAAAAAATTCATTTCTAATCTCTTTAACTTAGATATTCAAGTTAAGTTGTTCTATAGAAAGATTAACAATCTGATTTTTTCAAGTAACTATCCATTAGAATCAACATACTACAATACTGACTTTTCCTTTGACCAAGATTATGACGCTCAGAAGTATGGTGTCATACTTTCATTATCACAGAATTTTTACACTATTTCGTTGTTGAACAGAATTTCAGTTGCACTGATGAAAAGTCTTACTATGAATTCGAAGAACAATCTTGAACATAAAGCACTAAACTACAATCCACTTGTCATCACGGATGTTATTACTTGGTCTTGGGATAATTTCAATGTTTCATCTTATATGATGTTCAAACTCGGAAGGTATTTCTTTCCTAAAATCCTGGACGAATATTATTCATATTCCGACTCTTCTTTTGCATATTCATTAAGGACAAACTTCTCCAAGCAAGAAAACCTGGACTCTCAGTTTAGGTTAGACATATCACTTAATTATTTAATATTACCTAAACCGGTCAGACTGGACATTGGCCTTTCATTTATTAATGTCTTAAATAGCAAATTTGAATCGAATCGTATCTATTATTTTGACTCAAAGAATATAGATGTTGTAAATAGATCTGAATTTACAAGCCTGCCTAGGTTTTTTATTCTAAGTATTAACATTAATTATACATTCTAATTTATGAATCACTCTAATAAAACTTTCCATTTTTTGGTTATTAATGTCTTTTCACATTTTTATTATTCGAATCATTTTGAAATAATAAATAAGATAGGTGAAATCTAATGCGAACCTACAACATCTTTTCATTCCTAGTAATTGAATTGATTTTTTCTTTACTAATTTTTAATAATTACTCTAAAACTCTCATCTTTGCTCAATCATCATCTGAATCATTAGATTCGCTCTATAAACTATTTATCGACATAAAATCAGGTGATGATAATGTTACAACTATAAATACTTCAACTGATAAATGTGGTTTCAATATAGTCAGTCAGATAAAATTAAATATCGACAGCTTTAATAACGAGCAAAAAGAAATTATAAAAACTTTACTTTCGAGACCAGTTTTGCAAACTAGTTCTGTTTCGCCATCTGGATTTTTCAGAATACATTATGATGTAAGTGGAACTAATACACCCACATATGTTTCTGGCTGGACTGTGGAACAGAATGTTGCTGAAGTAGCAAATACTTTAGATTCAGTTTACAGATTTGAAGTAAATTACCTTGGTTATTTACCTCCACCTCCTGATAATGGGGCAGGTGGCGATGACAAATATGATGTTTACATTCAAAATCAGGGAGCGGGATTATACGGTTATACTGAGTGGGAAAGTAAAGTTGGTGCAGTCAACTGGACTTCTTTTATTGTTGTTGACAATAATTATACTGGATACTATAGCTCTGGTATAAACGGGCTCAAAGTAACTGCAGCACACGAATTTCATCACGGAATTCAGTTAGGCAATTACTCGGTGCTGAATAGTAGCTCACCCTTAAGAAATTCTGATGTATTCTTTTATGAATTGACTTCAACTTCAATGGAAGAATTTGTTTACGATGATGTGAATGACTATTACGCATATATGGCTTCATACTTCATCCATCCTGATAAAGCATTACCGTCACAAAATGGCTACAACTTGGCAATATGGAATATATACCTAAGAGAAAGATTTGGTTATTATCTAATTAGGCGGCAATGGGAATTGATTCCAAATATAAGTGCTATTCTTGCCATTGATCAAAGTTTAAATGAAATGAGCACATCTTTTCCAACAGAATTAAACGATTTTGGTGTATGGACATATTTCACAAATTCCAGAGCAATACCGGGGATTTATTTTGAGGAGGCTGCGAACTACCCTTTGCTGACAATTTCTTTGACCATTCAATTTACTCCACCATCAATTACAATAGATCAATCTATACAACCAACCGCAAATAAATATTTGAAAATAAATTTACAATCGGGTGTTGATTTTTTAATTGCGATTATTACTAACTGTGATGCCTTGGCTGCTAATGAAAATCCGAATCAACTTTTTCCATTCACTTATAAATTATTTAATTACAATGAGATTGGTTCTATACCAATTGTGAATAATTACTACTATACTTTTGGGGTTTCCGATCCAGCTTATTGGAGTATTGGACATATCTTTAATGATATTGCAGGAGTTAATGAAGAAATAGTTAATGAATCATATGATCTATCTCAGAATTATCCAAATCCATTCAATCCTTTAACTACAATTAATTATCAAGTTCCAGAATTAAGTTATGTTACAATGAAAGTCTATAACGTATTAGGAAATGAAGTAGCTACACTGGTAAATGAAGAAAAAGCTGCAGGAAATTATGAGGTTAAGTTGAATGCATCGAATCTACCAAGTGGAGTTTATTTCTACCAATTACATGCAGGTTCATTTATTGAAACAAAGAAGATGATATTGATGAAGTAAAAGAAAAAAATATTTTTATTTAAGCCCCTATCAGCGAAAGTTGGTGGGGGTTTTTTATGTTAGAATTTTTCATTCACTACGTCAAAAACTACTTCAGTGATTTTTAAGTGCTTTAATTACAATAGGTTACAGCGATGGGTAGATGCCTCTTAATCAGCAGGTCAAATAACTAGTTATTTGAACTAATTTCGTTAATGAAATTTTGAAATGACGATGATTACAGATAAGTCCCTAATTTAAACTAAAAAATCCTGACTGAACTGTGTCAATCAGGATTCTTCTGTAGTTAGTGTAGCGGGGGCAGGACTTGAACCTACAACCTTCGGGTTATGAGCCCGACGAGCTACCAATTGCTCCACCCCGCGATATAAAATTTCTATGAACTTACCTGTTTTCTATTTCAGTTTTGGGCTGCAAATATAACCATTCATACCAGTGATGTCAATCAAATAAGCCTTATCCATCAATGTTATTAAAGCTTGACGTTATTCCATCAATTGCCTGTGAACGGACGTGAATTTCATTTAGTTTCTGAATGAGGCGAAGAATAACCTTACGCTTTTCCTCAACCAAGTCATCCATAAATGTTTTTACTTCTGGCATCGTGCATTCTGCAAGCACTCCTTCATAATATTTAATGATCGCTGTTTCCTTCCGGAGAGCTTCGTTAAGGCTTGCACAAGTGTTCTTGCAAGCGTGCTGGCAATTTATTCCGGTTTCTGACATGGTTATTCCTCGGGTTTTTATTAGGCTGTTATTTTCTCATTTAGGTGAACCAGCTCTTTTCCTCTCTTTAGAGCTTGTTCGTTTACAGGTATTAATTTATGCCTGTGTTCGGGTAATGCTTTTTTAAGAGCGCTTACTATAGTTTCGATTTTTACGATCGGTCTTTTCTCAAGGAATGCTCCAACCATAATCATATTTGCAACCTGCTTCGCTTTTAATTTATCTGCTTCTTCAATTGCAGGAACACAGACTACATCAATATCGGTTCTTGTTGGCGGATGAATTATTGTAGACTGTTCATACAGCAGTAATCCTCCCGGTTTTACTGCTTTCTCAAATTTATCTAGCGATGGCTGGTTAAGAACAATTGCAGAATCAAATTTTGTTATGATAGGAGAACTGATTCTCGCATCAGCAACGATAACAATACAATTTGCTGTTCCGCCTCTCATCTCGGGACCATACGAAGGCATCCAGCTTACTTCTTTTCCTTCAATCATTCCGGCATAAGCAATAATGCTTCCCATAGAAAGCACTCCCTGCCCTCCGAAGCCAGCACAAATTATTTCGTGTTCTTGTCGCATTATTAAATTCCTTATTCTTTCTTCCCTTAAAATCTTCTAAACTTTTTCCGGAACTTTTAAATCACCAAGAGGATATGCTGGAAACATTGTTTCCTCAAGATACTTGATTGATTCAACCGGCGTCATCCTCCAGCCGGAAGGACAATTTGAAACCACTTCAACAAAGCAGGTCCCTTTTCCTTCTTTCTGATACTGGAATGATTTTTCAAAAGCCTTCTTCAATTTTCTAACAGCATTTGGATTGTGAACCGCATGTCGCGTTACATAGTAAGCCCCGGGCAATTGAACAAGCAAGTCCGCAATTTTTAATGGATGACCAACCATTTTAACTTCGCGCCCATAAGGAGATGTAGTCGTTACCTGTCCAATTAAAGTAGTGGGGGCCATCTGTCCACCCGTCATTCCATAAATACCGTTGTTGATGAACACCATTAAGATGTTCTCTCCTCTGTTGACGGTATGAATTGTTTCTGCTGTCCCGATTGCTGCAAGATCGCCGTCGCCTTGATAAGAGAAAACAAAACGATCTGGTAAAACTCTTTTTATTCCGGTTGCGACTGCACTTGCTCTTCCGTGTGCAGCTTCCTGCATATCGATATTCATATAATGATAAGCAAACACTGAACAGCCAACAGGTGCAACTCCAATTGTTTTATCCTGTATTCCCATCTCTTCTACGACTTCCATCAAAACTCTGTGAACGACACTGTGTCCGCATCCGGGGCAATAATGAAATGGAGTATCCGTTAATGTCTCTGGTCTGCAATAGACCATTTCCATTCCTTCTGCATCCGGAGGAAAATCTAAAGTTGATGGTCTTTCAATTGACATTTCTTAATCTCCTTTTTAATCCTGAAACACATTTTGTTTCTCGATGATTGCTTCGACCTCATGAAGCACATCATCCGGTGAAGGAATCATTCCTCCCATTCTTCCTGTAAAGTGAACGGGAACTTTTCCTTCAACAGCAAGCTTAACATCCTGAACCATTTGTCCCGCATTCATCTCAACCGACATCATAAAATCAACCTGGTCAGCTAATTCATTTAATCTTTTATAAGGATATGGATAAAGAGTTATGGGTCTCAGCAATCCTATTTTAATTCCTTTTTCTCTTCCAAGATCAACTGTCTTCTGGCATATACGAGATGACAATCCAAAAGCAACTAAAAGAATTTCAGCATCCTTTGTTTGTATTTCTTCAAACCTTACTTCACTCTGAATTTTCTTATACTTCTCCTGCAAAGCAAGGTTTACTTGTTCCATCTCCTCAGATTTTATGAATAAAGAAGTGATAATATTGTGATCTCTGTCTTTGGTTTTACCTGTAGTTGCCCACGGTGTCTTTATTTTCTTTAATGATCCTTCTTCGGGAAGAATAACTTTTTCCATCATCTGTCCAAGTGCACCATCAGTTAAAATCATTGCTGGATTTCTGTACTTCTCCGCTAGTCGGAATCCCTCAAAAACAAAGTCAGCCATTTCCTGAACTGATGCAGGAGCTAAAACTATCAGATGATAATCTCCGTGTCCTCCGCCTTTTGTTGCCTGAAAATAATCTCCCTGTGAGGGTTGAATTGTTCCAAGGCCCGGACCACCTCGAACAACATTCACAACTAAGCAAGGAAGTTGTGCTGAAGCAATATAAGAAAGTCCTTCCTGCATCAAACTAATTCCCGGACCAGATGACGAAGTCATAACTCTTGCCCCTGCACCTGCAGCTCCGTAAATCATATTGATAGAAGCTATTTCACTTTCAGCCTGCAAAACTAATCCGTGACGTTTCGGAACTTCCCTTTCGAGGTATTCTAGAATTTCTGATTGCGGTGTAATCGGATAACCAAAGTAAGCATCTATATCGGCACAAATTGCGGCTTCAGCAAGTGCTTCGTTACCCTTCATCAATCTGGCTTCACCGCTTTTATTTTTATTCTCTTCCATTATAACACCTTTAAATATTTTTCTGTAAAGATAAACTCACTCTTTTGCAGCAACTTTCTTTGTTGGTTTAGGTTGTCTGTAAACTGTGATAGCTGCTTCGGGACAAACAAGTGCACAGTTAGTGCAACCCGTACAGTTATCTTCAATCAGCTCAACAAAGCGGTAGCCTTTGTCATTAAAATGTGCGGAGAGTCGAAGTCCATCTTGCGGGCATGAAATAATGCAAAGCTCACAGCCTTTGCAAATCACGCCATCAATTTTTACTGTTCCTTTAATCATTTTCCTTAGCTTTCAAAATGAAGTTGGGTTTGATTTTTATATAGTTTTGACAACATATATGCCATCGGAACCTCTTGTATTAAAAGGATTTTAGGCTAAAAATGAGGATTTAATTGTCAGTTTTAAGAAGATGAGAGTTTGAAGGATTCCTAATTTCGAGAAGTAAATCAGGTCTGTTGGGCAACTATTAAGAAGCTTAAATTTATTGGTAATTACTCTTTCGTAACCTGGAGCCCTGCTCTGTTTGTTCTTACCATTCTTGAATAAAGAGACAGCTTTGGATCGAACAGAAATTTTAGCCAGAGCTTAACCCACGGTTTATGATAAACAAGTGTGTGGTTTCCTAAATAGTTTATCTTTACTAAATAAACGTATTAAGATTTATTGAAAATTAGTGGCACATTAAATAATCAACCGGAAGTAAGTTTTAAATTCGCTTCCGGTGAATTTAATAACGATTAAATAGTTAATACCATCTTATTCAGCAGTTGCCGTATTTAAACATCGTAAAAATGCCGCCAGATGATTTTCTGATGCTGCTTTCAGATTTTGATATACTCTGATTATATCAGGATTATCAACAAAAGTTAATTGAAATGTCAGGTCAGCGATGTCCAGTTCCTCAATTGCTTTTCCAACAAGTAATGCTTCATTTAAAGATTGATTTCCTTGTTGAATATACTGATCGTATAATTGTTGAAATTGGGGATCGGGAAAAACACCGACCGAATCTGTTGTCAACGGATCGGGTACACTGTATTTGTCCAGTAATCTTTTTACTGCTTCCATATGCTTCTGCTCACTTAGCTGGATATTCAAAAAAACTTTGTGATTCCACAACTCACCCATAACTATATAAACATCCCTTGCCAGTTTTTCTTCAATTCTCATATGTATTAAACCGTCTCTCTCTTCTTGTGAAAGTTCATAAGTTGAACCTCCGCCGTTACCATTTCCACCACCATACTTGGTAAGTAGATTATTATCATCTGCTGATGTTGGGGCTTCGCTTTGGCATCCTACCAATAAAAATGCTAAAACCAAACCACTCAGAAAAAGATACCATTTACTTTGTTTCATAAGAACCTCTCTATATTATATGATTATTAATTAGAAAGGACGACAGTGGCTGTCGTCCTTATTATTTAGTTTAAGACTTCTTTACTTTCTTCCGCCTCTTTGATTACAGCCTGAACCGTTTCCTGTTCCGCTACCATTTCCTGAGCCTGATCCATAACCGGTGCCATCCTTCGGACCTACTCCATTGTTACCGGTTCCATCTTTCGGACCATACATGTTTCCATTATTCTTATTGCCATTTCCATTCCTATTCTGTTGACCGGTTCCATCCTGTGGTTTTTTGTAATCTGAATCCTGGCCATTTGGAATACCATCGCTGTCTGAATCAACTGCGTTATCATTTACTCCATCGCTGTTCAAATCAACAAATCCAGCACCGTGAACCTTGTTTTGTTCTTTGGTTTGTGTCTTTACCTGGTTTTTACTTTGCTGCTGAGTTTGTGTTTGGGTCTGGTTTTTTAATTGGGTTTGAGGGTCTCCTTCGGATTTTATCTGCGACTGGTTTTTAACCTGGTTCTGATCCTGTTCCTGAGATTGAGTTTTCACTTGGTTTTCTTCCTTGTTCTTCACAGGATCATCTTGACCAAAGACTGAGGCTGAAAAGAAAATTACACTTGCAATAAGTGTAAGTATGAGCGAGAAGTTTTTTGCGGTCTTCATTTTATTTTTCCTTTTATTATTGCCTGATGATTATTTAATTATGTTCTGCATTTGTTATTCAATGGATGTGCCAGCAGGAAATGATTGGTTTTTACTTTGTATTTGAATTTTTTATTTAAAGAATAATAATTCTTCGACCTTAAAGACGAGATGCTTCGACTATGTGGACGAAGCTCGATTAAAATTTAAAACAGGTTTGCTATAACATTAAAGACTTTGTCTTCGCCTCAGCCTTTGTTTTTTCCTTTGGATTCAATCTTGCTTTAAATCTGGTTACTTTTGAATATGAATTTTCTAAACAAATTGCAGCCGAAGATTATAATTGCTGTTGCAGTAATTATTGGTGCTCTAATGGTTGTATCAGCATTCATAGAGCTTCAACAAAGCAAAGAGGAAATTCTTCATCTCCTTTCCGAGCAATCTGCATCGTTAGTCGAAACCGTAAACCAGAGCAGCATAAACGCACTTAATTCAAGCGAAGAGATCGAATACCTGATTGCTGAAAGATTATTTAATAATGCTCGTCTCATCAGAAAACTGGATAGCCTCAATCTTCTCACACATCAAAAACTTATAGAGATTGGAAGGGAGAATTCGCTATTCAGAATTAATATATTCAACAAAGATGGAACAAGAGTTCTTTCCAACAGAATTCCGGAAAAGGATCATCTGCATGGTGAAGAAAACATTAACAGATCGGAAGAATTAAAACCAATTCTTGAAGATGGATTGGATGAATACGTTATCGGATTAAAAGAAGCTGAATTCACAGAAGGACAGAGATTTGCAATTGCTGTTGCGCGTGCAAATAGAAAGGGTGCAATTGTAATCAACCTCAACGCAGAAGAATTTCTTGAGTTCAGGAAAAGAATCGGGCTTGGAAAAATAATCAGAGATATTTCGGACAACCAGGGTATAGAATACCTAGTTCTGCAGGATTCAATCGGCATTCTCGCTGCCGGTTCATCTGTTGACACAATAAGCTCGATTGTGTCGGATCCATTTTTGGTATCCGCTATTAATTCCGATAAAATTTATTCCAGAACTCTCACATATAAAAATCAGGAAGTCTTTGAAACAGTAAAGAGACTTAATTATGATGATCAGGTAATTGGTGATTTTTAGAATAGGATTATCGCATGGACGAAGTTCGAGCAGTTGAAGACAGAATGGTCAGAAGACTAATTATCATTTCTCTAGTCCTTGCTGCGATAGGGGTTATTATACTTAGTATAATCTTTACTACTCAAAATCTCAAAACAGTTTCAAATGAATTTAAAAAGTTCAAGACATTTACATCAACAGTGTTGGAGAATATGGGAGAAGCAGTGATTGTGGTTGATGAGCAAATGCGGATTACTCTTTTCAACAAATCTTCAGAAAAGCTTTTTAAAAGGAAAGAAGAGGAAATCATTCAGAAAAATCTTTCAGAATTATCTGGCGACATTGTCAAGTCATTATCAGAATACTGCAAAAACAGTGCAACGAACAATGTGTAGACGCTGCAATTGATACTTCAATAAGTGCCGAGAAGAAAATATCTGCTTCTGAATTTCACAAGGAATAAAGATGAAGATGGAAAGGATAATTTTATAATAGTAATAAATGACTTGACCGAATCCCGAAGACTTGAAGAAGAATCAAAGCGTAAGAGAGAAAGTTATCAGCAATGGGTGAATTGGCTTCGGGCGTTGCACATGAGATAAGAAATCCCATCAACGCAATCGGGATGATAGCCCAACGGCTTGACAAAGAATTTAAAGTTGAAAACGAAAAAGAAGAATATCACAGCATCACAAACCTTTTGAGGAGTGAAGTTATCAGGATTAACAAAATCATCACTCAATTTCTGGGTTATGCAAAACCTCTCGACATTCAGCTTAAAAAAATTAGCTCGAAAGATTTCTTTGAAGATATTTACAGGCTATTTTCCGATCAGGCAAAACTTAAAAGCATTGAGCTGATCAAATTGTCTGATCAATCTTTTGATATGCTGGTTGATCCTGAACTGATAAAACAGTCATTAATGAATCTTGTGCAGAATGCAGTTGATGCAGTTGAGAAGAAGGGTAAAGTAGAAATCAATTACTTTAAAAAAGGAAATGATTTGATTATTGAAGTTTCAGATAACGGTAAAGGTATTCCCGAAAGTGATAGGAATAAAATATTTGATCTATACTATACTACAAAACCTGAAGGAACCGGTTTGGGCTTAAGCATTGTTCAAAAAATTATCGCCGAACATAAAGGAACAATTGAAGTTTTCAGCGAAGTAAACAAATTCACGAAATTCAAAATAACCATACCGCAAAAATGAAAGACTATAATATTTTAGTAATTGATGATGAAGCCGCTCAAAGAGATGTGCTTACCGGATACCTGAAGAAAAAGGGTTACAAAATTTTTTCTGCTTCATCAGGTAAAGAAGGGATTGAGATTGCAGGAAGAAATCCTGTGGATATAATCCTTTCAGATTTTAAGATGCCCGATTTATCAGGATTGGATGTTCTCGAACAGGTAAAAAAAATAAATCCTGAAATAAGTTTTGTAATTGTTACCGCTTACGGTACCGTGGAGAATGCAGTAAAGGCTATGCGGCTTGGCGCATTCGATTACATTTCTAAACCTGTTGATCTTGATGAGCTTGATTTAATGATTGAGAGAATTATCGAGCACAAAAATCTGAAATCCGAAAATCAATTATTAAAAATCCAGCTTCAGGAGAAGTATAAAATCACTTCGATTGTTTCTCAATCTCAGAAGATGGAGGAAGTAATAAACATTGCTGCAAGGGTTGCGGAAAGTAAAGCGAATGTGTTAATCACTGGAGAAAATGGAACGGGAAAAGAAGTGCTGGCTAAAGCAATTCATTATATAAGTCCGAGAAAGGATGCGGCATTTGTTGCTGTGAATGTTCCTGCGCTGACAGAAACTCTACTCGAAAGTGAATTGTTCGGACACGAGAAAGGTGCTTTCACGGGTGCAGATAAAATGAAGAAAGGTAGATTCGAAATTGCACACGGCGGGACAATCTTTCTGGATGAAGTTGGAGATATTCCTCAATCAATACAGGTAAAACTTTTAAGGGTCTTGCAGGAACATCAGTTTGAAAGAGTCGGCGGAACGGAAAAGATTGATGTCGATGTTAGAATAATTGCAGCTACCAACAAAGACCTTGAACAAAAAATTAAGGACGGTACTTTCAGGGAAGATCTTTATTACCGGCTGAATGTTGTTTCAATAAAAATTCCTCCTCTTCGAGAGAGGAAAGAAGACATTCTGCCAATGATTGAAGGCTTCATTGATAAATATTGCAAAGAAAATAAAAAGGATAAGCTTGAGATTTCCAAAGAAGCTGCTGATGTGCTGATGAAATATAATTATCCGGGAAACGTCCGCGAGCTGGAAAATATTATCGAGCGTGCAATTGTTTTAACACGTGGAAAAGTAATCACACTGAACGATCTGCCGATGAACATAAAAGGATTTAAAGAAGAGAAAACGCTCGCAGCACTTGGTAAAGGAACACTCACGGAACAGGTTGAGGCAATTGAAAAACAATTAATATTTGATGCGTTACAGGAAAGCGGCGGTAATCAAACTAAAGCTGGAAAGTTACTTGGATTGACCGAAAGAAATCTGAGATACAAACTGAAGAAATATAATATTAAGCACTGACATTTCTGTCATCACGATCCCGCTTCAGCGGAAGAAGTGATCTGTTTACACAACATAATGAGATTGCTTCGCTTGAAAACTCGCTCGCAATGACTGTGCCTTCATTAATACAAGCCGGCCACGGCAAGAAACGCTGCGACCGACTTGTTTCATTTAGAGGGCAAATTAAAAATCAAAACCGAGAGTAATTGCATAAATCTGGTTATTGTAATCGTAGTAGTAATCGTTTGAAATGTTTTTGATGTAATTATAATTCAATGAAAGACAGAGCCCGCTGAGAATTTCACTCAGACCAAATTCCAGAGAAGCACCAGCAGAAAACTGATCATCCTGCCTTAGCTCATCAAGTTCATTTCCGTTTTCATCAGCAGCAGGAAGATCTGTATAATTTCTAATCTCATATCCCCCTGCAATTTTTCCAATAATGTTATGTAGAAACAGATAAGTTAAAGTCAATCCTGTTGCTATCCCATCGCTGGAATAAACATCATTGAATAGTTCTTCCTCGTAGTAAATGTAATCGATTGTATTGAAGTATCGATTTCCCCCACTTAGGTTATTTCTAAAAAATGCATAAGCACTTAAGCCAAAATCATCAGTAATCCCCTGTCCCAATTGTAAATATAATTTTGCCTGCAGAACTTCATCTGCAAGTCCCTGACTTTGCATCTTTTCAATATAAATTTTTTGATCAATCTCTGCTGCGACGGTGAGCGAAGTCCTGCTTTCAAAACTGTTTATCGATCTTAAAAAAGCTTTAAGCTGATAGTGAGAGAAGAGAGAAAAATTTTCATAATCAACTCTGTTGCCTATTACTCCCAGTTGAATTTTATTACTCTCGCTGATCGAGTGCAAATAATTTGCATAAGCAGAGATCTGGTTGAAATCATAAATGTAGTAATCTTCTTTATTTATTCTTACTGTGTAGTTAATTCCGATATTAAGCGGATTATCGTATTCTGAAAAGAGATAAGTGTTAACTGCACCGAACTTGTGAATGGTTGTTGATTTGTCATTGTATTCATAATAGCGATTGAAAAATCCTGTGTAGTAGATTTCAAAAATGTTTTGCTCAGATTCAAAATCGTAGCCAAGCTCACCGCTAAATGCATTTATAAAATCGGAAGCATTCAGGTAATTATTGTAGATGTTATCATCGAAGTAGCTTTCGACATCAGCAGCAAGATAAAACTGTGCTTGTGAATTGAAACTGAATACAGCTAATCAAGAGAACAAGTAAATGCAGAGAACTAATTTTTCGTTTCATAAAAATAATTTCGTTTCAGGATTTACTTTCCGCTACCGTTTCCGCCGGGACCATTACCACCGTGTCCACCGCTACCCTGTTGACCAGCTCTTGTTCTTTTCCTGATCTTTTCAAGACTCATTCCTCCAGCACGTGTATCGGCTATTCCGTCTCCGTCTTTATCAATGAAGACATCCTTGCCTTTCTTATTACCGTTCTTTCCAGAGAACTGATCTCCGCTGTGGATTTTGTTTCTGTCTCTGATCTGATTTTCGTCGCCTTGATTATTCTGTTGGTTCTGTTCCTGGTTTTGAATCTGTTTTTGTTTTTTGTTTTGGTTTTGAGTAGAATCCTGCATCTCCATTGCAAGTGCAAAACTGAAAGAACCAAAGACTAAAAGTGTTAATAATGTTTTCATTTTATTTACCTCCGATGGAAACAAGACAAAGCCTGTGCCGCTAAAAGAGTGTTAAAATCTAATTAATTTATTAAATGCTTATGTGAACACGACCAAATTGTTGAGTGCTGCGACCAAATGGGCGAGAAAAAAATAGAGTTAAGTGATGTCATTTCTCTTTTCCATATTTTTGCACTAACAATTTTTACTCATTATTCCAGAGAAAAATTATGAAAACCATACTTTTAATATTAATCGGTAAGAGAAAAGACTCCGCTGTAAAAGTTCAGCAAATTCTTACTGCGTGGGGCTGTAACATAAAAACACGTCTCGGTATCCACGATGGTGTTCTGGAAAATTGTTCGGACACGGGCTTGCTTATTCTCGAATTAGTAGGTAAAGAAAAAGATAACAAGGAAATTGCACGAAAGGTTGCACTGATTCCGGGTGTGTCATCGCAGCTTGTTGAATTAGACGTTCCAAAAGAATAGTTAATCTCTGCTAGAGTTTCTGGGGGTTTGCACTAAATAATTGGGAATTACAGCTCTCATCTATTAATTTCCAAGAGTGAGTATAAAATCTAAAATGAAAAAATATCCCAAGACCCTTATCCTGATTTCATCTATCGTAGCACTGTATCTCGTTCTTCTAATTCCCCTTGATCATAATCCACCAACTCCTGTGGGAAACAAAGTGCCTTTTATCTGGGACAAAGATAGCGTATGGAAAAGTTTAGAGTTAAAATTCATCTCGGCAAATGCAGAGGGATGTGATAAAATAAAATCCGCTGTCGATTCATTATTCAAAAATTCTGAAATACTTGTAAGTGAGATTTCTTCAGACACACTTGATCCATCAGATAAAAAATTTATAGCTCTTGAGAATAATATTTTTAATATCGCACCTCTTATTCCTGTTTGCACTCAACACTTTTCTGATTACATAAATTTTTATTCGAACTTAAGAAACGTAGTAAAAGAACAGTCGAGAAATTGGGATTTGAATACCACCGAAGCTAAAAACGCTCTTTACAGATTACTGTACGGAAACCGAATTGCAATAGAAGAAATAATGCTTCAGTTGCCTGATAACCATGTTGCTCCTCTGATTAAGGGAATTGATGAGCCATCATCAACACCATCAGCAAATATGCTCGGGGTGAATATTCATAGCGGAGATATTTTAGTTTCAAGAGGCGGTGCACCAACCTCAGCTTTAATCGCCAGAGGTAATGATTATCCGGGAAACTTTTCTCATATTGCTTTGGTTCACATAGACGAAAAAACAAAATTGATTTCTATAATTGAATCACATATTGAAAGAGGAGTTACAGTTTCTTCTTTAGAAGAATACCTCAATGATAAAAAACTTAGAATTATGGTATTAAGGCTTAGATTTGATTTGATAAGGGATAACCCGATGGTTCCTCACCAGGCAGCTGAATATTCATTAGAAGAGGCGAAGAGAAAGCATATTCCTTATGATTTTGAAATGGACATTAATGAATCTGAAAAACAATTTTGTTCTGAGGTGGCTTCTTCTGCATACAAGAAATATGGAATAACATTATGGACAGGACTATCAACTATTTCATCAAAGGGAACACGAAACTGGCTGGCAGCATTTGGAGTTAAAAATTTTGAAACACAAGAACCTTCAGATCTTGAATATGACCCTCAGATTTCTGTTGTTGCTGAATGGAGAGATCCGGCAACACTCTTTAAAGATCATATGGATAATGCAGTGACAGACGTAATGTTAGAAGAAGCGGACAGTGGAAAGGTTTTAACTTATGAATGGTACATTCTGCCAATCGGAAGAGTGATGAAGTTTTACAGTTTTATATTGAACGCCTTCGGTTCAGAAGGTCCGGTTCCGGAAGGTATGAGCGCGGAAGCAGCTTTAAAGAATGTAAACTATTCGGAAACACACAATCAGATAAAGGCAAGGCTTATTTTTCTGGCAAATCAATTTAAAAGTGAAAAAGGTTATACGCCTCCCTATTGGGAACTTGTAAATTTAGCAAGACAAGCCCGTGATGAAATAAAATACTGAAAATCTTCGTGTAGGTTTTTAATCAGGTATTCGATTTGAATTCTTCCAGTGCTTTGTCTTTTTCTTTTCGTTTAAAAGGAAGCTTAATTGTAAAGCAAGTGCCGGGATGATCTTTTGTTGCCATCCGGGAAGGACTTTTGGCCTCGACTGTTCCACTATGTCTTTCAACAATCCTCTTCACTACTGAAAGACCTAACCCGGAACCTTCGGTTACAATCTTCTTAACATTAACTGCGCGGTAGAAATCTTTAAATATTTTAGGCAGCTCCTTCTCCGGTATCCCAACCCCATCATCACAGACTTCAATAATGAGATTGCTGCTGCTGCTATTAATTGTAATTTCCACAGTACCGCCGTCTACTCCGTATTTAATTGAGTTCCCTATGAGGTTGGAGATAGCAATATCCAGCAGAAACTTATCGCCCCGGAATTTTTCTTTTTTATCTCTAACATCCAATAGATTCAGCTTAATCAAATGAGCTTCCGCAGAAATCTTCCTTCTCTTAACAACACCCGACACAATTTCATTGATATCAATTTCTTCCTCATCATACTGATCATAAAGAGTAAGCTTCGAGACGTTGAGGACATCATTTATCATCTGGATTCCTTCATCGGTTCTGTTTTTGGCTCTTACCAGTTTTTCTTCGATCGTTTCATCAATAGGTCCCAAAAATTTCTGCAGTATGATATCTATATATGATGCAACTGCAACGATTGGAGTTTTTATTTCGTGAACGATGCCCATTATGTATTTCTGTTTTTCTTTTTCAGCAGTATTTATCTTCTTCAATGAATCAACAAGATCTTTTTCACGCTTATAAAGTTGGCGAGACATTCCGTTTGCAAGGTACACACTCACAAATGTCATAAACGCAAAAGTGAAAAGAAAAGCTCCAACGTAATGTGGATTATTATACAAAGGAGAGTTCAATAGTCCATCAATTGAATGATGTGCTATTACCTGATAATGTTCAAGTGCAGTTAGACCCATAAATGAAATAACAAAAACAGCAGCCATTGCGTAAACCAAAGTACCGGGTAGGATGAGGCTTCCGATGATAACAAGAAAAACAAACTGTATATAAAGCGGTGACTCGATTCCACCGGTGTAATAAACAAGAAGAAGCAGCGCTATCAAATCAAGAACCATCTGGAAAAGTGAAAGGTACAGTGGGTTGAATCTGTTTACATCGAATTGAACATACTTTCTTAATCGATGAAGAGTGATATTATAAAAAAGAATGGAGGCAGTGATGAGCACTCCAGCAACAAGCTGAGTTTCAGAATAATTTATTTTAAATACAGTTGTTGTTAATAGGAGAAAAATGCTCAGCATCGCAACGATGGCATATCGCAATTTTATGAACCAAAGATTTCTTCTGCGGATTGCTTCCCAGAATTCTTTCTGTTCACGTGCCCAGTCGGGCACCATACTCATCATTAGTTTGTTAAACAACCTTATCCCGCATTAAATACTTGACCGGCAGCATTTTGGCAACTGCCGGTTTAATTAGTTTTTTAACTTATGCAATATACTTACCACGTTTTACATAATGAGTATGAAGCAATTTATGAGAGATGTGTCCGCAGGGACCATCCGTTAAAAATTCATTATATATTTCCACAACGTGACGATTCTCGTGAGATTTTCTAACAGGCAAAGATTTATCTTCATCATAAATAGCTTTTGCTCTAAGCTTTCGTATTTCGGGTGTGGTTGGAATCGGCTGACCACCGCCTCCTATACAACCGCCCGGACAGGCCATAAATTCAATGAAGTGACATTCGCTAAACTTTCCACCAGCTTTAATATCATCCATTACTTTTTTTGCATTCGCTGTACCATGAACAACTGCAATCTTCAAAGTTGCACCTTTTAGCCAGTTCCAATCAGGCACAAGATGAGCAATCAGTTTTGGCACCGGACCAACATCTGTGATTGGAAGTTCTGCGTATTTTATTCCTTCAAATCCTCTTACCGGAGTGATATCTGCATTTGCAAAAATATTTTCAACTTTCTTTCCTGTTACGAATTCAATAACTGTTCTTAACGCCGCTTCCATCACTCCACCGGTTGCACCGAATATCAATCCGGCACCTGATGCTTCACCAAAAGGATCGTCAAAATGTGAGCGTGGCATTTCTGGTAAATATATTCCAGCTTCTTTTATCATCTGCGCAAGCTCTCTCGTGGTTAATCCGTAATCAACATCTTTAAAGCCTGAATCTACCATCTCGGGTCTGTTACACTCAAATTTCTTGGCAGAACAGGGCATTACCGCAACTGAAACTATATCCTTCGGATCAATTCCTTTTTTCTTTGCATAGAATGTTTTAATTAGTGCACCAAACATTTGCTGCGGCGATTTAGCTGAACTGAGGTTATCAATATACTCAGGATAAAAATGTTCAAGATACTTTACCCAGCCCGGAGAGCAGGAAGTAAACTGAGGAATTGCAACCTGTTCTTTTTTTACAAGGGCTTTGTATAGTCTTGCAATGAGCTCTGTTCCTTCTTCAAAGATTGTTAAATCAGCAGTGAAGTTTGTATCGAACACAACATCAAAACCGATTCGTCTCAAAGCAGTATTCATTTCTCCAGTTAGTGAGGTTCCCGGCTCCATTCCAAACTCTTCGCAGATTGCTGCCCTTGGTGATGGTGCAGTTTGAATTACAACATGTTTTTTCGGATCATCAATTGCAGCCCATATTTCATCGCGTGGATCATTTGCACGTAATGCGCCGGTGGGACAACGATTAATACACTGGCCACAATTTATGCAAATAACTTCAGCCAATGGCTTATCCCAGAAAGTTCCGATGTGTGTGTTATGGCCTCTGTCAATTGCTTCAAGCACACCAACTTCCTGGAGGTCAATACAGGTTCTTACACATCTTTTACAGAGCACACACTTATCCATATCTCTGACAACAGAATAGGAAGAATTGTCAACTTCATATCTTGGATTTTGAATGTGGCCAAAGTTATAGTGATCAACACCGTATTCTTTTGCAAGCGATTGTAATTCGCAGTTGTTGTTTCTGAAACATGAATAACATTCGCCGTAATGTTCACTCAAAAGTAAATCAATAATATGTTTTCTTGATCTTCTAACAGCGTTTGAGGTTGTTTTGATTTTTATCGGTGCAGTAATTGGGAATGCACACGAAGCCTGAAGTGTTCGCATACCTTCAACTTCAACAACACAAATCCGGCAAACACCCGCAACACATAAATCTTCATGATGACAAAGTGTAGGTATATGAATCTGGTTCTTCCTGCAAGCATCAAGTATTGTTGTGCCTAAAGGAACGGAGAATTTCTTTTCATTAATTTCGATTGAAACCGATCCGCCAATGTATTCGGGATTTTCCGGCTTTTCAATTACCAGCGACTTCTGACTTACCGGTGCTCTTAATGTTTTTTTACTTTCCATTTCTTCCTCCGTTACCAGCGTTAAATATTTCATCATTAAAATTTTCAAGAATAGAGATGAACGGATTCGGACTCGATTGACCTAACCCGCACTTGGAAGCCATCTGCATTGTTCTGCCAAGATCTTTTAATTTATTTATGTGAGCGAAAGTGTATTCACCTTTCTCAATCATCTCAACACCTTCAAGTAATTTTACGTTACCCATTCTGCAAGGAGTGCATTGTCCGCAGGATTCCTCAACAAAAAATTCCATGAAATTTTTCAATACGTGAAGCATATCCCTGCTTTCATTAAAAACAATTACTGATCCACCAGTTGCAACGTCTTCATAAGCCATCGTCCGGTCAAACTGCGATTTAGGAACACAATGACCAGAGGCTCCTCCAATCTGAACAGCTTTTGTCTTCTTTGCGCCAACAATTTCAAGTAATTCAGAAATTTTTGTTCCCCAGGGAAGTTCATAAACTCCGGGCTTTTCACAATCACCCGATACTGAAAACAGTTTTGAGCCCGTTGATTTATCTGTTCCGAATTTTGCAAACCAGCTACCGCCTTTTACAACAATGTGGCTTACTGCTGCAAGAGTCTCAACATTATTAACTGATGTTGGTCTTCCAAGGTAACCTGTGTTGATTGGGTATGGTGGTCTGTTTCTTGGCTCACCACGATGTCCTTCAAGTGATTCAATAAGCGCTGTTTCTTCACCACACACATAAGCTCCTGAACCAAGAAAGATTTCAATATCAAAATTGAAATCTTTTTTCCCTAAAATATTTTTTCCGAGCAGATTATCTTTTCTCATCACTTCGAGATAATCCTGAAGAGGTTTAAGAAGATATTCATATTCACCGCGCAAATAAACTATACCTTTTTGTGAACCAATGGTATATCCGCCAACAACCATTCCATCAAAAACAAGTTCGGGAAATTCCATCAGGAGAACTCTGTCTTTAAATGTCCCGGGTTCGCCTTCGTCTGCATTACAGACAAGAAATTTATCATCGGACTTTGCTGCTGCAGTCAGCATCCACTTTGTTGATGTTGGAAATCCTGCGCCGCCTCTTCCTTTCAATTTTGAATCTTTCAATTCAAACAAAATATCTTCGCGGGTAATTGATAATGCTTTTTTAATTGCGTCTCCTCTTTTGTATTCAGAGAAGATAACCGGACCTGTTCTTTTCTTTTTAATTGTTTCCATAATCACTTCACCTTTCCGAGAAGTTCAACTGCTTTTTCGGGAGTAAGCTGAAGAAAAACCTGGTCATTGATTGCCATTGCAGGACCCATATCACACAAGCCGAGACAGTTCGCATATTCAACAGTAAATTTGTTATCCTTTGTCGTACCGCCAATCTCAATTCCAAGTTCACGCTCAATAGCTTTAACAAGTCCGCTCTTGCCTTTCATATCACAGGAGATTGTCTGGCAGATGCGAACAAGATTTCTTCCTTTCGGATTTGAATTTAGAAATGCAAAAAAGGAAATGACGCTGTAAACTTCCACCGGATGAATATTAAGAAGACGTGCAACTTCCTGCTGTGCAAATTCAGAAATATGTCTGTGCTTATTCTGAATTTCATGCAAAATCATCAGCAAAGCCGAGCGATCATTTCCATATTTATTTACGTAGCTCTCTATTTCTTCGGAGAGAGCATTTTTTTCAGCAACAAACATTTACTCACTCCTTATAATGTAATTGTAAAAGTTTTTCTACCTTGTCAATTAAGGTGTCCGGTGATATTGGCTTTTCAACAAAGTCATCAACGGGAATCATTTCTCCTGCTGCAAATTCCAGCCCCAAAGCTTTTGAAATGGAAGTGTACATAATAATCGGAATTTCAAATTTTTCCCTTCTGAATTTTTGCGCAAGGAAGAATCCGTCGTCCGGTTCATTCATCATCACATCGAGTATGATGAGATCCGGTTTTTTTTCTTTGACAATTTTGTATCCGTCATCCGGATTATCAGCGGTGATTACATCATATCCTTTTGCTGAAAGCACAAGACTGCTCGCATCGAGGATATCATGATCATCATCTATTACTGCTATAAGTGCCATTATATTACCCTATTATTGAAATTAATGTTCGTTTTCATTTACTGCGGATGCGCATGTTAAATGCCATATTCGGGCAAAATTCTTTATTGCTTTAAGTGATTTAAAGCGATTATGTGAGTTTGATCAGAATGTATTTTCTTAATAATTGGAAGGTTAATTTCTCAAAAGAGAAAAGAATTTTCAGAAAAATTATTTGGCATTTATGAAGTGTTAATGTTTATGAAATTAGGAGTTATTGCTAAGTTGCATATCAACAGATAAGATTCTTTTTAACTTAAAAGAGTGATAAGGAAACAGTCTTTGAAAGAAAAAGTACGATACACTTTTATCGATTTGCTTCGTGGCTGGGCAATAATAATTATGATTGAAGTGCATGTGTTCAACGCATTCCTTCTGCCGGAGTTGAAACTAGCCGGATGGTTTGATATACTGACTTTTGTAAACGGACTTGTTGCACCTGCTTTTCTTTTCGTTTCCGGTTTTGCATTCCAGGTTTCTTCAGGCAGTAAGCTCGATGACATGCGAAAACTAAAATCACCCTTCTGGAAAAAATTATGGAGATACTTTTCAATTATCCTTATCGGTTATGCTCTTCATCTTCCGCACTATTCACTCTCCAAAGTTCTAAATAAATCAACACCCGAACAGCTTCAAAGTTTTTTTGCTGTGGATGTGCTACAGTGCATCGGAGTCGGATTGCTTGTTCTGTTTGCTTTAAGATTAATTATCCGCTCGGATAAAATTTTTCATTATACTTTAATTGTGTTAACGCTGTTCGTGATGTTTATCTCTCCATTTTTCTGGAAGATGGAATTCACAAATTATTTTCACCATGTGTTTGCAAATTATTTCAACAGAACAAACGGTTCACTCTTCCCGGTTTTTCCCTGGATAAATTTTATTCTTGTCGGGGCAATCTTTGCAAAATATTTTCTTGATGCTGCTGGTAAAGGAAAAGAAGAAAAATTTATTAAAGCAACAACTTTCGCCGGGATAATAATGTTATTATCCGGTCATTTGTTTTACTCGGGATTGTTTCCTAGACTATTTAACTTCCATCATTCCGCATCCAATATTTTTTATTGAACGGCTTGGTTACGTTTTAGTCTTTGCAACACTATGCTGGTATTACAACAAGTGGAGAAATACAAGACAATCATTTGTGCTTGATGCAAGCCGTGAATCTCTTTTAATCTACTGGCTTCATTTAGTAATCATTTACAATACGCTGCTGGGAAAGAAAAGTCTTGCAAATATTATCGGTCAGACTTTAACTGTTTGGGAAAGCATTGCTGCAACATTGGTATTGATGACTTTAATGATTCTCGCTGCAAAAATCTGGGGTTGGACAAAAATGAAATTCCCAAAATATGCAGGTAAAATTGCCTGGGGAGTTGTTGGCGTATTGTTTATAATATTTTTGTTGAGCTAAAACAACCTCTGTCACAGTTTTAGTAAAGATGACATCTTTCCCGCCAAAGGCAGACAAGCACAAAGATGTCATCTTTTTAAATGTGGCAACATTATTTAAGCAAAATCATCTTCTTTACAGAAATATAATCGCCTGCCTGCAGCCGATACAAATAAACACCGCTGGCTAAGTCGTGATGCATTAAAGTTTACTTCGTGATAGCCGGATTCCATTTCTTTATCTACCAACGTTTCAACCAACTGACCGAGTGAGTTGTAAACATTTATTTTCACTTTGCTGTCAATCGGTAATGCAAACTTTATAGTTGTAGTTGGATTGAAAGGATTGGGATAGTTTTGTTCAAGTATGAAATTTTGAGGAGTTTCAATAGCGACTTGCTCAACACCAACAGTTGTATCATATTTTAATTTCAGTGATGGATCTGCCCAGAGGTTAGTTATTTTTTTCATATAGCCAAAAAACGAAACTGATCCAAGGCTATCAAGAACGAAAGCTTCACCTAAAGATTCAATCGAATGATCGAAAAGTCTTTCAGCCCATTCTCGTCTCATTTCATTCCCAACTCCCCAGAAGGATGGACCCACAGGAACAATACTACCAATAGATCCTGAATTAGACATCATCATCATCTTAGCAGCCATATTAGTATTAGAATCTATAATAGAATGCTGAGTTGAGACATATATCGACAAAAAATACATTGCCTGATTATTTAACCCAATTAAATCGTTAATATTAAAATATTCCGGAGAGATAAAGGCAGAGTCACTACAATGCCCATAAAACCAGACAATGGCATTACCCCTTTCATTAATTGCTTTATATATAGAATCTTTGTCGCCATAATAAATTGAGTTAGAATCATCATATATATAAAACGATCTTATAATTTCGGGAAGATAATCTTCAGCAATTGAAATAGCTGCTTCTAAAAATCCAAACTGAGGATCATTTTCACATAAAAACAAATTATTATTCATCCAACTGTGCAAGATATTATTACTTTCGTATTCAATTACTTTGGAGAAATAATTCCCAAGCTCCGCTGAATTTTTTGCCGGAATTCTGCCAATATAAAAATCTGTTGTGGTTGAATCGTTTTCATAAATATCTTGACTATAATAATAGTCAGAATTATAATACAAGCTGTCGAAGGTAAAAAGAATTGGGAAATTTGGCACATCCGAAACCGTTCCTGCAATCAAAAAATAAATTGGTTGCGGTTCTTTCCAGAACGTGCCTGCATAGCTGATAAAATCTCTGATATTATCCTGAGGAGTTGCACTCGAATCGAACTCCGCAAAGATTTGTGTTGTGTCAACTATAAGAGTTCTGAAATCTCTAACAGTCTCTTTGTGCTGCCTGAACGGCTCACAAGCAGTTACAAATTCTGGAACTGTTATAATTATGTAATCGTACTGGTTTGTAGTATCACGGAGTGTAATTTGTTGAAGCAATATTTCAATTTCGTTAGAATAGATGAAGGTGCCATCATAGTCTATTTGCTTTAAGCGGTAATAACATTTTTCTGCAACAACATTGATTAATGAATCTTTGAATTCGTATGTATGAGATTCATTAGTTGTTCCGTTTCCTTCAACAAAACCTATTTCCTGCCACTGACCTATTTGAATTGCTCGTTCAATTTCAAAACCCAAGTTGTTAAATTCACTATCGGTAGTCCAGAATAAATGGACACAGCTATCTTCAACTTGCCCGGTGAATGAAGTCAGTTCAACCGGCGGGATTGGAGAATTGATTGTTCGTGAAAGAATTGATTGGCAGGAGAGAAGCAACAAGATGCTGATTGTTGTTTTCATTTTTTTACCCTTTTTATTGGTTGATGAAGAAAGGTAAAATTATGTGATATACAAACTCCTTTTTTTGTTGATGAAAACGTGATTAAAATTTTAACTAATGTCAAGTCTTATTTTGTAGACCAAAACCACTAAATGATGCTGCATTTCTTGATTTGCTCTGAAATTTTTCCCTGGGTCAAACCCCTCCGCTTTCTAATTTTCAAATAAGAGTTTCCATAATTAAGTTTGTTACGAATTTGAGTCAAAGTTAATATTAAAAGCAATCATCTATGAAAAAAATCTTCGGCACCATAACATTTATAACTGTTCTATTACTGCAATTTTCCTGCACTAAAGCACCACAACCGGTCAGTGCTGAAAACGGAATGGTGGTTTCAACCAGCTCTTATGCTTCTAAAGTCGGAGTTGAAATTCTGAAGAAAGGCGGCAATGCAATTGATGCTGCTGTTGCTGTTGGATTTGCACTCGCTGTTACATATCCATCGGCAGGAAATCTGGGTGGTGGTGGATTTATGGTTATCCATCTTACTGATGGAAGAAACATTTCAATCGACTTCCGTGAGAAAGCTCCCCTTTCTGCACATAGAGATATGTACTTAAATGAAGCTGGTGAGTTTGTTCCATCGTTAAGTCAGCAAGGAACAACTTCGGCAGGAGTTCCCGGTAGTGTTGCAGGATTAATTTATGCGCTGGAAAATTACGGAACGCTTTCACTGGCGGAAGTAATTCAACCGTCAATAGAACTTGCAAAGAATGGTTGGAGACTTGAAAAAAGAGATTCAATTTATATCAGCAACACTATTCCTCTGTTTGAAAAATATCCTTCATCTAAAAAAGTATTTACAAAGAACGGCGAGCCTTACAAAACGGGCGACCTGTTTGTTCAGACTGATCTTGCGTGGACACTTGAGCAAATAAAAGAGAATGGCAGAGACGGATTCTACAAAGGAAAGGTTGCTGAGCTTCTTGTTGCACAAGTTAGTTCGTTGGGAGGATATATTACTCTCGAAGATCTTGAAAAATATCAACCAGTGGAAAGAGAACCTATCATCGGAATATATCGAGGTTTTGAAGTTGTATCGATGCCTCCGCCAAGTTCAGGTGGAATTGCACTTGTTGAGTTGCTGAACATTCTTGAAAACTATGATTTGTCTGATGATGATTTTGGAAGCAGTCAATACACTCATCATCTTGTTGAAGCAATGAAATATGTTTATGCTGATAGAACATATCATCTCGGCGATGCAGATTTTTATCCTGTGCCGAAAGAGCAACTCACTCTCTAAAGAATATGCTAAAATAATTTTTGATAAAATAGAAACCGCAAAAAATAAAGCTGTGCCTTCCGGTGAAATTAAAAGTCTTGATGTTTCGCTTCTTCACGAAAGTAAAGAAACTACTCACTACTCTGTTTATGATTCATTCGGAAATGCAGTAAGCACTACAACTACAATCAACTCTTCTTTCGGTTCCGGGATAGTTGTTGAGGGTGCGGGCTTTCTTCTTAACAATGAAATGGATGACTTCAGCGGGAAGCCGGGAGTGATGAACCAGTTTGGACTTCTCGGCACTGAAGCAAACTCCATCCAGCCAGAAAAAAGAATGCTTAGCTCGATGACACCGACTATAATTCTTAAAGACGGAGAACCTTACATCATTATCGGTTCGCCGGGAGGTTCGCAAATTATAACTACTGTGCTGCAGGTAATATTAAACTGCATTGATTTTGATATGAACATTCGCGAAGCAATCGAGGCGCCGAGAATTCATCACCAATGGATGCCGGACTCACTATATTATGAGCAAGGTGCTTTCACTGAAGATGTAAAAGAACGGTTGACTGCAATGGGTTATGCTTTAGTTAATGACGGCACAGAATTTCGCATACTAGGAATTGCAGAAGGAATAATGGTAGACCCGATTGATGGAATTATTTATGGAACTTCCGACCCACGCGGCGGCGGAATGGCTGTGGGTTATTAATTTTTCCTGAACCTGCTCACATAAAATATAAATTCATCTTAATATATTCACACTGAAAAATTTCAATAACTAATCAAAGAGAAAATATGTTCAAGCAGGCACAGGATCCCGGGCTGGGAGAAAAATATTTCAGGCACACCAAGCGGATAATTAATAAAGATGGTTCATTCAATATTAAAAGAACCGGCGGCGGACTCTCTTCCATAAACGCATTTCATTATCTCATAAATATTTCCTGGACGAAATTTTTGCTGATAGTTTTTGCGGGCTTTGTCGGCGTAAATTTATTCTTTGCTATTCTTTATCAGCTCGCCGGAATTGAAAATCTTACTAATGCTGCTGCCCAGGATGGATTGCAAACATTTTTAAACACTTTCTTTTTCAGCGTACAAACATTTGCAACAGTTGGTTATGGGGGAATTCATCCCACAGGGATTTTATCAAACATAATTGCATCATTAGAATCAATGACCGGCATTTTGAGTTTTGCTCTTGCAACCGGCTTACTTTATGGAAGGTTCTCAAAGCCTTCTGCAAAAATTCTTTTTAGTGATAAAGCTATAATTGCACCTTTCAAAGAAGGTAAGGCGTTGATGTTCCGTGTGGCTAACTCACGCGACAACATCCTGATGGAAATGGAAGCAAATGCTATGATGACTTCTCTGGATAAAGGCGATGGCCGGTTCACCAGAAAATACTTCCCGCTTAAACTGGAAATAAAATTTATTTACTTCTTTCCTCTACCCTGGACAATCGTCCATCCTATTGATGAAGAGAGCCCTCTTTACGGAAAAACCGCAAAAGATCTTGAAGAGATGGAGGCCGAGTTATTAATTATGGTAAAGGGATTTGATGACAGCTTTTCGCAACATGTTATTTCTAGGTCTTCCTATAAATATGATGAAATTGAATGGGATGTAAAATTTGTACGAGCGTACACAACTGATGAATCAGGAGAAACAATCGTGGACCTGGAAAAGGTAAGCGAAACAGAACAAGTGAATTAGAAAATAATTATTGAGATAAATTTCCAACGTAGTTAAGTTTGTAGCGAATCAATATTTATAAAAACAAAATGTCTTTCAGCAGGAACAAACCGTATAACGATCTTCCATTGCTTTTACCAGATAAAAGTGTTTGGGAATCAATTAATGTTTACAAAAAACTTGCTGAAGCACGTGCTGCACTCGCTGAACTAAAAGGAAGACTTCCGATAATTCCTAACCCGCTGATGCTGATTAACACACTCGTACTGCAGGAAGCAAAAGACAGTTCAACTATTGAAAATATCTTTACAACCAACGATGCACTTTACAAAGCTTTTTCATCTCCAACGGCAGGACCTGATTCAGCAACAAAAGAAGTTCTTCGCTACCGCGAGGCCTTGTGGAATGCATTTACTAAAATGAAAAAGTCATCAGATTTTTCTGAGAAGATGGCGGTTGAAATATTTAAAACTATTACCGGAAAAAAGGAGGGTTTGAGAAATGTGCAGGTGTATGTCGGAAGTACCGCACACGTTGTTTATACTCCGCCGCAGCCGGGAACCATTCTTTCAAACAAAATAAAAAACTGGTTTGATACGGCAATTAATAAAAACACTATTGATCCACTTATTAAAATGGCAATGCTGCATTATCAGTTCGAAGCTATTCATCCGTTTACCGACGGCAACGGAAGAACGGGAAGAATCCTAAACGTGCTTTATATGTGTAAAGAAAAGTTGATAGACTTGCCCGTCATTTATATTTCAAAATATATACTGGAGTATAAGAACGATTACTACCGTTTTCTGAAAGAAGTAACTGAAAACGGAAACTGGGAAAACTGGACTCTCTATATGCTCGATGCTGTTAGTCATACGGCTGCTATTACTCTGAAAAAAGTGAATGCTATTTATGAAAGCTATCTTGCAGCAATTGAAAAAGTAAAAACAAAAGCACCCGATATTTACTCCCGTGAACTGATAGAAGTTATTTACAACCAGCCCTATTGCAAGATCGCAATCCTCGAAGAAAAGAAAATTGCTTCCCGCAACACTGCAAGCAAATATCTCAGGACTCTGGAAGAGCTTGGTCTTCTGAAATCTGAAGTCGTAGGAAGAGAAACACTCTACCGGAACTTGGCTCTCTATCGTATCCTCTCCGGCAAATAAGTTATCTGCACAATATCCGGATTATCCTGTGCATCAGTCTGCCGATATGCACAACCGTTGTGCACATAATAACCGACGTGCACAAACATTTGATATTCCTGTGCATATAAGTAATAACCTGCACAAGGACTGCGTATCAGTATTGGGGGATACCGGAAACCCGTTACTGGCTAAAAAGAGGCGGTCAGCCAATTTGTATATTTATGACTCTTTTATCTATAAATTGCCCTCAAATATGCTCTTTATTGCACTCTTTGCAGAATTAATTAGCATATGGCAAGTATTATATTTAGGTTTGTGGTCTCCGGAAATAGACCGGAATTTTATTTATTATTTTTTAGAGGTTCTAAGTGAGCACTAAGTTATTTGTGGGTTCTCTCCCCTGGTCGATTAGCGACGAAGAGTTAAAGGAAACATTTGAAAAACATGGTAATGTAGTTTCTGCAAAAGTTATTACAGACCGCGACACCCGTAGATCAAGAGGATTCGGATTCGTTGAGATGGAGAGTTCTTCAGATGCTAATAATGCTATAAAAGCATTAAATAATTCAGAAATAGATGGTAGAAATATCGTAGTTAATGAAGCTAAATCGCGCAATTAATTAAATATTCAGTTCTAAGTTCTGTAAAGGCGTCCTTGTGGCGCCTTTTTTATTTCTTATCAATCTCACCGCCCGCTCTTTAAACTTTTCATCACATTTCTTCAGGGATTAACTGCGGGCACAATATAATTTGCAACTATGCTAAGTATAGCTCTTTCGTGCTGATCTGCAGTATCCCAATCCAGCTTCCAATCAGCTGTAGCCACAACAATCAGGTTCAGATCAGGAAAATTTAAAATAAACTGACCGCCATGCCCCAGTGCAAGAAAAACCTGTTGGTCTTTTATTTCACCAAGCCACCAGAGGTAACCATAGTTAAAGTTATGCAGATCTCCCCAGTTGAGTCCGTTAAAACCCGTGTAATTAGTTAATGATTCCTCAACCCATTCCGCCGGAACAATTTGTTTTCCATTCAGACTGCCGTTGTTCATATAGAGATAGCCAAGCCTTGCCATATTCCTTGGTGTGAAATCCATACTGTTCCCTCCAAAATAATAACCCTGCGGATCCTGCTGCCATTCGGTACATTCTATTTTCATCTCTGATAATAAATATCTTCTTGCAAATTCCATTGTGCTCATCCCGCTTGCCTTTGTAATTATTGCGGAGAGAAGATGTGTCTGGTAGGTGCTGTATAAAAATCTTGAACCGGGATTGTGGAGCAGCGGGAGTTCGATTGTTGTTTTTACCCAGTTGGAACTGTTATACACCTGATTATAAATATTCTCATCGCCATCAATCCCCATTCGCATCATTAATAAATGCCTTATGGTGATATCATATTTTCTCGGATCGATTGATTGATAAACATATTCCGGGAAGAAGTCCAGCATCTTTAATCCAAGGCTGTCCAGGTGCCCGTCCCGCAATGCAATGCCGGTCATGGCAGATAGAAAAGATTTGGAAACGGATCTAACATCGTGCGGAATATTCTCTCCATAACCGTTGTAATAATTCTCCGCAACTATGTATCCGTTCCTGATTACCAGAATGCAATCAACAAATCCAAGGTTTTCGCCCTGAGAAATGGCTTGTGTTAATAGCTGGGAATCCATTCCCTGGTCTTCGGGTGTTGATGTTGGCCAGCTGTAAGATACATTTTCCGGTCCGGTGGGTTCGTCATTGCAGGAAAATAAAATAACTAACCCAAATAATAACAAGCCTCTGAATATTCTTGCTGATGTTTTCATCTCAGTAAATCCCCAATTAAAAATTAAGTTAATATAAAACAGAATTTTTATAATTGACTTAAAAATAATGTACAATTACGGCAGAGTAATTCAAACCAAATAATTGGTGTTTCTGTAATTATTCATTCGCATATCGGTAATACTATTTATCGGTTCCTGGTTTATTCACTTACACATTAACTTTAAAATTGTTGACTTATATTTTAATATGAAAAAAATATTTTCTTTTGCTCTTAAAAATTCTGGGGGTTTTATTTATCAGCATCGCTGTACTTTGTGCGTGGGGCGCTTTAAATTCTTTTTTGGAAAGATCACAGCACGGTGCAGGGCTTATGTTTGCGGATGCAGAGATATTCTCGCTTTTAACTGTTGTCTTTTTGATAATTGGTTTAGTTTGTCTTTTGGTTAGGAAAAAAATAAAGGTCTGATTATAAATGAAAATAGTTGAACAGACTTACTCAAAACTTACTCTCAGAGATTCCGCGGGATGCATATGGTTTCTTGGTTTATTCTTTTTAGTAATTGCGGGAACATTCGTTGCGGGGCTATCCGGTTTGTTCACCAACCTAAATGAACTAAGTGAATTAGAAAAAGCTGGCGCCTGGATTGTCTCACTTTCCGGTGTTGCCGCGGGTATATGGATTATCTACACACACCCGGGTATTTCTGTAAGTTTTGATAAAAGCACTAATACGGCAACCATTAACAGAAGAGGCTTGCTTAAGAAAGAAACCGAAAATTACAGACTGAGAGAAATTGAAGATGTGGTTATCGATGAATCTGTTGACTCTGACGGTGATCCATTTTATAGAATTGCTTTAAAGCTGAAGTACGGCAAGCAAGTAAACCTATCCTCTGTGGGTGGCCACGACAAAGCTACACAGCAGAAAACCGCAGACTTAATAAAAAGCTTCATAAAAAATTAACCTTACTCATAAATTATTTCCGGATTTTTCTCCTCCCGGGCACTTTCCACCAAAATAATTATTGAGATAAATGAATGACAGTAGTTAAGTTTGTGCTACCAATGAGTTGTAGAATTAATTTTATCATAAGCAGAAAGCAAAAATTATGAAACCGGGGAAATTAATTATCGTTATTGTATTTGTGATGTTTTGTGAATTATCATTTTCACAGTCCTTCATTAAAATCACTGAGGGTGAATTTGTGAATGACGGCGGCTGGAGCTATGCAATGTGCTGGGCGGATTTTAATAACGACGGATACCAGGATTTATTCGTTACGAATAATAATTCCAGCAACCAAAATAATATGATGTATTTTAATGATGGAGCCGGAGGATTTACAAAAGTCACTGCGGGACCTGCGGTAAACGATGGGGGATCTTCTTATGGCTGCACAGCGGCTGATATTGATAATGACGGGGATATAGATTTGTTCGTATCAAACTATAATGAAAATAATTTTCTCTATCTAAATAACGGTGATGGTAACATTCACAAAAGTTACAACCGGCATTATAGTTAATGACGGTGGAAAATCCGTTGGCTGTGCTTTCGGTGATTATAATAATGATGGCTATCTGGATTTGTATGTAGCTAACCGGGATCAGGCTAATTTTCTTTACAAGAATAATGGTGACGGAACTTTCACAAAAATTACAACGGGAGAAATTGTAACCGATATAGCAAATTCCGGCGGCTGCAGCTGGGGAGATTATGATGATGATGGCTACATTGATTTATTTGTTGCAAATGCTACTAATGATTGTCTATATAAAAATAACGGCGACGGCACATTTACAAAAATTACTAACGACCCGGTAGTTAATGAATCAGAGTATTCAACGGGCGGAAGCTGGGGTGATTATGATGATGACGGAGATATCGATCTTTTTGTAACTGGCGGACTGGTGGGCAGCAACTATAACAGATTATTTAATAATAATGGTGACGGCACATTTACCAAAATAACTAATGACCCGATTGTTAATCCTTTGTTCTGGGCAGGCGGCAGCGCCTGGGGTGATTACGATAATGATGCTGATCTTGATATGTATGTTGGCGGTTATGATGGCATAAACAGGTTGTATACTAATAACAATAACGGAACATTTACAGCGGTTGATACCGGCATTGTTGTAACGGATGCAAATTATAAAAAAGGTGCCGGGTGGTGTGATTATGATAAAGACGGTGATATCGATCTTTTTGTAGCAAGGAATAACTTCTTCGGCGGGAATAATTGTTTTTATAAAAATCTTGGGAACAATAACAGCTGGATTAATATAAGGTGTGTTGGCACTACATCGAATAAATGCGGAGTTGGTGCAAAGATATTTGTAAAGGCAAATATAAACGGTACGATTAAAAAACAATTGCAGGTAATCACCACACAATCGGGAGGCAATCATAGCGGAATGAACAATCTGAATCCTACTTTCGGATTGGGAGACGCAGCGGTTATTGATTCAATTATTGTAATCTGGCCGGGCGGAATAACCGACAGAGTCGGGCAAACTGCTGTGAATCAGTTTATCACAATTAAAGAGGGTGAAGGAGTTACTAATGTCCGCAATAATAATCCTCCGGCTGTAACAGGATACCGTTTAACCGGGAATTATCCGAATCCTTTTAATCCTGCTACAATGATTCGCTACTCAATGCCCGATGAATCTTTTGTGAGCATTAAAGTTTATAACATCACAGGTAAAGAAATAGCCACTTTGGTGAATGAAGTACAAACAGCAGGAGAATACCAAATAACTTTCGATGGAAAAAATCTTGCAAGTGGTGTTTATTTGTTAAGAATGACTGCCGGCGAATTTAGTTCGACTATTAAAATGAATTTGCTCAAATAAAAAATGTGGGGCGATCTGCCTCCCCGTCATTCTGAGCGGAGAAGAATCTTCTTCCTCGCTTTTTTCAAAATAATTGCTGAGAAGAGCAATGAAGTAGTTAATTTTGGTAAGCACAATTCTTATGAAAAATGCTGATCCGGTCAAAGAGTCTTTAAACAAATATGATAACCTGTAAAAACTGTAACAATCAATTCGAAGGACAGTACTGCAACAACTGCGGGCAAAGCGCAGATACAGAACGACTGGATTTTAAATTTCTTATAAAAAATCTGCACAAAAATTTTCTTAAATATTTTCATAAAGGAATTTTCTACACTTCCCGGCAGCTGTTTACAAGACCCGGACACTCTATCCGGGAATACATTGAAGGCAAACGCGTAAATCATTTTGAACCGATAGGTCTGTTAATATCTTTCGCCGCTTTTTACGGTGTGCTCTATCATACCTTCGGTATCAATATGTTTTCAGGACTTTCAGATAATGCTCTGGACGGAAAGTTAGACTTTAGAAGTGCGGGCAACTGGATCACCGATCATTTTGCCGTAGTAACTCTTCTTTTCGTTCCGGTTTATTCGATAGGTTCATTCTTATCGTTCCGGAAACAGGGTTATAATTTTTATGAACACATTTACTTAAATGTTTTTTTAGCCAGCCAGAGGCTGTTGATCAGGATTGCAACTTTTCCCCTGCTTGTAATTTTAGATGGAACAGAAAAGATCTTCCTTTTCAGAGATCTGCTTATCCTGGCAGATATAGTATTAATGGTCTGGAGCTACACACAATTCTTTAATAAAGTTAAAAGAATTAAGGCGGTTCTTCTCAGCGTGCTAAGCTATGCAATATTCTTTGTCATTTTACTTGGGTTGATAGCAGTAGTCGTTGCTCTGTTATAAACACGTCTGGAAAATAAAAAGAAGGAAAGGGAGTTGAGAGAGAAGTGCTGCTTAACTTTTTACAAAATAATCCCGACATAGTCGGGATTGAGGAAATGAGTCTGAAGTAGTTAAGTTTAATGAAAAAATTTAAAACAAAATTTATGTCCCATAAAACTTTTTTTGTTAATACTTATTTGGGTATCAGTTACAATATACCCACAAGATGAACTCACTAAAGTCCGTTCTCTAAATGTAGATTCACTTAAATCAGAACTTACAGTTTATTTTACCCCGGGTTATAAACAAAGAGCCGAATACCTTGCAGGAATTCTCATAGAGGCTAATCATTTTTTCAGGGATTCGCTTGGGGTTGAGTATGATTACTCTCTCGCAGTTTTAGATGAAACACAATGGAATGAACTTAACTCACCCTACCCTTACGGTATGCCCTGGAACAATGCATTCAGACCTTATGTTATTTTTATGCCCGCTGACACAAGCCACGGAGCCGTGGTTGATGACCTTAGTAATTTCCTTGAACGCAACGATGCAAATAAGTATGTAGATAATATCGGCTTTCACGAAGTGGGACACACTTACGTTTGCGAATATATTTATAACGGCAGATTCACCGATCCCGAAATTCCATTCCGGTGGTTTGATGAGCTGATGGCTAATTATTTCTGTTACGCTTTCCTGCGGAGCGTTCATCCCGATATGGCTGATCTCCTGTACGATGTGGCATTCCGCACTTACGATACAGCAGAATTTAATTACACAACTTTGCAGCAGTTCGAAGATCATTATTTTGAAATTCCACCCCCTAATTTCCACTGGTACCAGATAACATTTATTAAAAGAGTGATTGATGTTTATAATGAGAGCGGACTAAACTTTATCAGGGAAGTGAAAGAAAAGATATCCTGGGATAAAGAGCGGACAACAGAAGAATTGCTTCTGGAGCTGGAGGAAATTACCCCGGGTTTTTAAAATGGGCGGCTCAGCTAAAATAATTGTTGAGGAAATGAGTGTGGAGTGGTTAAGTTTGAATAAGACTTAAACAGTTTTAACGATGGAGTTTAAAAATGGCTATACCTGACTATCAAACTATTATGTTGCCTCTTCTAAAATTTGCTTCTGATGAAAAAGAACACTCTATTCACGAAGCAATTAAAGTACTTGCCGATCAGTTTAATTTAACGCCGGATGAAAGAAAAGAGTTATTACCAAGTGGACAGCAAGAAGTTTTTGTAAATCGTGTTGGTTGGGCAAGAACTTATCTAAAGAAGTCGGGATTACTTGAAGCACCCAAAAGGGGAGTACTTAAAATAACAGAAAGGGGGAAAAAGATACTAAAGTCTAATCCTTCCGAAATCAATAATAAGTTGTTGTCGCAATTTGATGAGTTCAAAGAATTCAAAGCCAAGCGTCGAAAACAGGAGGATAGCTCAGAAGACATAATAGAGCAAATAAAAACACCTGAAGAAGCGTTTGAATCTGCATATGAAAATCTAAGAACTGATTTGGCCGTAGAGATTTTAGATCACCTAAAAAAATGTGATCCAGGTTTGTTCGAAAAAATTGTCATTGAGGTTCTTGTTAAGATGGGATATGGCGGAACACTTAGAGATGCCGGAAAAGCGATTGGTAGAAGTGGAGATGAAGGAATTGATGGGATAATTAAAGAGGACCGTTTGGGATTAGATATAATTTATGTTCAAGCGAAACGTTGGGAAGGCAATGTTGGAAGACCTGATATTCAAAAGTTCGCTGGTGCACTGCAGGGTCAAAGAGCTAAGAAGGGTATTTTCATTACAACTTCTAATTTTTCAAAAGATGCTAAAGACTTTGCCTCCCAAATTGATTCAAAAATTATTTTAATTGACGGCGAAGAGTTATCTGATTATATGATTGACTTTAATGTTGGTGTAACAACAACTTCCAAATACGAATTAAAAAAAATCGATTCGGATTATTTTATTGAAGAGTAATGAAATCCTTCTTCCCAAAACCCACATTCAAAGTTGATGATATAATTTCTTATGCGGAATTAGTTGCTGCAGAAAATGCAAACGTGCAAAAGGGAATGAACTTTCAAATCAAGCCAGAGTATTCAATTTTTTTAATGTCTGTCCGTAAAAATGCACCTTATGCAGACGAGTGGGACAAAGCAACAAACACACTCATTTACGAAGGTCACGATGCACCAAGCAACATAGCCAAAGAACCAAAAGAAGTAGATCAACCACTTACAACTCCCAAAGGCACATTAACAGAAAACGGAAAATTCTTTACTGCTGCTCAATCATACAAAATGAGATTAGTAAAAGAACCACACAAGATAAAAGTTTATGAAAAAATTAAAGACGGCATTTGGTGTTATAAAGGTTTCTTTAATCTTGTAGATGCAGCAATGGTTAACTTCAGATAACAGAAAAGTTTTTAAGTTCTATCTTAATCCAGTAGAGTTCATTTCAAAAAGAAAACAAATAGAACTCCCACATTCAAGATTAATTCCAACAACAGTTAAGTTAGAAGTTTGGGCAAGAGACAAAGGTCAATGCGTTCTGTGCGGCTCAAAAGAAAATTTACATTTTGACCACGATCTGCCCTACTCAAAGGGCGGGACAAGTTTTAGTGCTGCAAACGTTAAAATACTTTGTGCAAAGCATAACCTCAGCAAGTCCAATAAGATTTTAAGCTTTCCACCCATATTTCTTTCTTAAACCCGGGAATAACCCTTCGACAGAGTTTATCCTGAGTTGCCGAAGTGCTCAGGATGACATTGTCCGCGATGATAGTGCACAGAATTATTTTTTTATTATATCTCGTTTAATTAATTATACGGTATAATTTCATAAACGCTCAAAAATATTAATCAGGCTTATTAAATCTCTTCGGGAAAAATTTATGCAGCAAAGTCATTCTGATTCCGGAAATCAAGTTACCGAATTCAAACGTGAGCTTGGTCTGTTCGATGCAACAATGCTCGTTATCGGTTCGATGATAGGCTCGGGTATATTTATTGTTAGTGCAGATATTGCCCGCACAGTAGGATCCAGCGGAATGCTGATTGTAGTTTGGTTAATTACCGGAATTATAACTTTGATAGGTGCTTTGAGCTATGGAGAATTGGCAGCTATGATTCCTAAAGCAGGAGGGCAATATGTTTACCTCAGAGATGCTTTTAATCCCTTAATCGGTTTTCTTTACGGATGGACTTTGTTCATGATAATACAAACCGGAACAATTGCTGCTGTTGCAGTAGCATTTGCCAAGTTCACCGCAGTGCTGATCCCGTGGTTTGGAACCGATAACAAATTGTTAAACATTTTTGGTTTGAAAATATCTGCGGCACAGTTTCTGGCGATTCTCAATATTGCACTTCTTACATACATAAACATTCGGGGATTGAGAGAAGGAAAATTTGTCCAGGATATTTTTACTATAACAAAAATTGCAGCACTTGCAGGATTAATTTTTTTAGGATTTGTGGCTGGTTCCAATATAGAGGCAGTAACTGCGAATTTCACAAATATGTGGAATGCAGAATGGCTTCATATGAAAGACGGAGGGATAGAGTGGGTTCAATCTTTATCCGGGCTCTCAATTGTGATTGCGGTTGGCGTAGCAATGGTAGGCTCTCTTTTTGCCAGCGATGCCTGGAACAATGTTACTTTCACTGCCGGTGAAACAAAGAATCCCAAAAGAAACATACCGCTCAGCTTATTCTTCGGAACATTGATTGTTACAGTGCTATACATTCTTGTAAACTTTTCATATCTGCTTGTTCTTCCTCTTGAAGGAAATCCGAATGGTTCAACTATTCAATCACTGGGAATTCAGTTCGCAACAGAAGACAGAGTGGCAACTGCCGCCGCTCATCTGTTTCTAGGAGAAGCAGCAGCAATTGTTATGGCAGTATTAATTATGATTTCCACATTCGGCTGCAATAACGGGCTCATATTGGCTGGTGCAAGAGTTTATTATACGATGGCTAAAGATAAATTGTTTTTTTCTGCAACAGGAACCCTGAATAAAAATTCTGTCCCGGCAAAAGCTCTCATCTTCCAGGGTGTTTGGGCCGGAGTTTTATGCCTCAGTGGAACTTACGGTGATCTTTTAGATTATGTGATATTCGCTGTGATGATATTCTACGTACTTACAATTATCGGCATATTTATACTGCGTAAAAAATGGCCAGATGTTGAAAGACCTTACAAAGCATTTGGATATCCGTTTCTGCCTATCATTTATATTATACTGGCTTCATCTGTTTCTGTAATTCTTCTTATCTATAAACCTCAATACACCTGGCCGGGGCTGATTATTGTTCTGCTCGGTGTTCCAATCTACTTCATCTTGCGAAGAAAGTGGTCATGAAGAATTAATACTTTAGTTCAACAGATATTTACCCGTTAGCAATCTGCCAGCCAGCAGGTATTTTATTTCATAGATTCCGGATTAATCTGCAGTGGCAGATGAAATGACACGGGAGACAGATAAAATCCTCACCCTCTCCACATTTTACTTTTCTTACAATAAAAAATTCGCCTGTAAAAATCCCGAGTAGATTACTTCCGATGAAATATTTTCAATATCAGACGGTATGGTAAAACTCCCTCCAAGCATAATTAATATATTATTGCTTATGCGATAAGTAATGCCCGGTGTTAAAGTGAAAGTAGTAATTGATGTTGCTAATACCCCTGTCCGTAGCCCAATCAAAATTGAAAAGAGGAAGTATGCAATAGGATGCCTGTAAAAATGGATTTATGGTCAAGTCTTCAAATGCAGTGCATACTGTTAAAGCGGCAAAAGAACCAAAGCCATTATCGTTTTCGGTTTTTTTAGAGTAAGACGAGTCACTTTGCTTAAGTAGTGTCGTTTCCATATCCATATTAAGATAGGTTAGCCCAAGATCCAATCGTGCGCGAACATCCTTATCACGAAACATTGAGAAACTTAAACCAAGATCAGACCCGGAGAGTGCTAGTCCGTTTTCTCTGCTATCCATTTTAAGCGTGTAAAAAATTCCCAGGGGTTTCCAGACTTTTATCGAAATGCCAGCATTGAATGCAGCCGAGGGCATTTCCCAATTGAGATTTTTATAATTATCATCTGCCGCAGATACGATGCTTGTTCCATCCACTTCTATTTTTCCGTCGATTGACGATGGTGTGTAAAATGATAATTGCGTAAAAATTGTTACATTATTTGTATCAGCTAAGAACAGCGGGGCCTGGTGCGGCGACCCGGTAATTTTTGAATTTACAAACAAAGGCGGAGGTGGTGGTCCCCCACCATTCCCAAAAGTTAAAGAAAAGTGTAGCGTGCAAAGCGTTAATATTTTAATGACTGTTTTCATTAGAATTCTTCCTTTTTTTCTCTATTTTATTTTAAGAAGAATTAAGGATTGAATTGTCACAGAATTGTAAAAAAAATGTCTGGAAACTGACTCGATCAATAACAAAATATCACAAATAGAAGTTTGGGCAAGAGACAAAGGGCAATGTGTTTTGTGTGGTGCGAAAGAAAATTTACATTTTGACCACGACTTACCTTTCTCCAAAGGTGGTACGAGTCTAACTACAGCCAACATTAAGATACTTTGTATTGAGCCAAAGGCTCATCAGCCTCCGGCTGAGAAACATAACCTTAGCCAGTTCAGCAAGATTTTGTCAATTCCACCTTCTTTACTTTCCTAGATTCCGGACTCCGCCAGATTTATCCGCCTTTGGCGGAGGTAGACATGCAATCCCAACATATCGGGACGGAATGACATATTGAAACTGCTCCAGGGAATTAATAAAATTAAATGTCTCTCACTGGTTCGTTCCCATACTAAATTTTTCCACTCTTAAAAACATTAGCCCCCCTGTCATTTTTTTAATGCGGTGTGCGTATTTAAAAATTATCTTTTCAGCGGTGTTGGACTAATTATAAATCTTTAAAAAGGAGCAGGCAATGAAAACATTTATCACAGTGTTCTTCGCCCTTCTTGTTGTGCAAGCTCTATCAGCACAAATACCCGAATTCCCGGAGAATAATAAATCCGTAATTGTTGACAACCTTATTGTGGGAATTAAGTCCGAAAATACCGGGCTGCATACCAGTGCAGCTTTGGTAATGTATACTCTTATCAGCGAATCTTATCTGGAAAGTGATGATGCATCAGAAGCAATGATTCCCCTCTTAAAGCTCTTGAAGAACGGAAATACCGATGAAGAAAGAGTTGCCGCCGCAATGGCACTATTTCAGCTTGGAAACCCAATCGGAATTTATCAGCTGAGGGGTGTTGCTGTTTTTGATGACAACGAAAAGGTGGCAACCATATGTAAAAACTTGTACTACTCTTATCATAAGCTTCATGGTACAGAATATTTAGTAAGCTTCTGATTATGGAAACAAACCTTTATAAACATTTCCGGCAGCAAGCTAAAAATTACTTTTAGCTTGCTCTTTTTTTATTTAAAAAAAATAAAGAAAATGCTCCTTCTGCACGACCTCGTATTAAGTTAATAGAAAAAGTGTAACGTGCAAAGCGTGAAATTTTAATAATTGTTTTCATTAACTTCTTCCTCTGATTCTTTTTAAGTTAATGAGAAGAAATAAGCATTGAATTTTAAAGGCAATTGTTATAAAAATATGTTCATAACTGCTTCCTTGATAATATTATTCATTCCCGGGAAAACTAAGCTTGGGCAAGCACGAAGGTAAAATTCTTTCTTTTCCTCCAATGATCTTTTTAAGTTAATGAGTAAAAATAAAAACAATAAAAAAGGCAAGTGCTATGAAAATACGTTCTATCGTCCCTACAATACTTTCTGCCGGATTGTTAGCTGGTCTGCTTATAATTTTATTTTCCTGCAGTGAGCAAAAGAATCCGCAGATTGATGATATTGTCGGAGCCTGGAAAGGAAAAGTTCAATTTAAAACCGGTGTATATGCTGAAATAAAAGATTTTGAATTTATGTGGGTATTTAATCAAGGCGGTACTATGACGGAATCTTCCAATTACGATGGTGTCCCTCCTACGCCCCCTGCTTACGGAATATGGAAGAAGACCGGTGAATAAACAATATGAAGCCAGGTATGAATTTTACTGGAATAAAGTTCCTGCTTCTTATGAAGATCTTGCTAAAGCGGTGGATTTCCTAATGTCGGCTATGGAGTTCTTTCAGAAAAAATTATTCTTTCAGAAGAACGGAAAGTCATATAGTTCAATAATTAAATTGAACTTGTTTGATCAAACCGGAAAGCAGACCGTTTTTAATGATGAGGCAACGGCAGAAGCAAATCGGATGAAGTTTTAGCCGGAGAAATATTTTATAGTAATTAATTAACTTCCGACTGATTTATCCGCCTGAGTTGAAGGAGGAAATGTGTTTCTTTTCATAAAAAAGCCTTCCATTTCGCGGAAGGTTTTTCATTAAATTATTTTTACCCGGCTAAACACGCGCAGTAATAATCTGGTCTGCTTTTTTATTCATCTCGGTTTGAACTATAAACCAGACTGCTGGTGCAAAGACAAGCCAGAGAACAAACAGCAGCCATTTGTTAAAATGATCTGAAGAGATTTTTTCATAAAGCTCAGAAAACTTATAGTACGACCAGATATTTGCAATGGGAATAAAAAGCAGAACAGTCCATAGCCCGGGTGATGCTTCAGCATCCTTCCCGACAAATTTCATTTCCTCTGAAATTTTATAAAACCAGTAGATTGCATAAATGCCAATGGTTATAATCATTAATCCAACCTGGCCGAGCAGATTTCTTTTTTTGATCATTTTAATTTCCTTCCAATGTGATGATAAATAAAACTAAAGAGACACTTCCTGGCTAAAGTTAACCATCTTCTTGCAGAATATAAATTAGGATTTAATCGTTTCTCTTTCGCCCCCGCAGGATAATTTTGCAGGGGTTTTTTATATTTCCATTTAAGATTTTATTATTAAAAACACAATTCACTATGGAAGACTATAAAAGCAGATCAGATATTCCCCCTGAAGGAATTGACACTGCTTATGGGCATCTTTATCCTCTGCCGAAGTTAAGCATTCAAATTCTATTTGTAGTCGCTTCTTTTTTAACAGCAATTCTGCTTGGGCTGACAATCAGCATCATTCCGGGTGATCTGTCGGAACTGGCAAAGGGAGTAATTTACTTCGTTTATTTGCTGGTATTTATCCTCGGTTACTCCTCCTGGGTGGGTCTGCTGGGTATGCTTGCATTCAGCAGCATAAAGATGCCGATGATGAAAATGATTTTCAGATATTTTGTTCACAAAGAAAAGCCTGCTTCAGTTGAAGAAATTCTTCCGTCAAGAGAAAAGATAACTGAGCTGTTGGTACGTGCTCAGAAGTCGGCGAGAATATTTTTTATTCTTAGCTGGCCAATCGGTATTGTTGGCGGAATCGTATCATTATTTATGAACACTTCAATAAATTCACTAATATTCTTTGTAATTATTTTAATTACGGCTGTAATATTCGGATATGTTCTGTTCTATTTCGGCAGACGCGGATATTTCCCCTTCCCCGAGGAATGACAAACGAAAGATTGCTTCGTCGTTCCGCTCCTCGCAATGACACAGAATCTTTTTTTCGGAACTCACGGTCGTATAGTGATAGCTATCCGTACTTTCAAGAGCTCTGCGAGTTTTCCTTCAGTAAAAAATTCATTAGTTTGAAACTGTTATTCTTTATTCATTCTACTCAAAACAAACGAGAGGCCTATGGAAGTTTTTGAAAATATACTCACCCAAATAAGCGACCTGCTCTGGGGTTATCCTTTGATCATTCTTCTTTTCGGCACTCATCTATTCCTTACTTTTCGATTAAGATTCATCCAGCGGTTCATCGGCAAGGCAATAAAAATTTCTTTACGCAGAGATAAGGAAGGAAAGGGTGATATAAGTCAGTTTGGTGCTTTAACTACAGCACTTGCCGCAACAATTGGAACCGGAAATATCGTCGGTGTTTCAACTGCAGTTGCTGCCGGCGGACCGGGTGCGGTTTTATGGATGTGGCTGAGTGGTGTTTTTGGTATTGCCACTAAATACAGCGAGGCGTTGCTTTCTGTAAAGTACCGTGTTAAAATGCCCGACGGATCAATGGCCGGCGGACCAATGTACGTGCTTGAGCACGGATTGAAAAAAAAATGGCTTGCAGTCTTGTTTGCAGCTTTCACTTCTGTTACAGCATTTGGAATCGGAAATATGGTACAGGCAAATTCCATTTCAGTTTTAGTGAACGAATCTTTTCAGATTCCTATGTGGGTTACAGGATTAGTTTTAACAATTTTAACTGCCGTAGTAATTCTTGGAGGCATTAAATCCATAGCAAGAGTATGCGAAGGTTTGGTACCTTTTATGGCCATAACTTATGTGCTCGGATGCTTGATAATTCTCGGAATGAATCTGCAGGGAATTCCGGATACGGTTTCAATTATTTTCAACTCTGCATTTACAGGTCAGGCAGCAATAGGCGGTTTTCTTGGTGCAGGAATGAAGGAAGCAATACGATTTGGAATTGCACGCGGGCTTTTCTCTAATGAATCAGGTTTGGGCAGTGCACCGATTGTTGCTGCTGCAGCTCAAACTAAAAATCCGGTTCGCCAGGCTTTAGTTTCATCTACAGGAACTTTCTGGGATACGGTTGTTGTGTGTGCAATGACAGGATTGGTAGTTGTTAACTCCGGTGAATGGATGAAGGGACTTTCGGGGGCTGCATTAACAAAGCAAGCCTTTGGTGATTTTCATATTATCGGGCCAATTGTGCTGATACTCGGGTTACTGACATTTGTTTTTTCAACCATTCTCGGCTGGTCTTATTATGGTGAAAAAGCTGCTGAATATTTATTCGGGAATAAAGTTGTTAAGCCGTACCGTTATCTCTGGGTTATGTTTGTAATGATTGGTTCGGTTCTTTCATTAAACATTGTCTGGACATTTGCAGACATTACAAATGCGCTAATGGCATTACCAAATCTGGTTTCATTAATCTTTCTGAGCGGTGATTATAGTTAATGAAACAAAAAAATATTTATGGAGTGGCAACTGGATAAAGAGGGCGAATAATTTCTTTGTGCTTTATTAACCAGTACTTTTAGTTTTTCCGATGATTGTTTCACGCTGGTTTCCTTTTTACAGAGAAGCAAAGAAATTTCAGCGGCGCCGGCTATTATAACGTTAAATGAATATGTTTTGGGGATTTTGAGCTGCCGTCTTCTTCCTAAAACAAAATTCTGGAAGTCATTTTTTCAACTTATAATTTATTGGTGCTATTAAAAATTTTGCGCGATTTTTCTTTTCGGTTTATAAATAATTTTTACCGACACCATAGTGCATTAACTTATAGAAGTCTGATGAAATATTATTATTTTCTCAAGCAAATAATAGATTGAGTGAGACAATATGACCTTTATTAAAAATTTTCAGATTTTATTTATAGCTGCTGTTTTATTAGCAGTATTATTTCTCGATCAGATTGAAGCACAGACCAGTAATTCATATTCTTCTTTAAATAATCAAACAACTTTCTTTTCATCTGATCAGCCGTTTGCTTCCTATTGGTTCCCGCTGGAAATATTAAGCTGGTCTCCAACCACCGATCCTGATGCACCTTACAATCGTTCCGGTGTTTTGTTAAAAAATAAATATGTTGACAGCATTACAGTTGTAAATCCGAATGCAAGAGTGAATGAAGCAAGAGTAAATCCATTATCTGCTTTTGCACCAACGAGCGATAATCCTTCGCAGGGTTCTTTGAATATTAATTATTATACATTCAGCTTCTGGCAGTATGTTGATCAGCTTGTCTTCTGGGGCGGTTCCGCGGGTGAAGGACTAATCCTTGCACCGAACCCAACATTGATAGATGCTGCACACAGGAACGGTGTTAAAATTCTCGGGAATGTTTTCTTTCCTCCTACTGCTTACGGCGGGCAGTTTCAGTGGGTTAATGATTTTCTTCAGAAAAGCGGAAATACTTTCCCTGTTGCCGATAAATTAATTGAGGTAGCTGAGTATTATGGTTTTGATGGCTGGTTTATAAACCAGGAAACCGCCGGCGGAAATTCTCAGACCGCAACAAATATGAGAGACTTTATGATTTACTTTCAGGAAAATTCAAGATCTTGAAATTGAATGGTATGATGCGATGACAGAAAGCGGAGTAGTCTCGTGGCAGAATCAATTGAACTCTCAGAATGATTGGTATTTTCAATGGGGAGATACCCTTGTTTCTGAAACAATGTTTTTAAATTTCTGGTGGAGTGCGGCTGGTTTAACTAATTCAAGAGCACTTGCTCAAAGTTTAAACCGAAGCGAATATGATTTGTTTGCGGGAATTGATGTTGAAGCAAATGGATATAATTCAAGCATCAACTGGTCATCACCTTTTCCAAATGGGCTTCCACATGTAACTTCGCTGGGAATCTACAGGCCCGACTGGTGTTACAATTCATCAACCGGGCTTACAAATTATTATAACCGCTCAAGCATATTCTGGGTTGGATGGAATAACGATCCGAGCAATACAACCACTTCCAACAGCTGGAAGGGAATTGCAAATTATATCCCAGCTTTTACTACCGTTACTGAAGTTCCTTTCGTTACAAATTTTGGTGTGGGACAGGGATATGATTATTACATCAACGGAGAAAAATTATCTTATCCTGAATTGTCAACGACCGGATGGAACAATCTTTCACTTCAAGATGTCTTGCCTACCTGGCGATGGATTGTTCAAAGCAGCGGAACAAAGTTAACTCCTGAATTTGATTTTACTGATGCTTACTACGGTGGAAACTGTCTTAAAATTTCAGGCGATCTTACAAGCGACAATCTTATAAAGTTATACAGCACAAGCTGTCTGGTTTCTTCCGATACTAAAATTGATATTGCATTCAAAACCGGAAATGTGGGATCAACAAATATGAAAGTCGGATTGGCATTTGAAAGTGATCCGTCCACATTTACATATTTTGATGTGGGAAATACAACATCTCCAGATTGGAATTTGAAAACAATAGACATCGGTGCTGTACAGTGGACAAAAGGTTGCCGTTGTTGCTCTCTTTTTTACAGGCGGCTTTGGAAATGGTTATGAAATAAAAATCGGGAGATTCAGTCTTTACAATGGCACAATAGATATCCCGAATCCACCAACAAATCTTTTTGTAGAAAACAAAGTTGATGAAACCGGGTTTGTAACATTAAGGTTACGATGGGATCATTCAACAAGTGAAGTTTATTATTACAATGTTTTCAGAAGAAACCAGGATAACTCGTTGACGTATCTTGGCGGGACTGCAAACAATGCTTACTTTGTTCCTTTCGTTAAATATGAACAAGGTGACAGTTCGGTTTCAATTTTAGTGCAGACTGTTGGAAATGAATTTGGTGAATCTTCGTTTGCTGAAACTTCTTTCGAATGGTTCTCACCTCCGGGAATAGCTTCTAATCCTTCTCCTGAAAATGGTGATACTTTATTAGTCCGGAATCCTACTCTTGGATGGACTTCGGGAAATGGAACAACTTCAAATGATGTTTATCTCGGAACAACAAATCCTCCAACTTTTATTTGCAACACAACCTCAAGCTCATATCAGGCAGGTTTGTTAAGTTCAAACACAACATACTACTGGCGTATCGATTGTAAAAATCAATACTACACAACCGAAGGAGAAGTATGGAGCTTTACAACCGGAACTTCAATTGCGGATACAAACGGTTACGCACTTCAATTTGACGGAACAGATGATCTTCTTAATTGCGGGAATGGAAGCTCCCTACAGATAACAGGAAATAAAATAACTCTCGAAGCGTGGATAAATGTAAGCGAGTTCAAGAGTCAGCCTTTTTCAGGAAGCGTAATCGTAAAAGATCAGGGTTCAAATAGTTCGGGCTATATGATCCGATGCGGAGGTAATGGAATAATTAATTTTAATATTGGGAACGGAAGCTGGCATGAGATAAGTACACCTGTTAATTCTGTTCAATTGAACAGTTGGCATCATGTTGCAACAACTTACGATGGAAACGCAATGAAAATTTTTATTGATGGAGATTTGGCTGCTCAATCAAATGCTGTATTTACAATTGGTAATGCATCAAACAGTAATTTATTAATAGGTGAATCGCCCGGTTTTCCGGGAAGGGTTTTTAATGGTAAGATTGATGAGGTGCGAATATGGAATGTTGCAAGAACACAATCACAGATTCAAAGCACAATGAACACTATTCTTTCTTCCGAATATTATTCATCTCCGGACAGTGGACTTGCCGGTTACTGGAGACTTGATGAAGGAACCGGTCAGACTGCAGAAGATTTATCTTTCTTTTCAAACACTGCAACGCTAGGAACTTCAGCAAATCCAGACGCGAGTGATCCAACCTGGGTCGAAGCAAATATTTTGATTGTAAATGTTGAAGATGAAATTAATAATAACTCCATTCCAACAAGCTTCAATCTTTCACAGAATTATCCGAATCCGTTTAATCCTTCAACAAGAATTAATTATTCGGTGCCTTACAATTCTTTAATTAAAATAAAATTATTTGATATACTTGGAAATGAAGTTGCAACACTTGTAAATGAGGAAAAGCCAGCGGGCAATTATGAGTTACTTTTCATTGCAACTAAGTTGTCGAGTGGGGTTTACTTCTATCAACTGAAAGCTGGAGATTTTGTTGAGACTAAGAAAATGATTTTGATGAAGTAATCAAAAAATATGTTTTATTGATTATGGCTCACAACGAAGACCCTGCAAACCCCGCCAATGAATAGAATCCTTTTCTTTCATTTACGGGCTGATTAATCTTTATATCGCTTTTTTATTTCTTCAACTTTATTGCGGCTGTAATCCATCACACCAACCATCAACCCTGCAGTAACAACAGAAGCACCGGCAATCTGGTAAACCGTGACTTCTTTTCCGAAAAGGAGCATGATAAATGGAAGCAGAGCGAGATACACATTTGTATATGGTACCCAGAAGTGTGCAGCAAACCTTGACAGCTTAAAAAATCCGAAGCTGTATATATAACCGGTCAATCCGGCTGCGATTACAAATAGTATAGGCAGCCAGTTGTCGGGTAAAATGCTGCCTTCAAACAAAGAAAAGAATCTATTGTATCCTGTCCCTTTAATAATTTTTTTGATGGCCTCTTCTTCGTTTTTGCTGATGTCCTCCCGCAAAATATATTCATCACCGGAAAGTGTGTAGTAGTTTAGCAATACTAACTTTTTATACTCATCGGTATTTATAAGAATTCTCTCATTAAACTCTTTTACATCAACAGCTGTCGGCATATTTGCATGAAGAGCACTCCCGAGTATCGGTATTATAAAAATTGCCAGAGAAATGAAAATCATTTTCCAGATTTCTCTCCAGACAACCAGCGCATTTGGCCCGACATTGGGTAATGCTGTCTGAACAGTTTTGTTGTTTAAAATTTGCTGGGAACACAGACAGCAGTTAATAATTATTATCCAGATAATCGCTGTTGAGTCGAGCACTGTTTTAGGATCTACACCAGAGCCTATTAAATATGGAATATGTGGTAATGCAAGTCCTATTACTACCAGACCTATCCCTATCCAATGTACTCTACGAACAGGAGCATTGAAAAGCAGCTTCCCGAAGAAAGGAAGAAAAGCAAGATAGACATTGATGTAAGGTGCAAAAATGTGCGGCGAATAATATCTCGGCAGATAAAAGAACCCGATATTTTCAATAACTCCTGTGAAAGCACAGACGATGATTGTTGACAGCGATATAAATCCCGGCCAGAGCAACTTCGCCGGTTTGCCACGAATTAATTCAACAGAAACAGCAATAACAGCCCAGACAAGTTTTGATATTTCTCTCCACCAGGTCATCACGCCTGGAGAAACATCTATCTTCCTTCCGCCGGTAAAGTCGGGTTGGTTGCCCATCCAGTTCAGAACGTACTGCCCACCAAGACCACCATTAATGATCAGAAGCCAGACAACGATCAGGATCCATTCCAATGGATTTTACTCTCTGTCTTGTTAGTGAAGAAAAAAAACAATGCTGTGATTATACTCAGAAATTGATTGAAGGCAAAAAGATGCTAGTGTTGAAATGGAATAAAATGTTGCATAGTAATAAGTGTAAGACGTTTCCGGGATATTATATTTTCAAGTAAAGAGTACTTGCGGTGATGCCAATCATTTTTCTCTTCCCGGAAATCGCTTTTACTAAAACAAGAAATTAGTCTGCACAAAACCTGAGAATATGCCAGGTGATGATTTATTTTCTATCTGAGATGGGATAAAGTAACTTCCGCCAGCCACGAGCAATATCTTTTTACTTATCCGATATGTAACGCCGGGTGTAATTGTAAGTACATTAATGTTGCTGTAGATTTCAACATCCTCTGACCAATTAATATTAAATAGGGTCTGGAAGCAATATGATCCTTGTAAAAATGGATTTATAATCCAATCGTCAAATGCAGTATTCAATGTTAAAGAAATGAAAGGATCCCAGCCTTTATCATTATTAGTATATATGCTGTATGACGAATCATTAGAACCTAATTTGGTTTTCATATTCATTGAAAGAGAACTCAAGCCCAAATCTAATCTTGCACGAATGTTTTTATTTGTGCTTATTAGAATACTGGCTCCTAAATCTGCATCTGCAGATAAACCATTGCCACCGTTTTCAACAATTACCATCATGAAAAAGGCCCAGCTATTGCCGGCATTAAAGCTCATTCCTAAATTAAATGAGCTCCCGGGAATATTCCATTTAAGATCCTTCTCAGACTGGTTTTCTACTGATGCTTTATAGGTTCCTTCTACTTTAATATCACCGTCAATAGATGACGGAGTAAAAAAAGATAATTGCGTCAAAATTGTTACAGTATTAGTATCAGCAAAAAACAACGGCGCCTGATGAGGCAACCCAGAAATCTCGGAACTTAGAAAAGGTGGTGGTGGTGGAGGTGGAGCTGGCGGTAAACCCATTCCATAAATAAAAGAAAATTGTATGGCACAAAATGCTGAAATTCTTAAAAGTGTTTTCATTTCAATATCTCTTTTTGATCTCAACACTATCTTAATAATAATTCGGCCCCGAGTTGTCATAGAGTTGTCAAAGTTGTGTCAGAAAATTTGAAATAAGCATTTATTATCTATATGGAAATTATTTTGGTAAAGAACTCAGACCTCGTTTTTCTTTTATTAAATTGACACCTTTGAGAGAACAAACTCTGCTTAAGCAATTTTCAAATAACAGCCTAAATCAGGGTCACATCATCAAAAATATCCGTATATAATATATAAATAGAATCCAATCGCTTTCATTTTTAGATTTCAGCCAGCAATTAGAAAGGAGTTAGATTATGAAAAAGGCGATAATAATCGTACAGAATAAAAATAACACCACAAGAAAATTTGGTGAAGAGATTGCAGAATTTCTCCTTAACAGAGGACTATCCGCAGAGCTTATCCCTATTAACAGCTTTGAACCTAAAAAGCTTGAAGGTGCTGACTATTTGCTTCTAAGCGGATGGAAAAACGGCTCTATTTTTTCACGAACGGATAGTGAGTGGATATCATTTGTAAAAAGACTTCCAACACTTAACGGAATTAAAACTGCATTGTTCGCAACATATAAAGTTTTTCCTGGAGGGATGTTCAGAAGAATGAAAAAATACCTGCGTGAAAAAACTGATACCCTTTCATTCACATTTAAATCGAGTGATGGCTCGCTTTCTGTGTCTGATAAGCTAGAGTTGAATGATTTTATAAGATAGTGTTCAAATCGTTTAATACGGCTCTTAGCCTAAATTTATTTCTGGAATGTTAATTAAGGTAAGGCTGGTTTGTGAATAATCAACCAGCTTTTTCTATTTTATTGTTTAACCAAATTCACTCCGCAATAATTCAACACTAAAAAAGCAGTCCTCAAAGTCATTCTCGTCCTTCTGTAATAATTTGATTTACATCACACCCCTTTAAGATTATATTTCTTCTGAAATAAAACATTAATAAAAGGAGTACGCCATGAAAAGCTCAATTATACTTTTCGCGGTTTCCTTAATCCTGATATTCTCATTCCAGATTCTTCCACAGGAAACAGCAAACCAAAAATCTTCCGAAATGGAGGCATGTTTTAAGACATTACAGCAGGGACTGAGCTCTGATAATCTTGGATTAATAGCTGGCTGCACATATATGGTCGGTGAGCTTTGTTGCCAAAGAAGTGTTATTTGTCTTATGAAATTGCTTCATAATTCTTCATCAGAAGAGCTGAGGATTCTTGCTGCATTATCCCTTTATAAGATAGGGGATTCCCGCGGCATTTATGCCATCAAACAGTCGATTAAGTTTGATGAAAGCAAAAGAGTCCAGCGGATGTGCGAAATATTTTACAAAGCATACATTCAGGGAAATTCTGACAATACAACAAATGTAGCTGTAAACTAATCGTTTACTGCTTTGCTGTATTCAGAATAATATATCATATTTCAGATATTCTGACTAAGTTTTGCTATAATAAATCAAAGCTTGAATATTTTCTGTAGTATGATAAAATCTTTCTGCTATATTTTATTTTTTTTAATTCTCTTGAATGCGGCATTCGCACAAGTGCAGCCTTGGAAGATGCTGCCATCTCCTGTTAATGTGACTCTAAGATATCTATCATTCGTTGACAGTCTTACCGGATGGGCAGCAGGCGACGCCGGAACCATAATCCGTACGACTGATGGCGGCAACAGCTGGGATGTTCAGAATAGCACAGTTCAAACTTTTATAATGGATATCTTTTTTATTGATAAGAACCTCGGCTGGGCATTAACTCTAAAAGATGTTTTTCCTTTCAACTCGGTTTTATTAAAAACTACAAATGGCGGAGATGATTGGTCCGCTGAAGATTTTCCTGACTCTTCAAAACTGATTAGAACAATTTTCTTTTTTGATTCACTAAACGGATTTGTGGGCGGTTCATATATTGGCTACACATCTGACGGAGGAACTAGCTGGGTGGAGTCAGATATTGATTCAAATATGGTGTCTGACTTTCCCGTTTATAAATTTAATTTTCTAAACCGCCAGTTCGGTTATGCCTGCGGAGGACGTATTGATGTTGCCGGTGTTGTGTGGCGCACTACAAATTCCGGTTTAAATTGGACTGCACAGGGTATCAGCGCTGATGAGGTTTTTGATATTTTCATTTTTGATTCACTAAATGCAATTACACTCTCCGGTGACCCGGAAGGATTATATCCAATTGCAAAAATTACAACAACAAATTCTGGTGAAACCTGGAATAATGAAGACCTGCCATATTTCGGACTTTCTTTTGCAATTGATTTCAGAACGTATAACGAGGGTTGGTCTGCTTCGGGATATAAATTCCTGCTTACAACTAACAGAGGCGAAACGTGGAGTGAGTTTGAAACGCCAGATAGCGTTGTTGTTTATGATCTTCAATTTCTTGATGCGAGAAACGGTTACGCTGTCGGAGATAATGGAGTTATCTTAAAACTTGATCCGACACTTGTTGAAGTAGAAGATGAAATTCTTTTACCAGATGAATTTATTTTATATCAGAATTATCCAAATCCGTTCAATCCGTCAACAAAACTCGGATTCCGGATTTCGTCCGCCTCGGGCGGAGGATTTGTGAGTTTAACAGTTTACGATGTTCTCGGAAATGAAGTAGCAACTCTTGTGAATGAGTATAAACCAGCCGGAGAATATGAAGTTGAGTTATACACCAGTAATCCAGCATCAGCCATCCAGCATCTGGAATATTTTTTTACCAATCTGAAATGCTGGACGGAATAATTCAAACAAAAAAAATGATTTATTTAAAGTAAAAACAGGAAACATTAAATATGAATACAGCACTTAAAGATTTTCCTAAAAAAACAATTATATATCTTAAAAAACTCTCTAAGAACAACAACCGCGAGTGGTTTGAAGCTAACCGCGATCTTTACAATTCTGATTTTCTGGAGCCAAGTATTCAGTTTATTGTTGAGATGGGAGATAAGCTACAGGACATTGATCCTGATATTGTCGCAATTCCAAAAGTTGATAAATCTATTTTCCGCTTACATAGGGATGTTCGTTTTGGTAAAGATAAAACTCCATATAAAACAAATGCCGGATTGTATTTCTGGAATGGCAAAGTAAAAAAAATGGAGGCAAGTGGATTCTATTTTCATCTTGAACCAAAACTTTTTGGTGTGGGTCTTGGAATCTATATGTTCCCTCCCCATCTTCTTAAAAAATACCGCGATGTTGTTTCAAATTCAGCCTCGGCAAAAGAGCTTCACCAGATCATCAGATCTCTTGAGAAGAAAGGTTATACAATCGGAGGGAAAAAATATAAGAAAACACCCAAGGGTTATGATCCAAACACTCTGTACCCGGGTTATCTTTTATTTGATGGAATTTACGCCTGGTACGAAAGTGAGAACTTTAAGAAAATAGACGGCGGAAAAGCTGTTAATGTGATTTTCAAAATCTTTAAGGATATGCTGCCGCTGCATAAATGGCTGGTTAAGAATTTGTTTTAATATTCACTTAGAAGTATTTCTTGATACCTGTAACAGCTTGTTAAGTGATCAATTACCATTCCTGTTGCCTGCATATGTGCATATACTATTGTTGAACCGACAAATTTGAATCCCCTTTTCTTCAAATCGTCGCTAATTTTATCAGAGAGTTCTGTTTTTGCAGGAAGCTCTTTCAATGATTTAAATTTATTTTGAATCGGCTTGCCATTTACAAAACTCCAGATGTATTTATCAAATGTTCCGAATTCTTTTCTAATCAGCAGAAATGCTTTTGCATTTGCAATCGCACTTTCAATTTTAAGTTTGTTACGGATTATACCAGCATCTTTTAAAAGAGAATTAACTTTTCTTTTATCATACTTTGCAACTTTCTTATAATCAAATTTATCGAACGCCTTTCGGAAGTTTTCTCTTTTGTGAAGAACTGTCCGCCAGCTTAATCCTGCCTGAAAACCTTCAAGTATCAAAAACTCAAATAGCTTTTTGTCATTGTGGAGTGGAACGCCCCATTCCTTATCGTGGTATTTTATCATTAATAAATCATCTGACGGCCAGGGACAGCGCATTTTTTGTTTCATTTGTTTATCCTTTGTTTTATGATTTTTCATCCGAAGCTTTCCTATTATAAAAGCCGAGTATTATTCCTAAGGCAAGTGACCAAAGTGCTGCTAATCCAATCTGAAATTCTTTCGGAAGAATAAATGTAATGGTATGTGCGGGTATCCAGAACCAGAGTAGTGAATAAAAACCTTTATCAAGATTTTTCCAGTTTTGTTTTCCTGCTATCAAGTTATCCATTAACCTGTGCATAATTACAAGAAATGGTCCGAACTGTAAATTCATTGAGGTTGAAATCGCAAATGACTTTCCAATACCCTCAAGATGTGGCAAATAATTATTGTTAATCAGTGATCTCAACAAATCCATGGAAACCAATAAAAGCATATTTAATCATCACTGCAAGAACCGACCACTCAATAATTTTTAATATTAACGTTTTTAAATCGTACGGAGAGAAAATTTTTCTTTTTACTATCCAATGAGAAATAGCATCTCCCAAGGTGCCAAGTACTGCAAATTGGATCATTGCCGTTATGATTGGTTGTGCAGTAACTAATTCTATATACCAGTTCATTTGCTTGATTAAACAGGAGTTATGATTTATTCACAGATAAAAATTAGATGTAACTGTGGTTTTCACCAAACAGCAATAGCAACTTTTTATTTAATAAATTTAATACAAAGAATTTTTATCTAAAATTCAATTTGTGCTGTGAGTGTCAGCTTTTTTCAGTGTGGGTGTCGGAGTCGTCGGTGGGAAGGAGTAGATAATTTTTATTTTTCTCCAGACTCGTTTTGAGGAGGATTTGTAGACTCATTACTTCCCGTGATTTTTAACCTTCCCGAATTTTTAAGTGCCTGAGTAAGCAAGTACTCTATCTGCGAATTGATGCTTCGCAAGTCATCAGCCGCCCATTTCTCAAGGGCGGCGTGGATGTTTTCATCTATTCTTAACAGAAACTTTTTCTTTTCAGGCATCGTTCTTTTCCACTATTAAACAATTCAACTTCCTGCTGCTGAATTTCTTTTTCTCAGCTGAGCAAGATAAAACGCCAGCATTATTATCCAGGGATGTTCATCAATAATTTCTGATTTTTTATTAATTATAATTTCGCTTCTCTCTTTAAGAGAAAATCTGCTAAGGATGGAGACAAGTAATTCATTCTCACCCTGGAAGATTTCGGCTTGTTTTCTAAACAGACCAAATTTCATACTCAACTTTATACCCCGAGGTAATTCCAGCACTCCTTTTCTGCCGAAAAAGTTGGTTGTAAAATGTGCAAAGGGATTTTGGTAGTCCTTCTTCCTTATATCAACATTCCGGCTGAAGAATTTTGGTCTGTAAAATTCATAGCTTTCGTTCTGTATAGTAAGCTCTGTCCGGTCACCGAAAAATTTGGGGTAATACAGAAGTGCGATTAATTCATCGCCTGAGCGAAGTTCAAATTCCCTTTTCCAGATACTCTTTTGAAATATCAACAACTCATTACCGATATAATCAGATAGTCTTCGCATTTTGTTTTGTTCTATTGGTAAAGTGTCCCAGTGTTAATAACTGGCTGTGTTGATGTTTCTGAAACAAGCGCAACCATTAGGTTATTTACCATTGTTGCTTTTTTATCTTCATCAAGCTTAACAATGTTTTGTTCGCTTAGAGCCGTTAAAGCCATTTGAACCATACCAACTGCGCCTTCAACAATTTTTGCTCTTGCTGCAATAACTGCTTGAGCCTGTTGTCTTCTTAACATTGCCTGAGCAATTTCCTGTGCATAAGCTAAGTGGCTTATTCTCGATTCAATTATTTCAACTCCGGCAACTTCTAATCTTGTTTGCAAAGTGTTTTTTAGATTTTCTGCAATCTCTTGTGGAGTGCCGCGTAAAGATGGTTTATCATCATCTACATCATAAGGATATTCTGATGCCATTGAACGAATTGCTGTTTCACTTTGTATCGCAACAAACTGTTCGTAATTCTGAACATCAAAAATTGCCCGTGCTGAATCGACTACTCTCCACACAATTACGGTTGCAATCTCAATTGGATTACCATGAAGATCATTTACTTTTAATCTTTCGCTGTTAAAGTTTCTTATCCTGAGAGTAACATGTTTTTTTACTGTAAACGGATTAACCCACCAAAACCCAGAGTCCTTAACTGTTCCGGTATACCTACCAAAAAGTATTAACACTTTAGATTCGTTTGGCTGAACAATCATAAATCCGCCAAAGCTCAAAAACGATATAAATATCAATGGTATGAAGAACCAAAGAATAGAAGTATCCTCGGTTCTGATCCCAGTCGCCAGGAGATAAAAATCTAAGGCGAAAAGTCCGATTACAATAAACAAAGCAATAAAACCATTAATTTTATTTGCTTTTTTTTCTGTTATTTTGTCCATTTTACAATCCTTTCTTATATTTGCTATCGTAATGATATCATATTAATAGCAAAAAGTCAAGTGGCATTTAAAATACGGTATATTAGCATAAAATTATTGTTTTTTTTGCAGATTTTTGAATTATTTGAAGTCAGTTACTGTTATGAATGGTAATAACTAAGGAATTATGAAAATACTCTTAACCGGGGCCACCGGATATATAGGCAAAAGACTGCTTCCTGTTTTGATTGAACAAGGACACAAAGTTGTTTGCTGTGTGCGTGATAAAAACAGATTTCCAACTCAGAAGGAATTTATAAGCATCCCAATGTTTCTTTATTTGAAGTTGATTTTCTAAAAGATATTTCAATTTCAGATTATGTAAAAGATATTGATGCTGCTTATTATCTCATTCACTCAATGAGTTCCAATGTAAAAGACTTTGGCTCACTGGAAGAAGTCTCTGCGAACAATTTTATAAAACTTGTTAAGCAAACTTCTATCAAGCAGATTATTTATCTTGGCGGAATTACAAACGAAGAAAAACTTTCAAAACATCTTACTTCAAGAAAAAGAGTTGAGGAGATATTATCGTAAGAGTGGAATTCCCTTTGACATCAATTAAAGCGGGAATAATTGTTAGGATCTGGCAGCGCATCATTTGAAATTATTCGTGATCTTGTAGAAAAACTTCCCGTTATGATCACACCCAAATGGCTTAACACAAAACATCAGCCAATCGCTATCAGAAACATCTTAGAATATCTAACCGGAGTTTTACTAAAGCCTCAAACATTTAATAAATCTTACGATGTTGGCGGACCAGATATTTTATCATACAAAGAAATGCTTTTGCAATTAGCAGAAGTGCGCGGACTTAAAAGATTTATTTTTACTGTGCCTGTTATGACTCCGCGTCTTTCATCATACTGGCTTTACTTTGTTACTTCAACATCATATATGCTTGCAATAAATCTTGTTAACAGTATGAAGATTGAAGTTATTGCAAAAAACAACGAGCTTGAAAAGATGCTTGGGATAAAACCTATCTCTTACAAAGAAGCAGTGCAGCTTGCATTTCAAAAGATTGAACAGAACAATGTTGTATCTAGCTGGAAAGATTCTCTTGTTTCAAGTTATGCTGACAATTCTTTGCTCGAACATATAAATGTCCCAACCAATGGATGCTTTGTTGATAAAAGAGAAAAAGAAATTACAACAAGTGTTGAGCAAGTGCTTGATAATATCTGGTCTATTGGCGGTGAGCGAGGATGGTATTACGCTGATTGGCTCTGGCACTTGCGTGGATTTTTAGATAAACTTTTCGGTGGAGTTGGCTTACGAAGAGGAAGAACAAATGCAAATACAATTCATACAGGAGATACGCTCGACTTTTGGCGTGTGCTTGCTGCAGATAAACAAAACAAGAGATTACTTCTCTACGCCGAAATGAAACTCCCCGGTGAAGCCTGGCTTGAGTTTAAGATTGTTAAGAAAAACGAAAAACATTTCTTGCAACAAACTGCAACATTCCGTCCAAAAGGATTATTGGGAAGATTGTATTGGTATTCAGTTCTTCCCTTTCACTACTTTGTGTTTACTGGAATGGCAGAGAATATCAGCATTTATAAAAAGAGCAACAAATGAATTTTCTTTCAATTATACTTGCAGCAATAATTATGAATATCTCTCTAAAACAAAACAATGACAGCATTTTGCTCAGTGCAGCTATTATGCAAACTGAAGATAAATGGCGCATTGTAAACGATGGCGTTATGGGTGGATTAAGTTCATCTAAAACCGTTATTAAAGATGATAAAATTGTTTTCAGTGGAAATGTTTCTTTAGAAAACAACGGCGGATTTGCATCACTCAGAAGTCCTGTTAAAGATTACAACTTTGAAAAGTTTGCCGGACTAGAAATCAAAATAAAGGGCGATGGAAAGCGTTATAGTGTTTCAATGAAAGAAACCACTTACTTTAACGGATATTTTTACACCACTTCATTTGAAACAAAGAAAGACGAATGGATTGTTGTTCAAATTCCATTCAATGAGTTTAAGCTTTATTACTACGGAAAAGAAACCAACTCAAGTAAAAAAATTCCCCTTAATAATATCAAAGAAATTTCATTATTGATTGGAGATAAGCAAGAAGGTAATTTTATTACTAAAGTTGATTATATAAAGCTTTACTGATTAAATTAAAATATATTAAATAATAATTATTGTAGAAATGAATCGGGAAAAAATTAAGCAGTTCATAGAAAGCAAATCCGTCCAGAATTTTATTATAGGATTGATTGTTTTAAATTCAATTACAATAGGATTTGAAACATCTGACAAAGTAATGTCATCAATTGGAGACTCTCTTCTCTTAATTGATAAAATAATTCTTGCAATTTTTGTTTTAGAAATAACTTTAAAGTTATATGCTTATGGTTTTTCATTTTTTAAAAGCGGCTGGAATATTTTTGATTTCTCGATAGTGGCAATTGCCCTTCTTCCTGCTTCCGGAACACTGGCAGTATTAAGATCATTACGAATTTTCCGATCCCTTCGCCTTCTTAAAAATTTACCTAAGCTAAGATTTATTGTTGAGGCTCTTCTTCATTCGCTGCCAAGCCTGGGATGGATTTTTGTTTTATTGGCCCTTGTGTTTTACGTATTTGCTGTTATAGGCACAAAACTTTTTGGCGCTGCTTATCCGGAATGGTTTGGCAGCCTTGGGGCTTCTATGTTTTCATTGTTTCAAATTATGACTCTTGAGGGTTGGGTAGAAATATCCAGAGCAGTTATGAAAGATTTTCCTCTTGCTAATATCTATTTCATTATATTTATTCTGCTTGCATCTTATACTACTCTTAATATATTTATTGCTATCGTAGTTAATACAATGAGTGAGGTTCAGCAAAAAACCAGCAAAGAAGGAATTGAGAAAATAGAGGATATCATTCAAGATGAGAAGGAAGAGTTAAGAAAAGATATTTTAAGCCTGAAGGAACAAATAATCAGACTGGAAGAAAAATTTTCAAGAAGATAATTTCTTCATATTTGAAATTGTATTTATAAAATATTTAAAAATAGTTTATTACATAAAAAAGTTACGTTATGGAAAATATAATTCTATTCCCTTTTGCTGATTACTGGTTGTTTTATGTTGGATTTACAGCATTCGTTTTAATGATGCTTGCCCTGGATTTGGGGGTGTTTCACCGGGATGCTCACGAAGTAACTTTCAAGGAATCATTAACATGGAGTATAATTTGGATTTCACTCGCACTTATTTTCAACTTTGTATTCTTTAAATATGCCGGCTGGAAGTTTGAGAACGATGCACGGCTTCTTGCCATACCAGGATTTGATGGAAATGCTGCAGCTAAGCAAGTCGGTCTGGAATTTTTAACCGGCTTTATAGTTGAAAAAACTTTAGCGGTAGACAATATATTTGTTTTTGTAGTAGTATTCAGTTTCTTTGCAATCCCACTGAAATACCAGCACAGAGTTTTATTCTTTGGAATTATTGGTGCTTTAATCTTTCGAATAATCTTTATTGCAATGGGTTCCATTCTGCTTCAGTATCAATGGATTGTAATTTTCTTTGGTGCGTTTCTTATTCTAACCGGTTTTAAGATAATCTTCGCGCCGGAAAAGCCAATAGATCCGGAAAAGAATCCGGTTATAAAATTGTTTAGAAAATTCTTTCCGGTTACACCAACAATTGAAGGACAAAAATTTTTCATACGTAAACAGGGAATTTTATATGCAACTCCATTAATGGTCGCACTTCTTTTCATCGAAGTATCGGATATAATTTTTGCTGTTGATTCCGTCCCTGCAATTTTTGCAATTACAAAAGAACCATTGATTGTATTTACTTCCAATGTATTTGCAATACTTGGTCTAAGAGCACTCTATTTTATGCTGGCAGGAGTAATACACAAATTCCGATATCTAAAGTATGGACTGGGAATTGTTCTTGTATTTGTAGGATTAAAGATGGCCTGGTTAAATGAAGCTTTCGGCGGAAAGTTTCCTATTAGCTGGTCTCTAATAATAATTGTATCCATAATCGGTACATCAATTTTTATTTCATTATTTAGGAAAGAAAGATCGGAATAAAATTATATATACAGCTTTGGGAAAATTAATGGGTCAGCTTCCTCGTGTCGTAGATAAGCTAACTCCCGATGAAAAGATTCCTGAGGAGATATAATGAGTAAAGGTATGGATTTGCTTGGCGGATTGTTCGGAAAGAAGTAACCTCTTCATCAACATTTAAAATTTAAAGCCGTGGAAAAAATACTGCGGCTTTTTTTATTTTACTTTCTAAAGAGCAAAACATAATTTTGAAATAAGTCCGATATTGAAAGGACTTCCCGCAGTAATTCAATTTTATTGTTTTCCAAATGTATTAACTTATTTATAAGCAGCTTTGCCGCAGTAAAATTACAAAAGTCATATTACTTTTATATTATTACGTCAAATAATAAGAAATCAAATATATTTATATTAAACATTAAAAAGGGATCATATTATGGTTTCAAGCATTCAAAAAGAAAAAGCTGAACTGTTCCTGAAATATCATCAGGACGAAAAAATTCTGGTTCTGTTAAACTCGTGGGACATCGGAAGTTCTAAATTAATAGAAGCAAGTGGCTATAAAGCAATCGCAACAACAAGTATGGGAATAGCTGCCTCTTTAGGGTATCCTGACTGCCAGGTAATACAATTGTCAGAAATGATTGAAGCTATAACAGGGATCGTAAATGCGGTACAAGTTCCGGTGACTGTGGATATAGAAGCCGGATATGGAAATAATTTAAATGAAATAATTGATTCTGTTAAAAAGATAATTGCAACAGGAATTGTAGGAATAAACATTGAAGACAGTATTGATTTAAATCCAGTATTAATTGACAAGATGGAATTTTGTGAAAGAATTTCAGCTATTCGTGCATTATCAGATTCACTGGGTTTTCATTTAGTAATTAATGCAAGAACGGATTCATTCTATACTTCATCAGGTTCGCCACTAGAAATATTATCTGAATCAATTAAGCGTGGAAATAAATACATTGAAGCTGGCGCCGACTGCATATTTGTACAACCTGTATGGGATAAAGAAACAATTTCAACATTGGTTAAGGAAATTAATGCCCCAATAAATATTCTTGCAAACCCTACGATAGGGGCGGGAGTAACTCCATCCGTTAGAGAACTGCAGGATTTAGGTGTTGCCCGCGTAAGTCTCGGTTCTAGTTTGATGAAAGCTACTTTAGCTTTAATTAAAAAAGTTGCTGACGAACTTTCAGAAAAGGGAACTTACAATATTTTATTAGATTCTCTAACACCGCTTCCCGATGCTACATTGGCCTATAAAATGGCAACAAGGTTAAGTAAATGAAGAACGGCCACTAAGACGGACAAAGAATTTATCCCTGTCCGTTAATTGATAAAAATATTTTGTCTTAAATCTAATAATTACATTTCATCAACTATTTTATTAAAAACTACACTCGGACGCATAACAGCAAAAGTTTTCTTTTCATCGGGCAGATAATATCCGCCTATATCAGCAGGGTTGCCTTGCACTGAAATTAACTCATTCACAATTTTATCTTCGTTTGCAGATAGCTCCTTATAAATTTTTGTAAAGCGCGATTTTAATTCTGTATCCTGAGTTTGCTGTGATAATGCTTCTGCCCAATACATAGCCAGATAAAATGAGCTGCCACGATTATCAATCTCACCCGCTTTACGAGAAGGCATCCTTCCATTTTCTAGATACTTTAGTATGGCTTTATCAAGAGATTCGGCTAAAACTTTCGCTTTCTCGTTCTTTGATTTTTCATAAACCATCTCAAGTGATGGAACGAGTGCGCAATACTCACCAAGAGAATCCCATCTTAAGTGATTTTCTTTAAGTAACTGCTCAACGTGTTTTGGTGCAGAACCGCCGGCTCCCGTTTCGAATAATCCACCGCCTTTTAATAAAGGAACTATAGAAAGCATCCTTGCGCTGGTTCCTAATTCAAGAATCGGGAATAAATCTGTTAAATAATCACGAAGCACATTTCCTGTTACAGAAATTGTATCCAAACCTTTTCTGGTTCTTTCAAGGGTGTATTTCATTGCATCAACTGGTTTGAGAATTTTAATTTCTAATCCAGTTGTATCGTGTTCGGGTAAATACTTTTTAACTTTAGAGATTATTTCCCTATCGTGAGCTCTGTTTTCATCCAGCCAGAAAATTGCAGGAGTTGAAGATACTTTTGCCCTGTTAACCGCAAGCTTAACCCAATCTTTTATTGCTTCATCTTTAGCCTGGCACATTCTGAAAATATCACCTTTTTCCACTTGTTGTTCCAGCAAAATCTTTCTTTCTGAGTTCACTATGCGAACAACACCCTCTCCTTTAACTTCAAATGTTTTATCGTGTGAACCGTACTCTTCTGCTTTCTTTGCCATCAATCCAACGTTAGAGACTGCACCCATTGTTGCGGGATTAAATTGACCTTTTATTTTAGTGTCTTCGATAATTGTCTGATACATAGTTGCATAACAGCGATCAGGAATCATTGCAATGCAATCCTGAAGTTCATCTTTTTTGTTCCACATTTTTCCGCCGTCGCGAACAACATTCGGCATTGATGCATCAACTATCACATCGTTTGGAACGTGCAGATTTGTTTTTCCGATTCTTGAATCAACCATCGCAAGCTCAGGACGGTATTCATAAACTTTATTTATATCGTCTTCTATTTCTTTTCTTTTCTCTTCCGGAAGTTTTTTTAGCTTTTCAAGAACATCCATCAAGCCATAGTTTACATTTGCGCCAATTTCCTTTAAAGTCTCTGCGTGCTTTTCAAGGGCATCCTTATAGTAAACAGAAACAGCGTGACCAAACATTATCGGGTCGGAGATTTTCATCATCGTAGCTTTCAGATGAAGCGAAAGAAGTATATTACCTTTTTTTGCTTCTTCAATTTGCTCTGAATAAAATTTCCTTAGTTCTTTAACATTCATTACGGCGCTGTCAATCACTTCTCCTTTAAGAAGTTTTAGACTTTCTTTTAAAATAGAAGTATTTCCTTTTGCATCTAAAAATTCAATCTTAACAACCGCGTCTTTATCAAGAGTCTTAGATTTTTCAGATCCATAAAAATCTTTTTGACTCATATGCGCAACATGGGTTTTGGACCCAGATTCAGGCCAGGGCTTCATCATTTTGTGCGGGTGTTTTTGTGCAAACTTTTTAACAGACGTAGCGGCACGCCTGTCTGAATTTCCTTCTCTGAGTACTGGATTCACAGCAGAGCCGAGTACTTTTGCAAATCTTTCCTTTAATACTTTATCTTCATCTGTTATTGGTTCTTCCGGATAATCTGGAATTTTATATCCTTTATTCTGTAACTCTTTTATTGCTGCTTTTAGCTGTGGAATAGATGCGCTTACATTAGGAAGCTTAATAATATTAACATCAGGCTTTTGTGTTAATTCACCAAGCTCAGCCAAGTAATCAGGAATTTTTTGTCCCCCAGTTAGACTTTCAGGAAAGTTTGCAATAATTCTTCCTGCAAGTGAAATATCTTTTGTCTCGAACTCAATACCTGTTCCTTTAGTATAGGACTTAAGAATTGGCAGCAAACAATAACTCGCAAGAGCAGGGGCTTCATCTATTTTAGTCCATAGAATTTTAAAACTCATTTTTATGTCCATTATTTTTTTAGTAAAATATTAAAATTAGTAATTAAAAATACTTAAACCCTTATAATAATTGAAGAATTTGCATCGAATTAGATAATATTAGCATTCCAGATAATTTCAGAAAGAAACGGTTTTTCTGATCGGCCAGAAACAAGAAGGTTTTTTCAAAGCAGAAATTGATTTTAAAAGATGTTTTGTTTTTCTTTTGCAAACTCATTTGTGGCACATCTTAAAACTTGAAAGTCTTTGCAAATGAACGATTTTAATTCCGTTATTGTTGTTAAATTACAATTACTAATGAAAACAAGAAATTTGTGAAAGATAAAATTGTAATAATAACAGGTGCTAACAGAGGAATCGGAAAAGAATCTGCCAAAGAAATTGCAAAACTTGGAGCTAAAGTTTATATGGCTTGCAGATCAATCGATTCAGCTAATCAAGCAAAAGAAGAAATAATTCGCGAATCGAAAAACGAAAATGTGTTTGTAAAAGAGCTAGACCTTGCTTCTATGGAATCAATCCACAGATTTGTTGAATCTTTTAAGAAAGAAGAATCAAAACTTGACGTTCTAATTAACAATGCCGGAGTTATGTCTCAATCAAAAATTTTAAATGCTGCTGGGGTTGAGATGACTTTTGCGACCAACGTTCTAGGACATCATTACCTAACCAAGCTATTTGTTGAACTGTTAAAAAATGCCAGCCCTTCCAGAATTATTAATGTTGCTTCAGATTATGCAGGTGGACTTGATTTGGAAGATATCAACTTTGATAAAAGAAATTTCGATCTTACTGCTGCTTACAAACAATCAAAACAAGCAAACAGAATGCTAACACGCGAGTGGGCAAGGCAAATGGGAAAAAATAATATTTCTGTTTATTCAATGACTCCTGGTTGGGTACCTAACACCGATTTGTTCAGAGAACAATCAACTTTCAATAAAGCTGTTCTAAAAACCGCTGGTTTTGTTGGAGGAAGAACGGTTGAGCAGGGTGCGGATACAATTGTATGGCTTCGCTTCTGCCGAAAAAATCGAAGGAACTAACGGTGGATTTTTCAACCAGAGAAAAGAAGAAACGTGTCGGTTTTTTAATCCTGCTGATGAAAAAATATTATGGGATAAATGTGAAGAATATTTAAATAAATCTTGAAATTAAAATAAAATATTAGAAGTGGTATAGAAAATGATTAAACACTTCGTAAGAGTCGACATTCAGATAAGTAGGGACTGTTTTATTTTAATCTTGAAGTGAATAAAAATAGAATTAAATCCACCGGGGCCAAAAGGTGTTGAAGCGCTTGTAAGTGTTGAAAGATCATCATAATTCAAAGAGTGGCTGGATAAATAAATAAACCTGAAACGGGTTTAATCTTCTTTAGTTTTTCATTTCTTCCATTTATAATCCGGTATGGATTTGTAACGACCCCAGAATCTGTAATATGTTAAAGATGTTAATGAGATCATTTTCGCAATGAATTTTCTCCCTATTAATAGATGCTGGGCTTTGTATAAAATCCACAGAAAAACCATAAAGACAGAATTCACAATTATGAATCTTATTGAATCATTAAAAAAGTTTTCCGGCAAAAGCGGGGTAAGTATTAATGATGAAAGCGTAGAAATTAAAAAAATAGTAATTATAAAAAGTCCGTGTGCTGTTTCGATTGCTCTTTTGGGACAAGAGTTCATACATTTCATACAGCTTTCACAGTTGAATGTCCAGTATGGACGGTTATTAATTTTCTCAATGGCTTTTACCGGACACTGTTTTATACATATATCGCAATTATCACATTTGTTAGAAGCATAAAAAGTTTTAGCAAAAGCAAATCTTCCTACTAAGTAATATCCAAGAGAAACCGGGGCGATAAGGATGTCCTGTATTAAATCTCTGAATGCTAAAAAATCATTCTTACCGGAAAATATTTTCTCAGCATGCTTTTCGGCACGATAGTAATTTTTTTGATGAATAAACTTAACCGCATTTTCTCTCAGAGCAGGATGTATTGAAATCCAGTTGGACGGCATATCAAAGGGAATTTGTCCAACTATTTTATAACCTTTTCTTTTTAATAAAAGCGAAGATAGAATAAACGCTATTCCGGTTAGTCCCGGCGTAACAAATGAACCAATTTTCATTCCGGCTCTGGTATTCATCAAGACAATTTTATTTTTTCCCGCAGGAAAATGTCATGATAAAGTCTAAGGTTATTTTGGGATAATTAAACCCGTGCACCGGAGAGATAATAATAATCAACGAATTGTTATTAATCGGTTCTAAAGTGCCTTTTTCAATTTTTGAAATATCGTAAATACGGCTGGCAATGTTCCTCTTAGCAGCAAATTCCGAAAACCATCCCGCAACTTGTTTTGAATTGCCGGTTCCGGAAAAATAAAATATTACTAATTCGCTGTATGTATTCATACGTTTTTGTTGTTTCAAATTCTATTATTCAACCATCTCTTTTATTCCTGCTTCCGGTGAGGTCGGTGTAAAGTTAAATCTCTTGTTGAACTTGCTGCTGTCAAAATAATAATCGCCATTATACTGATAGTATATATCTTTAAATTCTTTCAGAACCGGAATGAACAATCCAAGAAATCCAAGCATTCCCTCTGAAAGAGTTTGTATTTTCTTTTCGTTCTTCATTTCTTTCATCATCAACTCAATCCACTGGTGCGATGTTAACTTTTCCTGCGTTGTTGGTAAATGCCAAACCTGATTGAATGCGTCCGGAGTGTTGCCAAGCATTGCAAGTGCTTTACCAATATCTTTGTTGTAAGTAAAGCTATGAATCACATCCAGCTTACCGATCCATTGAGGCTTTTTATTCTTAAGTAAGTTGTAATATACGCTTTGTGTTAAAGCGCTTTGAACAACGCCTGGCCCGTAAAAATCTGCCGAGCGAGCCACTAATCCCGTAACATTTCCTTTTTGTATTGCATCCATAAGCATTAGATATATTTCCGCTCTCACTTTTCCTTTTTCACTGCTGGGATTAATCGGCGTTTCTTCTGTCATATGACCAAGATGATTTTTATCATACATATACATGTTATCAACAAAAACAATCTTTGCTTTATGTTTACTGCAAGAAGCTATAAGATTCTTCATAAAATTCGGCCAGCTTTCTTTCCAGACAGCAGTCTTGTAATCGAACGCAATACAGACATAAACAACTTCAGATCCTTTAACTGCTTCATCAAGCTTTAATGGATTTGAGAGATCGGCACTCATCAGCTGATCTGATTCGTTTACCTTTTTCGGATTTCTGCTTACGAGCCGAATGTCTTTTGTGTAATTGATTAATTGTTTTGCCAGCTCAATACCGGTAGTTCCACCGGCGCCTAATATTGTTTGCATTTTATCTCCATTATAATTTCAATAATAAAACATTTAAATCTTCGGCGGTATTAGTTTGTAAACCACCGGCGTAACAATTCTTGAAAGCAAAGTAGAGCTAATCAATCCGCCAATTATCACAACCGCTAAAGGAGCAATAAGAGGATTTGATGATAAAGCAATTGGCGTTAAGCCGCCGATAGCAGTAAGTGATGTTAGAATGATGGGAAGAAATCTAACCTCCCCGGCTTCTCTGATTGCTTCTTCAATCGACTTACCCTTCTGTCTCAATTGATTTGTAAAATCCACCAAAAGAATTGTGTTCTTAACTTCAATTCCGGCAAGTGCAATTAATCCAATCATCGCAACAAATGAAAGCGAATTATTTGTAAGCAATAATGCTATAACAGCACCAACAATTCCTAACGGAATAACAGACAAAACAATTAAAGTGCTCTTGAATGTTTTGAACTCCAGAATAAGTACGGCAATGAAAAGGAAAATTGTAATTACTATAATGGATGTAAATCCACCAAAGGACTCCTCGCGGGATTCAAGCTCACCGCCCATTTCGTAATGATAGCCAGCGGGTAAAATCATCTTGTCCATTTTATCCATCACGTCTTTAATTACGTTGTCATTCAAATATCCTTTTTCAACAAACGCACTGAGCGATACGGTTCTTATTTTATTCTGGTGATTGATTGTAAGCGGAGAAGATTCCAGTTTAAGCGATGCTACCTGAGTTAAAGGAATGGCCATCCCCTGCATATTGTTAACATAAAGATTATCAAAAGCATCCAGCGAATTGATTGTATTTTTTTCTTTCGTCAACTGAATCTTATAATTATCTCCATCGTTGTCTGTCATCTTTCCAACTTCAAAACCAGCAACTGCTAATCGAACTGTTCTGTCAATATTGATGATTGGTATTCCAAGCATCGCTGCTTTTTCCTTGTTAATTGCTACGCGGATATCGGATTTCAAATTGCTTACTGGATTGTTAACGTAAATTGTTCCTTCGGTATTCTTGATTAATTCTTCAACCCTTGATGCGAGCGCCCTGAGTGTATCGAGATTTTCGCCTAAAAGTCTAACCTCAACCGGCGCTACGATCGGCGGACCTTGTTCAAAATCTCTAACTTCTACTTTTGCGCCTTCGTAAGGCGTCCATTTTTTTCTCAATTCATCAATTAATTCTAATTTACGTTTCGGACTTGTGTTTCCATCAAGCTGAACAAATATCTGCGCATAATCTGTTCTCTCGTTCTCCGGAATAACATTATAATAGATTTGCGGATTTCCCTTGCCGACATTGGTTGCAAAATATTTCACTTCGGGATGTTCTTTTAATTCCGTTTCAACTTTTTTAGCAACTTCATTTGTATAATTCAGATTTGATTGAAGCGGGGTTGTAATTTCGACAAGGAACTGTGGCTTCTCTGAAGCGGGGAACAAACTAAATCCTATTACCGGAATTAACATCAAAGAAACGACGAAAATAATAAGTGCGACAACTGTTGTAATAAGTGGTTTTGTTAACGCTTTATCTAAAAGCCGCGCATAACTTTTGTGAATTAAACCTTTTAGTCCCCGGAGAAAAATATTTCCTTCGGGATTGCCAGAATGTTCTTTTAAAATTCTGCTTGAGAGAAAAGGTATAATCGTTAAGGAGACAAGCATAGAGGCAAGTACGCTTGTTATAACTCCCATCGGCAAGCTTCTGATAAAATCACCTGATGCTGCCGGCAAGAATACAAGAGGAAGAAATGCAATTACCAGTGTTGCTGTGCAGCCGATAACGGCAAGTGTAATTTGGTGTGTTGCTTTAATGGTTGCCTCTAATCGGGAATGTCCTTCGCGCATCCAGCGTTCAATATTCTCAACGACCACAATGCTATCATCAACGAGCAATCCAAGAGCTACAACTAAACCTACTATGCTCAGCTGATTTAATGTATAACCCAGAAAATTCATCAGGACAATTCCAATTGAAAGTGAAAGAGGAATTGAAATCATAACAATTACAGATGCCCTTCCGCCAAGTGGAAGAAGTGTAATTGCAACGAGAGAAATAGCAATTAGAAAATCTATCCCGAGTCCACCAAGTCTTTTATTTACATTATCGGCCTGATCAAAGTGGTGAATAAGATCAATGTTTTGTGGAAGAGTAGATTTGAACTTTTCTATAACGGGTAAATAAATTTTTTGAGTGTTCGAAATATTTTCGCCCGGTTTTTGTGCCGCAACTACAAATAACGCACGATGTCCATTTAATCTTGTTATATGTTTTTCTTTTTCAAAGTCCGTATACACCTGCGCTATATCTTTCAGATAAATGTTTCTTCCGCTGTATGAATAAACTATCGTGTTTTCAATTTCATCCACGCTTTTGTAGTTGCCGCTCGTTTGAATATTAAAAGTTTTATTACCAGCATCAACACTGCCTCCGGGAATATTAACTGCTTCACTTTGTATCGTTCCAAGGACAGCTTCAAGTGGAATGTGCATTTGCGCCATCTTATCTGATTTTAATTCAACCCTAACTACTTTTTCCGGCAAACCATATATCTCAACATTCTTCAGTTGCGGAAGCTGTTCTAAATCCTCTTTGAAATATTCTGCATACTTTTTCAGCTTTTCATACGGTGCATTCTCAGAAATAAGCGCTGCCTGAATTACGTTTACATTTGATGGAAGCCATTTCTGAATTTCAATACTGTAAATATCCGGCGGGAGCTCGTTACGCATATTATTTACTTCGCGAACAACCTCCTGATATTTCTCATCAACATCATACTCGTGCTTGTATTGTGCAAATAAAACAGCGACACCATCACTGATATTACTCGTCACCTTTTTTATTCCCTCAAGCGCGGTTAACTTTGCTTCAAGCGGATCTACTACCAGATCTTCCATGTCTTTCGGGCTGGTGCCGGGGTAAATAATTATGATCGGAAATTCCGGCGAACTTAGCTCGGGATCTTCTGCGCGCGGCATATTTAAGATTGTAGTAACACCAAGTGCAACTATCATAATAAAAATGATAAGCGTGAACTGGTAATTCTTTACTGCATATTCTGATATCTTCATTGTGGACACCTACTCAACAATTTTAATTTTAGAATTATCATTCAGATAAGCACTACCGCTGACTATTAAAGATTTAGCATCTTCCAATCCGGCACTGACCAACACATTATCCTTTTCAATATCTGCTATTACAACCTTCACCTTTTTCACCGTAGAATTATCATTAGTAATAAAAACATATCCGCTGTTTCCATCACCATCCAGAATGGCTTCAAATGGAATAAGCCAGGTGCTCAATTTTTGATTAAGAAGTATCCGCGCTTTACCAAATAAGCCGCTGGTTATTTTAGATTTGGTTGAAGAGTTTAATTTCAAATTGACCGAAAGTGTTCCGCTATAAGGATCAACACCTTCAGACTTTTCAAAAACAAATGCAGAATATTTTTCTCCGGGATAGGCATCAATCTCAACTTCGGCTTTATCATTTAATCTAATTGCCGCCCATTCTTTATCACTTACTCCAACCTTTAGAAGCCATCTTCCTTTTCCTGCACCGTTAGTTTGAAGAACGGGTGTTCCGCTGGCTAACCAATTGTCCTTCATTAACAAACTTCTTTAAAACAAATCCGTCTTCAAGAGCGTTTATTCTGGAATAGTTCAGGTTAAACTCTGCAACCGATAATTGTGTTTTTGCAACATTGAGTGCTGTTTCCGTATTCTGTAATTGTTCTAAAGTGGCAACGCTGTCCTTGTGCAAATTAGAAACTCTGTTATAGTCTCTTAATGCTTTATCATAACCTGATTTTGCTTGTTGAACCATTGCTTCTATTTCACCCAAATCTAATTCTGCCAGAAGCTGTCCTTTCCTGATCGCATCTCCTTCCTTAACATAAATTCTGCTGATCATACCGCCCGTTTTAAATGAGAGATAAGTTTCGTCATCGGTAGTGAACTGCCCGGATGCAGCAACTGATCTCTGAACATCGAGTTTTTCAAGTGCAATTATTTTAACAGGTATTGTTTCCTTGTCTGCAAGATTATTTTCATCTTCACTGCTTCCGCAAGCAATAAGAAAGAGCGGAAGGATCGATACGAATAAATAAAATAGGTTTTTCATTTTTATCCTCTATTGTTCATTAATATTTGCTGATGCGGTTTCGAATTCATAATAAGCTCTTGTAATCAAAACCTTGTATTTATTAATATTTACTGAAAGCTGTGCGGACCGAAGCTGGTTTCGTGCGTCAACCGTTTCGATAAATGAATTTACTCCTTCCTGGTAACCTTTGACTATAAGATTATAGTATCCCTGGGCTGCACTTAATTGCTTCTGCGCTGACTGATAATTTTGAATCGAATTAGATAGTGCATTTCGGGAAACTGAAATTGAAAGACTTAATTGGCTGGTTGTTTTCTCGAATTCCAGTTCTGAGTTTTTCAGTTCCAGATCTGCAATATCAATTTTGTTGCTATTGCGGAAACCCTCGAAGATTGGAACCTCGAAGTTGAAATCCAAAAAGATAGTAACGCGAATCTTTGAAATAATCCCACTGACTATCCTGTGCGCCTAAATCAAGAAACCCATTAACCTTGGGAATCCAAAAATATTTGTTCATCCCCAGAACGGATTCGCTAATCTCAATTGCGCTGTAACAATTCTTGAAAGCAAAGTTGAGCTAATCAATCCGCCAATTATCACAACTGCTAAAGGAGCAATAAGAGGATTTGATGATAAAGCAATTGGCGTTAAGCCGCCGATAGCAGTAAGTGATGTTAGAATGATGGGAAGAAATCTAACCTCCCCGGCTTCTCTGATTGCTTCTTCAATCGACTTACCCTTCTGTCTCAATTGATTTGTAAAATCCACCAAAAGAATTGTGTTCTTAACTTCAATTCCGGCAAGTGCAATTAATCCAATCATCGCAACAAATGAAAGCGAATTATTTGTAAGCAATAATGCGATTACAGCACCAACTATTCCTAACGGAATAACAGACAAAACAATTAAAGTGCTCTTGAATGTTTTGAACTCCAGAATAAGTACTGCAATGAAAAGAAAAATTGTAATAACTATAATGGATGTAAATCCACCAAAGGACTCCTCGCGGGATTCAAGTTCGCCGCCCATTTCGTAATGATAGCCAGCGGGTAAAATCATCTTGTCCATTTTATCCATCACGTCTTTAATTACGTTGTCATTCAAATATCCTTTTTCAACAAACGCGCTGAGCGATACGGTTCTTATTTTATTCTGGTGATTGATTGTAAGCGGAGAAGATTCCAGTTTAAGTGATGCTACCTGAGTTAAAGGAATCGCCATCCCCTGCATATTGTTAACATAAAGATTATCAAAAGCATCCAGCGAATTGATTGTGTTTTTTTCTTTCGTCAACTGAATCTTATAATTATCTCCATCGTTGTCTGTCATCTTTCCAACTTCAAAACCAGCAACTGCTAATCGAACTGTTCTGTCAATATTGATGATTGGTATTCCAAGCATCGCTGCTTTTTCTTTGTTAATTGCTACGCGGATATCAGATTTCAAATTGCTTACTGGATTGTTAACGTAAATTGTTCCTTCGGTATTCTTGATTAATTCTTCAACCCTTGATGCGAGTGCCCTGAGTGTATCAAGATTTTCGCCTAAAAGTCTAACCTCAACCGGCGCTACGATCGGCGGACCTTGTTCAAAATCTTTAACTTCTACTTTTGCGCCTTCGTAAGGCGTCCATTTTTTTCTCAATTCATCAATTAATTCTAATTTACGTTTCGGACTTGTGTTTCCATCAAGCTGAACAAATATCTGCGCATAATCTGTTCTCTCGTTCTCCGGAATAACATTATAATAGATTTGCGGATTTCCCTTGCCGACATTGGTTGCAAAATATTTCACTTCGGGATGTTCTTTTAATTCCGTTTCAACTTTTTTAGCAACTTCATTTGTATAATTAAGATTTGATTGAAGCGGGGTTGTAATTTCGACAAGGAACTGTGGCTTCTCTGAAGCGGGGAACAAACTAAATCCTATTACCGGAATTAACATCAAAGAAACGACGAAAATAATAAGTGCGACAACTGTTGTAATAAGTGGTTTTGTTAACGCTTTATCTAAAAGCCGCGCATAACTTTTGTGAATTAAACCTTTTAGTCCCCGGAGAAAAATATTTCCTTCGGGATTGCCAGAATGTTCTTTTAAAATTCTGCTTGAGAGAAAAGGTATAATCGTTAAGGAGACAAGCATAGAGGCAAGTACGCTTGTTATAACTCCCATCGGCAAGCTTCTGATAAAATCACCTGATGCTGCCGGCAAGAACACAAGAGGAAGAAATGCAATTACCAGTGTTGCTGTGCAGCCAATAACGGCAAGTGTAATTTGGTGTGTTGCTTTAATGGTTGCCTCTAATCGGGAATGTCCTTCGCGCATCCAGCGTTCAATATTCTCAACAACAACAATGCTATCATCAACGAGCAATCCAAGAGCCACAACTAAACCTACTATGCTCAGCTGATTTAATGTATAACCCAGAAAATTCATCAGGACAATTCCAATTGAAAGTGAAAGAGGAATTGAAATCATAACAATTACAGATGCCCTTCCGCCAAGTGGAAGAAGTGTAATTGCAACGAGAGAAATAGCAATTAGAAAATCTATCCCGAGTCCACCAAGTCTTTTATTTACATTATCGGCCTGATCGAAGTGGTGAATAAGATCAATGTTTTGTGGAAGAGTAGATTTGAATTTTTCTATAACAGGCAAATAAATTTTTTGAGTGTTCGAAATATTTTCGCCCGGTTTTTGTGCCGCAACTACAAATAACGCACGATGCCCATTTAATCTTGTTATATGTTTTTCTTTTTCAAAGTCCGTGTACACCTGTGCTATATCTTTCAGATAAATATTTCTTCCGCTGTAAGAATAAACTATCGTGTTTTCAATTTCATCCACACTTTTGTAGTTGCCGCTCGTTTGAATATTAAAAGTTTTATTACCAGCATCAACACTGCCTCCGGGAATATTAACTGCTTCACTTTGTATCGTTCCAAGAACAGCTTCAAGTGGAATGCGCATTTGCGCCATCTTATCTGATTTTAATTCAACTCTAACTACCTTTTCCGGCAAACCATATATCTCAACATTCTTAAGTTGCGGGAGCTGTTCTAAATCCTCTTTGAAATATTCTGCATACTTCTTCAGCTTTTCATACGGTGCATTCTCAGAAATAAGCGCTGCCTGAATTACGTTTACATTTGACGGAAGCCATTTCTGAATTTCAATACTGTAAATATCCGGCGGGAGCTCGTTACGCATATTATTGACTTCGCGAACAACCTCCTGATATTTCTCATCAACATCATACTCGTGCTTGTATTGTGCAAATAAAACAGCGACACCATCACTGATATTACTCGTCACCTTTTTTATTCCCTCAAGCGCGGTCAGCTTTGCTTCAAGCGGATCTACTACCAAATCTTCCATGTCTTTCGGGCTGGTGCCGGGATAAATAATTATGATCGGAAATTCCGGCGAACTTAGCTCGGGATCTTCTGCGCGCGGCATATTTAAGATTGTAGTAACACCAAGTGCAACTATCATAATAAAAATGATAAGCGTGAACTGGTAATTCTTTACTGCATATTCTGATATCTTCATTGTGGACACCTACTCAACAATTTTAATTTTAGAATTATCATTCAGATAAGCACTACCGCTGACTATTAAAGATTTCGCATCTTCCAATCCGGCACTGACCAACACATTATCCTTTTCAATATCTGCTATTACAACCTTCACCTTTTTCACCGTAGAATTATCATTAGTAATAAAAACATATCCGCTGTTTCCATCACCATCCAGAATGGCTTCAAATGGAATAAGCCAGGTGCTCAATTTTTGATTAAGAAGTATCCGCGCTTTACCAAATAAGCCGCTGGTTATTTTAGATTTGGCTGAAGAGTTTAATTTCAAATTGACCGAAAGTGTTCCGCTATAAGGATCAACACCTTCAGACTTTTCAAAAACAAATGCAGAATATTTTTCTCCGGGATAGGCATCAATCTCAACTTCGGCTTTGTCATTTAATCTAATTGCCGCCCATTCTTTATCACTTACTCCAACCTTTAGAAGCCATCTTCCTTTTCCTGCGCCGTTAGTTTGAAGAACGGGTGTTCCACTGGCAACCAATTGTCCTTCATTAACAAACTTCTTTAAAACAAATCCGTCTTCAAGAGCATTTATTCTGGAATAGTTCAGGTTAAACTCTGCAACCGATAATTGTGTTTTTGCAACATTGAGTGCTGTTTCCGTATTCTGTAATTGTTCTAAAGTGGCAACGCTGTCCTTGTGCAGATTAGAAACTCTGTTATAGTCTCTTAACGCTTTATCATAACCTGATTTTGCTTGTTGAACCATTGCTTCTATTTCACCTAAATCTAATTCTGCCAGAAGCTGTCCTTTCCTGATCGCATCTCCTTCCTTAACATAAATTCTGCTGATCATACCGCCCGTTTTAAATGAGAGATAAGTTTCGTCATCGGTAGTGAACTGCCCGGATGCAGCAACTGATCTCTGAACATCGAGTTTTTCAAGTGCAATTATTTTAACGGGTATTATTTCCTTGTCTGCAAGATTATTTTCATCTTCACTGCTTCCGCAAGCAATAAGAAAGAGCGGAAGGATCGATACGAATAAATAAAATAGGTTTTTCATTTTATCCTCTATTGTTCATTAATATTTGCTGATGCGGTTTCGAATTCATAATAAGCTCTTGTAATCAAAACCTTGTATTTATTAATATTTACTGAAAGCTGTGCGGATCGAAGCTGGTTTCGTGCGTCAACCGTTTCGATAAATGAATTTACTCCTTCCTGGTAACCTTTGACGATAAGATTATAGTATCCCTGGGCTGCACTTAATTGCTTCTGCGCTGACTGATAATTTTGAATCGAATTAGATAGTGCATTTCGGGAGACTGAAATTGACAGACTTAATTGGCTGGTTGTTTTCTCGAGTTCCAGTTCTGAGTTTTTCAGTTCCAGATCTGCAATATCAATTTTGTTGCTATTGCGGAAACCCTCGAAGATTGGTACCTCGAGTTGAAATCCAAAAAGATAGTAACGCGAATCTTTGAAATAATCCCACTGACTATCCTGTGCGCCTAAATCAAGAAACCCATTAACCTTGGGAATCCAAAAATATTTGTTCATCCCCAGAACGGATTCGCTAATCTCAATTGCGCTGTTCAACATTTTTAATTCTTCGCGTCGTTCGAGTGCGCCGGGACTATCGTAAATAGTCTCGTCAACACTTTCAATTGCAATTACTGTTATGCTCGAGTCTAAATCACGATTTAGTAAAAAGTTGAAATACCCTTTCGCGTTTTCAGATTTCGTTTCTGCTTCATTTATAAGCGCATTCAGATTTTCGATTTCGCTTTCTGACCGCAGAATATAAACCGGCAATCCGGAGCCGTTTTTTAGTAGAGATTCATTAATTCTTTTTCCTTCTTTCGCTAGATCAATCGCAGAGCTATAAATACTAACCGCTTCCAGGGCACTTAGATAAACAAAGTAAGCAGATTTAATTTCCTTAACTAATTCTCGTTTGTACAGTTCCACTTCATATTCTTTAATCTGCATTTGAGAACTTTCTATCTGGCGGTTAAAAATTATATCCGTATTCAGAATGGGCATTGTCGTTCTCAGTTTTACATCATAAAAATCATCGGGAAAAAGATTCTCCTGAACGTTCTGGATTTGTGGAAAAGCATTCGTACCGGTAAGTTGATTAAGTGTTTGATAAACCGGATTCAACAGATCGCCAACCGGAATATCAATGGTTCTTCCGCCATCACCGCTGACATAACTTGCCTCAAGTTGCACAGAAGGGAAAAACAAACTCGTGGCAGATCTGAGCGAATAAATAGCCTTTTCATAAGAGATTTTCTTTTGCTGGAGGACGATGTTGTTTTTTAGTCCCTCGTTTACATAGTCATCAACTACTGATTGCCCAAAGATTCCCTGGGTAAAAACCAACGAACAAATAGCAATTGGTAATAACATTCTATTTACTTTCATATTAGCCTTCTTTGTTAAACAGAAAATATATAATGAACATTGTTTAGTATAATGTTATTTTTTTTAGTATGCTCTCTCTAAGAATTTTAGGGCACCTGCTACTAATAACTTTAAAGATTCAACTGGAACCATCATCATTCTGTCCCTGATAAAAAGCGAAGAGATTCCATGAACGAATGACCAAAGAGAAAATGCAGCAACTTCTAAATCGACACCTTTAAAGTGTCCTGCTTCCATAGCCTGCTTAATATTCAGTTTAAGTATATCATAAGTTTTTTCCCCTTCTGTCCAGTGTTCATGTTTATTAATTTCTTTTGAAGGTGTCCTGGAAATGAACATTACATCATAGTATTCAGGGTGTTCTATTGCAAACTGAACATATGCTGTACCGTGTGCTGTTAATCTTTCCAGTGGATCTTTTATGTGTTGAACTGAGAGTTGTTTTTGAAAAAATTCAGCAAAACCACGATTGTGGAGCTCAAAGAAAATTTCACTTTTGTCTTTGAAGTATAAATAGATTGTCCCGACGCTGTACTCAATTTCCTCGGCAATCTTTCTCATTGTAACGGTGTCATATCCATCATCCGAGAACAATTTAAGAGCAGCAGATAGAATCGCTTCTCTCATCTCGGTTTTCTGTCTCTCTTTTCTTTCTTTTGCACCCATAAATTTTCCTTTACTGAACATTGTTTATTATCTGAGCGAAACTTAGTAAATGATCGCCTTTCTGTCAATAGCTTATAAAAAATAAAATATTTGATGTAATTTGAATCACAAAGGGATGTTTCTTAGAGCGCATTATTAAATTAAAAATATTGGATCAATAGCTATTTTTAAGCTGTCTTAAAGGAATCTCCACTATATTTCCAGCAAATCTATAAATATTTTATTGGCAGATGAGTTTTAAACCATCATATAAAAAAATATCGGCAGAAGAGTTCGAGAAGCGTTTAATTCAAGCTGAAGAAATTCTTAAAAGCTGCACAAGCTGTCCTCGTGATTGCCTTGTAGACAGAACCATCGGAGAATTGGGTACTTGCCAAAGCGGGGGTCAACCTATAGTTTCTTCTTATACGCTTCACTTTGGTGAAGAACCGGTTTTATCTGGAACCAACGGAGCCGGAAATATTTTCTTCGGCAATTGCAATTTGAGATGTGACTACTGCCAGAATTTTGAAATCAGTCAAAGCCCCGCAGTAGAAAAATTAAATGAGGTTTCTGTTGAAAGACTAGCAGAAATTATGCTCGAACTTCAAAATAAAAATTGTCACAACATTGGTCTCGTTTCCCCAACTCACTTTGCCGTACCGATTCTCAAATCTATAATGATTGCATCAGAAAGAGGTTTGAGTATTCCTATTATTTATAATTCAAATGGATATGACTCAGTTGAGGTTTTAAAACTATATAAAGATGTTGTTGATATTTATCTTCCCGATTTCAAATATGGCAATAACGATTATGGTAGACGTTACTCCAAAGCACCAGATTATTTTGATAAAGCAAAACTTGCAATCAAAGAAATGTATGAGCAGGTCGGAAGCGAGCTTGTTTATGAAAACGAAGTTGTTGTAAGAGGATTAATTATCCGTCATCTAGTTTTGCCAAATGGACTAGCTGAAACAGAAGAGGTATTTAAATTTATTAGTAGGGAACTTGATCCTAAAATTCATATCTCTGTTATGGCGCAATATTATCCAACGAATCGTGCATCAAAAAACATTCTGCTTAACAGAAAAATTACTGAAACAGAGTATGATCGTGTCTTAGAACTGCTGGAAAAGTATGGTTTAGAAAATGGCTGGGTGCAGGATATGGAAAGCAACGATTTCTACCGACCAGCTTTCAATGAAGACAGAACAGATCCGTTTAGTAATGAAAAGCTGCTAAAAAAAGTAAACGCTTGACTTTGGAAGATTACTCCTGGGTGAAGTCCTTTTTTATAAATATTCTACAACCAGACCTTCGTGAGCTAATGTAAGTGATTCTATTACAACCTCACTTCCCTGTGCATTCAGCGGCGAGTACTCAAGCTTAAACGGGAAAGCATTTTTAACTTTCCAAACTACGGCGGGTTCGTGACTTTCATTAAGCAGTGATATTGTAATGTCTCTTCGTTCAATTGTATTGAACTGTGCTGTGTTAATCCATTTATAAAAATCATCGTCACTTTTAACTATCCCACGCTTTAATATGATGGGCGAATATTTTTTTAATCCCGGCATTAACCTCTCTGAATTTTCAGGTGACGAACCTTCGCGGTATGATACAACATCAAGTTCAATTGAAAGTCCGCTGACTTCCATAAACCCAACATTGGCTCCGCCCCATTCAACACGAAAATGATTTTTGGTGTGGGGATACTTCATAAATAACCTCCTTAAAAAATTAAAAGGTAAGCATCCTTTTAAAGGATTTTGCATTTATATCTAAAAACTATTGATTTAATATTTCTTCGGTGCGAAAAACTTATTATATAGAAGCAGCCCGATAATCGTAACCACTCCAATCATTGAAAATATAAGCCAAAGTGTTCTTGGCTGGTTCAACTTATCAACAAAATGAACATATAGGTTTGCTCCCAGTATTCCACCAATAAAACTACCTATAACTCCGTACAAAAATGCATAGCCCAGGTATAGCGCTTTTTTATCTTGCGGGGCAATTAAACCGACATAACTGATGTACTTTGGATGTGCAGTCATTTCACCAATTGAGAAAATAACTATCCCGAGAATGAACACCCAGATACTTGTATCAATTGCAAGAATTGCCATTCCGATTGTTGCCATTGCAATTCCTGTAATCATTGTTGGAAGCGCTTTAGTGTTTTTTACAATGTTTGATACAACGATCTGAAGTAAAATGATTGTCCCAGCATTTATTACTGTAACATGCTCAATATCAAACTTCCAGTTTAAATTAATCCCCACCGAAGAAAATATTCCATTAATAAAATTGTTCAATGTGGTCGCATCAACATATTTCTGAACATACCAAAGTACTGAATCAAACTGCTGGAAGTAAAGAATCCAGAAACCGGAGTAAATAACAATCAATCCGATGAACCGAACATCTGTTAAAACCAATATTGCCCCTTTTAGTACTTCAGCAATTGTTTTGGTGTTTTCTGGTTTCTTTGGTTCCTTATAAAGAAAAAGAGTTGGGATTAACATTGATGCCGTACCAATCGCCGAGGCTAACATCACATACTGCCAGCCAAATGTGCTTTTAATGTATGGAACAAGAATAAGCGGGAATAAAAAAGCGCCCAGGTTTATTGACCAATAGAAAATTCCAAAGCCGAGCGTGCTGTTGGTTTCGTTTGTTTCTCTTGCTATTGTTCCGGAGATCATCGGTTTAAATGCGCCGGCACCGACAGCCATAATTATCAGGCTGGCAAATACCATTGCGTATTCAGTTGTCTGGCTTGTTAGAAAGTAACCAATTCCTAAGAAGATAAATGCGAAGATCAAAGTTTTTCTGTAGCCAAATCGTTCGCCAATTGCGCCGGATAAAATTGGAAGAATATAAAGCAACGGCTGAATAGTGCTTTTAATTACTCCAACGCTTTCTTTGGTGAAGTTTAGCTGATCGGTCATATATACAGACAAGATGCTCATCATTCCATAATATGAGCCTCGCTCAAAGAATTCCATTAGGATTACTACCCAGTAATTTTTAGGAAAAGAAGATATGCCCGGTTTTTGTGTTGGAGCGTTGTCTGTCATAAAGTGACTCCGTGTTTATATAGGAAGATTTTTTGAGGGCAAAGTTAGACGATGCCGCTGATTTCACCAAACACTTTTTAGTTCATTCCCTTTGGCTAGTAGTTCAGTATTGGACTTAGCCATTTTTCAATTTCTTCAACGCTCATTCCTTTGCGACGATGATAATCTAGAACCTGGTCCTTACCGATTTTACCAACAGTAAAATATTTTGCTTCAGGATGAGAGAAATACAATCCGCTTACACTTGCAGCAGGATACATTGCCATACTTTCTGTGAGTTTTATTCCGGTATTTTTTTCCGCATCAAGCAATGAAAAGATGATCGGTTTTTCTGTATGATCTGGTTGTGCAGGATAGCCGGGGGCAGGACGAATGCCCACATATTTTTCTTTTACTAAGTCCTCAGCCGAGAAGTTTTCATCAAAAGCATATCCCCAATAATCTTTTCTTACTAACTCATGAAGATGTTCAGCAAAGGCTTCTGCAAGTCTATCGGCAAGTGCTTTAATCATTATGCTGTTGTAATCGTCGTGCTCTTTTTCAAATTGTTCGACCAGCTTTCTCAATTCCAATTCCCGAAGTAACGGCAAACATTCCTACGTAATCTTCTACTCCAGTTTCTTTTGGTGCAATAAAATCAGCCAATGCAATGTTTGGTTCTTTGGTTGATTTTTGCACTTGCTGTCTAATCGTGTGCAGAACTCTCTTAACTCCTGTTCTCGTTTCATCAGTATAGATTTCAATATCATCAACACCGACAGAGTTAGCGGGGAACAATCCAACAACTCCATTTGCTGCAAGAAGTTTTTCATTAATGACTTTATCAAGCAGCTTATTTGCGTCATCAAAAAGTTTTTTTGCTTCTGTCCCTACATTTTTATCTTCAAAGATCGAAGGATATTTACCTTTCAATTCCCATGTCATAAAGAATGGTGTCCAGTCTATGTAATTTCTTAATGTGGAGAGGGGATAATTACTTAGAACAGTCACTCCCGGTTTTTTAGGTTTTTTAACTGAAGATTTTTTCCAATTTATCTTTAGTCTGTTCTCCCGGGCTTGTTCCAAAGAAATATAATTTTTATCGGTTTTTCTTTTAGTATAGTCCTCGCTTAAATTCTTATAATCCTCTTTAAATAACTGAATATATTTTTTTCTTTCTTCTTCGTTTTCATTAAGAAGATTTGAAACAACTGGGACACTTCGCGAAGCATCAAGCACATGAATAACGGCACCGCTGTAGTTTGGTGAGATCTTAACGGCAGTATGAATGCGTGAGGTTGTGGCTCCGCCAATAAGCAATGGAAGGCTTATCCCTCGCCTTTCCATTTCTTTAGCAACGTGAACCATTTCATCAAGAGAAGGAGTAATGAGTCCGCTTAAACCTATTACATCAACTTTTTCATCAATGGCGGATTGTAGAATTTTTTCTGTGTGAACCATAACACCAAGGTCTATTACGTTATAATTGTTACATCCGAGAACAACACCAACAATGTTTTTGCCAATGTCGTGAACGTCTCCCTTTACGGTAGCCATTAATATTTTTCCACGTTCGCGAGTATTTTGATTTTTTTCTTTTTCTGCCTCAATGTAAGGAATTAGTATAGCCACGGCTTTCTTCATCACTCTCGCGCTTTTAACAACCTGAGGAAGAAACATTTTCCCGGCACCGAACAAATCACCGACCACATTCATTCCTGCCATTAACGGACCTTCTATTACCTCAATTGGCTGCGAATATTTCAACCTGGCTTCTTCAACATCAACGTCTATGTAATCAACAATCCCCTTTATAAGTGCATGCTTTAATCTTTCTTCAACGGGAAGGTTGCGCCATTCATCTTTTTTCTCTTCCGACTTGTCTTTTTTCTTAATCGTTTCGGAAAATTCAATTAATCTTTCTGTTGCATCTGGTCTTCTATTAAGGATAACGTCTTCAACTTTTTCGAGAAGCTCTTTTGGAATTTCTTCATAAACTTCAAGCTGTCCTGCGTTTACAATCCCCATATCCATTCCAGCTTTGATAGCATGAAACAGAAATGCAGAATGCATTGCTTCCCGTACAGTATCATTTCCACGGAAAGAAAATGAAAGGTTGCTTACACCTCCGCTGACTTTTGCAAGAGGAAGATTTTGCTTTATCCATCGTGTTGCTTCAAGATAATCAACAGCATAATTATTGTGTTCTTCAATCCCGGTTGCAATGGCAAGAATGTTCGGATCGAAGATTATATCCTGTGGCGCGAATCCAACCTCGTTGATTAAAACATCATAAGCCCGTTTACATATTTCGATTCTTCTTTCGAAAGTATCCGCTTGACCTTTTTCATCAAACGCCATTACGATTACAGCAGCACCATAGCTTAAAACTTTTCTTGCATGTTCTTTAAAAACATCTTCGCCTTCCTTCATAGAAATTGAATTTACAATCCCCTTTCCCTGCAAACATTTCAATCCAGCCTCGATAACGCTCCACTTTGATGAATCAATCATTATAGGAAGCTTTGCTATATCCGGCTCTGCTTCCAAAATATTAATAAACTTCGTCATCGCTGATTCTGAATCCAGCATACCCTCGTCCATATTAACATCAAGCACCTGTGCACCACCTTCAACCTGATCCCGTGCAACGGAAAGTGCTTCGTCGTAATTATTTTCTTTAATAAGACGTGCAAACTTTTTAGAGCCCGTTACGTTTGTTCTTTCGCCAATATTCATAAAGTTAGAATCGGGACGAAGGATAACGGGTTCAAGCCCACTTATTCTTAAATACGGTTCCTGTTTTTTAGGAATTCTCGGTTTGTAATTTTGTACTAGTTTGGAAATAGCTTTTATGTGCTCAGGAGTAGTGCCACAGCAACCACCGACAATGTTTACAAATCCGCTGGAAAGAAAATCCTCAAGTACTGTTGCCATTGTTTGTGGAGTTTCATCATAGCCGCCCATTTCATTTGGAAGCCCTGCGTTTGGATAAACCGATAAAAATTTTTCTGAAACATTTGAAAGGTCTTCAACAAAAGGACGCATTTGTTTAGCACCAAGCGCACAGTTTAAACCGACGCTAATGAGATTTTTTGCTTGAGAAATCGAAATGTAAAAAGCTTCAACAGTTTGTCCTGATAGTGTTCTTCCGCTTTGATCAACAATAGTTCCTGAAAGCATTAAGGGAATTTCAATTCCCTTTTCGTTCAGATATTTTTGAACAGCGATAATTGAAGCTTTTGCATTTAGCGTATCAAAAATTGTTTCAATTAAAATAATATCAACTCCGCCATCAACCAATCCGCGGGTTTGTTCGTAATAAGCATTAACCATTTCATCAAAAGTGACCGCTCGATAGCCGGGATCGTTTACGTTTGGAGAAAGTGAAAGTGTTTTGTTCGTTGGTCCTAACGCGCCGGCAACAAATCGTGGCTTAGATCTGTCATTCTTAAACTCATCAGCAACTTCTTTTGCTATTTTGGCCGATTCAAAATTTATTTCATAGGAAAGGTGTTCTGTGTGATAGTCTGCTTGCGAAATAGGTGTTCCGTTGAAAGTATTTGTCTCAATAATATCGGCACCTGCTTCAAAATATGCGCGATGAATTGCTTTAATGATTTTCGGCTGAGTAATTGAAAGAATATCGTTGTTTCCTTTAAGGTCGTAAGGGTGTTCCTTAAATCGTTCGCCACGAAAATCCTTCTCAGATAATTTATGGCGCTGGATCATTGTTCCCATTGCGCCATCAATGACAAGAATTCTTTCTGCCAGTATTTTTTTTAATGTGTCTGTTGTCGGTTCCATTTTATAATAATTTTGATTTTACGCTCATTTCGAATTCGCTTCGGAATCTTTTTTAGAAATTAAAATTCCCACATCGATCCCGAAACCCGCTTACTTTGTGAGCAAGGCTCGCCAAAAGCGGCAAGTTCGGGATAAACTTTAAAATGAAAAAACCTCTTCAGATGATATGAAGAGGCGTAACAATATTCTTCGTCTCATCTTTCCCCGCCAAAGGCGAGGCAGGATTTAGCACCCGACATCCGAATAAACCTGTCTTCCGACAAGAAAGATCCGAACCGGCTGCTACGGCATCAACGGGCCTGTTCCCTACGCCGTTCTTGATAAGAATTATTCTGTAAAAGAACTTATAAAAACCGGTTTAAATATAAGAATTATTGATACTATGTCAATGATATAATCAATTGGACGTGAATCTAGCACGCATCGTTTTCTTTAAAACCCGGGCAAATATAGCTAAATTGCTTTGTGTAAAAAACAAAGGATTTTACAGTATGATAGTAGTTACTGGCGGTGCGGGCTTCATCGGAAGCGCAATTGTTTGGCGGCTAAACCAGCTTGGTGAAACAAAGATTATTGTTGTAGATGAGCTTGGCACAGATGAAAAATGGAAAAACCTTGTCCCGCTAAAATTTGAAGATTTCATTCACAAGGATGATTTTATTTCGATGATTCTTGAGCGGGATCTTCCTATTGAAATAAATTCTATAATTCATATGGGCGCAAACTCTTCAACGACAGAAAAAGATGCTGACCATCTTTTCTCAAACAATTATCTCTACACAAAAGAACTTGCAAAGTATTCCCTTGAGAAAAATATTCGTTTCATCTACGCTTCTTCGGCAGCAACTTACGGTGACGGCTCTTTGGGGTTTGATGATGACGACAACAAACTTCAAACACTCCGACCATTAAATATGTACGGATACTCAAAACAATTATTCGATCTCTGGGCGAAACGGAAGGGAGCTTTTGATAAAATAGTCGGGCTTAAATATTTCAATGTGTATGGACCAAATGAATATCATAAAGGTGATATGCGATCGGTTGTTCATAAGGCTTTTGAACAGATTCGTGATACCGGGAAAGTAAAATTGTTCAAATCTCTAAATCCAAAATACAAGGACGGCGAGCAATTGCGCGATTTTATTTATATCAAAGATGCTGTAGAGATGACTTTGTTCTTCCTGGATAAACCTCATGTTAACGGTTTGTTCAACCTCGGCACAGGAAAAGCACGAAGCTGGAATGACCTTGTTACGGCAATATTCAAATCACTCAATAGGCCGGTTAATATAGAGTATATTGAATTGCCGGAACACCTGCAGGAAAAATATCAGTACTTCACCGAAGCTAATATGAACAAAATAAAAAAAGCCGGCTTCACTGTTCCAATTACAAATTTAGAAGATGGTGTTGCCGACTATGTTAAAAATTATTTACTGGGCAAGCAATATCTGGGAGCTTAATCCCTAACGAAGCGAATCTTCATCCTCTTCAAACAGATCATCTTCGTCAACGGGGAAATCATCTTCTATAATGTCCTCCTCTGTGGGTTCTGCTTCGAATGGGTTTTCTTCTTCCTCTTCTTCAAATAGATCGTCTTCTTCGTCCTCAACATCATCTTCGTCTTCATCTTTTTTCTTCCGCTTGGCAGCATTAATAGAATATGTGTCTTCGTCGAGACTTGGTTGCAGATTAATAAATTGATTTTCAAAATGTGCTTCTATCAATTCTTTATCTAATAACTCCATCGAGCTTTCTCCCAGGTTTATGTTTGTTCTTTCGTGTTGTTTATAAAAATACGATTTAATATTTGTAATACTTTTTCCGTACACAAATGAATTTTTTTTACGTCAAAAGATAAAATTTCCTTTTTAATCTACAAATACTTATTTCCGTCAAAGCTTTATTTTGGGACAGTTAAATAAAAATATTAAGGTTTATATGAAACTTGCAACACTCTGTTATGTAATGGATAAAAAGCGCAATTCCACATTGATGATTTATCGCAACAAAAAACAAAATGATTATCACGAAGGAAAGTGGAATGGTCTTGGCGGAAAATTCGAGCCCGGTGAATCTCCAGAAGAATGTGCAATCAGAGAAATTGAAGAAGAGAGTGGATTAAAGGTTAAATCTGTAAAGATGAAAGGATTTATAACTTTTCCAATGTTTGATGGAAAAGAAGATTGGTATGTTTTTCTCTTCACATCCGATGATTTTGAAGGAGAGCTAATTGATTCTCCCGAAGGACAACTTGAATGGATACTAAATGAAAAACTGACGGAAATAAATCTTTGGGGTGGAGATAAAATTTTTATCCCATGGCTGTTTGAAGAAAAGTTTTTTAGTGCAAAGTTTAATTAGAGAATGGGAAGTATACAGATTATAGTGTGGTGTTTTATTAATTAACTTGTGTTGTTTTTAAGAAAGAAGTTTGGGTTTTTTGAATGATTAATGATTTACTCGATGCCTCCGCTCAATTCCATAAAAGCAATAAACCTTTGCCGCGATGCGGGAGTCTAATTAGAACATGAAAACCTTATTCATATTTCTTTCATTAACTATTCTGGCTTTATTACTATTAAATCGCAAATCATCTATACAAACATTTAATCGGAAAGCATTAAAAAATGAAAAAGTCTACTCTTATATTCATTTTAGTTTCTGCCCTTACCCTAATTATAAAGATGGAAAGTTTGATGATTATACAGTAATGTTTTACTAAGCAATAGAAGTTGTTATATTTTTGTATTATTACAGCACATAATAAATTACTAGCAACCTCAAAAGACACAACACAATGAAACGACTAATCCTCCTTTTGCTTATGGTCTACATGATAAGCCCCTTGGCTTTTTCACAAAAAATACAAATTGACTCTATCCTAACAGTCATTAAAAATGACAAAGAGGATACAAACAAAGTTGCTCATCTCAATTATTTAGCATCTCTCTACTCTAAACAGAAAAAATACAAAAACGCTGAAAAGCAACTTTTGTACTCGCTTGCAATTGCAGAAAAAATTGGAGCACTTAATACAATTAAATCTGTGCATTTCAACCTTACCGAACTTTATAAAGAAACGAATAAGCCAACAAAAGAGTTGGAACATTATAAAAAATATATCTCTCTCCGTGACAGCATGGCAAACATAGAAAAAAAGCCAGTACCAGAAGAAACGAAAAATGATCAAACGATTAATCTCGGATTAATAGCGGGTGGTGCATTTTTTCTTGGTTTAATAATTTTTCTCTTAGTTCGCATGCTGAAGGCTAATAAGCGAAACGGAAATTTGCCGGAGTTAGTTGAACTTGTTGCAAAACAAAAACAAATGCTCGAGAAATATTCTCCTCTTATTAATGTTAACGAGGAACTTGAAAAAAAGAAAAGCGAATTAATTACGATTCTATCAGAATACGAAAAAAACTTACCTAGACAACAAGAACTTCAAAAGGAAGTAAGTCTTCTGGAAGAAACCCTTGAAAATATTGATTACGGATTTTACAAACCACATTTTACATTTAATACAAGCTCTGATTTTAAAATCGAGTTGGAAAAAATTTCAGATAAGCAAAAAGAAATGATCAAGAATGATGATGCTGTAATTTGTAAGGTTGAATGGACTGTCGGTGATAGTAAAACAGAGGGGAAAAGGATGATAAAACAAACAAGCAAATTAATGTTGCGGGCATTTAATGGTGAGTCTGATTCTGCAATTGCAAAAGTATCATGGAGCAATGTTGTTACAATGGAGGCGAGAATAAAAAGAGCATATGAAACTATTAATAAGTTTGGGGACACAATGCAAATTTCAATTTCGGCTTTGTACAAAGAATTAAAATTAAAAGAACTGTATTTGAATTTCGAGTTAGAAGAAAAACAGTATAAGGAGAAAGAAGAACAAAGAAAAATAAAAGAGCAACTGCGGGAAGAGGAAAGGGCACAAAGGGAAATGGAGCGTGCAATGAAAGAGGCACAAGAGGAGGAAAACCGTTATAAGAAAGCACTCGAAAAAGCTAAACAAGATGTTGATACTGCAAAGGGCAAAGAACTTGATGAATTAAACGAAAAAATAAAACTACTCGAAGTTAAATTACAAACTGCTCAAGACAAAGAGAGGGCAATCTCTCGTGCACAAATTACAAAGTCAGGTTATGTTTATATCATTTCAAATATAGGTTCATTCGGAGAGGATGTCTATAAAATTGGTATGACACGAAGATTAGACCCACAGGACAGAGTAGATGAGCTTGGTGATGCATCTGTTCCATTTGACTTTGATGTTCATGGTTTAATTTATTCTGACAATGCCCCAGAATTGGAACTTCTTCTTCAGAACCATTTTGAATCAAAGCGAGTTAACTTAGTTAATTACCGAACCGAGTTTTTTAAAGTTACCCTTGACGAAATCGAATCTGTTGTTAAAGAATTGAATTTGAAAGTTGAACTAACAAGAATAGCAGTAGCTAAAGAATACCGCGAGACAATTTCATTAATTCAAGCAAATAATTTAAGAAAATCATAAACTCGGACAATTCATTACCAAACGAAAAGCTAACTGAAATTGGTTTGTGGGACGGAGATAAAATATTTATCCCATGGCTGTTTGAAGATAAGTTTTTTAGTGCAAAGTTTAATTACAAGGATGGGAAGTTTGTTGATTACTCTGTTGATTTTTATTAACCACGAATTCTCAAACAAAATAAAAAAGGGTCGGTGTTTTAAACCGACCCAGAATTTTTGTGTCACTGTTTGTTCGTGACACCCGTTAACCACGTGTTTTTTTATAAATTAATTGAACACTCGATCGCGTGTCCCTACGAATTAATTTTATTTCACCAATTCAATTTCTCCCGGTCGCCAGGTTTTATCAAACCACGGCTCAAGCGGACCATACAAGCGTAAAATCATAAACCAACCTTTACCCGGTATCGTTTGCACCCAGTTGTTCTCGAAACCAGACGGTGCCTTTGGACCAAAATAAACATCCACAGAACCATCAGAATTAATTTTAACATTTTTATTCTGACTGCTGACGCTTGGTTGTTCCTGATCAGTCTGGACCATTGATCTTGTCTGGTTATCATAAACAATTACTGACCAAAAATCTTTTACCGGAACGTTCGGCGGTATGTGCAGCTTGTAGTTCTTTCCACCCTCAAGACGGTTCCCGTCAGCATCTTTACATGCCCATGGATATTGTGAACCTTTTCCAACCATTTTCATTTCCATGGCAGGGGTTACTCCAGTGGCTAAATAGTAAAAGAATATAGCGCCATCGAGATTGCTCACACCGGGTGAAACTTCAAATTTATATCCTCCGAAGAATGGCAAACGCCATATGCTGTTAGGAAAATAGTAAGCGTCTTCATCTCTGATTTTGTAAGCTATGCTTCTTGCAGTAACCGCACCGATATTGGCAGCGTCTGTTAAAATTTCTTTCATGCGTGCATCGGGATTAAATGGCTTACCTTTTTCAATACCAATCGAAGCAAACAAACCTAGAGTTGTTGGATCAGAACCCTCACTCGGCTCTTCCTGTATCATTTCATTCAAAAGACTCCAGAAAGAGTAGTCACCAGGCGGAACAAAATTAGATGGAACTCCTGAAGCATTGACGAACTTCATTTCGGGTGGATTGGCTGCATCTTCCAGTTGGTAAATTTTCAAGTGTTTCTTTACTGATTCAACACCGGGCTTGGTAGATCCATCTACAAGAAAAGACCTGAAGGGCATCCAGGAGCCATAAGTGCTTGGTTGAACTACGAAATATCCTTTGGGGATTTCTCCTTTGTAACCCGGTGGAAGGATAAGGTATTTGCCCCCCTCTCCTTTATCAGCACCGGTGATACCCACATCCGCAACCCATTTGTACCAGAAGTCATCTATGAGACCCAGCACCATAGGAGGTATTTCAACAACAAGGGGTCCTTTGTGCGTATCAAGCCATATAAAACTGTATATGGTATTATCGTTAGCTGTTAGCTCAACTGTTTTCGAATTGACCAGGTCCTCCCAAATCACATCGGTGTAATTGACTGGACCAAATTCTTTAAGTGTGGCTCGCATACCCGCCTGATTAACGATGGGGAAAGCCAACAGGTACGCTTGCAAGGCTCGTGAACGGTCGAGATTATCATAAATTTTCTCTACCGTTTCTTCTTCGGGGTAACCATAATTAAGATTCAGAGTGCCGATAGATGATTCGATTTTATCAGGCACTTCAACACCCGGCGCAATAGGCGTGGTCATCTTGTATTTAGTGGTTTCAGATTTGTTTGAATCCGGGGATTCGGACCCGGGTTGTTTACAGCCGGCACTTAATAGAATCAGCATTGCCATTGACAGGCTGATCAATAACAGAAAACGTTTCATTTTTTCTCCTTATTAATATTTTAATTGAGTTTTTTAAATATAGTTCGGACAATGATAGGATTGAAATTCAATGTGATGGTTAGTCGTTGCATTGCGCGAGATATTATATAATCAAACTTGATGTAAATATTAAAAAAATAAAAAGGGTCGGTGTTTTAAACCGACCCGGAATTTTAATTGTTCTGTATTACTCGCTTTTACTATTATTTCTCTGTGCGTCTTCGAGCTTCTTAATATCTTCCTGTGATAACTGCGGACGATCTATTTTTATCGTCAGCTTGTTGAGCTTTGCAGTTAGTGGGAATGGCGGTTGATAGTCCGCGTCGTTAACACCTGTAAGTGTATCGTCTCCTATGTCGAAACTTTCATCCCATTGCAGAATCATCGGAAGTGTGTGTGGCATTTGGATTGTCTGAACTTCTTTGCCATCTACTTTGAGTGTGCCTGTGCCGGGACGACCAAGTCCACTCATATTATTGAATGCGAGTGTGCCCAATCCAAGACCATCATATTTAAAGTCGAACTCAACTGTATGCTTGCCCGGTGAAAGTGCATCGGGCCCTTCCCATTTGATTCGATTGAGGTCAACTAGATTCCATAGGAACACGGGTTTACCCTTGAGCAAGTAAAAACCGTAGCCAGCGAATCGTCCGCCGGATGTTAGAATCATTCCTTCGGCTCCGCCTTGTGGTACATCGATTTCTGCTGTAATTGTATACGAAGCATCAAGCAGGAATGGAGAATCACCCTGCGGGAGGCCAACCATTGGTGTAGTATATACAAATTCTGTTCTTCCAGCAGTAATGTTCGGACGTGGTGCAACAATTCGAGCAGCAACCGAAGCATCCATCGGAAAGACCTGATACTTCTTTGCTTCCTCTATAAACATCTTTTTCATCTCTTTTACTTTGTCAGGATATTTATCCGCAATGTTTTGAGATTGGCTGAAGTCTTTATTCAAATCGTAAAGTTCGAGAACCTGGTTGTTGAGCGGATCGGTATTTGCAGCGCCGAAAGCTTCCCATGGTGCTCGGTTCACTTGTGTACTTAACATCCAGCCTTCGTGATAAAGAGCCCACTGACCCATCATTTCGAAATACTGTGTCTTGTGCTTTGAAGGTTCCTTTGCATTTTTGGAATCAAATGTATAAGCAAAGCTGGTTCCTTCGATTGGTGCCTGCTTAATTCCATCAACATATTCGGGTGCCGGTATGCCGCAGACTTCAAGAAGTGTTGGAACTACGTCTATGACATGCATGAACTGATCTCGCAGTCCACCTTTGTCTGTAATATGTCCCGGCCATTGGGCAACCATACACTGCCGAATGCCACCAAGCTTCGAAGCATTTTGTTTGAACCAGGTAAACGGCGTATCAAATGCCCATGACCAGCCTGCGGACATATGGTTATAAGTTTGTTCCGTGCCCCAGACGTCGTACCACTTCATCTGATCCTCGACAGGCATATTACTGACGCCGTTGAACCACGCGACTTCGTTGGGTGTTCCCATCGGTCCACCCTCAGCGCTTGTTCCATTATCACCATTAATATAGATGATAAGTGTGTTGTCAAGTTTGCCCATATCTTCAACTGCCTGAATAACGCGACCAATCTCGTAGTCGTTGTAAGCCTCAAATGCGGCAAATATCTCAACCTGCTTGATGAAAAGCTTCTTCTCTTCTGGCGTGCAATCATCCCAATTCTTAATTACATCTGTTGGCCATGGTTCAAGCTTGGTATCGGCAGGTATTACACCAAGGCGTTTTTGATTTTCAAAAATCTGCTCACGAAGTTTGTTCCAGCCCTCGTCGAAGAGATGCATGTTGTGAATTTTATCTACCCACTCTTTTGTTGGGTGATGCGGTGCGTGAGTTGCACCCGGAACATAATAAACGAAGAATGGTTTATCCGGTTGTATTTGGTTAACACGATTTAAATATTCAATTGCATCATCAGCCATACCGGTAACAAGGTTCCAGCCCGGTTTACCTTCGAATGGATAAATTTGAGTTGTGTTGCGGAAAAGGTTTGGCTGCCATTGATTAGCATCGCCGCCAACGAAACCGTAGAAATATTCAAAGCCCATACCTATTGGCCATCTTGTGAAAGGTCCAACCTGACTGGCTTCGTAAGTTGGTGTATTATGATCCTTGCCAAACCACGAGGTAGCATAACCATTCTCCAGAAGAATACGACCAATGGTTGCTTTGTCTTTTTCAATAATACTGTTATAGCCCGGGAATCCTGTGGACTGTTCAGAAACAACACCGAAGCCCGCCGAGTGATGGTTTCGTCCTGTAATTAATGCAGCACGAGTTGGGGAACAAAGAGCAGTTGAGTGAATATTATTGTAACGCAATCCATCTTTTGCAATTCGATCCATCGTTGGTGTGGGAATAACTCCACCGAAAGTGCTCGGTACACCAAAGCCCGAATCGTCTGTCATTATCAAAAGAATGTTTGGTGCTTTTTTAGGGGGCACAATACGTGGTGCCCACCAATATTTAGAATTGAGAGCATCTTCTTTAATAACGCCGCCAAATTTTGGATCTGGTGATGGTAGTTGTTTACCATCTATGGTCGTAGTTGCACCGGGAGAACCCGGAGTTCCCGTAGTTTCCTGTGCCTGTGTTGGCAACTGCAACAATATCAGGCAAAGAATAAAACTAATTACTGTTTTTTGTTTCATAGCTTCTTAATTCCTTTCATTTAATATTTATTAATAAATTAATTGATTACAATGGTATGATTTGCTTTAATCAAATATTGGGAAAATAAATTTTGCTAATTAAACCTAATAATTTTTTTGATGAAAAAACACTCGTCAGAAAACCTCTCTCCCTTAAGTAGAATTATTATGATTACTAAAGAAAAGATTTAACAAACTCCGACAAGCCGTGAAAGATCAACCCCATTCCCATGCAGGAGACAAAAAAGCCAATTATACGGGTAGCTGCATCGATGCCTTTATCACCTATTCGTTTTACAATTTTATCAGCATAGGCAAGTGTTAAGTAGATTACTGACATGCAAGCAATGGCTGCAATTGCTATTAACAAAATTGAATTTATTTCATCAACGTTTGACTTGAAAGAAGTCATTCCAAGGACAGTGGCCAATACGCCAGGCCCGAACATAATCGGCATTGCCAAAGGTACAAATGCCGGGTCTGAATCATTTTGATTTGAAGAAGATGAGTTTGCTACTCCGCCTTTAGAACCGGACATAAACAGATCGAAACCGATTCTCATCAGAATGATTCCGCCTACGGTTCTAACCATTGAAAGATCAACGCCGAAAATTCTCAGAATAAATGTCCCAAACAAAAGAAAGGCGATAATCAGCACAAGTGCATACACACAGGAGCGGAAAGCCAATTTACGGCGTTCTTGTTTATTGCGGTCTTTAGAAAGAGACAGAAAAATCGGAAGTGCCTCTAGGGGGTTAACTACTGCTAAGAGAGTTGTAAATGTTCCAATAAATATTGTTAAATGCTGTTCCATAATTTATAAAACTAATGGTTGGATGGTAATAGTTACTTAGTTTAATTTTGAAAAAATTACTTTTCGTTCAATTGAAAGTACTTTTTTACTGGGCAAATCAAAAATTAAATTGTCTCTGATTCAGTAAAAAAGTATCTTGAAACTATCAACTACTAGCTGCCATTCTGGCGAGTCCCGAATCTGAAGCAATTTGTTTTTATGATTCCGGACTCTCCTGTTGAACCGGAGTCGCCGGAATGACAATGTAAGTCATTTAAACCTAAAATCACTAAAGAAAATATGAACTATTATTTACAAACAAGTTACAATTTGGACGATACTGAAACTGTCTCGGTAATAGACGAGCTTCCACTTTGGTCAGCACCATTCGGATTGAAACTACTTGAAAAAATAAACTACCGGAAAAATATTACCGCTCTCGATATCGGTTCGGGTTTGGGATTTCCTCTGCTTGAAGTTGCAATGAGACTTGGCAAGTCCAGTAGGGTTTATGGAATCGATCCGTGGGAAGTAGCGATCGAAAGAATCAAAACAAAAATAAAAATCTACGGAATAAACAATGTTGAAGTAATTGCCGGAGTTGCAGAGAAAATTTCTCTGCCAGATAATTCTGTTGATCTCATATTAAGTAATAATGGTCTGAATAACGTTAATAATCTTAAAAAAGCAATTGAGGAAATTAGCAGAGTTTCAAAGACAGGCTCGCAGTTAGTATTCACATATAATACTGACAGAACAATGATTGAATTTTATTCTGTTATGGAAGCCGTGCTTCGTGAAAGAAATCTTCTTAATGAAATCGATGCAATGAAAAAACATATTTATAAAAAACGGAGACCTGTAGACGAGTACCGGTTTCTACTGGAAGAGAACGGGTTTGCCGTAAAGGAAATTTTTCAAGATGAATTTAATTTGCTTTATGCAGATGGGACAACTATGCTCAACCATTTTTTGATAACGCTTGCTTTCATAGAAAGCTGGAAAGAGATTGTTCCAGAAGAAAGACAAATAGAGGTTTTTACTGAAGTAGAAAAACAATTAAATAAAATTGCTGAAAACGATGGCGTGTTTAGATTAACTGTTCCGTATGTGTTGATCGATTCAGAGAAAATCAGAAATAATAATTAATAAGATATCCCCAAAATATTGCTGCGGTCAGACTAATTAACAGTGCCTGAAGTGCGAACTTTAATTTCCCATCTTTAAACAAAACAATCGGCCCGAAGCCGGCACCGGTGCTCAATCCTGCCACAGTTGCCCCGAGTGAGAGCCCCGTGTGCAAAAATGCTTCTGCAATTGCTATCGATGCGGCACAATTAGGAATAAGCCCGAACAGGGCCGCAACAATAACCTGAATGTTTGGGTGTGATTGAATTGAAGACATCAAACGCTCACCATCCGCTAAATATAAAACAAACGAGATCGCAATCGTAACCAGCAAAACCCAAAAATAAATTCTCAGAGTACGTTTTAATGTGTGAGAGCGCAATCTCTTTATACTTTGTTTTTTCCAGCTCGTGTTTGATTTCAACCGCGTGTGAAGATTTAACTTCCGGGGGATCGCCTTCATAAAGTTTTTTATTCAACACAAAATCAACCACATAGCCAGAGACTATTCCTATTAATAACTTTAATCCAACTATATAAAGAATTGTGTTTTCCTGGCCACGGTTTGCAAGAAGAACTGGAAGTGCTTCATCGGAAGTTGCCAGGTAAGTTGCAATAAGTGTCCCAAGTGTTACTCTTTTTGAAAGATAAAGTGTTGTTACAAAAACCGACATCCCGCATTGTGGTATAATGCCAAGCAAAGTTCCCGCAAGAGGACCAAGCGGACCAGATATTTTTAATCTTGATACGATGTCAAGTTGCTTCGTATGTGAGAAATACTCAAGAATAAAGTACAGAACAAACAGAACCGGTATCATTAAATACGTATCCGCAAGCGAACCTAAAAGCAGCTCTATTATTCCTGATGGTTGATGTTGATGCATATTTTTCTAAATAAAAAATGATGTCTCATATGGAGCTATAACTTATTGTCTTTAAGAAAGTCTTTAATCGCCTCGTTAACTACCTGAGGATTTTCAATTGGTGTCATGTGTCCGGCTCCTTCAACTAAAATAAATTTTGAGTTTGATATTTTATTTGCCAGCGATTTCATTACATCGGGCGGAGATAGTTTATCCTCGCTGCCGCATATTATAAGCGTGGGAAAATTAATTTTTGCAAGACTTTCTGTTGTATCTGTTCTACTGGCCATTGCCAGAAGGCATCCTTTTACTCCAACCGGGCTGGTATTTTTTGAGCGATTGACAACGTTTCTGTATTCAGCATTGTTATCATTGACAAACTTTTCGCCAAAGCAGTTAAGCACAAAGGATTCAATAAAGTTTTCAAAATCGTTGTTGTTGATTTGTTTTATTGCTGCTGCTCGTTTTAATTTTCCTTCATTATCGTCGGCAGATGATTTTGTATCGCACAGGATTAGCGCACTGAATTTTTCCTGCATTCTTTCAATTGCTCGTAAAGAAATATATCCGCCCATTGAAAGCCCGCATAAAATCGGACGATTCAGCTTTAATTCGTCGATTATTTTTTCCAGATCATCAACAAACATTTCCATTGTGTGTTGCCCGTCGTCAACAGTAGATTCTCCCAGCCCACGAATATCATAAGTTACACAAAAATAGTTCATGCTTAGTTCATTGACTTGCGCATCCCACATATAATGATCGAAGGGAAAACCATGGACAAAAATAATTGCTTTGGATCCAACCCTTCCCGATAAAAAAACTGAAAGTCCATTAATAACTTTCTTCACTATAATCCTCTAAAAATATTGTTATGGTTGAATGAAATTTAATTCTTTATGCCTTATTATTCATATAGGAATAATTTTTTTTCTGCTTACAAAAATTTATTTGTGATGAAAACTAACAAAATGAAAATCGCCTTTGTTGCAACAGAGTGTGTCCCCTATGCAAAGACAGGTGGGCTTGCCGATGTTGCCGGATCTCTTCCGGCTGAACTTGCACAGCTTGGCTGCGATGTTAAAGTATTTGTTCCAAAATACTCCCGGATTGACGAAAGCAGCCACGAACTAAAATTCAATTGGGATTTTGGTGAAATGCCGATAAGAATAAATGGAATAATCAGGTCGGTTCATGTTCATCAAAGCAAACTTCCGAATACCAATGTCGATGTATATTTCATTGATTGTCCGCACTATTTTTATCGTCATATAATTTATACAAACGACCCGGATGAAGATGAGCGATTTACTCTTTTTTCAAAAGCAGTAATTGAAACACTGCAAAGGATGCAATGGGCACCAGATGTTATTCATTGCAATGATTGGCAGACGGGTTTGCTGCCGCTTTTCATAAAGGACAATTATAATTGGGACAGGCTCTTTGATCACACCGCCACTCTCTTTACCATTCACAACATCGGTTACCAGGGATTGTTTTCTAAGTCTGTGTTGTTTAGTGCAGAAATACGCGGCGATCATTTTTATCCTGGCGGTCCGGTTGAACATAACGGGGCAGTTTCTTTTATGAAAGCCGGAATATCTTTTGCAGATATATTAAACACTGTGAGCAATACATACGCACATGAAATTCTAACTTCAGAATACGGCTCCGGAATGGAATCAACATTACAGAAGCGGAAGAATGATTTGTACGGAATACTAAACGGGGTTGATTATAACATCTGGAATCCGGAAACGGACACGCACCTTCCTTATCACTATACCATAAACGACTTAAGCGGAAAATATCTTAATAAAAGATCTCTTCTTAAGCATTTTGGGATTCAGCCAGATGAAAATATTCCCCTGATTGGGATTGTATCCAGGATGGTGCTGCAAAAAGGCTTTGATATTTTTGCCGAGGCCCTAAATGATCTGATGAGTCTTGATGCACAATGGATAATTCTTGGAAGCGGTGAGGATAAGTTTGAAAACCTGTTCCGACAACTTTCAACTCAACTACCCGGGAAAGTTGGTGCATACATCGGATATAACAATGAGCTCTCTCATTTAATAGAAGCTGGTGCAGATATGTTTTTAATGCCTTCGAGATACGAACCCTGTGGCTTGAATCAGATTTACAGTTTAAAATATGGAACGGTTCCGATCGTTAGAAAAACCGGCGGTCTTGCCGACACAGTTAAAGATTGGGACGAACAAAACCATTTTGGATTTAAAGATGGAAACGGATTTTCATTTTATGATTATTCCGGATTTGCACTCTTTAAATCTGTTGAGCGGGCAGTAAATGCTTTTAAGCATAAAAACATCTGGAAGAAAATTCAAACCAACGGAATGAGGTTAGATTTTAGCTGGACCAGATCCGCTGAGAAATATCTGGAGCTTTACAAGCTTGCCAAAGATTTGAGGAGAGGTGTTTGACAATGATAAAATTATTTTATTTGTAGTCAGTTCGATTACTATTTTAATAATTTATTATATATCCTATAGAAAAGTAGAACAGCACGTCTCCCCAAACGAACGATCCCGATTGCAGTCCTTGACTAATAAGAAAGCTTCTTCCGATTGAAAAGTCTGCGGGACCGACCGGTGTGTCAAAGGATATGCTTCCGCCAACTCCGTGTTGTAAATCTTTAAACTTAATTGCCTCCTGCTCTTCCCATGTTGAACCAACATCATACCTGAACCAGGTGTAAGTATCAAAAAATATTTTAAACGGAAGTTTGTACTGATACATTAAAGAAGCAAGAAAGATTTGTCTTCCTCTGTATTCATTTTCTTGTGCTCCAAAGAAAGAATATTGTCCACCTAACGAAAACTGTTCACTTAGAGGAAGTGTTTTATCTCCGAACCCAGCCTGTATTCTGGGCGATATGACGCTCTGTGATCCGATGCTGAAGTAATATTTTATATCGGCGTTTAGAAGAATGTAACTTTCCTCGCCACCCAGAACACCTTGAGCTGTTTCATAAAAACCATTAAATAAAAGTCCATCTTCCGGGTAAGGATACTTATTCTGATTGTCAACAACCGCTCCGATTTTCAGACTTACAATTTCTGTTGTGTAAGGATTTACAGGATTTCCAACTATGTTTTTAATCTCATCAACCTGATATTTGCCTGTGAATATCAGTTTTCCAAATTTTTCAAGTTGTGTTCCTATTGCTAAAGAACCCCCATAAAAAGTCTGTTTGTACTTTCCGGTTTCATTGCTTGTATATGTATTGCCGGTTGAGGAAACCGTGTTAGAATAAACCTGAATATCATTAAACTTATAATATGCGCTTAGCTTGTATGTGTAATACGTATTGAGAATTCGATACGCGGTATAATCCAGAATATATGCCCCGTTGCTTGTTCCGCCAAACAGGAAAAGTCCAAGCTCGTTTCCGCTTTCTAAAAAGTTAACATCTCTGATATCTACGCCGAGTTGAAAATTGTATACATTATTTATCAGGAATCCCAGGTTTACTAATCTTGATATTCTTTCATTTACAGAAAGAAACAGGTTAACATATTTACCGTCCTGTTCTATGGTTATATTTATATCGTCGAACAACCCTGTCGCTCTGAGATTATTCAATCCTTCTTCCACAGCAGAATACGTCAGCTTGTCACCAGTTTTTATTTCGAATTCTCTTTCAATTACTGTTTTACTTGTTTGGCTGCTGATATTAATAGTTGAGACCGTTCCTGCGCCAAATTCAAGTGTAAGTGTGCCGGTCTCCACATCAAATGAAAAATTAATAAGGTCGAATAGTATATAGCCCTGTTTTTTGTATTGCATTATGATGTTTCTTGCAGCGCAGAATACTGTATTTCCTTCGAAGGGTTTTCCAACCAACGTGTTTGATAATTCCGGATTTATGCTCCTCAGAAATTGTTCCGTCTGAAATAATTTCAATCTTTCTGATTGTGGGATTAGGCGAATAAATAAATCTTATGTCAACAGAATCGCCGATTGGGGTTGCTGAGACGCCCAACGAATCAAATCTTCCTGACTTATACAATTCGCACAAATAAGAGTAAAGTTCAAGATTGGAAACAGAGTCTGCTGTGAAATATTTTTCAAAATACGGTTTCTCAAAATCTTCGGGGTTATTTCTGTATTTAATATTCTTATACCAAATCTCGCTTAAGCCAGATTTTGCTGTCAGAATGGAATCTATCTTTTGTTTTAATGTCGGGAATAATTTTTTTCGTATAGGTATATCCTTCGAAGAATTAATGAGTCGATTTTAGAAAAAGTTGTGGTGGTCCACCCGTCAATCTTCGGCGTCAAAACATAATCGGCGTTTAATAATTCTTCTTCTTCAAGTCTTTTCATTGGAATGCTCACCGTCTGATCAGCAACATTCCATGGAAGCACAAGCTCTTCTTCGCTCCGCAGGTTACTGGTTGTGTTAACAGCTATAATATAGTCGGCGCCCATTTCTCTGGTTGTGCCAACGGGAATATTTGAAACTAATCCACCATCAACAAGTGTTAACGTGTCAACCATTACTGGTGCCAGCAAAAAAGAAATACTTGAGCTGGCTCTCATTGCGCGAGCAAGTGATCCACTTGATAAAACAACAAGATTGCCGTCTACTAAGTTTGTACACACGGCTCTGTATTTTATCAGTAAATCGTCAAAGCTTTTTTGGGTAATGACTGGTGCGCTGAGGCAAATTAGGGTCAAATAATTTGAGAGTCTTAGTCCTTCGTTAAATGATGTTGGAATGATCGGAGTTAATCCATCGAGCCTAAGAGTAAGCAGTGAGCGATCTTCTGCTATTTTCTGATCAACAAAAAGCTCTCTTCTTTCTGAGGTGCTGGTTAATGAAAGCAATTTGTTCCAATCTGTATGAACAGCTATCGAATCCATTTCATCAACAGAATAGCCAGACGCATAGGCCCCGCCAATTATGCTGCCGATGCTCGTGCCGGCAATAACATCCGTCTGGATTCTCGCCTCTTCAAAAGCTTTTAGAACACCTATTTGTGCTAAACCACGAGCGCCGCCGCCACTTAATGCCAATCCTATAATGGGATCATTTAAAGGAACTTTTTGTGAAAGTCCATAAGGAAGTTTTACTGTTTTGGTTTCCAGCGAAATTTTATTCGCGACTTGTGCATTCAAGATGGTGGCAAAAAGCAAGAAAAGCCATGGTAGTATTTTTTTAAAGAAGTTCACTCTCTAAAATTATGAAAAGGTAATTAAAGAAGATGTGATGTTAGCAAAATAATTTGCTCGTTTTGTTATTTCCGATTGTTCTGCTGTTTTTTAGACTGCTGTTCTGCAGAATCCATAAGACGCTGCATAAATCCTTTTTTTCTTTTGGAAGGATCAACGGGAACAAGCTCAACATCAGATTGCTTGTGGTTGATGTAATATTGCTGTGCTATTGAGAAAACGTTAAACATAAAGTAATACAGATTCAGCCCAGAAGGAAACGTCATAAAAAGAATCGTCAACATAATCGGCATCATATAAACAAGTGCCTGCTGTTTTGGATCCTTAATTGACATCTTCTGTTGAAAGTATGTTGTAATTCCCATCAGCAGTGCAAGTCCGCTAATTTCCTCTAGGCCAACCATTGGAAGCTTGAAACCAAGATCGTAAATAACATCCGGTGCGGAAAGGTCCTTAATCCAAAAAATAAATGGTTGTTGGCGAAGCTCTATCGCTGCCTGGAACAAGCCCCATAATGCTATAAAAATAGGCATCTGCAGTAGAATTGGCAGGCATCCGCCAGCCGGGTTTACCCCATATGTTTGGTACAGCTTCATCGTTTCCTTATTCATTTTCTGTGGGTCGTCTTTAAACTTTTCTTTTAACTCCGTTATCTTTGGCTGAAGCTGCTGCATTTTTTTCATTGATTGAAAACTTTTCCGAGTCAATGGATATAAAACGACTTTGATTATCAATGAAAAAATTATAATTACAAATCCATAGTTGGGAATAAACATATTTAAAAACTTGAACAGTGGCAGTAATAAATATTCCGCTATTGGTCGAACTACAAACTTTAAACCAAAGAAACTTCCAAAATCTACAAGTGCAGTAAGGTTATGACTGATTTCCTTTAATCGGTCGTAATCAACCGGGCCGATATATAAATTTATAGATCTTCTTTCTAACTCTGATCCCTTAAAAGGAACTACCAGCCTGACATTGTAAACTTCCTTGAGTCCCAAAGTTTTTGTTGGAAAGGTTTGTCCTTCAACATACGCTCCCTCTATCTGTGTTGGATCGGAAGGAATCATTATTGCGGCGAAATATTTATTGCGGACAGCTAACCAGTCAACCTTTCCATTAAAGTCCTCGCTGATTTTTTCACCATCGCCAGGTGCATCAATAACTACTTTTTCATCTCCATAGTAAACGTCGGCGCTTGAAAAGGTTGCTTCGTTTGACGTGTTTTTTTCTACCGAACGAATTCCGGATTCCCAGGTAATATCATACGTGTTGTCAGTTATCAATCCATTGAATCCCAAAAACACAATGTCAGATTTAATTAAGTATGTTCCGGCATTAAATAAATAGCTTTTCTGAATTGCCCTGTCGGGACCAATCTCCATCCGAAAATTAATTAATAGTGTGTCTTTGCCTGTTATAGTGTGTTTGCTTTGTGGAGATGTTATAAAGTTAAGGTTGTTCGTGTTTACGGCCTTCCCTTCTGTGCTTATAAAAGAGATGTTGTAAACATTGCTTAAAGAATAATTAATAAGCTGCACGGATGTATTATAGTAATTCCCGTTTCCATCAATACCTGCCGAATACCAGTTGTTAAACTTCTTTAAGAAAATTTTGTGGAAATTTCCTCCTTTGGTGGACAGTTCATAAATAGCAAGATCCGTTTCGATCGTAATAATTCTACCGGAGTCTATTTCCTGGCTTGAAAACATCCCAAGTGTGAATTCTTCTTTTTGACCGGTTGCGGGCGGCGTTGTTTTACTTTCTTCCTCGGCAAGCCTGGTTTGTTCTTCCGGTTTCTGCTCAACAACAGAGGTGGTGTCCTGGCTCGTTTTTGTTTGTTCGGTCCGCTCGGGGGTGTTCATAAAAAGCCAGACTACCAGGATGGCTCCGATAAGTATAAATGCTATAGTTGTGTTTCTATCCAATCTTTATCACTCGATTCTTTTATTTAGGAACATCATCAATCGTTACATCTTTCCATTTGATGTGTGGGAATTATTTTTCTATTCTTTTTAATATATCTAAAACAGCGGGTTCAATTTCCTTTAGAAATATTTTTTTCGAATTGGTTTGATTAATTGAGTATGGAGAAAAAACAATTAACAAGTCTGCGTTTTTCAGTTCTATAATATTTCTTAAAATTTCTTTATCTATTCGTAATGATTCTCTTAGTATTCTTTTTATCCGGTTTCGCCAAACAGCGTTTCCCTTTTTAGAAGCCACCGACAAACCAATTTTTGTTGTGTTGTTTTTGTACTTGCTTTCAAAAATATATTTCGCTTTTATTTTCTTATCCTCGGAAACAATAACGTGACCGATTTTATATACTAATTCAAAATCGCTGTCACTAATTAGTCGATCAAAAATAAAATTAGTTTCAATTGGTTTGGTTGATTTTCTACTTTTCGTCACTAACTGTTAATTTTTTTCTGCCTTTTGATCTTCTTCTTGAAAGAACGGTTCTTCCATTTTTAGTTTTCATTCTTTCACGAAAACCATGCTTATTTTTTCTTTTCGTTTTGCTTGGTTGATATGTCCTTTTCATTTTACTCCTATTTCATTAAAAAGAGCCTAAAAATAGTTTCTTATCCCCTTATTATCAAGATTTTTAATTTTATCTTTTCCCGGCACTTTATTTGGGGAAACATAGTTGAAAAATTAATTTGCTATCAACTTTTCTATATACTATTTTTTAATTCATACGGGCACCCATCGATGTGTTGATAACTTGTGAGTTTTTGTTTCTTGTGAAAATGTTTCACATGAAAGAGTGTTGATTGTTACTCATATGTTTTGGATAGAATGTGTGAAAAAATATTATTAAGGCCCCCAAGTCATTTGTTTGCCACGCTTTACCCGGCATCACCTGATGTTTATAAGTTGTTCGTAATCTTGTTGTTGAAATTACCTGTTTTTTAATTTCAACCCAAGAATACTATCTTTGCTTAAATATTAACCTGTGGATAAGTTATAATGGAAGAGCTGGAAATTACGGAAAAAATAACCGTGAAAGACCCGACGACAGTCTGGAAATCTTGCCTTTTGAAAATAAAGGAAAGTGTGTCCATGATGACCTACAATACTTGGTTCCTGCCGATCAAGCCAGTTGAGATAATTAATTCTACATTGAAGGTTCAGATTCCAAGCCAGTTTTTCTGGGAATGGATTGATGAGCACTTTAATGTATTAATCACAAAGTCAATTACCGAGATTCTCGGAAGGGAAGCTAAACTAACTTATGTAATAGCAGAGGATCTATCTTTTATAGATGGTCGGGAAAGTGTTCGGGAAAAAACACCCACTCAGGTTAGCATTACAGAAAAGTCGAAACCGAAGCATACCTTTGAATCAAATCTAAATCCCAGATACACCTTTGAAAATTTTATTAAAGGAGAGGGAAACGAACTAGCAAGAGCCGCTGCTGGAGCAATAAGTGATAATCCAGGGGGAACTTCTTTCAATCCTTTGTTTTTATATGGTGGTGTCGGGCTTGGTAAAACGCATCTTATACAAGCAATAGGAAATCAGAGTGTGCTGAATTTTCCTGAAAAAAAGATAATTTATTTATCGTCTGATATTTTCACGGTCGAGTTTGTAGAATCAATTCAATCAAACAAAGTAAATGATTTTTCTAATTTTTACAGAAGCATGGATGTTCTTATTATTGACGATATACAGTTTCTTATTGGAAAAGAAAAAACCCAGGATCTTTTCTTTCATATATTCAACACGCTTCATCAATCAAGAAAACAAATAATACTCTCCAGCGATAAACCTCCCAAGGATCTGAAAGGATTGGACGAGAGATTGATCTCTCGCTTTCAATGGGGGTTAACGGCCGATATTCAACCTCCTGAACTAGAAACGCGAATAGCTATATTAAAAAGGAAAGCGGAAACTTATGGTATGTATGTGTCTAATGAAATTTTAGAATATATAGCAACTAACATAACTTCCAACATACGTGAGCTTGAGGGCTGTTTAATAAAACTACTTGCTAGTGTTTCTCTAAACTCAAAAGAGATTACGTTCGAGCTTGCAAAGAAAACAGTTAAAGAAATTGCAACTGACAGAAAAACCAGCACGCTTACTATAGAAACAATCACAAAGGTTGTTTGTGAGCATCTTGGAGTTGCTGAAAATAAAATACGTGACAAGACTCGTAAAAAGGAAATTGTTCTTGCGAGACAAATAGCAATGTTCCTGGCCAAAGAATTGACACTTTCTTCTTTAAAAACTATCGGTTTACATTTTGGCGGAAGAGACCATTCTACCGTTATACATGCATGTAATTCAATTGAGGATAATAAGAGAAAAGATGTTTCTTTTCATAATATTGTTGATGATATAAGAAACAAGGTTGTTTTGGCTGGGTGAGCTATTTACTGCGTTTTTATAATCCATTAGATTGTTAATAACTAGTTGTTCTTACATAATCTATTTGTTTATAAGTTTGAATTATTAACAGCGTTATTGTTAAGTCGCACTTACTAAGATACGATGCACAACCTATCTACCTTTAGCGTTGCCGTAAGTGTTTTGAATGTAGTGTTTTATTGTATAATTAACATACTAACATGGTAATATTTACTATTATTAAGTAAAAAAATAGATAATATTATAATTAGTGTGTTATTAAAAGCATTTTTCACTTCAATATTACAGATATATTTTATTTAATTTATTGTCCGTTTTGGTCTATTTTTTGATTTAATAATCCATTAAAAATCAAATAACAATTCAGAGTTGAGTTATGAAACAAAAAGCCATCTATTTTTTCCTAATAGTAATATCTGTTGGCTTACTAAGCTGCTCAGATGATCCAATAAATACCATAACAATTCACAAATTTGGCTGCTGATGATGTATCTGTTAGCTTTAGAGGCATCGTTAACTGATGTACCTGTCAGGAGCAACTGCTGAGTTAACAAACATCCTTCAGGGTGAATATGAATATGAAACTATATTTGAAATTCCAGGTGGTGCAACCACATATGATGCATGTGAGGAATGTAGCAGGTACCTTTGATATTAAATGCCGGAACAAAAATATTGGTTATTTATACGAGTGTATTGCAAGATGGTAATTATTCTATTTCTGCTAGCATTACTTCTTCAGATAACCTATCAGAAAATTGGATTCTTCCGAATCCGATAGGTCAATAATCTGAGATTAAAATAAAATTATAATATCAGATCCAACATATTTTTTTTCTTTTTAAGGTTAACTTATAACCTTAAAATCGTTGTTATTACATACGTTTTTTAGTATTTTTCTGTGCCTTAATAGGAGAGCAATTAATGGAATTCAAAGTAAACAGTAAAATACTAGAAAAGATACTTTCTAAAACAATACCTGCCGTACCAGCAAGAACACCAATGCCGATTTTAGAGAATTTTCTCTTTGAAATTAAAGGTGGCTTGCTGATTATTTATGCAACTGACCTGGAAATTTCCCTGAAGTCGTCTATTAATGTTGCTGCTAGCGAGAATATGAGTATTGTTGTTCCAGCCCGACTTATGTATGATATTGTAAGATCTATGGATGATGTTCAAATAAACTTCAGTGTTGATGGTAATAGCAAGCTTAAACTCACAACTGAAAACGGTGTTTACAATATTAGTTTTTCTCCTTCTGAAGATTTTCCGGAATCACCAACCGTGTCTAAAAGTAAAGAGATCGTTCTTAGCGGCAAAGATTTAAAGAAAGCAATTGATCAGACAGCATTTGCAATGAGCAAAGAGGATATGAGGCCAGCGATGACAGGAACTCTTTTAGAGTTTACTTCGGAGGGATTAAAGTTTGTTACTACCGATGGACACAGACTCGTACGTTTAATTTATAAAAACGTTAAGAGCGGAACAGAAGAACAATACATCATTCCCGAAAGAGCTATTTCGGTGCTATCGAAACTATTAGGAGAAACAGACGTTAAAATTTTTCTTGGAAAGTCTCACATCTCCTTCATCATCGGTGACGTTGAATTCAGCTCGAGACTTATAGCTGAAAAATATCCGGCATATAGTAGTGTTATCCCACTGGAAAATGAAAACATACTTAAAGTAAAACGTCATGATCTTTTATCCTCAATTAAGAGGATGATGCTTTTTTCATCAACCAGTTCAAAGCAAGTCAAACTTTCTATTAGCAAGAATAATATTGTTGTATCTGCAGAAGATATTGATCAGGGTTCCAACGCTGTTGAAAACATTTCCTGTGAGTATGGTGGTGAACAAATGGATATCGGATTCAACACACAATACGTAAATGACATTTTAACTCATGTTGATGATGAAGAAGTTTTATTTAAACTACACTCCCCAACAAAGGCTTGTATAGTAGAGCCCGGGAAGAAACAGGAGGGAGAGGACCTAATGCTTCTACTAATGCCGGTTCGACTAAATAATTAAAATGTTCCTATCCTCAATTAACCTGAGAAACATTAGAAAACACACTAACAGCCGAATTGATTTTACAGATAAAATAAATTATATAATTGGCGGCAACGGTGTTGGTAAAACCTCTGTTCTGGAAGCGATCTATTACCTTTCAACCACTAAGAGCTGTGTAACGTCTTCAGACTCCGAGGCAGTTAAATTAGGAGAAAACAAATTCGGCATTCAGGGTAGCTTTGAGGGATTAACCAAAGACAACGTTCAAGTAAATTACTCGAGCACGGATAATAAAAAGACATATATATTAAACAGCAAACAGATAAATAAATTCTCTGATGTAATTGGAAAATTCCCGGTGGTTTTACTTTCTCCCGCAGACCACACCATTACGCAAGGTTATCCGGCAGACAGAAGAAGATTTATAGATTCGGTGATTTCACAGGCGAGTAAAACATATTTGAATCTTTTAATTGAATACAACAGGATACAAAAACAAAGAGCATCTCTATTAAACAGAATTAGAGAAAACAATTATAAAAAAGATAGCGAGCTCGATGCCTGGAACGAAAAGCTGATTAACACAGGGGTGGAAATAATAAAACACAGAGCAACATTTATAGCTGAGTTTGAAGTTTATATAAGAGATTCATATCACAGCATTCTTTCAGACAAAGAAGTGCCAGGCATTTATTATTATTTTTTAGAAGATAAATGCTTAGGTAATCTGGAAGCATGTTTTGAGCAGCTGCTTTACCAAAGATACCAAGATGAAATCCGGAGAGGAATCAACCTTGTTGGTCCTCACAAGGACGACATCACATTTGATTTTAATGGAATAAGTTTGAAAAGTTATGGATCGCAGGGACAGCACAAGACATTTCAAACGATGTTAAGGTTTGCAGAATATTTTTATCTGAAAGATAAGAAGGGAAACTCACCACTGTTTTTGCTTGATGATGTGTTTGGCGAACTAGATTCGGCACGAGCCAACGCAATAAGCAAGTGTCTGTCAACGGTTGGCCAGGCAATAATCACCTTGACAGATTTTGGAAACACGTCGTTTTTAAAAATCGGAAAAGAAGATAAGGTTATAACGTTAACTGCAAACAGCGAAGTTATATATGCATAGCAGCTTTAAAAGTTTAAAGGAGGTCTTTAAAAAAGAAAGATCACTTTCAGGTGTTCGGGAAATAGTTGAATCGGCCGACGTTATAGTACATTTTTATGAAATATTTCCTAATCTTGAAAAAATAGCAATACCACAACAGTGTGAGAAAAAAGCATTAAAGATTAAAATTGAAAATCCATCTTGGAGAAACGAACTTAAGTTTATGGAAACTGAAATGATAGAAAAAATAAATTCCTTCTTTAAGGAAACAAGAATTAATCAAATTAGATTTATTGGATAGTTTATGACAAAAGAAACCAAGCAGGCAGAATACAGCGCGAAAAACATTAATGTTCTAAAAGGACTTGAAGCAGTTCGTAAAAGACCGGCAATGTACATTGGAGACGTAAGCAGCAGAGGCCTGCATCACCTGGTAAATGAGGTCGTTGACAATAGTATTGACGAAGCAATGGTTGGATACTGTGACAGAATAGATGTTCAGATAAATAAGGATGGTTCAGTTTCTGTGGCTGATAATGGAAGAGGAATTCCGGTAGACATTCATCCGGTTGAAAAACGTTCTGCGCTGGAAGTAGTAATGACGGTTTTACATGCCGGTGGTAAATTTGATAAAAGTTCTTACAAAGTTTCTGGCGGTTTACATGGAGTTGGTGTTTCAGTTGTTAATGCATTATCCGAAACGCTAAAGGTAGAAGTTAAAAGAGATGGCAAAATCTATTTCCAGGAATATAAAAGAGGAATTCCAGTAAAGCCGGTAAAAGAAATCGGTAAAACGAAACGCGGCGAAAGAGGAACTTCTACCACTTTCTATCCTGATCCGGAAATCTTTAAAGTAACGGAGTTTCGTTTTGACATACTTGCTGAAAGAATGAGAGAGCTTGCATATCTTAATAAGAACATAACAATCAACATAAAAGATGAGAGAAACGGCGGCGAAGAAGCTAGCATTTCATTTTAAAGGCGGGCTTATAGAGTTTGTTAAATATCTGGATGCCTCAAGACAAGCCCTTCACAAGACAGTTTATATAGAAGGAGAAAAAGACAACACGCCCGTTGAAATAGCCTTTCAGTATACAGATGGTTATTCAGAAAATATTTTCTCTTATGTGAATAACATCAATACCCACGAGGGTGGAACACATCTGGTTGGATTTAAGACGGCCCTAACCAGAACCCTTAATAACTATGCGTATAAAAACAATCTTATTAAAGAAGGAAAGATTACGTTAACCGGAGATGACTTTAGAGAAGGCTTAACCGGAGTAATATCTGTTAAGGTTGCAGAACCGCAGTTTGAAGGACAAACAAAAACAAAACTTGGTAATAGCGAAACAAAATCGGCTGTTGAAACACTTGTTGGTGAAAAGCTTGCAGAGTTTCTTGAGGAAAATCCTCCTGTCGGAAGAAAAATTATCGAGAAGTGTATGCGTGCTGCAGAGGCAAGAGAGGCAGCAAGAAAAGCCCGGGATCTCTCCAGAAGAAAAAATGCTCTTGACAATATGAACCTTCCTGGAAAATTAGCAGACTGCAGCATTACAGATCCGGAGCACTGTGAAATATATATTGTTGAGGGAGATTCGGCAGGCGGTTCAGCAAAGCAAGGAAGAGACAGAAAGTTTCAGGCAATACTTCCGCTGAGAGGAAAAATATTGAATGTGGAAAAAGCAAAGCTGAACAAGATTTTAGAAAACAATGAGATAAGAGCAATGATTTCGGCTATAGGTGCCGGACTTGGTGCCGAGTTTGATCATTCACAGGCAAGATATGGCAAAATAATTTTAATGACAGATGCTGACGTTGATGGAAGCCACATCAGAACACTTCTCCTTACTTTTCTGTATAGGCATATGAAAGATTTAATTACGTCTGGTAAGGTTTACATTGCTCAACCCCCGCTCTACAAAATTAAAAAAGGAAAAGAAGAATTTTATGCTTATGATGAGAAAGAAAGAGATCAGATATTAAAAAGGCTGAAGATAGATGGCAAAGAGAAAAAGAAAGTTGAAGAGAAAAAAGAAGAACCGGCAGAAGAAGAATTAACAGAAGGAAAAGAAATTAAAGGCGTGGTTATTTCACGCTATAAAGGTCTGGGAGAAATGAATCCTGAACAGCTCTGGGAGACAACAATGAATCCCGAAACAAGAACAATACTTCAGGTTACATTAGAAAGTGCAGCAAATGCCGATAAAATTTTTGAAACTCTTATGGGCGACGACGTAGAACCGAGAAAAGAATTCATAGAAAAGCATGCTAAATATGCTAATCTGGACATATAATAATTTTCAACATATTGAAATGATTTAAAAGATGGCAACAATTTTTGAAAAAATAGTACCCATTACACTTGAAGAGGAAATGAAATCCTCTTACATAGATTACGCAATGTCTGTAATCGTCGCGAGAGCATTACCGGATGTAAGAGACGGACTGAAACCCGTTCATCGCAGAGTGCTTTATGGTATGCACGATCTTGGTATGACTCATAGCAAGCCCTACAAAAAGTCAGCTAGAATTGTGGGTGAGGTGCTTGGTAAATATCATCCTCATGGCGACACAGCAGTTTATGATTCTATGGTAAGAATGGTGCAGGATTTTTCTCTGCGCTATCCGCTTGTTGATGGCCAAGGTAATTTTGGTTCGGTTGATGGTGATTCGCCAGCGGCAATGAGATATACAGAAGCAAGGCTTGCACGAATTTCAGAGGAAATGCTACGAGACCTTGATAAGAATACGGTTGATTTTGTTCCAAACTTTGACGACTCTTTGCAGGAACCAACGGTGATGCCCTCGTACTTGCCCAATCTATTGATTAACGGATCAAGCGGAATTGCGGTTGGTATGGCAACGAATATTCCACCACACAATCTTGGCGAAGTTGTGGATGGATTAATAAACCTCATAAAAAATCCAGACATAACCATCGAAAAACTGATGAAAAATATTATCGCGCCGGACTTCCCAACGGCGGGAATAATTTATGGTTATGCTGGTGTTAAAGAAGCGTTCCTTACAGGCAGAGGAAGAATTATTGTTCGTGCGAAAGCCAACATTGAAACTCAGAAAAGCGGTAGAGAACACATTATTATAACTGAGCTTCCATACCAGGTTAATAAAGCAAATCTGATAGAGAAGATTGCCGAACTGGTTCGGGGCGGAAAGATAGACGACATTAGCAACATACGGGACGAATCAGACAGAGATGGATTACGAGTTGTTATTGAATTAAAGAAAGATGCTCAGCCACCGATAGTGCTTAACCAGCTTTTTGTTCACACACAAATGCAAACAACTTTTGGTGTGATAATGCTTGCGCTGGTTCACGGGGTTCCGAAAGTTCTAAATTTAAAAGAAATGCTTCAGCACTTTCTGAACCACAGAATGGATGTACTAATACGGAGGACGAAATTTGAACTCGATGCTGCAGAGAAACGAGCACATATATTAGAGGGATATATAATTGCTCTCGATAATATTGATGCGGTTATTCAAACCATTAAGAAATCGAAAGACGTTGAGACCGCCAAGCAAAACCTGATGAAAAAATTCAAGCTGAGCGAGATTCAGGCAAAAGCAATCCTTGATATGAGATTGCAGCGCTTAACCGGACTTGAAAGACAAAAGATTGAAGACGAATACAAAGAGACAATCAAGCTGATAGAAAAACTTAAAAGTATTTTAAAGAGCGAAGATCAGAGAAAGATAATCGTTACAAATGAACTGCTTGAACTAAGGAAAAAATATGCCGATGAAAGAAGAACAGAAATCGTATATGATTATGAAGACTTCTCTTTAGAAGATATTATTGCCGAAGAAGATGTTGTAGTAACCATAACTCATAGCGGTTTTATAAAAAGGTTCCCGGTAAGCGGTTACAGGAAGCAAGGCAGAGGCGGTAAAGGCGTTACCGGCGCAGGGACAAAAGAAGATGATTTTATTGAGCATATGTTTATTGCCTCAACACACCAGTATATTCTTTTCTTTACTGATAAAGGAAAAGTTTATTGGCTTAAAGTTCATGAGCTTCCTGAAGGAGGAAGAGCAACACGAGGACGATCCATAATTAATTTACTTCAGAAAGATAAGGATGAACTTATAACAGCATTCGTAGCGGTTAAAGAATTTAGTGATGATCAATATCTTATCATGGCTACCGAACATGGAACCGTGAAGAAAACAGTTTTGTCTGCTTATGGAAATGTTCGCAAGGGCGGTATAAATGCAATCAACCTGAAGAAGAACGACAGACTGATAGAAGTTAAAATGACGGATGGAACCAGTGATATAATGATTGGAACACGCAACGGCTTTGCAGTAAGATTTAATGAAAAAGACGCGCGTGATATGGGAAGAACAGCAACGGGAGTACGAGGAGTTCGTCTTGGAAAAGGTGATAAAGCCGTTGGTTTACTAGTTATAAAGCGCCAGGGAATGAGCGTGCTCGTTGTTACAGAAAAAGGATACGGCAAAAGATCAGACGTAAATGATTACAGAATTACACACCGGGGCGGTAAGGGCGTAATCACAGTGAAAACCAGTGATAAGATAGGCAAAATGATAGCATTGATGGAAGTGAATGATAATGATGAGCTCGTAATAATTTCAACCAAAGGAATGGTTATCAGGCAAAGCATGAAAGACATTCGTGTAATGGGAAGAGCAACACAAGGCGTAAGAGTAATAAGGCTAAAAGACGGCGACTCAATTGCCGACATAGCCAAAGTTGTTCCCGAAGAAGAAGGTGAAGAAGCAGAAGAATAAAACAGTAATAGAATTATTTTAAAAGGGACCGGCACAAGTCCCTTTTTTATTATGCAGAATGTAGAATAGCAACAACACGATAATGAATTCACTAATCAAAATAAAAACAAACCTCTTTCTCGCCATAGTATTTTTTACTTTCATTAATAGCTATTCCCAGGTTCCTGATACAGGACTAGAAAACATAAATAGCAAAAGTCTTATGCAGACCGTGCAAACACTTTGCTCAAGCGAATTTGACGGCAGGCTTCCCGGCAGCGAAGGCTACAACAAAGCAGCGCAATTTGCTGCAGATAAGTTTTACGAGCTTGGGTTAAAATTCGCAGGAGAGGAACAGTATTTTCAATACCTGAACGTAGAGTATAATAAAATTAAATCCCCGGCAATATTTAAAACCATTGTTGATGGCGATACGATTAACGGCGTAATAGGAAAAGATTTTGTTCTTCGCGGATTTACAGGATCCAACAGCTTTACTTTGCCCGTTGTGTTTTGCGGATACGGAATATCAAGACCAGATTTGTATTATGATGATTATGCCGGAATAAATGTAAAGAATAAAATAGTAATGGTGTTTAAACAAAACCCCAAATGGAAAAACGATGACAAAGATTGGGGAACAAATTATCCTCGCGAGAAATCTCTTGTTGCAAAAAAACATGGTGCAAAAGGAATTTTGTTTGTTTCACTTCCAAATGACGAAAAACCACAGCCGCTAATTGGAAGCGTTATGCACGGGGAAGGAGAACAGCCGGTTGATTTTCCGCAGCTTCATATTTCTTTGGAGGCAGCAAATATGTTATTAAGCAAAACAGGATTTTCCGTAAGCGATTGCCAGACAAAGATAGATGAAAAGAAAAAACCTCTTTCTATGAATCTAACAACCAAAGCACACATAGAAGTAAACGCCAGCTATGAAAAAAATGCCAGAACAATGAATGTTGTTGCAATGATTGAAGGAAGTGATCCGAAACTAAAAGAAGAGTATGTTATTATTGGTGCTCATTTAGATCACGTTGGCTCGCAGGCAGGATTACTTTTCCCGGGTGCAAACGATAATGCGTCGGGTTCGGCAGGAGTTTTAGAAATTGCCAAAGCGTTTGTTAAAGGTGGTTTGCAACCAAAGCGCTCGGTTATTTTTGTTTTATTTGCAAGCGAAGAACAAGGATTGAATGGTTCAAAACATTTTGTTGAAAATCTTAAAGATTGATACGGATAAAATTATAGCAATGTTAAATCTTGACAGCATTGGTTACGGGTGACAGCATACAGGTTGGTAATGGAAAAAGCTCTCCGGAATTATGGAACCTTGCAAGAAAAATTGATAAAGAAAACTTTAATCTTGTCGTTGAAGATACCTGGAACGGTGGCGGTGCCGACCTAACTCCTTTTTATGAAATAGGAATTCCCGGCTTGTATTTTGTTTCAAAGTACAGCTATGAGCACCTACATCTTCCGACAGACACACCGGAAACTTTAAATCCTGTTTTGTTTGAGAAGATAGTTAAGCTTGCTTACTTGACAGCGCGGGATGTTGCGGACGGAAATTATGAAGAGAGAAGAAGTAATTAAATAAAGGAACTCGAAAATGTTAAAGGATCATTTTATTCATCTCTTTAAATACAACGATTGGGCAACCAGACAAACTGCCGAATCAATAATGAGCCTTAAGAAGAAGAATAGAAAATCAGAAGAACTTCTTTCACACATAATCTCCGCACAGAAAATCTGGCTTAATAGAATTCTTGGCAAAGACATTGTAACTGATCCCTGGCAGAAATTAACGCAGGAAGAATGGACTTCACAATCAACCCCGGTAACTGCAGCATGGATAAATTTACTTGAAGGTCTTAAGGAAAAAGACTTTGAAAGAAGAATAGAATATTCAAATATGAAGGGTGAAAAATTCGCGAACACAATTAAAGATATTGTTGTGCATGTGATTAATCACTCAACATATCACCGGGCGCAAATCGCACAATTGGTCAAAAAATCAGGCGGTGAGCCTGCAAGGACAGATTATATAGTTTATCAGAGAGAATTTCAGAAATAACGTTTTCGGGCTTTGCGTTCGGGCGGGTTTCAGAGGACAAAACAGACATGCAGGTACAAATTTTTATTAAATTTTCTAATGTTCATTTAACAGAAGTCTGCCTCGCTTTTGGCAAGGTGCTGTTATACGTTCGCTTTTTTATTCTGTCCACAATATACCGCCCCAAATAGTCTTTAAGTTTTGGGAATTGTCGTCTGTAATACTCATTCCAATAACTTATCATTCTACTCTCTGTCTGCTGCCAGTATTTTGAATTTTCCTTTACAAATCGCTCGTAGTTGTCGATTGTTTTGTCGTTAATATGTTTGTCTAATACTTGCAATATTTCATAAACGTATTCTCCCAAAAGTTGAATTGTAAAAGGCGTCACCCAATATTCATTCTTTTCTATGAGTTTCTCTAATCTACTTTGTCTTAGATAGCCGTCATGGTGTCGCAAGTAAATACAGTTTAAAATTGTCTGTTGTGTGTCGGTTAGTTTGGTTTCCTTTTTGCTGACTGGCTCATTAAAATAAAGTCGATACGGAATGGTCAGCACTTCATTTTCTAACTGAATTGTCAGCGTTGATGGATGAATTAGATTGTCGACCTTATGAAATTGCCCACCTGTCAGCTTTACAATGTTAACGTCAAACGGCAAAATATTAAGCACGGCTTCAACGTCACTTTTCAAAGTCTTGGGAAAAGCGTTAAGAAGTCTTTGCCTATACTCTGTGTAGTTTTCTTTTTTAAACCAATTTATCATTGTTTCTGTCGGTCTTCATAAAGTGACGCATAACTCGTTTATTGGTCTCACAAAACCAGGCATATACAACCACCATTAGTCGTATAGGTCTCATAAATGAGAACCTTTGTTTTATCAAAATTAAGTAAAGATTTTTATAAATCATCAAACGGAGACTTAATTTTTAATTACTTTAATATCGCTAGCAACGATTCTTTATGCGCCTTAATTGTGTTATCCAAATCTTCCTTCTGTGAGCCGTTGAAACAAACAACGCTTCAAACTGTGCCGGCGCAAGATAAATTCCTCGCTTCAGCATTTCGTGAAAATATTTTCCGTAAAGATTAGTGTCTGATTTAACAGCAGATTTAAAATCATCTACAATTTCTTCCGTAAAGAACATACACATCATCGAGCCAACTCTGTTCATCGCATAATTTTTTCCAACAGCATTTAAGATTTTCTTTGAATCCTTTTTCAAGATAGGAAGATTTTTCTTCAAGCTCTTTGTAAATGCCAGGATTATCTTTGATGTGTTTCAATGCAGCATAACCAGCAGCCATTGCAAGCGGATTTCCGCTTAATGTTCCAGCCTGGTAAACAGGACCACTCGGTGCAATCTTTTCCATTATTTCTCTCTTTCCTCCAAAAGCACCAACAGGCAATCCCCCGCCAATAATTTTTCCAAATGTTGAAAGATCGGGTTTTATTCCAAGCACTTCCTGAGCACCGCCGGCAGCAACACGGAAGCCAGTCATCACTTCATCAAAAATCAAAACTATTTTTTCTTCATCACAAATTGCACGAAGCTCTTTTATAAAATCATCTTTAACTTTTACCACACCCATATTGCCGGCAATCGGTTCGATTATTACTGCGGCGATTTCATTTTTGTTTGCAGAGACTAATTTTTTAATTGAGTTGATATCGTTGTAATCTGCAAGTAAAGTATCAGCAGCATTTCCTTTTGTAACTCCCGGAGAAGTTGGAATGCCCAATGTTAATGCACCCGAGCCAGCTTTGATTAGAAAGTAATCTGCATGTCCGTGATAACATCCTTCAAACTTGATAAATTTTTCTCTGCCAGTATATCCGCGAGCTGCTCGAACAGCACTCATTGTTGCTTCCGTTCCGCTGTTAACCATTCTTACCATTTCAACCGAGGGAACGAGCTGAGTAATAATCTCTGCCATCTTAATTTCCATTTCAGTTGGTGCGCCAAAGCTTGTTCCGTTTTCAATTGCTTTTAATAGTGATTCTATAATGAACGATGGATTGTGTCCGAATAAATGCGGTCCCCAGCTTCCGATATAATCTATGTATTCATTACCATCAACATCCCAGAACTTTGAACCCTTTCCTTTTGTGATAAACAAAGGATCGCCGCCAACGGATTTAAATGCCCGCACAGGAGAGTTTACTCCGCCCGGAATATATTTTTTTGCTTCTTCGAAGAGTCGTCTGCTTTTTTCAGTATTCATAATTTTACTACGTTTAATTTTATTTATTTATTTTCTCTGATTTTACTTCAACAGGAGATTGTTTTCTGCCAAACAGCAGCTCATAATCTCTTGCTTTTGCCTCTCTCCACCAACGATCTGGAACCATTTTAATATTTCCGATTAATAGAGGGATTTATAATCTTTTTCTCTTTTATCCACCGTATTAAATTATATTTAATGTCACGATCAGTCGAATTGATAATTCTTTCTGGTAACTCTTCCGTCGAAATTCCTGCTCCACGAGTTAATAATCCACCACCACCACTTCCTTGATATGAATTTATTGCTACGGCATATGTTTTTTTAAAATCGAAGGGCGTTCCATTACTCAAACCAGTGATGTTGATACGATCTCCGGCAGGCATGGAAACATCAACAGTGTAATTAATTCCTGCAGCGGATGAAAAGTTATAATATACTTCTTCCAGTTCGGGCGAGCCTGTTATTGCAGAATATTTGATACTGCCGTCTTCATTGAATTTGAACTTTAGAAGATGATCTTTTTCGCCCGACATCTGATTAAACCAGTTGCCGTACGAGTATTCAAGATAATCTTTAATCTCTTCTCCCGTTAGCGCCATCGTATATAAATAGTTTTCGTAATGATATAGTTTGAAAAGCTCTTTTACTTTTATCCATCCGCTATCGATGGTTGTGTTAAAAGAAAGTGGCGAGGCAAAGGAAATATCTGCGCCGGTCATTTCAAGCTGCGCCGTATGTATAAGGTCTACAAATTCAGAGGGACCAAACAAAGATTCACTGGAGGAAATAGAATTTGTGATTTGTCCGAGCGGTGTTTCCGTAAAATTTTTAACAATGTTTAGATTCATAATGAACTTACTCATAAAGTGATCATCGGGGGCGTAGTTTTTTGTTTCAACAATTTCGCCCGAAACATTTTTGCGGATCCATTTTCCTTCCACACTGTCGAAATCCATTTCGATATTGGCAACAGCAACTGTTCTGGCTCTTGACAATGGCCCAAGAATTAAAACACTATCTCCCTCTTCATTTTCTACTTTAAAATTCCATCTCGTATGGTCGTGACCAACAAAAACAACATCAAATCCTGAAATCTGTTCGGCAACAAGCTGAGAGGCATTTTCATTTTTATACGTGTCTTCATCTTCATCGTTGTAAGTGAAATCAACTCCGGAGTGAAAAAGTCCAACAATTAAATCAGGTTTTTCTCTTTCCTTAATTATTGAAACCCACTTATCCGCAGTCTCTATCATATCTTCAAACTCAATTCCCTTCCAGAGAAATTCCGGAAGCCAGCTTGGTACTGAGGGCGTGATTAATCCTAACACAGCTATTTTTATTCCTCTTCGTTCAATAAGCGTGTAAGGTTCAAAGTATGGTTCGTTAGTTTCAGTATTAATTGCATTCGCAGCAAGCCAGGGAAAAGTTATTTCTCCTCTAAATTTATCGTAAACATCGTGACCGGTTTCAATATCGTGGTTACCAATGGTTGCGGCATCATAATTCATATAATCCATAGCATCGGCATAAATGTTTATTTGTGTCGTATCTATATAATTATAATAATAAGCCATCGGATCTCCCTGAAGCATATCGCCATCGTCAAGTAAAATCACTTCCTGGCCCCGCACCCTTTTCTCTTTAAGCACATAAGTATGAACTTGTGCAAGAGAACCCCTTGTTTCCTGGTTGTTGATCAGGTCATAAGGAACCAGCGCTCCGTGAACATCACTTGTTTCAATGATTTTAATATTGACAGTCTGAGCATTAAGAAATTCAGATGCTATTGCGATAGATATAAGAAAGAAAAATATTTTAGCGACGCTTTATTGAAACCATAATATTTGTTGAGACTGAATGAAAAAATACAGGGAAAGTTAACAATAATTTGTTTTTTATTTGATGCAATGATTTATCGGGACGTGTAAGTTCTTGGGGCGATGTCAGCCAATCAATCAGTTTTTCAACCACAGAGTTATTTCAGAACACTGCTGAAAAAGTCGAACATGCTTTGCTCACTGTTTTTTGCTTTCGATACTTCTGAATAGGGCAAGATTATTTCTGAAGTGTCTTCATAAACCGATACTGGCTTTCCTGTGGAATTATTTTTTTAAGCTGCTTGTCCATTCGGAAAAGGAGAAATAAAAAAATGTGCATCTGAGAATTTTTCATCACCGGTTGAAAAACCCAAATCAATTTGCTCTAATGAAGAATCGCCGAAACCCTTTTTGCAATACCAGGTTAAGAACAGGGTTAAGTTATCCACGCGCAGCTGGATCGGACCCGTTTCTTTTCCAAGCTCACGTTTAATCTTTTTTAGTACACGGTTAGTTGATGAAATAACTTTCCAGTATGCCTTAACTGGCCGGGAAATAAATTGTCCGCGAACTCCCTCAAGAAAACTTGGTCTTTCAAGAGGAGGTTTAATCCCTATATCTATTAGCAAACTGCACGTTTCATCACAGAGCGCATTCAGGGATTGGCCTGTTAATGCAATGTAAAGAGGTTCTCTGTAATTTGATTCGATGCGCAATCTCCCGTGAATTAAGTCAATAATTACTTCAAATAGTTGGTCTGGAGTATTATCGTTTTTGGGTATTGATGTGGTAGTAAATCCCCTTCTGCAAAAAAGCAGATTAGTATGCTGCGAGTAAGGTAATGGTTTGGACAGAGCCTCTCTTATTGCCCCAACCAGACGGCAATATTTATGAAGAGTATCCCTCGTCTCTTTCCACTCGCCTAATGCAAGCGGGGGAAAAATTAATTTTTCCATTTGATGATATAGATTTATACAAAGAGTTGTTCGCCGATTGAAACATAGGGTTTAATTTTATAAGAAGCAATCAGCAGCACGGTTATTAATAAAGGAAGAATAAAGTCAATATTATTTTAACGTAAGTGTATCCGGTCCGGATACTTTATAAACGTGGCAGCGACATTTGTCAGTGTTGAATAAATACTCACCGATTACCTCTAATTCGTTTTTTATTCCACTGAAAAAAATCTTTTCCGGTTTAGTGCTGAAATCATCCTGATAACCGTCTGTCATTACAAAATATGCGCCTTGTGGATATGGTGGGGCCCCAGGTTCGCTAAAAGCGTACTCTTTTCCTAGCTCATTCTTTATAGTTGTTTGAAGAGAATCAACCGGATTTCCAAGACTATCAACAACAACTACAAGATACATTCTGAATTCCTCTGTGCAGATGCAGTCGGGCGATTCATCGGTGCAATTGTTCAACAGCAGGATTGAAATAAACAGTATGGTTAGTTTGAAAAATTTCATTTAATAATCACTCTAAGACTTATTAAATTTCACATTGAAACTTATATAATTGAACCACAATTAAATTATGAAATTAAAAACAGCAGTTCTACTCATAAATCTTGGTACACCCGATAGTCCTTCTGTAAAAGATGTAAGAAAATATCTTTTTGAATTTCTTAACGATCCACGCGTTATTGATATTTCGGCATTCGCCCGATTCATTCTTGTAAATTTAATAATAGTTCCTTTCCGTGCACCAAAATCTGCTAAAATCTATCAGGAACTTTGGACCAACAATGGAATACCTGACGGACGGAAGGGTTCTCCGATACTTTATTATGGAAAATCTATACAGGAAAAATTACAAAAGTCTCTTGGGGATAATCACGACATTTATCTTGCAATGAGATATAAAAATCCTTCTATTGATGATGTGCTTGTTGATGTTTATAAAAAAAATTATGAAAAGATTATTATTATTCCCCTCTTTCCACAATATGCTTCCGCAACAACAGGTTCGGTGATCGATAAGATAATGAAAATAGTTAGCAAGTGGTGGGTAATTCCCGAAATAAAATTCATCAGCCAGTTTTATGATAATGATGGATATATTAATACTGTGGTTGAGCAGGCCAGAAAATATAAGCTCGATGAATATGATCATATACTTTTTAGCTACCACGGTCTGCCGGTAAGACAGGTTGATAAAGTTTATAAGGACAACACACATTGCGAAGAGCACAACTGTGAAACCGAAATAAATGAAACAAACAAGTACTGCTACAAAGCAACCTGTTATGCAACCACAAGATTAATTGCAAAGAAACTTGGTATATCTGAAAGCAAATATACAGTCTGCTTTCAATCCAGACTTGACAAAAAATGGCTTGAACCATTTGCTGATAAAGTTATTATTGAACAGGCAAAGAAAGGTGCGAAACGTTTGTTGGTTTTCAGCCCGGCATTTGTCGCAGATTGTCTTGAAACGTTGATAGAAATTGGTTTTGAGTATCAAAAATTATTTCAAGAGCACGGGGGTGAAAAAGTTCAACTGGTTGAAAGTTTGAACGACCACCCAATGTGGGTTGAAACATTGAAAGAAATGGTAAAGAACAATTAATAATGCAGCTTCAGGATAAAATATTTAATGCGGGGGTAGTCGGTGCTGGTGGCGCAGGCTTTCCTGCACACGTAAAAGCAAAATCAAAAGTCGAGTTTGTGCTTGCCAACGGAGCTGAATGCGAGCCCCTCATTCACAAAGATTATGAGCTGATGATTCATTTTCCAAAAGAAATTGTAAATGGATTTAACCTTCTCATTGAGAACACTTCAGCAAAAAAAGGTTTTTTCGGTGTCAAAGAGAAAAATATAAATGCCATTTCTGTAATTGGTAAATATCTTAATGGCAAAACAGAATTAACAAAGCTTGGTGATTTTTATCCGTCAGGTGATGAGTTTGAATTGGTTTATGAAGCAACGAAAAGATTAATCCCCCCGGCAGGAATTCCACTCGATATTGGTTGTGTAGTGAATAACGTAGAAACACTTTACAACATTTCTCTTGCTGAAAAAGAAATCACCGTAACAAAAAAATTTATTTGTGTTGCAGGCGCCGTAAAAAATCCATCTTCATTTTTTGTCCCGATCGGCACAAGCCTTAAAGACGTAATTGAATTTGCAGGCGGGACAAGAGTAAAAGAGTTTGGGATTTTCGTCGGCGGCGTGATGATGGGTCACTTGACTTTTGATTTGAATGAAGTTGTTACCAAAACAACAGCCGGAATAATTGTTCTTCCCAAAGATCATTATTTAATTAAACGAAAAAATCAGCCGGAAGAAAATTGGCATCGTATAGGTAAATCAGCTTGTGACCAATGCAGCTATTGCACAGAGTTTTGTCCACGATATTTGCTTGGTTACCAGGTTGAACCCCACAAAGTTATGCGTTCTCTTGGGTTTACAAAAACAGGTGCGGCTGTCTGGAATGAACTGGCAGAGCTTTGCTGTTCCTGTGGATTGTGCACGTTGTATGCTTGTCCGGAAGATCTTTATCCCAAAGAAGCTTGTGACAAAGCAAAGGTTGAAATGCGTGAAGCCGGAATAAAATTCATTCAGCAGAAACCGGTTAAAGTTCACCCGATTAAAGAAGGAAGACGCGTTCCGCTTAAGCAATTAATTATGAAACTAAAATTGCAGGACTACGATGTTGAAGCACCGTTCACTGCGAAAAACATTCTCGTCAACAAAGTAAGAATTCTTCTTCAGCAGCACATTGGAAAACCTGCACAGGCCATAGTTAAAAAAGGTGAGGTCGTTGAAGATGGACAAGTGATTGGAAAAATTCCGGACGGAGCGTTAGGTGCGAATATTCACGCTTCAATTACCGGCAAGGTAAAAGAAGTAACAGAACAATTTATCTCTATTGAATCCTAAAGGAGTTTGAATGAGTAATAAAAATTCAATCGGTTTAATTGAGTTGGGAAGCATTGCTTCTGGCATTCAGGCTGCGGACATAATGCTGAAAACATCTGAAGTAGAATTAATGATTTCAAGAACGATCTGTTCGGGCAAATATATGACTTTGATTTCCGGAGATGTTGCCGCCGTTACCTCTGCTGTTGAAAATGCAGTTAACACAATTGGATTTGGGGTGATAGATCATTTTGTGATACCAAATGTTCACCCAACAATATTCCCGGCAATTGCCGGACACAATAATGTTCAAATGCTGGAATCACTTGGAATAGTTGAATCTTATTCTGTTGCGTCGTTAATTGAAGCGGCAGATGCCGCAGTAAAAGCAGCGAAAGTTCAACTTGTTGAGCTGCGGCTGGCAATGGCCCTGGGCGGAAAAGCATTTTTCAGTGTTACCGGAGACGTTGCTGCAGTTACAAGCGCCGTTGAAGCGGGTGCAAGAATAGTTTCCGAAAAAGGTTTACTTGTTAATAAAGTAATAATTGCTAATCCGCGCCAGGAACTTCTTTCCGAAATGATTTAAAATGTTTTCTGGCAACCAAAGATTTTTAATCTAATCACGATTATTTTTTTCCCCATTCATCACAATTGCTATTGACAATTAATCTTAAAAGGTTATCTTATAACCAGAACATATTTGATTCTCTGCTTAATCCTGAAAACCACTCTACTTAAACAGCTTGTTCTTTAAATAAACGATATTATCGATTAGATAAAGGAGGAGTCATTTGACGACAAAGAAAAAATTTCAATGCGATGAATGCGGCTATTATTGGGAGAAGAAACCGGCCGAAAAATTTCCTCTTAATTGTCCAGTTTGTTTAAGCCGCAGGATTCATCAATCAGCAGGACATAAACGATTCGCAAAAAAAGCGCGCGTAAATGTGAGAAGAGCCTACTCAGCACGAGTAGGGTAATAGAAATTTATAGTAAAAAATTAAGGAGGGAATGCAAAATGAAAATAGCAATAGAATCAAACGATGGCGTAACTATCAAATCGCCGTTCATTCCGACCAGAGGATATGTTGTATATGATGTTAAAGAAACCGACATTGTTGCTTCCGAGTATAGGGCGAGCAATCTGAGAGAGAGAAAACCCAGCGGCGAGAAAGTAATTGTTCCAACCAGGGTTCGTTCTCTACTCAGCGATTGTTCAACAATAATTTCAAGAGGAATGGACCGAAGCAACCGGGATGTTCTTAAACAGGAAGGACTGGATGTGTTTATTACATTTAAAACTTCGACGAAGGATGCGGCAAGGCTATACATGAGAGAGCTCTTAATTACCAACAAGCTTGCACATTGAGAAGAGACATAAATTAAAACGCCAAGAGTTGTTGAAATTTCTTTTATATTTTTTAATTCATCGGCAAACATTTATCCAATAGTTCCCCCTGCACGCTTGTAAAGCGTTTAAAATCCTTTAACTTTCGGTTCATTAAATTACTTATCTAACAACTTCAATTGAGATCTGTTTTTATGAATTCAAATGGAAGACCTTCGTGGGACGAATATTTTTTAAAGCTTGCTATGCTTGCCTCTGAAAGAGCAACCTGCCCAAGAATGCACTGCGGATGTGTTCTGGTTAAAGATAGGTTTGTTCTGGCAACAGGCTACAATGGTTCTTTGCCCGGGCAGGAACATTGTGAGGATGTTGGCTGTCTGATAGTTGATAACCATTGTGTGAGGACAAATCATGCGGAGATAAATGCACTTGTTCAGGCAACCACACACGGAGTTAATATTAAAGGCGCAACAGCATATATTACAAACATGTCCTGCACAACTTGTTCAAAGGCACTTATTGCAGCCGGCATAAAAAAAGTTGTTGTCTTTTCTGATTACCACGACACACTTGCAATTAAATTTTTCAATGATGCCGGTGTTGAAATATCTAAAGTTAACATGCCTGACAAGCTAATCAGATATGACCTTGAAAATTATTCTTCTGCTAAAAAAACAGACAGATCCAAGTAGAAAAACTTGACCACCTCAAAAGCTTATCGTTATCTGCTGATTCTGCTTGCAATAATTTTTTGGGGTGCGTCCTTTGTTGCCACAAAAACACTGCTTCTTGAAATAAAACCTGTTACGATAATTATACTCAGACTATTAATTGCCTCTGTTCTCTTGACAACTATTGCAATATCAACCAGAAGAAATTTTTCTATTAATCTTAAAAGTCATGGATGGATTTTTATTTTAGCGCTCATTGCGGTCTTTCATCTGTGGATACAAGTAACGGGGTTACAATATACTACGGCATCCAATACAGGATGGATAATAGGCACAGCTCCAATTTTTATGGCAATTATGGCTTTGATTTTTTATAAAGAAAAAATTACGCTTCTTGCTTTATCTGGAATACTGCTGGCAATTATAGGATTGCTTCTGCTCTTTGGAAAGGGCGACATAACCAATATTGGCTTTCTGGAAAACAAAGGGGATTTACTTGTGCTTGGTAGCGCATTTACCTGGGGAGTCTACTCAACCGTAAACAAAAAAATCTCACTCTCTTATTCACCACTGATGACCATCCTTTATCTTTTTCTGATGATGGCCGTAATCATTATTCCATTCAACCTTAATACAGAAACGATAGAGTCGATAATTCATCTTTCCAGAATTGGTTGGTTACTGATTTTATTTTTAGGACTTTTTTGTTCCGGAGTTGCTTATGTAATTTGGGCACAGGCATTACGCGATATGGAATCAGCAAAAGTTGGAGCCTTCCTTTACATTGAGCCGCTTGTTACAGTAGCTGCCGCTGCGTTTTTTCTTAAGGAAGAAATTACATTGTTAATAGTCTTTAGTGGATTGCTCATCACGCTTGGTGTTTTCCTGGTTAATAAAGAATAAATACCAGAGAAATATTAGTTGCTTATTCAAAAGGCAATTATTAGCTTCACACGAAATTTTTTTCACTCAGAAAAACACAATTTCAATCAACAAAATGGAGGCGTAATGAACCAAAAAAAATCTGGATTTCATTTATAGTAATCTTTATTGTTTATGAGATTACGAACTTTGTAATCCATGGTTTAATTCTTGGTCCAACCTATATGAGCGAGGAAGTTAAGCCACTATTCAGACCGCAAGAAGTACTTGAGTCAACGCAATGGATAAGACTCTTTACTGAACTGGTCTGGGCTTTCTTCTTTACTTTTATTTTTGTTAAGGGCTATGAGAATAAGGGAATAATGGAAGGAATAAAGTTCGGGATATATATTGGATTGTTTTATTCGTTTGTCTGGGCATATCAAACTTACTGGACGTATCCTTTTCCATATTCGCTCGTGTTCCAGTGGTTTATTTTCGGACTGATACAATGTGTGATATTGGGTGTTGTTGCTGCAATCATATATAAACCGAAACCAGCCGTGAGTTAGTTTTGGTAGATGCTTAAAAACGGGGCCGAGTAAATCAGCTCCAGTCCATTTTAAACACACCCCAAATTGTACGAATTAAATTCACGCCTTTAAATAGACCGAATCATTAATTAAATTCTAATGAATAATTACACATAATTCTTAATTGCAGACTTTTATGAATCTGGAAGGCAACAGGCCGAAAATAGATTATCCAACCAAGTGGGAATATAAAATAATCGGCTCAGATATTGACGAAATGATCAAAGCAGTTGAGACCATTATTGTCGATCTTGAATATGATCTTTCAGCATCAAATATAAGTCGTAAAGCCAAATACTTTAGTTTAAATGTATCTGTGGTTGTGTCTTCAGAAATTGTTCGAGATTCAATTTTCCAGAAGTTAACCAAACACCCGGCAATTAAATTTGTGATTTGATCTTACCGTGGACGAGAACTGTCAAATTCCTCCGCCTATAAATTTTAATTGCTGGAAACATCACGCCGGATTTATAAAGAAGCAAATTGAATCTGTTAAAGAAACAAGAGATCTTGACCAACTAAAAGTCTATCTGCTGAAAATCGGCGAGTCTCAGATGGATTTATATTTTGGCGAGTACTCCCCCGTAAATATCTCCACACAGATACTTGATTATCTTCATCGAAATAAAATATTTTCACCCGATCTTTATAAAGACTGGCTTTCCAAAGATGGGAAAGGCTATCAGCTTGTCGAATTGAAAGACAAATCAGTTTGGACACTTCGTATTGGAGAGAACCTTGAAAGATACATACATATTCATCCTGGCAGATATTCGCCTCTAACAGTAAGGGTTAAAGCAACTACTTTGAAAACTGCGATCTAATTTTGTTTGTTTGCAAGCTTGGTCAAATAAAATCCATCGAAACAGAAACAATAAATGAAATCAGAAAAAAATATTTAAACGAGTCCCCGATAAAATCATTTTCAATGCATCCGGACTTGGAAGGATGATAAGATCTCTTAAGTAAAAAATTACAAATTCAGTTTGAATTAAAGGTTTTAGCTGTCACCAGATGCGATAATGACGGCCATTGAATTAATTTTGACTTGATTCGTTTACGAGGAGCTCTTTTTCAATTGCAGATTTGAATGATTCTTTTGGAAGAGCGCCCACAGCCAATTTGGGTTGTCCTTCTTTCGGAATAAACAATAAGGATGGAATGCTTCTTATTCCGAAAACAGCACCCAGCTCTTGTTCTTCATCGGTATTAACTTTATAGAAATTTACTTTTCCTTTATATTCGGTGGAAAGCTCATCTATTATTGGCCCAACCGTTCTGCAGGGCCCGCACCACGGTGCCCAGAAATCAACCACTGCTGGAAGATCTCCTTCATATTTCCAATCCTGATTCTTTTCGTAGTTAAATACTTTTTCTAAAAATGTTTGTTTTGTTAAATGTTCCGCCATCTATACACCTTTCTTGTAAATGTTTTTGATTCTGTTTGTCATTCCGGACTTGATCCGGAATCTATGGATTCCTGCTTTCGCAGGAATGACATATGCTACACCGCAGCCAATACTCTTTGCAGCTTTTCCTGCACCTCGGTTGCTATTGGTTTCATATTGATCATTTTCCATAATCCAGGTCATTACCATCGGATCAAAAATTGAAACGCGCGTTTTGCCATCCTTTTCATATACTATCACGTTGCAAGGAAGAAGCAATCCGAGATCTTCTTCTTCCAGCAATGCCCTGTGTGCAATTGGTGGATTGCAGGCGCCGAGTATAGCATACTTTTTAAAATCTACATTAATTTTTTGCTTGAGTGTTTCCTTGACATCAATAAAAGTTAAAACACCAAACCCTTCTTTTTTTAATTCCGCAGTAACTTTTTCAATAGTCTGCTCGTAAGACATATCAACCGTTTTTGAAAATCCGTATTGCATTTCTATTTCTTTCTATTCAATAAAAGCTATTATTTGTCTGATTTCTTTAAAGTTGAAAGCTTGAATGGTGCATAAAGCGGACAAAAGCCAACAAGGCTAGTTAGTAAAAACACCACCGCAAAGATGCCCAGCACTATCGCAGTAACTCCCGTGATTTGGTTTGTGAAAAATAGAATAGCAATTATCACTGCGAGAAATATTCTAATTCCTTTATCCATTGAACCCATATTCTTTTTCATTTCTATTCTCCTTTTCTAGTAAATAATAATTTTATTTGTTTCCAGTCTGTTAATATTAACCCCATTAAAGATCCATATAGTGTACTGTTAACAGGACTGCTGGTTATTGCACAGCTTCCATTACAGCCGAAAAAGTTATAGTAAAGAAAACCGCCAAGCGCACCAATGATTACCGGTAAAAACAATTTTATTTTATTCCAGATCATTTTAAACCCGCTGCGTTCCATCGTATAATTCCACCCTTAAGATTTGATGCATTGAAACCAAGCTTTTTCAGTTTTGCTGCTGCGTTTAAACTTCTGTTTCCGGTTCTGCAGTAGCAAATAATTTCTGCATCTTTAAACTTTTTCAACTCATTCAGACTTGATGCAATTGATGTTATCGGAATGTGAAAAGAACCCCTTATTGAGCCCTGTTTTCTTTCAGTATCAGATCTGACATCAAGAAGAATAACATTTCGTTCCTTTTTAACTTTTAGTGAGGCTTCCTGGGCAGAATAATGCTTAATTGATTTTATCATAAGAATTTTTCTTACGACGTAAAACGCTATTAGAGCAATAAGTGCGTAAAGTAATATTTGTTCGGTTGTCATACTATATAAATTTTGTTTTCAGATAGTTTGATAATTGAAAAGGGAAAAGGATTCAACCCTCTTTTTGCATAATAAATAGAGGCGAGAAGAGGATCTGCTCTGCGAAAGAATTAAACTGATAACAAAGAAATTTTAGGTCGTTTTTAGTGCTTCCTGTCTACCGACATAAATGTTATAAAACCACATAAGTAATGTAGCAAGCACACCTATTCCAATTAATGCAAACCAAACCATTTCGGGTTTTCCTGCTGCTTTGGATGTTTGATAAAGCCATCCACCGAGCGGGTCACCGACAAATCTTGCAATAGCTATCGGAAAAAAGCATATCCCTGAAACAATCCCTGCTGTCCGGGTGGGGCTATTTCGGAAATATATTCATAATATCTTGGGGCCTGCATCATCTCGCCAATTGCAAAGGCAACTATTCCAGCAGCAATGGTTGGAATGCTGGGAGAGATACCAATGATAATCCAGATTAAACTCGAGAAATGCAAAACCGAGCAGAATGGCTTTTCTGGTAGGAATATTTTTCGACAATCGATTAATAGGTATTTGAAGAAGTATTATTGCTCCTGCACCAGCCCACGATTGGATAATTTCATAAGGGGCATTCACATCAATATAATCGGTTATGTAGTAGGGAACGATTATAAATTCCTGCCAGAAAATTATCCAATAAAGAGAATATATAAGAAGAAATATCATAAACTTGATGTTGGCCAGAACCACAAACAGATTTGTAATTTTTTTTCCGAGTGATTCAACAACTTCTGGACCCGAACCCTTTACTTCTTTGTAGAGAAGTATATTTACAATCAGCATCGCTAAGCAGCTAACTGCAGAAACCACATATACAAATTCATTGCCGAAACTGTCTCTAACAAAGTAAGCTATTGTTGGACCAATCATTGCGCCCGCGTTTACGAGCCAATAATAAATTGCAAAGCCAAGAGATTTTGTTTCAGGAGTAGTAGTAACCGCGACTGTTCCAAGTACGGAGGGTTTTATAAATGAACCTCCGAATGCAGTAAATACCAGGAAAGCCATCATCAACCAATAAAGATCCATTCCATCATAAATTCCAGAAAAGGCACTCATTCCAACGGAACCAATTAAAAAATATCCCAGAGCTAAAATTGAAAACGCAACGTTAAATGCTCGTCTAAATCCCCATTTATCAGCAAGTGTTCCGCCAAGTATAGGAAGAAGATAAATCAGTCCGCCGAACATTCCGGAAAGCTGTCCAGCCTCTGATTCAGTGAAGCCAAGTCTGTTCCTCATATAAATCATGAAGACAATCTGCTGACCGTAGTAGGCAAGTCTTTCAAACAACTCCATTCCGTTTGCCACCCAGAAAGTTTTATGAAAACCTTCCTTAAACAGCTTTAGTCTTCCGGTCTTTTCCAAAGAATATCCTTTCAAAAAATATTATGCGCAATTTAGATAGATTTATAATCATAATTTACTTGCCTCGTGGCAAATAAAATAGCTATTTTGATGCTAACATTATCGGTCGAAAACAAAAGTTTTCTATTGATATCATCATCAACATTTTTAACAGGAGGTTAAATGAAAAACATTAGAAAAGTTTTTTTAGTGTTTCTGGCTCTAGTTTTTACAATGCCAGGTTTTGCTCAACAGTTAGTTCTGGTTCAGGAATTTGTTGGACAGCTTGTATTTGTGCAAGGAAGAATTATAGATCTTGCCAATGCTGTTCCTCAATCTGCTTATGAATGGAGACCTGCTGAAGGTGTGCGTTCAGTAAGTGAAGTCTACTTACATGCAGCCTTTGCTAATTATATCTGTGTTACAGTTTCCGGAGGTACAGTGCCTAAAGAAATAGGTTTTGAAATGGATTTTAGTAAAGCCAATGATTGGGACACACAGACAACGGACAAAACCGAGATTATGGAAAAAGTAAATGAATCATTCGAGGTTTTAAAAGAAAGAGTTGGAATGCTCACTGAAGAAGATTTGAACCGGGAAGTTGAAGTCTTTGGAATGAAAATGAGCACAAGAAATTTCATAATCTCAATGATCGCACATGCTCATGAACACCTTGGCCAATCTATTGCTTATGCAAGGATTAATGGTGTTGTCCCGCCCTGGAGTGGAAAAGAAAATTAATTAAGATTAGGGCTTGATTATTCAAGCCCTTTTTTATTTTGGTAAAATCGGCAGTGAGAATCCAAACAAGGTTTGAATCTTTTTATGAATAGATAGATTTTATTCTGGTAACCTGGACGATGCTGAACAACAGCACTATTGCAACACCCCACAAACTCGCACCGATCATTACAAACAGAGAAGTAACCCGATCTTCCCTGATTAATATTTTCTTATTAAGATTCATTTAGAATAGACTATTTTAAATTAACTTTGTAAGTAAATTTATTTACAAATTAATAACTCAACGTAATTTAAAAACGTTTTGATCCATTTAACGAACAAGCATATATTGATTTATGAATAAGAATATTTATATGATTTTAAATACGAAAATGCCCCCAGCAGTATTGACGCTCGCACTTTGTTTGATCTTTTGCTCTTGTACCTCTATATCAGTCTTCAGTCCAGAGGCATATAATCAAGCCGTAGATTTAAAGGTTGAATCTATTAACCTTATGTCTAATGCAACAATGCCTTACGCAGACTTCGTAGAAGAGACTGCATATCTTGAGATAGAATTAACAAAGGCGTATGAATTTGCTAAAGGCAGGCCCGACAATGAAATTTCCACCCAGCAGTGGGAAACATTAATCAATCCTGATGGAAACCTGCTTGGTGGTTTTTTAAAGAGATGGGAAGAAGAAGAAACACTTTCCCAGATGTTTGTAACGGAAATGCAGGTGCTGGTCAGCGATGCATTCGATACAATAATTGGTCTTGAGAGTGGAAAGATTGATCCGTCAAGAAATAAAATAAAGGATAGTTATATGTCAACCTTCAACGATTTTATATCAACACTTAAAAATGATCTGCTGGATTTTGCCAAAGAGAATCTCGAAGAATATAAAGACGAACTTCTTAAAGACGGGACAATGTTCATAGAAAAAACAAAATCAGACCTTGAACGATGGACCGATGGACTTGCATCCGGGGCGTTAAGCAAATCAGATTTTGAGTTTTTATTGAAAGGGAAAAAAGATCTTGCAGAAATGGAAGCACTGAAACAGCTTGGCTTATCCAAAATCAGAATAACGAAAATTACTAACGGCATTATTGATGTTATTGCCGGAAGTGCAATTAAAACGTTTCTCTAAATAGTTTTTTAAGTAACTAAAAATTAATTGAGGTCAATAATGGATCAACCAAAAGAACAAACGGCAGCAATTCTAACTGAGGTATTATTTTCAAAACTCGCACATCGTTTTTTTGATAAATATACCGACTACGAAATGCAATCCGGTTTTCTGAAGACAGAAATAATGAAAGTATATCATTATTTTCTTGATGAGGTAGAAAAAACCAAGGGTAATGAGAAAAAATAATCAAAAGCATTTTTTTCTAACTTCCAATTAACTTTGAGCGGGGGAGAACTTGTTCCCCGCAAAACTTCCTTTCACACCTTCTAAAATTTCAGTAATTTTGCCCCGCATCCTTAGCTCAGTTGGTAGAGCATCTGACTCTTAATCAGCAGGTCGCGGGTTCGAGTCCCGCAGGATGCACAAAGGGTGCGAAATTAAATTAGATTTCGCACTTTTATTTTTAAACAGAAACATTGGCTTGGAAATCTCACCCAAATTGCCCTGAATTGACCCCTGTTGCGTTCAACTTATACTGCAGTTTACTACTGCAAAAACTACCGCAGTAAAATAGGTGAAAGATAGCTTGGAGTGATAATTAGATGGAAATAAAAAAAGGAGCCCGAACACTGGGCTCCTTATAGATTAGTTGTGATTCTCTACTGCTGGTCTATGAAATTTCGATAGTTCTTCCCGCATTCTGTTCATACTGATCTTGTTATAATATTTATCAGTCGTATTTCCGTGTTCGTGTCCAACCAGTTCTTTTACTATACTCTCATCCATATTATATCTGCTTCTACAGAGAGTAATGAATGTTTTGCGAAAAGTTCGTGCTGTATATCCAGCACCATCAAGTCCTAAGCGATGCACATATCTGGTGATTGCCCTGTTCAGGATTTCAACGCTACTATACTCAATTAATTTACCTCCCGTTACTTTTACCAGCCTACTTTGTAAAATAGGGGTGAAGATCCGGATGAATAGGAATCTGCCTGTATAGTTTTCTCTTAGGGGAATAATAATTAATAGTTTGATTATTTAGATCAACATCTTTTGCTTCTATTGTCAGTATATCTGATGAGCGCAAACCTGTATAGAACAATAAATAAATTGCTGTCCTGAAGTTTTGGTTTTTTTCTTCAAGCCCAGAAAAGATGGTATCTATATCCTTGTCACGAAAAATAATTTTTTCTTTTACTTCAGGTTTTGTCTTAACATCACGGTTGATCTTAAACATCGGAACGTAACCATACTCAAACAGAAAATTTAAAAAGTGATTAAATTGCTTAAAGTATCCGTGAATCGTGTTTTGACTAAGGGGCAGAGCTTTAATTTTATTTATCCATTCCTCAGCAGAGATTTTATTTATTACTGAACAAGAAGAAGTCTTCTGTAAATGTTTCGGTGAACTTATTAAAGAAGCGATCATAATCCTTTATAGTTTTAGGATGCTTCGAAGCATTATTTCTTTTAAAATGATCAAATGCTTCTCTTAAGTGTTGACCCCTGTTAATTAATGAAGTTTACGTTCACATCTTTTTGTTTATCCAATTCCTTCTGAAGTTTTTTCGCAAAATCATTTGCAGTTCTTCTGTTTACAACAGTTGCTCTCAATTTTCGATGAGCGATTCCTGGTTTTGCTTCTGACCTTCCAATCCCACCAGGAAATGTAGCAATATCCGTTTCTTATCATATACACTTGCCATCGTTAATCTCCTTCATCAGCGAATTGAAAATCAAATCGTTGTTAATCATTCCCTTCTTAGTTTGGTCATTGTTACATTAAGTCTCCCATCATGTGAACTTTTTTCTGATTGTGTAATCTCCCGTACAGAGAGGCATTCTCAGCAATAAATCGCTCAAGTTCTGAATGAGAAATTTTCTTTTGCTTCGAAATTTTAATTGCACCGATTTTACCCTGTGCAATTAATTTATGAAGAGTATCCCGCCCTATATGCAGCAGCTTTGCTGCCTGGGCGATGGAATACAGATGGAGGTTGTTATTATTTACTTCCATGATTTATAAGGAAGTCTATATTAACTTATTCCAGAAATTGGGTCCCAGTGAGAAGGAGGATTTCGGTGAACCTGATGGTTCAGCGGAATGTGAAAGGTATGGGGCCTATTCAGCCCCATTTATTATTTTAGATCACAGTCCAATTCAAGACAGACGGAGCATGTTCTGATTGTGGTATTTACCAGCAACTATTTTAAGCACTGACAGTGGTAGCCTCGTCACTTTCCTATTTACTACTTTTTAGAAAATTTGAATCGAGTGATTTCTTTTTCGCACTCAGCACATTGTATAATGATAGCAACATCTTTGATTACGAAAACTTGAATTGGTGCATCTTTACAGCAGCTATTTTCTACAAATACTTCATTATGTATTTCATTACATTCAGAGCACCTGAAAAATTCTTCTTGTAGCTTTTCTATTTTTGTTAGCATACTATTTTCTCTCTTTCTATTAATAAATTTTATTATAATAAGCATAGCAAGCAGGAATGGTTGCTATTTCTATCCCCGGACTCTTGAGGAATCTCAAAATCCAGGGAGTACATCCCCGCCCAAATTATTTGTTTTAATTTCGGATTCGGTGTGAATCGTTTCGGTTAACCTGAGGGTTAGCGGTAGGTGAAAAGTTTGGGGCTTATTCAGCCCCATTTTATATCAATCTTTTTCCGGAATAATTTTGCTAATAGATTCTTTCCATCTGATCTTGGGATTGTCTTTATATAAATTATAAAGTTCCAGGATATTCCCATCGGATTGCCATTCAATCAGTTCTTTAGCCTTTGCCAACGTATCCGGATCATTTTCACCATTAAAATCCAATCGGCCTCTTCCAGTTTTACCAATCAAATAATTTGCTTTTCCTATCCATACAGTTTCAGTGACATAGGGTAAAACTTTTTCTATCACAGCTTCGATTTTATTGTCAAGCATAGGCTCACAAGAAACACTTGTCTGAAATCCACTGCTGTAAGCATACTTAAGTGAATCAAATCGTTCTTTAAACGATGGTGCGTTAGGTTCCCAAAACTTCAGAACAGAATCATCAGCACTGCCAATCGTAAACCGGAAAATTATTTTATCTTTATACGACTCGAACTCCTGGCAAATCCGTTGGATGCATTGCAAATGAGGTTTGGTAACAACAAGCACTTCATTACCAGCTTTAAGAATTTTACCAAGAAAAATAATTGATTCTTCTAAATGCTCTGGTCTAATGTCGTGAGTAGAAGGAAACATCACCATTTCATCATACTTCCTGATTTTCTTTTCAAAATCATGCTGACGAACTTTCTCAAGCTTCCAGTCAGCAGCATTACCTTTTTTATATTTTGAGGAACCTGCCTTAGCAAAACAATATTTACAATTGTTTCCACATCCGGTTATAAAGTTTAATGTCACCGGAGCCCATTCTTTAGTACCAAATTTATTTTTTTTCTTTTTTGAAATTGTTATTCCTATTTATTCCTTTTTAAAATTTATTTGTAATGATTTCGGATTCGGAGTGAATCTTTTCGGTGAGACGAAGACCCGATATTATTGGCTGGGCTTTAACCCAGCCACATTTAATCAGCCTTTATGTTTAGCTGTCTGATCTTAATGTCGAAAACTATTCTATTTTATTCAAAAAGTTTTCTATCACCAATGTATCATCGTCATCATCAAAGTACTGGCGTGCAATTTCACCATAGACGACAAAAATTTGTTCAAAAATATCCTCAATAGTTTCCCCGGATAGCGTGAAAGAATATATGAAATAATTTTTCACAGTCTCAAATTCAAAAACAGGAGTTGTAGTTGAAAATTTCTTGATAGCAGAAATTGTAGAAACTAACAAATCCATAGTTTTAATCATTTGAGTGTATGGATACTTCTCAATATCACGCATAATGTAGTACAAATCGTCAAGCGAATCTTTTGGTGTGATCCTGACTGTGTAGTCGTCTACCTTTTCAATCAAGAACATTTCGGGCATATATAAAGCCCTCTCTGGGATCTCCTCATCAAAGAAAACAGAAATTGGAACTCCTATTACATAGTTTCTGATTTCATCGATTTTACAATCACTATAATTACCTTTTATTATTTCCATTGTTCACCTTTATATTAAATTTATTCCAATCTAGTTAAAAATATCAGGCATATCTGATGTAGCATTACCAGCACCTTTGTCATAATATTTTTGTAGAAGCAAGGGAACCGGTGCACATTTTTCGAAATCATCGAATCCTATTTCAGCGATGTCTATTAATCTTCCCACTGAATCTGGAACATAAAAGGGTGTCATAGTGACCTGTACCCAGGGATAATAATTTGCTAATACAAATTTGTATTGACCTTTGTGGTTGGTTAATTCTACCCATATTAAATATTGACTGTTATCATTGGGTAATTCATCCACCCTCATCTCTTCCAAGCAAATAGAACAATCTTCCAGTCCATTTTCACTATCAATTGCTTCAATTTCCAGTTTGTAAATAATATTAGGATCAATTTGTTTGACAATTAAGTCTTCGAATAATATTTTCATATCATCTCCATTTGTTAATGTTTTAATTAAAAAAGAAAGAAACGCCAAGTTTCTAAAAATTCAATTTTGCTTTAGAAATTGGGTTTCTAATAGTATAAGGGTAGAAAAAAGTGAAATTATAAGGCTGGTGAACTAGGATTAGTTAAATTTAAGGCAGAAATTAACAGGATTTATATGAGTGTGGAATTATCTGATTTTATCAAGGCTGTTTTTAGGAAGCAGCACATCACTTTTAAATATAAAGAGCAGGATTATAAGCTCACTTTTTTCAAAGCTGATGTAAATAGTAAGATTGCTGTGGATTATTTTCTTCAGACAGCCAAAGATACGGTATCTCTGCTCTTACAAGAAGACTCCACTCCTGTAGAGAATTTAATGAAACTATATTTACGCCTTCAAAGCAGCATTACTCTTAATACCAGGGTTCCAAGAATTATTAGGAGGGGGAGGAGAAAATTTGATGTAAGAACTCTTGCCTCCAAAACGCCCGAGAGTAATTTCAGAGAACATATTACGTTTTCGCAATTACCCTATCCAAACAAAACTCTTGATGCATCAGAACGCTATAAATATTTACTGAACAAAATAAAACTTCAGGATGGAAATGATCCTGATAACCAACGATTGTTCGAGAAAGCAATTTACATAAAGGATGTGCTTGATGCCGACATTAATGAATCTGATTACTACAACTACATAGAGACTATCTTTCAGAAACTTGATGAATGGGAAGAAATTGAAAATACATTTATTGATGATAAAACAGATGAAGAAATAAATTTGATTTTGGAGGGAAAAGGTAAGACAAGTATTCGGGAGGTTCACGACAGATTTTTAGAAAAGTTTGAAAATGAGTTTAACAATCCATCATTTCATAAACTGTACTTTGAATTAGAAGGATTGTATTATTGGTTTTGGGAAAATATCTTTCTTTCAGCTTACTCAGGAATTAATTCCGGAATGAGCGAGGTAGAGAGAAAAGCATATATTTTAATGTATACGAGACAGGAGTATATTGACTATCATATTCCTGCATTCGAATACCTTATTGAAGAATTTTTTGGATCTTTAACCGCAGAAGAGCAAATCGAATTGATTTACACCTTGCTTTTTAATGTTGCTAATGAACCGGATGACTTGGTTAATACCTATAGTACTAAACTTAGAGACTTTCTGAAGTTTTTTCCTCTTTGGATAGATATAATGCGTCTTGATGAAAATATGAGCGATGATGAATTTTCAGTCATTCGTTATCTCAAATATATTCCGAAGCAACGACCCACAGGGACAGTGGATGGAAAAATTCAGAGAACAACTTTTGAGTCTTTATTCGAATCACTAAATGAGGAGGGAGATTCCGATACACTCGAAGACTCAATACCTGTTGAAGATAAACAATTTAAAGAATATGATTACGCCCATCTGTTGCATTTAATTAATACTCAATTGAGTGACAAAGAACGCAAAGTAATCGAATTATACTACGAAGATGAAAAATACACCCAGGCTACTTTAGCACAAAAACTGGGCAGCAGTCAGTCTGCGGTAAATCAACGGCTTAAAACAGCGAGAGTAAAGCTCAAAAAGCATTACTAGACCTTATAAATTTTCCATTTCCTGCCCATATAGTCTATAGAAGGCAATCATTCGGACTAAATAATCAAATTAACTTTACAATTCTAATTAGTCCCACCATTATCTGTTTCAGATAGTGCCCCCCTTTTAAATGGAGATAACAATGAAGATAAATAATAAATATGAGACTAAAGATCTCGGCATAGCGGCTTACTTAATAGCCATCGGACATTCTTTGAAGAACCATTCAAAATGTGACGGCGAAACATATTTCATATTTGACAACAACAGTCAAATACAAAACGAGGTAAACAAATTTATCTCAAGAAAAGCAATGGTAGAACCAGTTGCTTTTAGCCAGGCGATGAAGATCCTGAAAAGCGTTATCTACGCTATTAAAGATGAATATGGAAATGTTAACAATGCAACAAGAAGAAAATAATGTAAATGCCAGTCAATCTATATGATGAAACCTACAATTTAATTGAATATGCTGAAGGTGGACCATATCATAACTGTGACTTCAGAAATATTAACGATCCAGTAAATGTCGCAGGGAAGAATGATTGCTATCATTCTATATTTCTGCAATCAGAAGAAATAACAAAATATTCCGACTCCAATATTATTGAAGGTAAGAAGTCAGTAACAAAATACGCAGGTAGCGTATGGGCCAAAGAACTGATAATCGACTTTGATATAGAGGAAGCAGATAAGCAGGAAGAAATTAAATTATTATTAGACAATTTAAGAAACCTGCTTAAGCATATAGAAAGTGAATACAGTCTTGACCTGAGATATATCCGGATCAACTTCAGTGGACACAAGGGTTTTCACATCAGAATTCCTGCGGTTCTGTTCGGCGGATTTATTCCCTCAAAGAATTTACCCTCTCAAATAAAATTATTAGTTAAAGAACTATTGGGCGGAATGAAATTCGATCCGAAAATTTACTCACATATCTTTTATATACGTTACGTTAATTCACGGAACAGTAAAAGTGGTTTATGTGCTATTCCACTTACTGCAGAAGAAATATTCACTCTTTCGATTGAAGAAATAAAATCACTGGCAAAGGAGCCAAGAGAGATTGAATATTTTCCTTTGGAGGAACTTGAACCAAACAATGATCTGGTCAGACTTAAAGCAAAAATATTCTCGCAACCTGACAGTTTCAAAGCAGACTTAAGTAAAGTTGAGTTGGATGAAGAAGACCCAATCTGGTCAGGTGTAGCTGAAGGTAAAAGAAATGAAGCACTTGCTCAAATTGTAGGGTATCTGATTGCCAAGCGAATTGATATTAAAAGGATAATATCTATTGCCAAGCTCTGGAACTCCAATTGCAAACCACCCGAAGATGAAAAGATTGTGGTTCAATCATACTTTATCCTTGATTAGGGATTTCAGTTCAGCCCATAAAGGTTTCTGGTCAATTGATAAAAATGGTAAAGTTTCTTTTTCACTGGTTGAATTCAGAAAGTATCTGGAAACAGCCGGATTTGCCAAAGTTTATCTGGATGAAGATTATATTTTTATTCAGATATCAGAAAGAAGAATTAGAAAAGTATCGCTTACTCAAATTAAAGATCACGTTCTTGAATATGTAAGATCATTAAAAAATCCAAATGCTGAGAAAATTGAAGAGGCAATGCTTCAGAAAAATTCTTCATTCCTTGGTGAGAACCTGATTGAGTGTATTCAAACAATTGATCCCAAGCTGGTTACCGATACCGAGAATACAGCCTACTTCTACTTTAATAATAGCATCGTTCAGGTGAATAAAGAAAGTGGTATAAGCATAAGTAATTATAATTCAGGTTTGGTTTGGGAATCTCAGATAATTAAAAGTGATATTGAGTTAGTCAATAGTGACCAATCTGATTTTGAAAAGTTTATATACAATGTATCCGGACAGGATCCAGAAAACTTCAAAGCTTTTCAAACTGCAATCGGTTATCTCTTCATTCATATAAGGACAGCTCACAATGCAAAAGTATTGTGCTGTGTGATCAGAAGGTAACGGATTTCCCTGATGGAAGAACTGGTAAAAGTCTTTTTGGTAAAGCAATAAGTAAAATGAAAAGATCGGTCAGAATAGATGGAAAGAACTTCAACTTTAACAGCAGATTTACTTTTCAGCAGGTAGATTTAGACACACAGGTCCTGGAGTTTAACGACGTTAAAAAAGACTTCGACTTTGAAAATCTATTCAGTGTAGTTACTGATGATATGACAATTGAAAACAAGGGTCAGCGACCTTTTGTGATTCCATTTGATAGATCGCCTAAGATTCTTGCAAGCACCAACTTCACAATAAGAGGAATGGGCAGCAGCTACAGAGACAGACTTTTTGAAATAGAATTTTCTGATTTTTACAACGAGCAGCACAGACCAATTGATGATTTTGGCCGCAGGTTTTTTGACGAGTGGGATGAAACTGAATGGAATAAGTTTTACAATTTTATGTTCAACTGTGTACTGGTTTATTTGCAGGAAGGATTGGTCATTCCTAAAAATAAAAATCTGGAAGAAAGGAAATTAATAGACTCCACAAGTCGGGAATTTGTTGAGTTTATGGATGATCAGGAGGAAATCGCAGGAGACAACAAGAAAATTCTGTATCAAGAATTTTCAGAGCAAGTTTCCAGATTATTTGGAGCTGACGCAGAATACTTTTTCCAAATGGATTAAGTATTACTGCAATATCAAAGGATATTAAGTTGACTGAAACGAGATCAAATGGTCAAGACTTATATCACTATTACCAAGTAGTGCAAAAGTGCAAACAGCAGTGCAAAATATTCAGGGGGTTTTGCACTGCATTTTCTTTTAAATCAGGCTGAAAACAAACAATAGTGCAAAAGTGCAAAATATTTCTAAGTTTGCTGGATAAACAAGTAATATGTAATACATACCTTACGTAGAGATATATTAATATATAGAGACGTATAGCCGAATATTTCCGACTTTTGCACTTTCTTTGGAATTTGATTCATTTTCGAAGGATTTACAGTGCAAAATGGGTTTTAAGTTTTGCACTTGGATTTCAACTTTTGCACTGATTATCCCCCTCTTCCAGCCGTATCCAGTAGCTTGGTAGGGTGGATTCCAGTCAATCACGACAATGTCTCGGTAGTGTGGAGAGTTGTGGAGGGGGGTGGGGGGTAATATCTACGAGGTTACAAAAAGTCCATTCATTTATATTGATATACAATTTCATTGTGGATGGCTTCTTTATTCAGGCCGACTGCATCCCATATATCTGGATCTTCAGCAGCCAGTCCTAATTTGCTTTTATATTTTTTCCCGAACTTATTTATTATACCCGTGTAGATCTTAATTCTTTCTTCTTCAGAGTATCGCCAACGCTTATCGCCTTTGGTTGGCTCAACTAATTTTTGATTTTTATCAAACAAGTCGGTGTCAGGAATGTTTTTCTTTATCGTTGTTATTAATCCTGATTTATAACGCACTGTTCCGAATTTTATACTTCTGACATTCGTTAGATCAATTTCGTCTATTATCCTTTCAACCAGATTCTTGTAATCTGCTTTATAATTTTTATATCTAATAATCGGTTCAATAGCGAGCTGAACTACAAATCCTCCTGCCTCAATAATTCTGTTAATTGCTTTTATCCTATCATCCAAACTGCTTGTTCCTATCTCATAGTTAGTTATTGCAGTTTGAGTGTTAAGATTCATTGTGATCTTAATTCTGTCATTTGCTGGAAAAGTAAATAAGTTTTCCAAATTAGCACACTTTGTCCTGAATGAGAACTTAAGTTCATTATCTTCCTGAACCCACTTCATCACTTCGGCTAAAAAATTTGTTATGTGATCTATTCCAACGACATCAGAATATTCTCCAATATTTATCCACAAATCTTTAGTTTTATTTTGTTCGTAGTAATCTGGGATTGATTTTTTAATTTCTTTGATATCTTTTTTCTCTAAAAACTTACCCAGATTCTTCTTCAGGTAAGCAATAGCATTTTTGTCGCTGTCTATTTTGGTTCTAACAGCAAGCACATCTTTCCTTATTATCTTATCACAATTCTCTTTGAATTTGTCTGGTACTTTTTCGAGTGGTTTCTTCTCATAAAACGATATTGCACTCCATAAGCTTAGAGCAATACGGTTAACCAGAGTTTCTTTTAGTGCTTCACTTTTAAATCTTTCCCAATCAACATATACTCTATTCCACCTTGTACCCTGACCAGAAGCATCAAGATAACAGAATTGACATCTCAATGGACAATGAAAATAAATCTTTCCGTTCACACCAAGATTTTCTGCGATTTTTCCGGGAGAAGCAAATGTTTCAATATAATTATGTACTCTGGGAACGAGTGCAAAGTACAATTGTATCTTTTAAATAATTATATAATCTACTTGGTGCAAGTCTTGGTCTTTCTGGTGATTGGTTACCAATGATAATTACCTCAACTTTCTTATTGAGTATTCTTACTCTATCTATAATTTCATTAGTGCGCTGAATTACTTTTGCTTCAGGAGATACAATTATTCGCTTGGGTATATACATAGTTGTTTAAATAAATGTTACTACAAAAATAACTTTTATTCCTCCCTCATCAAGCTCTTTCAAGCCCAAGTATGACCGTAAGGATTTGAGTCATAAGTTGAAAATTACCAGGTAATCACTCTCTTAAGACTATGGGCTCTGGTTGCTAATCACCTAGGGGTAATTATACCATTGTTGTCGAAACAGTAACGAATAAAACTTCTAACCGGTGGTGGAACAGTAATTTTATCACCCTTTCTTAATAAACCAGACAAGGTTTTTCCCAGATCGGTTTTAGACAATGTACCAGCGCCTGATACTGCTGATTTGAAATTCTCTTTTTAGGATATTCACCATATAGTCGTAATTTCTTGGCTCCTTCCATCCCATCAAAATATCTTTTTACAGCCATCTCTATTGCTTTCTTTCTTGCACACTCACGAAGATTAATAAAACCTTGTTCTGTTTTAGGAGTAGGATGATAAGTGGTGGACCAATCTTTTTCATCACCAAACATCTCTGATCACCACCTTTGTATAAAGTTTTTCTCTGCCGTATTTCCTTATCCAATTAGGAAGCGTTGCAGATCCAAATATTCCATAAGTGCGTTTAGCATCTCCAATACTTTTAAGTTTCCCGGATTCCATTTCGTCAAGAACTTTATTCTTAAAATCGTCAGTGTATTTAATTATAGTTTTCATAGGTAAGAGTAAGTGATAGGTGGAAAGTGCAAGAGTTAATTGTTTTTGATCTTATTAATTTCTATTCTTTATAAAGGAGAATTCAAAAATGAATAACAAAAGAAGAAGCTGTAATAATTCTTGGAGCAAAGAACGAAATGGAAGGTGTTGATGCAGAATACAATTGGCTTGAAGAACAGTTTGGGAGAATATAAATGGAATGATGACAGGAGTTAATAGATGAAGGGGAAAAACAGTTTGATGTTTTAAGAATTAAATTCCAGATGGAAAGAAAAAGAGTTCTGGTTTGATATTACAGATTTTATGGAAATAAATCAAATTTCAATAGAGTCTGAAGTGGGATTGAATATATAAAAAGGAGGTTACGGAGTTTTGAAAAAGCATTCCCAAGCGATCTTGAATAGATTGCTTTTAGGTTTTTTCATTATGTCCTACAGTTATTACTACATTTCCCTTTTTATGTCCTTTGTCAACATACCTATGAGCCTCAACTATTTGTTCAATAGGATAACATTTATCAATTACTGATCTTAGCTTTCCTGCCTCGCAAAGTTCTTTGAGAAAGTTCAGGTCTTCAACCTTTAATTTAATGTTGCCTTTCAAAGCAAGAGCAGTTAGATAGATTCCTGACTTTGTTAAGGATTTTTTACGTTTTGAAAATTCAATCTTGCCTACTGCATCAAAAATAACGTCGTAAGTTTCACCGCTTTGTGTAAAATCTTCTTGAGTGTAATCAATAACTTTATCGGCTCCGATAGATTTCACCATTTCCAAATTTGCAGTACTGCAAACTCCTGTAACTTCAGCCCCAAAGTGCTTGGCAATCTGCACGGCATAAGTACCAACACTACCTGAAGCTCCATAGATCAATACCTTTTGACCCTTCTGAATATTTGCTTTTCTAAGATTAATCAAGGCGGTTAATCCGGCATTGGAAACAGGGGCGGCTTCTTCGTACGACATATTGCTTGGTTTAATTGTTAGGGTTCCATTTTCTGGCATACAGCAATACTCGGCATAAGTGCCCAATCTAAATTCCGTGGATGCAAAAACAGGATCGCCTATCTTAAACAGCGTAACATCTTTGCCAACTGCTTCAATGTCTCCAGCCAGTTCCATTCCAAGTATTTTTTTTCTTGGTCCCTTGAAACCCACTATGATTCGCATCAATGGTTTGAAAAAGAAATCTTTTACTGGTCCTAAACCCGGCTCAAAACGCCTAATCTTAGTATCCCCAATGTGTGCTGTTGTAGCAATAATTTTTATCAGTACTTCATTATCCTTTGGTAAAGGTTTTTCAACCTCCATCATCTTTAAGACTTCTGGTGGTCCGTATTTGGTACAAATAACTGCTTTCATATTTATCTTAAAAATATTTCTATATAATATTACAGTTCATAATTCTTCTCCGAAATTTCTTTTGCAATTCGTCCTTGTAGTTCTTCCTTAAATGAAAATAAAGTCCCACTCAATGCCGATAGTAAAATAATCGGTGCCAAAACTTTCATTGTATAAGGAGTTCCAAAGAAATAGTACATTGGAAAAATGAAATTCGTTATTAGAATAACAACAAAAAAATGTGCAATCAAGCTGGCAACATATAAAGCGATTTTCGTATAACTCTTTTTATACAACAGTTGTGGCGTTAAAAAAAATAAAGATGTGTAGAATATGGGAATTGAGCCTAGTAACGAAACAATAAGTACATCATAGTTATTTTGAACAATTTCAATAAAACCTTCTAGTGCTGGTCCAGGAAGCCCGGGCAGAGATGTTGTTTCTTGTGCCGCCCACTTGAAGTAAAAGATTAGTAATGGAATTGTCATCCAAAACAAAATATGAAATACTACTTTATTTAACTCTTTCATATAAATTCTTTCTGTAAATCGTAATTGTAATTTATTCTTTCTTCTGTTTTTTTTATTTAAGCACTATCATTTTCATCTGTTCACAGAAAGTAGACGTTTTCAAAACATAGAAGTAAATCCCACTTGAAATGTTTTCTGCATCAAATTCAAACTTATGATTACCGGCATTTAAGTCTCCACTAAAAATATCCTTTACCTCTCTTCCAAGTGTATCATAAATTCTTAAGGAAACATATTCACTTCTGGGAATTCCAAATTCTATTGTAGTGGTTGGGTTAAACGGGTTCGGGTAATTTTGATATAAATTAATCTCATTAGGAATCTGTTCATCGTTATTTTCTAGTCCCGTAACTATAATATTAATTGGGAATGTACAGGAAGCGCTTTCATTAGCACTATCTATTGCTTTTACTTTTACGTTTATATTGATAGCCTCAGTTGGAGTGCCTGTGAAAGTTCGCATTGCCGGATCAAACAGCAACCAAGATGGCAATGGATCTCCATTGCTTAAAGTTGCTGAATAACTTAGAGTATTATTTCCATCATCATCAATAAATGTTGTATCAGGTACTGTGTAAGTGAAAGATTGTCCTGTTAAACCAGACTGATTTGGAATCTGACAATTTAAATAAGGTAAAAAGTTGGTAATTCTTAAGCTATCAATAATATTATCTATCTTCACCCAGTATGTAAAGTATGAATTCATACTTGTTCCTCCACTTGTAAAGAATAAATACTTATTATCATTAGAAACAAATTGACCATATTCCCAACTATAGCCAGGTTTGTTTATTGGTTCACCCAATTTTTTGGGATTAGTCCATTTTCCATTATCTTTTTTAAAACTCAAATAAATATCACCGGCTCCACCAGTAACATTCTTGCTAAAAAAGATGTATGATTCATCAGAGGCAATGTAGAAGTCATTTTCCTGTGCTGAACTATTTAAGGGAATTCCTAAACTTTGTAAGATGGTATCCTGGTTTACAACTATTACTTTGGAAATATTTCCATCTGTCGGAGAACCTTCGTAGTAAGATGATGCATAAGAGTTATTTAGATTTGTCCTCTGGAAATAATGCATACGTTGGCTACTGGAAAGAAGTTTTGCAGGCACACTCCAACCCGTTTCTGTTCTTATCGAGAAGTAAGTGTAAAAAATATTATTTTGCATATATATGATACTATCATTAATCGATAGTTTTGGGGCAATATATCCTTCAAAAACATTAAAAGGTCCCTGCCAATTATTATCCTGATATTTCAAACATCTTACTCTGTAACTAGAAGGTGGATAGGTGTTAAGTTCGCCATAATATATTTCCTTGCCATCTGAAGTAATTGCTATTCTTTCGCAAGCACGATGCCCGCTTGTTAGAGGTAAATTAAATATTATAGGAATATTTCCGGGAGGTGTTTGCCCTAAATATAAACTATCCTCCGGGATCCCTTGTGCATAGGCTGACATTGATGAAATAACCATAATTGAAATGACAAGTAAAAGTTGATTTATTTTTTTCATAATACATCTCCTGTTAAATAAAATTATTCTTTAATAGATACAATAACTTTTCAGCTTACATAAGTAATAACTAAAAACCTTTCCAAAATTATTTATTGGGAAAGTATGTTGTGATAAAAACCTTGTAAACTGCACCAGGAGTTTGTGAAGTGCACTTATGAATACGTATGAGAGGCTATTTGGAAGATAAAAGTTCTAATGCATATGAGATTTATGAATTAAATCATAAATCTAAACACCAATATTTTTTAGCGATTTAATTTTATTTCGGCTAACTGGTAAGGACTCTCCACTTTTTAGAAGAGCACGGTATTTTCCACCGCCAAGTGTTTGAATTGAATCAATCTTTTCAAGATTTATAATATAAGATTTGTGAATACGACAATAATTGGAAGGTAATAAAGGAACAAGCTGCTTCAGGGATTTGTCGTAAATAACAATACGCTCATCTTTAAGATGCAGTTCAGCGTAAATATTTGCAGATTTAAAATAACTAACTTCTTCAATAGGAATAACCTTAATTTCAAATCCTTTTTTTACAGAAAGATATTTAATTGAATGACCATCTAAAGCGTGGCTGGATTTTAATCTTTGAAAAGCTGCTTTCAATCTTTCAATACTGTAAGGTTTAGGAATAAAATCAAGCACACCATATTCAAATGCTTCAATGGCTCTGTTGATGTTTGCAGAAATAACAATTGTATGAAATGACTGACTTACTACTTGTTTAAGTAGCTGAAATCCATCTTTTGCATTCAGATTCAAATCTAAAAGTAATACATCTATAGGTTTTTCTTTTAGATAAAACATTGCATTGTCCAATGTAGTTTCGATATGTATAGATGTAATTTCTTTATTCAGAATTTGCTCAACCAGCATTTTAATATCTTCAGCAGTAGGTCGTTCATCTTCAACAATTAAGATTCGCATTAACTATTCCTTATTTCAACGATTGATTCCCAGCCCTCTTCAAATTTGCTCGAAGTGAAATTCCATCTATTCGGGTAGCTTTCTTCTAATCTCCCTTTAATATACTTTGCACCAAAACCAGTTGATCCTTTAGATTCCTCAGTATTAAACTCTCCATCATTTGTAAGTATATATTTTGTTAATTCTGAATTTTTTATCATTTGTAACTTAAATGTACCTGAGATTTTATTTTCATATCCGTGAGTCAAACCATTTTCAACAAGAGTATGAAATAACATCGGTGGAACAGTATCCTTTTCATCAATGTCTAAAGTTTCCATTTTATAATCAGCGCCTTTGCGATAGCTCATAATTTTAAGATGTGCTCTGCATAAATCGATTTCCTGAGTGATAGGAATTAGTTTTAAAGCAGATATTTGATTTATCATTCTAAACTCGTCAGCCAACGCTTCAATAAGTTTAATAGCTGAACTGGAATCTTTTCTTAGCCACGCTATTATTGATGTAAGTGTATTTAGTACAAAGTGCGGATTTATATTCTTCTTTAACAATTCATTTTCTAAACGTGCAGATTTAAGTTGGGCTTCTTTTTCAGCATTTTCTTTTCTTGCAAACTGCCTTGCTATAGAAAAGCTTGTGCAAATTACCATAGTTGTTGCCAATCCAGCAAAAGCAATATTAAAATAATATGCTGCCCAGGCTGCAATAATCCCTATAAAAATAATTACGCTTTCTTCCCGCCGTTTGTACAATGCCCATATTGTGATTATGCTGCTTAAAATAAGTACGGTTAGAGTCATTATGTTAAAGAGGTTTCCGATATTCGTAAAAAACCAAAAGATGAAAAGAGTTGTTACTATAATTAGCCCAATAATTTTTTTAGGAAAAGAAAACAGGTAAATGAAAAATGCAGGAAATAAAATCGTAAATAAAAGAGTAATAAACTGATAAACATAATATTGCAAATACACAAAAGTAGTCCGTGTATCTATGAGTATTGGAACCAGCATTGTTACTGAATCCATTATTACAATTAAACAAATTAGGCTAAATAATAAATGTTCAATTTTTCGTTTCCTTGCGATGTAAAGAAAAAGATTAAAAAGAAATGGAATAAATAGAATGCCTGTTATAAAAAATGCCTGATAATATAATTGAGCTATTCTTTGTAACAAAGAATCATACTTACCAATCACCATATCGCCATAGAACCATTTCCATGATGAGTAATTATTATAATTTGATATTCGAAAAACGAGAGTATGTTCACCGGGCATTACAAGATTAGGAGATAAGGCAAGATTAAAATTATATGTGCCTGCTTTTTCATCAGTTTTATTAATCCCAATTATTCCATTTTGTGCAATCTTAATTCCATCCCAATAGATTTCATAAGCAGTTACAAAATTTAATGGAAAGAGTCCTAGAATAACTTTATTGCTTACTGAATCCCTAATAACAATTTTGGTTCTTATGAGCCAGTTACCCTCTGTGTATCTATCATCATCTAATGTAGGTTCAAATAATTGCCATAATGTATCCGGGAATGTTGGAAGAGAATATTTGGGATTTGTATCCTTTATTATTTGCCAATAGTTTAAGCGGACTGATCTGCTAGTGGAAGTTAAGGTGTTTGACGGTAATTCAGTAGCTGCAATTCCAATATCAACAGATGCAAGAGTAATAATAAGTAGAAATTCTAAAAGGAAATATTTTTTTTCCACAATACTTTATTTAGTCGTTACCGAACAATTATTTTAATTACAGAAGTAAAATTAGATAATCTTTTAATATCGGGAGAAGATAAATATTGTCCCTGACCTTTTCATATAAAAATTATTGAAATGGATAATGTGGTACCCGACAGATAATAAAACTGATCTCAATAATGATAAAGTAAAACATCCATATTAGTGGAGGATAAGAATCTATGGGGTAAATAGAACAAGCTATTAAATTTTAATTTTTCTAATTTCTTAATTGCATACTATATAATCATCGTTCAGCGCACCAGTTAATTGTGCCACTACCCAGATTATTGCGAGTATAGGGTATATAGCAAATGCGATGATGATCAAAATTATTTGTACGATACATCCCATAAGGGTTTCCTTTTTCTTTTTTGGTGAGTGAAAATTGAGATAGAATAAAACGGATAAATTGGAAGTGTGAAACAAATATTGAAGGATCGAGAGAAAAGATTAAGAGAGAATTTTTATTAAAATTCTAATCGATGTTGATATGAAGTTCGATACATTGCTGAACATAAAAAAATCCCACTTAGCATAGCTAAGCGGGATTGAATAGGGAAGTAGTAGTTCTAAAAATTTTACTTCATCAGTATCATCTTTTTCGTCTCTACAAAAATTCCCCACTGCAATTTATAGATATAAATACCGCTTGAAAGATGAGAAGCGTCAAATTCTATCTCATCACTTCCAGCCGGTTTCACTTCGTTTACTAGTGTTGCTACTTCATTTCCCAATACATCATAAATTTTCAGTGTGACAAATTCTGATATTGGAATTGAATACCTGATTGTAGTTGATGGATTAAAAGGATTTGGGTAATTCTGTTCAAGTGAGAATTCTAATGGTGCGGAGACTTCAACTTCAACTTCCGATGAATATTGAAAACTTCCATCGAAGTCTATTTGTTTTAGTCTGTAAGTATATTTTCCGTCCGAGACTTCTTGAATCAGTATAAGCATAGGATTTTGATTCTGCGGTTGTTCCGAAACCAGGAACAAATCCCACTTCAGAAAATTCAGAATTGATAGACTTTTCTTTCAATACTAAATCCTTGATTATTAATTTCTGTTGCTGTTGACCAAGAAAGCGATACATCATTTCCGCTTACAATTGATGTTAAATTTATTAACTCAACTGGCAATGGAGGACCCGACCATTTATATATAGTTGAAGCATCATAGAACCACCTAACAGACCAACCAGAAGATGGAGAAGTAAATTTGGGTAAACATAAATCAAGTGTATTTTCAATTAGCTGCCAATTATTTCCATTATCTAGAGTATAGGCTGAACCAAAATTATTTAAGGGCGCCGTTACAAGATATCCTTGTGATGTTCCTGGAATAGTACAAATAAATGCCGGTTCAATTGCTAACGGAAAATTAATATTAATCCAATTACTTCCACCGTCAGTAGTTTTCAAAATCTGATAAGAAGAATTATTAACATTGAATTTTGATAATACTAATAATCCTTCTGATTGAGATTGGAATGCAAGTGAAGTAGGTAATAAATTAATTGAAGAAGTTGTAAAAGTATTTGTAACTGTCCACGTGTAACCCTTATCTGTACTCTTATAAATTCTGAATTGATTAGTGTTACTAACAGATACAGGTACCCAAATTGTATTAGAAAAAATTGAGTGTGCACGATAGATTGGAAGTTCATTAGTCATACTTACAGGAATATTAGAATTTGGAACTCGAATCCAATTTGTTGCCTCCATTTGTAGTTGTATAAATTTCTAGATAACCACCAACTGGTTCTCCGAGTACACAGCCATTGTCATCATCGAAAAAGTAAATGAAGTCAATAAAATTGTTGTTACCGAATGCTGTAGCTTGTATATTCCAACTCAAGCCTCCGTCTGTAGTTTTAAGTACCCTTGCAACATTCGAAAGACTAGCTGTAGTGTAATATGCTGTGGTAGAACTCCTAGCGTTTATACTGGTTGAATAATTTACACTTGGAAGAGTGTCATTATACCAGGTAATACCACCATCAGAAGTTCTGAAGAATCCTCCCTCACCAGAGTTGAATTCTATATCTCCCCAGATAACATTTTCATTAACTGGAAAGGGTTGCCAAACCCACGCACTATTAGAAAAAGTATGGTTTGGTTCCCACTGGGCAATTGAGACAGAACAAAGAATTGAAAGAAAGAACACAGAATTAATTAAAGATTTCATTTTATCCTCCTAGTTATGGGATGATTGAATAATATTTATTTAAGTAAAATCATTTTCTTCATCTCTATAAAAGAGCCTGCTTGCAATCCATAGAAATAAGCTCCACTTGGTAGCTGTTCAGCGTACCAAGTTATTTCATAAGTGCCGGGTTTCTTCTTCTTCATCAACTAGTTTTTCTAATCTCTTTACCTTCAGCATTATAGACTGTTAGTTTCACCCTGGTTTTATAAGCCACACAATATTTTATCGTTGTTTTTTCCTTAAATGGATTAGGGTAATTCTGACCCTAGATAAAACTCTGATGGTACTAATTCATTCATAAGCTATATTTTTAATCGTTTTCCTCCAATGGAAACCGCTAATTCGGGTTTCATTAGATCAGGTAAATAAAAATTTATTTTCTGGAGATATTATAAGATTTAGAGGAGGGATTTTCTACCAGATTTCTGTCAATTGCTTCCGCTTTTCTGTCAATATGTGAGAAAAATGATTTTTGATTGTTAACTGTTGGTATTTTTCTGCTGATATTGTGAGGGTGAAACACCGAATTGCTTCTTTAAATGCTTCTGAAAAATGTGCTGGATTATTATAACCAACTTCAAGAGCAATTTCTGAAAGGTTTCCGAATTTTTGTTTAATTAGCTCTGCAGCTTTATTCAAGTCTAATTCTTCTGATTAAATCTCCTGGTGTTTCACCTGTTAATGATAACATTTTTCTGTGTAAAACTGAACGGCTGATTGCCAGATCATTAACAATTATTTCAACACTGAATGATGAATCCGAAATATGATCTATTTATTTCTCTGAAAACTTTCTGCTAAAAATTTTTATCAACGGATGCAATCTTTTGCTGGTTTAATCCACACAATCCCCTGTTTCTGGAAATGTTCCTGCAGTCTTTTTCTTTGCTCAATAAGATTTTTTATCCTTGCTCTCAATTCATCTGGTTCAAATGGTTTCATTACATATTCATCTGCTCCAGTTTCATATCCTTCCAGCTTATCAGATTCCTTGCATGCCTTTGCAGTAACAAGATTACCGGTATATGGCTTGTCCTTTCATCTGTTTTTAATTTTTCACATAACTTAAATCCGTCCATCTTCGGCATCATTACATCACTTACAATTAAATCAGGTATTTGCTCAATGGATTTATTCCAGCCATCTTCTCCATCAACTGCTTCAATAACTCTATAATCCTTTTTCAAATTATCTTTGATGTAATATCTAACATCTGTAGTTATCTTCAACTATCAGCAATAATGGGAATGATTCTTTTTCAAATATTTCAATATCAATTTTATGTTTCAGCTTTTCTCTTCAATATCCTCATCAATACTCCGGTATTACTTTCACTTTCTCATACTCTTTCTCTGTCTCAGATAATCTCATCAGGTTTTAAGATGCTCTTTACCCAAAGGAAGACTAACTGTAAATGTTGTTCCTTTTCCTTCTTCACTTTCTACTTCAATTTTTCCTTTATGCAATTCAACTAATTCTTTTGTCAGAGATAAACCAATTCCCGTTCCTTCCTGTTCTCTTGTATGACTTCCATCAACCTGATAGAAACGATCAAAAATTTTTGAAATCTTTTCTTTTGGAATTCCAATGCCTGTATCACTAACAATTACATTTCACATATTTATCATCTTTGTTTACTAGTTTACTATCAATCTTCCTCCCTCAGGAGTAAACTTGAATGCATTTGAAAGAATGTTGGTGATTATCTTTTCAACTTTATCTTTATCCAGATACACAATTATTTCATCTTCAGTACGAATTGAATTTCAGAGTAATTCTTCTTTCTTTCTGCATAAGAAGTAAATGATAATACCAATGCTTTAAATAGTGGAATAAAGTTTTGAGGGATTGTCTGAAGCTTCATATTACCTGATTCAAGCTTGGATATATCAAGCAGCTGATTTACAAGTCCAAGAAGTTTCTTAGCATTTCTGTGTACCAAACTTAATTCATCCTTCGTTTTCTCATCCTTCATTTTTCGATGATTTGCTTTAACAGGTCCAAGAATTAAGAGTAAGTGGTGTTCTGAATTCGTGAGAGATGTTTGTGAAGAATCTTGATTTCATCTCATCTACTTCGTGTAGTTTTTTTGCTTCAAATCTGCTCATCTCAAATTCCTGTTTAACTCTGATTCTCTTAAGCTGCAATTTCCAGGTGAAATAAACCAAGCTTGATAAAAGCAAAGATATAGAATATATAAGCCCAGGTTGTTGCCCACAAGTGGTGGATTGATTATAATTTTTATTGAAGCTCCTGTTTCATTCCATACTCCATCTTTGTTTGAAGCTGTAACTCTGAAAACATATTCACCCGGATCAAGTTGGTATAAGTTGCTGTTCTCAGGTTTCCGGCATCTATCCAGTTTTTATCAAAGCTTTCAAGAATATATTTATATTGATTTTTTAAAGGTTCACCATAATGAAATCCAACATATTGAAAGTTAAGGTCATTCTGATCATAAGAAAGTGATAATTCTTTAAACTCTGAAATGAGTCCTTCATATTCTAGTTTTTCTTTAGGGCGATTGAAAAGGGAAATTTTTTTAATTATTACCTGAGGAGGAGTAGGGTCATCAATGATTAAGCGTGGATAAAACACATTGAAACCTTCTTTACCACAGAAAAAGATCTTACCATCAATTCCTTTATATAAGGTATTTGAAGATAGATCAGATATATTAATAAGTCCTTCAGATATTCCATAATGTTTAAACTGACTGTTTTCAGGAGAATATCTTGTAAGACCAATGTTGTTACTAAACCACAAACACCCAAGTTCATCTTCTACTATTGATAAGACTTGATTATCTAAAAGCCCATTATTTGTTGTATAATGAGAAATAATTTTATCCTTCTTTAACATCAACTAAAAAAAGACCATCCATAAAATTACCCGAGCCAGAAATTACCATGTCGTATCTTTATAAATAGTTTTTATACAACAGTATCTTATCATTATTGAAGTTAAAAAAACGATAGTGGTATTTTCCTTTTGAATATTCAAGTTTATTTAATCCCACTCCATTATGCCCAAACCAAATATTTTCTGATGAGTCTTCAAATATGGCTGTTATAAAATCATCTTGTACGATAAGTCCTCTATCTGGATCATCTTTTATGCAACTAAATTTATTTTCCACGGTGAAAAACTGATTCAAACCACCGCCTCTTGTCCCCACCCATAAATTTGCTTTTCTATCAATCAATATTTCAGTTATATAATTATTACTTATACTCTCAAAATCGCCCGGATGATTTAAATAGGATTCAAATTTTTCTGACAACAAGATTAAATCTGTTCAATCCATTAAGTGTACCTATCCACAAGTTATGAGGTCTAAAGGGATCTCTGATGATATAAGTTACACTATCACATGATATGCTTTTGGATTCATCAATACTGTGATAGAAACGTTTTATCTGGCCTAGAATTTAAGTCATACCTGAAGAGTCCGTTGTAATTACCGATCCATAGAATTCCTTTTTCGTCTTCACAAATTGTATTAATGTTCTGCTGAAGTACCTGCATTCTCAATAAGCGAAGTCATTTTATATTTGTGAAATTTCCATCTGATCTTATCCCACTTATCAATTCCACCAGTCCAAGTGCCTACCCATAAAATCCCTGACCTATCATGAATTAATGATAACACATCATTTCTGGAAAGGCTATGCGGATCTATTGGATCATTCTCAAATATTTTAAATGCCTTTTGTCTGATATCAAATTTGACTATTCCATTAAATACTGTAGCGGCCCAAATATTTCCCTCTTTGTCCTCTGATAGTGAATGCAAGTGATTTGCTAGTATGCTTTTCTCAGATGGGAGAGGTTGATATAGATGAATTACTTTCTTGGATGGATCAAAATTGCAAAGTCCTGTTGTTGTTGCAATCCAAGATGATCCGTTGCTTGCCAGTATAAAATGATTCAACTGATCCTATTTCTTTCGGAAGCTGATTGAATTCCGAGAAATCCACTTTCTTAATCGTCTTTGACTCATTATCTATCTCCCATAATCCAGGAGAATTTGTTCCTAAATATATCAACCCTGTTTTTTTAGAATCAGAAACAGAGAATACTTTAGACTTCCACTTTGATCTTAAGAGATTTTTTTAGCAGTTCGTTTAGTCTTTGATAATCACTCCGACACATCAATTATTTGGATTCCCCAGTGTTCATCTATATAAAGGTTTTTCACCAACCCTCAATTTGTAATCGTAACTTTCCGATTGTGAGAATTTGTCTCCGAAAGAATAATAATAATTTGATTTGAAATGTATTTTGTATGTTCCTTCGTTTAGTATGGCTTAGCTCAATCTGAATTCTATTAATAAAATCACCACCGGCGTGATAAGTATATTTGTAATCATAATTAAATACTACTTTTTCCATTTGTAGTCTTCTATCCAACCATAATCATATCCTGCTTCACCAACCATAACTATCAATACAGTGCATTCCTTTTTAACTGTAAACTTCTTAATAATATTGACATTGTTACCAACCTGTAAAATTGATTCAATCTTAGGATAATCTTTTATCTTCGTAAATAAAATTTCATTTAACTCCTTTGTGAGTTTTCTATCGGAAAAACAGTAGTGTTCAAACTTATTTGTCTTTCTGTCAAGCAGGTTTAATCCTTTATCGGTTCCTATCCATAATCTCGCCTTTCGATCTTCATAAATAGAGTAAACCGTATTAGAACAGATGCTTGAGGAATCTCTCGGATTATATACAAAATGATCAAAAGTTTCTGTAGTCCTATTAAATCGATTCAACCCCGTATCCCAAGTTCCAATCCAAAGGTCTTTCTTCCGATCTTCATAAATTGTACTTATTGAATTACTGCTCAAACTCTTTTCATTCTTTTCTTCATTTTGATAAACATTTATTTCATAACCGTCGTACTTTGCTAATCCATTTTGTGTCCCAAACCATAAATAACCGAGATAATCTTGTAGAATTGCCTTTACACTATTTTCCGGTAATCCGTCTTTTACGGACAGATGCTCAAATCTTGGTTCTATATTTTGTGAAATTGAGAGTGGACAGAAATGGATAAGTAAAATTAAATTATAAAGGAAATATTTTCCCGCAAGTTTGTTAAGAAGCCAAGTAGAAACAAGTTTCATAAAAGAATCTTACTAGTTATGCAAGATTAATTCGGGTTACAGTTGGAAACGTAAGGAAGCAAAAAACAATAAGCAAGAGGAATGGTTTCGTAGCCAACGAACGTAGCTTATATTAGGCTTAAAAATTATCTTATCCAAGCATGGCGTATCCTTTAGCCACGCCAAATTCCCAAATGTTCCAAACACAAACGATATGCTGATTTTCTATGGAAGATAGGGTTCTAAAAATTTTATAATTGGGAATTGCAGGATACAGTTTGCTACCCATTTTCAGAACGAAATTGGGACCCTAGCGAACTTAAATTAAACTTCAATTTTTATAGACACCGCCCCCACCGATTTCCAAGACAAAAAAAGGATCCTAAAATTTTTTTGTTCATTTTTTTTCTGAGACTCCCTCCACCCCCCAACACAAATTCCCAAAACAAAATACGGTCCCTAATAAAAATTTTTTGTAATTATTTTTTGTAAAGCCGGACCGTAGCCCGGCTTTACGATTAGTATCCATTGCCATTGATCTTACTTCTCGCAATGAACAATGTCACAGCGAGCGATTTGGCATCCATCAGTCCACCGAGTTCATTTTGATATGCGAACGGCATCTCTGCAAGAGTTTAACATCAGATTCATAATAATTATCATCAAGGTTTTTGTTGTTTGGTTGCTCTAGGACTTTCAACATTGTTCTGCAGAACTTTAACATCAAAGTGGTTACGATTTTAGTTCCTTTCTGCTCAGCTCTTTTACAGATTTCTACTTTATCACCTTTTGAAGATCTTTCAGTTTCTCGTGCACTTCTTTATCAGCAAAATAACTTAGCTCTTCATTACCACCATTCCGCACATTATACAAGATAATACTCTCCATACCTGGATGTGCCAATCAAGCATTGATCCTGCAGTAATTCAATTTTAACTGGCTTGTTCAATTCCAGTTCCAGCTTCTTCCTTTCCATTTTCTACTCCATTTAGTTTATATGAAAATTCAATTTCACCTTCAATTACTTTAACTCCTTTAGGAATGGGTCTTGTCTTGATGTGATTTTTTATCGCAACAAGATTTGGTTTAGCTTGTTCAGGAATCACAGTCAACCATTCCGGTCGGGCATTCTTCAGAAACAATTCCAGATCTTCAACTTCAATCTGATCAGGTTTCTTATGCATCTTTAAGAATACCATTCGGCAGATTTATAGTTTTCTCACCCGTTTCTTTTATGAATACTTCCAGTTTCTTTGACAGAAATTCTATCCTGGAAGCAAGCTTGCTGTTTATCTTCAAAGCCCAGTTCTTAATTATTTCACGTTCTCTTGCAGCCTGTTCAAAGTTGGTTTGTATCTGTTTTTCAAGCTGAGAAATTTCAATCAGCATCAGGTCAGCAAATTCCCTCGAAAGCTTTTGTTCTTTTTCTTCTGCTTCTTTAAGCAATTCATCAATAAAATCACTTTCCATATTTTACCTCTCCACAATTATAATTTTAAGCACAGCATTCAGCTACTATCAATTACAATTGCTATCCATCAACTCATTTTTTATCTCCTTTCCGAATATTTCTTTTAATATTTTTTCTACTAATTCTGCAATAAGTTCAAATAGATCCTTTTCTTTTTTCATCGTTTTCTTTCCTTTCTAAATATTCTGTTATTGCTTCATTTACTAGTCTGTGTCATTGGTTTTTTTTCTTAAATGCTTGAGCAGGTAAAGCTTCCTTACCAAATCACCTTTTAATCTTGGACTATATAACATAGAGATCCTCCTCATTTATTGACATTCCACATACTTCGCATTTATTGAACAGCTTTCCTTCCTGATAACTTGTCTTACAGAAACACCAGGGACAATCGATCATTATTTCATCTCATCCTGGTAATAGTAACTTCCTGTCATACCATCGATCTCTAATTGGATGATATCTCTGATATGATTCAACTCCATCAGTGTTTATAAGCAGGCAATGATTGTTCTGCATTTCATAGCTGTGATAGTTTCCTTCACCAAGATTAAATCCTCTTGATGAAATACTTTCGATATCTTCAAGTGCTTGTTTCATTATATCTCTTTCAGAACAGAAGTAAAGAATATCATCTTCAGAGTCGAGATATAAATCGATCGGATTATCCTTCTTTATCAGAATCAGTTTCTCAGGATCATTTTTATCAATCACTGCAACAGCAAATGAACCTTCGATGCGGTCGAATAGTCGTTTGATTTTATCTCCACGTATTTTCATTGACAGCAGATGAAGTATTGATTTCTGAATCTACTTCACCATCTCTCTGTTTCTTGCCAAATATTTCTTTATCGTTATAAATCATTCCATTATGAACAATTGCGATTCCATGCTTTGAGAAATAGAGGATGATTGTTTGCATTGTTCTTTTCATCTCCCTGAGTTTTCATTCTGCAATGAAGTATCATAACTTTTGGAAGAGTAAGCTTTTTCCATTCATCTGTCTTTATCATATCAGATGATTTGATTGGTGCTTTGTGAACCACAAGATCATTATCATCTATAAATGCAAAACCCGAAGCATCTCTTCCTCGGGTCTCAAGTAAGCTGAACATATTTGTTATTTTTTCTTTATCGGGCAGAGTATTCCCGAAGGAATAATATCCCATTATTCCGCACATATTAAACTCCGTTTTTGTTTTTAGTTAGGCTGGAACTGTTTCTTTAACAGTTGTAATTGATTTGATCAGCTCAACAATTTGTTGTTGATTGTTCTTTCGAAGTGAAAGACTTATTCCCAGACGATTGCATCCTGGTGTAGAGACAACTGTGGCTGATATATTATTAATCAGAACATACTGCTGAACAGCTTCAAAAAGATCTGAGCTTGCTGATATCTGATATTCATCTCTATCAACAAGACCAAAGAGATAAATAGGGGTATCCACTAAACCGACTTTATCTTTAATTGTTTTAAGAAGAATATCTTTATCGTTGATGAAGATTGGTCTTCTTGTTTCTAATTTTCCTTGCAGCCAGCTTCGTGATAAGTTTGATTACAAGTTCCCGATCTGTTTCAGTTACAGGTGGATTGTCGGGGCAATCGTCATCAATAATTATCCTCATAGCAGTCATTACAAAGTGGATCTCCTGAACTGTCATACAGAGTATGTTCTCTTAGAATAACTCCATCACATCGAGAACAATAGTTATAAAGTTCATCCCAGCAATTCTTCGCAGTATGGCTGCTCATTAGCCCATCGAACCTCATCATCGTTTACTGGTTCATCACAATTTGTGCAGTGCATATCAAGCACACCTCCTTAATCCCCAGTTAGGAAAATATCACGATTCCAGTTCAGTTTTTTACCAAGAAGAGTATCAAGTTCTTTTAGTCCTTCCTGGCAATCATCAGGAATTGTATGCAATGATATGTTTAAGTGATTTTAGAAATGTGCAGCTGTGATGTCCGTTCTTTAGTTCAACAAAATTTATTTTATCCTCAAGCACTCCGATTACTGCAAGCTTTGCAAGTGTAAGATGAACAAGTGTTACAGAAGGAGAAACAAGAAATGATCCTGGTGTTCGATATTCAAAACCATAATGTTTTTTTCGATAAGCTCCTCGTTTGCCATAACCGCTTCGTTCTCTTTTTTGTCTTTGAATTTTATCATCGATGCAATTATGAGAGATTCCAAGAACACAATCAAGTGCTTCAATAATTTGTGTTGTTGATTCAATTGAAAAATGTGTATGACCTCCGATGGCATAGCTGTCCACAAAATGCCCAGCATAGAATTCAAGGTCTGGTGCTTTATCGTGACCGTAATCTAGTATCTGATAAATCTTTGCATGTAAGATCAACAGGTGATTCACTGAAAATCCTGGTCTTATCTCAGCAGTGGATTCGCAGCCATCAAGACCAAATGAACTGATTGAGATTTGAAATAGTTATGAGGCTGAAACGAACTGACCATTTCTTCTGCAAATCAATTCTGGATCAGCACCGATGGTGAAAGACATAGTAAACTCCTAATTAGTTGTTAGTATATCTTTCTTATACCAAAAAAAACGAATATTACAATGATTATTTTATTACAATTGAATTGTGCACAAGAATTTTATGAAGGAAGTAAATGATCCGGCATAATACAGTCTCTATATGGCTTGCGATAGAGAGAAAAGCAAAATATCAAGCGGTAATTCGCTTTAGTTCAGTTTTTAATGCTTTTTTTATTTCTTCATCGGAAGATGAATGTCCAGCACTAACAATATTTAATTTTGAATTATTCAATTTAGAGTGCAATCTAAATGCTTGAATTGGTGGACAAATAAAATCATATCTGCCTTGAACAATAGAAGTCTTAATATGTTTAAACTTATTAATATTTTTTATGATGTTATCTTCGGCAGAAAACATTTATTTATTATGTAATGGGCTTCTAATATTGCGAGAGATCTGTAAGAAAATGTTTTTAATATTTTATCAGGATTTGAGATTTTATTAATTGTATAAAAAGACATTTCATAATAAGCCCATTCATAAGCGAATTTTTCACTAATCTTTTTGTTCTTAGATAATATTCTTTTCAAATAATAATTAGCAGGTTTTTCTCCATTCTTTACCGGTTTTACAAAACGATCCCACACATCAGGGAAGAATTCCTTAATCCCTCCATTGATATAATGTTCAAGACTATACTTATTAGCCAGAAAAATACCTCTTAATATCAAGCCCCGTACTCGTTTAGGATTATTAATAGCGTACACTAAAGCAAGTGTGCTTCCCCAGGAACCACCGAAAATATATACTTTATCAAAGTTTAAATAATCCAGAATTTTATTTATATCATTAACAAGATCCTGTGTCGTGTTCTTCTTAATAGAACCAAAAGGCTTGCTTCTTGATGACCCTCTTTGATCAAAGAAAATTACATTATATCTTCTTTTATCAAAAAACTGTTTATCATTATCTGAAAACCCTGCACCTGGCCCACCGTGAAGAAATAAAACCGGAATGCCTTTCGGGTTACCATATAACTCAAAATATAATTTATATCCATCAGATACGTTTATGAATCCGTTTTTATAAGACTTAACATTTTTATTGTTTGGCATTTAGTCCTCATTATAAAATTGATAAAAAAAGTTACTTAATTTCTTCTCGTCCATCTGAATACTTTGCAAATCTTCCCATCTCTCGTGAATGTACATTATCATATCTTGACCAGGGCCAGCCACCAAATTGTGTTTTACGATAATCGTTAAATGCATCTTGTATTTCTGCAGCACTATTCATTACAAATGGTCCGTGCTGCACAACTGGTTCATTAATTGGCTTCCCCTGGAGTAAAACAAATAAGCATCTGCATTTCCATTTTCTATAATGACTGGTTGATCTGCAAGTAAATCAACTGAATGATAATTGTCTATTGTAATCCCTGTGATATTTATTTTAGATCCTCTGTAAAAATAAAGTGACCTGTTTACTTCAAGCGATGCAGAAGGAATAGTCCATTGAGCATTGGCTTCCATCTTTATTAGCCAGATAGCAACTTCATTTCCGGGTTCATTTGCCCAGGAATCAGGGGCAGGCGCTGGTGCAGATACATCACCTATTTTTCCAGCGATAATAGTTACTTCTGTGATTTTTCCATTTTTATCTTTTTCAGAAACTACAGGAATATCCTCTGCCCAAAGCATATTAAAATAAGGTCGGGCAAACTTTTTAGCTTTAGGCAGGTTAAGCCAAATCTGGAAAAGCTCCAATTGATTCGGATTATTTTTATCCAGCAGGGGAAACATTTCAGAATGTTGAAATCCGGAACCGGCAGTCATCCATTGCACATCTCCATTGCCATATCTGCCCGCTGCTCCGTGTGAATCTGAATGATCAACAAATCCATTCAGAACAACTGTAACAGTTTCAAATCCCCTGTGTGGATGTGCAGGAAAGCCGGGGACAGTTTCTCCGTGATACATTCGCCAGCCATCCTTTGTGGTAAAATCCTGTCCAAGGTTTCTTCCAGCTAATGAAGCAGCAGGTCCCAGCTCATCATTACCGGCAGGATAATTATCAAGGTGATGCACACAAAATAAAAATGGATCTTTGGTCTCCCAGGTAAAACCTAATGGCTTAATGTTGGTAATTAGTTTGTTATACATTTTAATTCTCTCTTTATATAAAAATTATCAAATTTTTATCTGTCACCCGGAAATAATATATGTAATTTAAGATAGATACTGAACGGAAATTCCAGCTTCCGTGTTTTAAGATTTTCCGGTACAACTTAGTAATAAGTAATCTCTTACTTAAATTTTACCAAAGTTCCGCATTATTTTATTTTTAAATATTTATTAAAAACTGTTTTTAATTCTGCTCTTGAAGGTTCAGCTTGTTTTAGTAATTCAGATTTTTCTTTCATTAGTTTTTTCTTTTCCTCAATGTTTTCTTCTGTTAAGATAGAATCATTTCTTTGATACACTTTTATGTTTTCATTTAGGCGTGCTAATAGAAAGCCGATCGCTAATATCTTATTTACAAATTCATTTACATTATTATCAAATAAAAATTCAACTTCTTTCATACTCTTCTGAAAGTCGGTGCAGTCTTCAATCGTAACCCAACCGTACCAGAATTTTATAAATAAAGTCTTCGCATAAGGAATAGTATTTAAAGTTTTTTTCAAATGAATCTCTTCTAAATTTAATTTTATTGAACTTATATTGAAGTATTCCTATCCAAAGTCCAAAAATTGTTAAAAGCGATCCAATCACCCACTCTGAGTTATCTTTTAATAGTTTAATAAAATCTTCCAACTTGTATCTACCATACTTAGCTTACATTAGCTTTAATGATTGCAAAAATTATTATAATTACAACTATAACTAACCAAACTTGCAAGGTTACTTTGCTTTATCTTGATTCATTTAATTTCCCTTACTCATCTTTTTATTTCCATTTTTATCATATTCTATTACTTCTTTTTCCTGTCCATTTTCGTAAATCCATTCTTTTTTCATCACTCCACTTGGGTAATATTTTTTTATAAAAATACGCACACCCTTATCATAACCCCACAACTCCTTAAGTGTTCCATCATCAAAATATTTATACATTAACCCATCTCTATTTACATCATCTAAATACTTACATTTCATTTCGATATTTCCGTTTCGGTGATACTTTATATATTCTCCGCACTTCATATAATCCTTATTATTCCATTCTGCTTTTAACATACCATTTTCATAAAATTCTTTTCCACCATCTTTATAATTTTCAACCCAAGTTTTACCATTTTCCCATTCCTTAATCATTTCCTTTAATTCTATACCTAAGCTCTGATTTCCATCACCGAAATATTTTTTATACTTCTCAAAAATTTTTAAGGCTTCATTTAATTTTGATATTGCTAACTCTTTTTTGCTATCTTTTGCTTCAGCTACTAAGCTGTTATATCTGCCCACAATATTGAAAGAATCTTCTAATTTCATTTATTTCATTTAATTATTAAGTCTATTTTGATTCAATGAGTCTTATTTTTTTATTCTATTAATTGAAAAGTAACGATTTTCAAATCGTTTATAACAAAATCCAAATAAACAAAGACTACCTTTATAGTATATTAATTTAATAGGTTTAATTACTCTTTCCGAACTAATCCTCTCTCTATTTGTATAGAAGAATTGTATTTTTTTCTCATTTACAACAAATCAATCGCATTCCTAAGATTTTTGGTTGAAGATGAGCGTAGATGATAAGGATTAAAAATCAGTTTCTAGTATCTCAACGAAAGACAGCTTAGCCCTCCATCCAGTTTTCTGAATTCAGAAACATCAACTTCAATTGTAGTATAACCTGCTTGTTCAATTTTCTTCTTCGTCTTTGGAAATCCTTTCGGGACCAGAACCTTATCATTTATCCACAGACTGTTTGCTGCATAGCTTTCATCATCATCAACCAAGATCAAGTTATACTTCTGAAATTCAGGCTTGTTGATAAAACTACTTGTTACAAGTAGATTATTATTCTCAAGATATGATACTCCAGATTTGAGATGCAGAACATTCTCTACAGTTATAGTTGAGCCTATAAGACCATACTTTGCTAATATGCCTATTAACTGATTTGCACCAAACAGATTTGTTCTTTCTGACAATCCAATGTAAAAGTGGTTGCCGACCATCATAACATCACCACCCTCAAGTGTTCCCGGTGTTGAAATAGTTTCAACAATCGGATAGACATTTTCAATAACCTGACTCAATTCAATTATTTCACCATTACGAGAATGAGAAGCTGGATTAGTAATAATAGCACAATGAGGAGTCAGTAAAGCAGTATCTTCGATGAATACAGAGTCTGGATATTTTTCATCTGCTTCCAGCACAGTTACTTCAAGCCCACATTCTTTAAGAGCTTCAATATATTCCTGATGCTGAATCAGTGCTAACTGGTAGTCTGGTTTTCCAAGGTTGGCAGTAGTTAAACCATTCACCAGGTTCTTGCAGGGTTTTCTTACTATGGCTTTCTTGAACATTTGTCAATTATTATTGATTATTCTCTTTTCAAAATTAGGCAAAAAAATAAATAAGACTCTCTTAATTATTTATTTATTCTTAGATAAGCATAAGTCTGTTGATTTTGGCAGTGAATAATTTGAACAAACAAACAATATCATTAAGTTTCATTCGATCAAAATCTAAGAGGGAAGTAATGAAGAAAATAAATATTTCACCATATCATATTTTTCTAATCGGATTATTACTAACCACTAATTTCTTCTGCCAGGATAACAGGGAGGAAACATCATTGCAAAATACTATTCAATTGCCTTCACCAAATTACAAGAGCAATACTTCTATCGAAGAAGCATTATTAAATAGAAGGTCAGTAAGGGATTATAAAACAGAATCTTTATCATTATCCGAAGTTTCTCAGATCCTATGGGCTGCTCAAGGAATAACTGATACAGCGGAAGGACTGAGAACAGCTCCATCAGCAGGTGCATTATATCCTCTGGAAATTTATCTGGTTGCTGCAAATGTAAAAGACCTCAACCCCGGTATTTATAAATACAGTCCTCAAGATCATACCTTACAGAAAATTTCAGAAGGAGATAAGCGAAGGGAGATATCAGATGCATCTCTCAAGCAGGAGTCAATAAGTAGTTCTTCGGCAATAGTAGTGATTACTGCAATATATGAAAGAACATCAGTCAAATATGGTAAAAGAACTGAGAGATATGTTGATATGGAAGTAGGGCACGTTGGTCAGAACATATATCTTCAAGCAGTCTCATTGGGATTAGGAACTGTTATGATGGGAGCATTTGAAGATGATGCATTAAAGAAAGCACTTAATCTTCCGGATAATGAGCATCCATTGGCTTTGTATCCACTGGGAAAATATAAATGAGCGAAAAGCTAAAACAATATTTAGAATTCATTGAAGACTGGGAAAGGATAGTACTAACGGATGCAGCAGGAATAAGTTCAACACTTTATGCAGTAAAAGGAGAAGTAAATCTGGATGAGTATGCAATGCCGCCGATTACCGCCAGCAGGATCGTTTGATATCAGATTCAGTAGTGGAAGGATAGCTGAAGATATGAACAGTACAGTCCAACGATAGATATGATAGGCATAACATATCCATTAACAGTAAGAGTAGAGGGAATGGATATCAGGTTGAGGATGAGACAGGAAGAAGCACTAAATGATAACCTGAAGTCAGGTGAAGATGTTGTCATTAGTGATGCAACAGTACAGAAGCTGATGGTAACAGGTGAGTTACTACCGACAGTTTATGCACTAGAGCAGAACTATCCGAACCCATTCAACCCAAGCACAATGATCGAGTTCTCATTACCGGAGGATGTAGGCAATGCAAAACTATCGATCTACAATGCATTGGGAGAGAAGGTAGCAGAGCTAGTGAACACAGCATTGACAGCAGGTAAGTATCAGTATCAATGGAACGCGAAAGATGTAGCAACTGGAATGTACATCTATGAATTACGAACTGATAAATTTGTGTCAGTCAAGAAGATGATACTGTTAAAGTGACTCAGACTAAATTTTCTAAATAGAATACTGAGCATAAATGTCGAGAATGGATTTTAATTCTCATCAATGCTGACTGATGTATAGTAATTGAATTGAGTCGACTGATCATACTAAGTAGATAAATTTTGAGTATTTCTTGCATTCAATTTGAATTTAAACTTACTAAAAGCTTATTCAATATTAGTAGTGTGGTTATAGTCAGATAATTATGACTGTATTTTTTTGGGGGTTATGGATATCAAATTACGGGTTAAGAATGGACAAAAATTCAATGATTTTAATTATATTAAATAGTATACTAATAAGCAATTTTCAAGTATAAATCTAGATTATAACTCGATTTTAAAATTCTTCTGATGAAAAATATTATTTTATCATAACTTGGGGAATGTAGACTTTTGTTAAGAGTATTTTCTCCTACAATTAATTACTATATAGCGGTAGTTCTACTGAATAGGATTACTTCAGCAAAAATTTCATTAAACCTAAAAAACCTTTGTCTTGTTAAAACTATCCTTAGACTTAATGTCTCGGTAGAAAGGGGATATTGTGAAAAATATTTTAATTCTTATTTCAGCTATCTTATTTTCTTTAAGCCTGCAAGCACAGACTTACTTCAACGTCAATTTTAGTGGGACATTCCCGCCAACAGGTTGGACAATTGATGCTCAAGCCGGCAACTGGTCAGCAGTTTCAACTAACAATGCTGGTGGTACTGCACCGGAAGCGCGATTAAACTGGAGTCCACAATTTAATACCACAACAAGGTTTATTAGTCCAGCTATTAATACAACAGGCAATACAATTGTTACGGTCGAATTCAAATATATGTTGGATCATTATGGCGGTCCTTATACAATAGGTGTTGCAACAAGATCAGCTGCCGGAGCATGGAATACCGTATGGTCGATAGTTAATCCTGAGACTTCAGTTCCAGCAACTACTGAAGTTGTAACAATTAATAATTCAAATGTTGGTGCATCAGATTTTCAGATTTGCTGGTTCTTCTCTGGAGATTCATATAATTTAAATTATTGGTATCTGGATGATTTGAAATTATTCGTACCACTTGCACACGATGTAATGGTAAAAGATATTTTATTAGATCCGACTTATCCCCCGGGGACGAATTTTGTACCACAAGCCATCGTTAAAAATTTTGGTTTAAATACAGAAACATTCGATGTAACCTGTACAATTAAACTTGGTGGAAACACGGTCTATACACAGAATTGTGCACCAGTCACATTGGTTGCAGGTGCTGAACAATCAGTATCATTCCCAGCTTATGTTTTAAGTGCGGCAAATGATTTGTATGAAATTGCAGTAACAACCAATCTTTCCGGTGATATGGATCCGGTAAACGACTCAAGGACAGAATATTTTAATACTTATACAACAGATCGTGAAATGGTAGTTCTTGAAATAGGAACCGGAACCTGGTGTCAATATTGTCCCGGTTCACAATTGGGTGCTGATGATCTAGTAGCAAATGGTTGTTCCGTTGCTGTAGTTGAATATCATAACGGTGATTCATTTACTAATAATTATTCAAATGCTAGAAATACCTATTATGGGATTACTGGTTTTCCAACAGCAGTATTTGATGGAGTTCAATCTTTTGTGGGTGGTGATCATACACAAAGTATGTATCAATATTATCTACCATTATATCAAGCCAGAAAAGAAATTAAGTCTGCCTTCTCAGTTGATATGTTTGGTAGTAATTCAGGTTTGAATTATAACGTAATAGTTAGATTAAACAGATTAGCTGCAATTCCACCAATATGGAATAATCTCGTGGTTCATTTCGTAGTTACTGAATCAGATATTCCATTTAACTGGCAAGGGCAGACACAAGTTGACTATGCTGAAAGACTGATGGTACCTAATGAAACTAGGATTCAGTTGACTTAATTAATAATACACAGATTGATGTTCGATTATCCTTCTCTTTAAATCGCATAATGGGTAACTGATAAATGTCAGCTCGCTACTTTTATACAAAACGTTGATACAAAAGAAATTTTGCAAGGTGATAAAGTTTGGATAACTGATCTTGCACCGGTGCAGATCCCGAAACCTTTCAACTGAATGTATCTGTAAACAACGGTTGGAATATGGTATCAGCCCCTGGATTACATCCTACAGATCAGAATGTAGGTACGTGGTGGACACACAAAACAGGAACTGTATGGGGATTCAACGGTGTTCAGTACGTGTCTAGAACGGTAACAACACCAGGAGAAGGCTACTGGATGAAAAACACACTTGCTGAAACATATAACTATCCAGCAATAACGATAGTTCCTCACAATCCAATCCCTGCAACATTAGGCTGGAATATGATAGGTGGATACGAGACAAGTCCGACGATAACTTCATTAAAAGCAGCAAATCCACAGATAACAGGAACAGTCTGGGGCTTTAATGGAGTACAGTATGTAGCAGCGACTAATTTAGTGCCTGGATATGGATACTGGGTAAAAGTAACGATCAGCAGGAAATATTACAATACCGGATGCAATAGCCAAAGGAAACGAAGTAGTAGAATTATTCAAGGAAGACTGGGGCAGGATAATACTAACGGATGCAGCAGGCTTAAGTTACACGTTGTATTCAGTAAAGGGAGAAGTAGATCTAGCCCAGTATGAAATGCCACCAATGCCGCCATCAGGAACGTTTGATATCAGATTCAGCAGTGGAAGAATAGCAGAAGATCTGAACAGTTCAATAAAGACGATAGATATGGTGGAGTAACATATCCATTGACAGTAAGAGTAGAAGGAATGGATATCAGACTGATGGATGAAACAGGAAAGACACTAAATGTAAACCTGAAGTCAGGTGAAGATGTAGTGATCAGTGATGCAACAATACAGAAGCTGATGGTAACAGGAGAACTAATACCAGCAGTATATGCATTAGAGCAGAACTATCCGAATCCATTCAACCCAAGCACAGTGATCGAGTTCTCATTACCGGAAGATGTAGGTAATGTAAAACTATCGATCTACAATGCATTGGGAGAGAAGGTAGCAGAGCTGGTAAACACAGCATTGACAGCTGGCAAATATCAGTATCAATGGAACGCACAGAACGTAGCTACCGGAATGTATATCTATGAATTACGAACTGATAAATTCGTATCAGTTAAGAAGATGATATTGATGAAGTAAATTTTCATATTTACTACTTTCCTATTCAATCCCACTTAGCCAATGGTGAGTGGGATTTTTTGAATCGTGAACTCTTGATGGCTAATTAAATAAAATGTTTTTTATTTTTAAAAATTTTATGAATCAAAATCTGCTATAGCAAAATCACGGTTACTTAAGAAAGGGTTTGTTATCTGATCCTCATATTTGGCAGGGCTTATGGGATCCTACCACCGTTTAGGCAATCTAGTTTTGTAGAATTGTTGATAAATATATAACATTCAACAGATGACAAATCGATTGTTTTTGACTTTTGAGACATATTTAACAAAGTTTGAATGTGTTTAACCTATTTCTCAAAAGAGAATATGTGTGGGTTAGCAAAACTTCATTCAATTTCAATAATCATGTAAAATCCATCACATCCACATTGATAAAATATTTTCCATATATAACTTTCTATAATTTTATAGATTGTTAAAAATGTGAATATCAAAATAATTTGTCTATAAATTTTTTAATATATCATTAACAAAAAATGGAGTACTAATGAAGAATCTTTTTGTATGACTTTTTCACATTATTCATATTGACCTATGAAAGCAACTTAAGTGTTTGCTCAGGGAACTTCAAGACATGCGATTTGGTCTATCGTAAAAGTTGACCTAGTTTCTCTTCCACCCAAATCAGAAACACCATATTGGGTACGGCTGAGCCGATAGTAAGCTTCGATTCGGAAATGGAGTTACTGGTTATTCCGAAACTTTAAACCAAAACCTGTGCTCAATTTCAACTCAATCAGAGATGAGTGTTGATGTTCGATCCTGCTAATAATAGTATTATTTTCTGTTCAGCGAATGCTTCTGATTGGCCGAGTAAACAATATACGGAACAAGGGGAGTCTATTGGAGTTACGACGGTTCAACAAACATGGGCAGGAACTGATAATCCAGGTACATATCTGGTATTTGAATTATAATTCCGGCGACCGTCAGACGTTGGAGCTGACGGGAAGATTTTATGAGAACTATATCTCGATCCTGGCGGGCAAGGGATATCAGTTCTTACTAAATAAAATGGAGCGAAATTGGTCTACTTATACAATTGCACCAAATCTTGGAAGTCTTGCTGACGAAAACCACTTTATCTAGACAAAACTCCATCCAGTCCTTATTTACATAGAGCTTACTGTGTTTGGACGAGACTCGGTGGAACGGAATGATTATGATGCTGTTGCTGGAGATATTCAGAAACTTTGGTAGACATGGTCTTTTTCCATTAACTTAAGTAATGGACTATCATCGTATTAAAACAAGAGGCTAATGTTTGGCAGACTGGAACTTAAAACGAAGAAAGGTTGATGCAACCTGGACAGTATATATTGGCACGAATGTAAATGATGGTGAAGATGGAATTGGATTTGCGAGTTCAACAAATGGTGGTGTTACTGGTCAACACCGATTTATGTTTATCAGGCAACAAATTTTTTGGAATCAGAATTTTTAAAGTTACCGGGAAAAGGAGATAAGACTGTAATTCTTGTCCATCAATGGCAGTTGATAGATCTGAGGGGATTTTATAAATGGTGATACATACATTACCTGGAGCACCTAGAGGTGTAGCTCCGGCAGGAAGTGGTCCTGATGTAGTCTTCGTCAAAATCAACTAATGGTGGTCTCAACTGGACAACCCCGGTTCGTGTAAATGATGATCCAATGAACAACGGTAAAGACCAAATACTTCCATGGTCTACGTCGATCAGGCAAATGGGCAGTTATTGTTTGTATTATATGTATATATATAACAACGATAGTCAAATGTACCGAATGATGGCGGAGAGTATTTATGGCTAGATCTGCAAATGGCGGAGCAACTTGATAATTTTGTTGTTAGCGACGATCCTCTCCAAATTGGCGCGCGCGCGCGCGCCACGGCTAACCAATCTGCCTCCTCTAACAAATATATATATATATATATATATATATATATATATAAATACATAGC
>CAVUCF010000029.1:0-21317 GCA_963739915.1 uncultured Ignavibacteriaceae bacterium
AGCAGTCGGAAGGATAAGAAGTTTATAAAAGTTAATTGTGCTTCAATCCCGGAAAATTTAATTGAAAGTGAATTATTCGGGCACGAGAAAGGATCATTCACCGGAGCTATTGAAAAGAGGATCGGACGTTTTGAATTGGCCGATGGAGGAACATTATTCCTTGATGAAATTGGTGAACTGCCTTTGAATCTTCAGCCGAAACTTCTTCACGTTCTTCAGCAAGGTGAATTTGAGAGGATCGGAAGTTCAAAAACAATTAAGACAGATGTAAGAATTATTGCTGCAACAAATAAAGTACTTGAAGACGAAATTAAAAGGGGACATTTCAGGAATGACTTGTATTACAGGCTGGATGTATTTCCAATTTCAGTCAGTCCTTTGAGAGAAAGAAAAGAGGATATTACTCCCCTTGTAGAACATTATATAAAAATTTATTCCTTAAAATTGAACAGACCGATTAAGATGATTTCAAAGTCAGCAATGAAGCGACTTATAAACTATTCCTGGCCCGGAAATGTTCGCGAGCTTGAGAACGTAATTGAAAGAGCGATCATAAACTCTCACAACGGTATTCTGAATTTTGATTTTCTACCAATATCAGTAGAGCATTCAAATAAATTTGTTACACTTGAAGAAGCTGAAAAGAACCATATCACAGAAGCACTCAGGAAATCTGATTGGAAAATAAATGGTTCTGGTGGTGCGGCAGAAAAACTGAAATTAAATCCGCAGACACTCCGATCAAAAATGCAAAAGCTCGGTATCAAGAGAGATAAACCTCATTAGCACTCTCTAAATTTAGAGACACTCAAAATAGCTCACTTCCCAATACTACAATAATCTAATAATTTCTAACTTTTTACTCTTGGCTGTTAAGTTGTAATACTTACTTATTCAGCTAACAGCCGACAGAGATCTGCCTGCAGCGAAAAATACCAGGCGGTTGAAGGTTCAACTTTTTAAGTGGAGTTTAACTGAAGTAAATAAAATTGATATTTGAAAAATTATTTTTGAATGAACTTTAGCAATTGATTTCTTCTAATTAAAAAGGATTACAAGCAATATTATGAACAAAAAATTACTAACTCACTTTCAGTCGAAACGCTTGAGTATTGAAGAGCGGATTAATACAGGTAAAGAGCTGCGGAACAAATTTCCACGTTTTAAGCTTGGTGAATATAAGCCTGCTGCTAATCGAACGGACCCGGTTTCCATTCTGGAAGAGCAGGCAAAAACACGTCTCCCTAATTTAGTTCCAATCAGATATGCAAGAATGTTAACTTCTCCGTTCGCATTTCTTCGTGGTGCTGCAGCCATTATGGCAGCCGATCTTTCTTCAAATAATACAACTTCAGGAATCACTGTTCAAGCGTGTGGAGATATGCACCTGGCAAACTTTGGTGTGTTTGGTTCAGCCGAGCGTAACTTAGTTTTCGGCATAAATGATTTTGATGAAACGCTTCCCGGTCCGTGGGAGTGGGATCTGAAAAGACTTGTAGCAAGTATAGTAGTTTGCGGAAGATATTTAGGAGTGAGTAAAAGTTTACGCGAAGAATCGGTTGTAGCAGCAGTAAGCACTTATCGTAAAAGAATGAAACAGTATGCTTATATGGGAAACCTTGAATTGTGGTATTCAACGATTAGAGAAAATGATATCTTGAACACTATACCACTTTCGGCAAGAAAAGCCGCAATAAAATTTATGGACAAAGCTCGCGAGCGTTCACATATGCAGGTACTAGGTAAACTTGCTGACATAGTAGATGAAAAATATTTATTCCGTGAAAATGCACCGTTCATCGTCAGGGAAACAAAATCAGAATCCGGTCGTCCCATTGACGAGGCTTTGGGTTTATTTCTTGAATCTTATATCTCCTCCCTTGCTGATGATCGCAAAGCAATTCTCAAACAATATCGTATCGTTGATGCAGCAAGAAAAGTCGTTGGTGTTGGCAGTGTGGGTACAAGATGCTGGATTATTTTTCTGGTTGGAAATCATTCTGACGATCCATTGTTTCTCCAGATTAAGGAAGCACAAAGATCAGTGTTTGAACCCTACCTTTCCAAATCAATTTATACTAATCAAGGTCAAAGAGTTGTTGCCGGGCAGAGATTGATACAAGGCGCTCCTGATATTTTTCTTGGCTGGGGAGAAGTTGATGGCAGACAATTTTATGTCCGTCAACTACGGGATATGAAAGGCGGAGTTGAATTTGATCCTGCTAAAACGCAAATCCAAAATTTGGATAAATACAGCTCTTTATGTGCCTGGGCTTTGGCACTAGCTCATGCAAAATCAGGTGATGCTGCTATGATCGCTGGATATGTTGGCAAAAGTGGTGAGCTGGATGAAGCCATGTTAAAATTTGCTTTGGCATACGCAGATCAAACAGAAAAAGATCATCAGGCACTTGCTGAGGCAGCAAAAGGTGGAAGAATCAAAGTTGCTTCAGTAAAAGAATAATGATGGTTGTTTTTTTATAGCCACTGCCGGTTATCTTGACAGGTGTAAACGGAGGTTGATTTAAAAGAAATCAATCTGAAAATATAGTTATAGAAGTAATCTTACATAGACAAATTATTTAAGAAACCACACTCACATAGTTTGATAGGATCACTTCCACTATTAAAATGTTAAAGAATTTTGCTTAATAAAATATTTTTAATTTAATGAGTCTTTAGAAATAATTTAATATTCTTAGCCTATAATGATGAATGAGATATTATTGGTTTAACAGATATACACTTTTAAAGTTTTGGAGTGGATAATTTTTAGTAATCCAGACTGACCAGTTTTACATCCATCCATCATCCTGGAGAAATTTATGCGTCATATAGTACAAGTGTTACTTTTCATAGTTATAATTTTGTCTTTCATGATAACGGTATCAGCACAGGATCTTGATCCAAGAGCTTATGTTAGGGTACCTATTGATATGACACTTTTAGTTACCGGTTTCGGTTATACATACGGCGGTGTTGTTCTTGATCCAACGTCACCCATTCAGGATTTAGAAGCTAAAGTTGAGACACCGATGCTTGGAATAGGACGCACTTTCAGTCTCTTCGGTTTAACTTCACAGGCATTTGCTACACTGCCATATTCGTGGGCACAAATATCCGGCAAAGTTCTTGGAGAGGATTCGAGTGTTACCAGGTCCGGTCTGGGTGATATGCGATTTCGAATTTCAACACTTTTATTTGGCGCTCCGGCTGTTACACGCGAAGAGTTTGCGAAATCTTCACCTCAAACTGTTCTTGGTGCAAGTATTACTATGATTGTACCTACAGGGCAATACTTGACCGACAAGCTGATAAATCTTGGCACTAACCGATGGTCGTTCAAACCAGAACTGGGATTATCATACGTGATAAGCGAGCGATGGTTCTTAGATTTGTACGCAGGAGTTTGGTTCTTCACTAACAATAGCTCATATTATCCGGGCACTTCAGTCCGCAGCCAGGAGCCTTTATTAGCATTTCAGACACACTTAAGTTACAATATAAACCCTTTGATGTGGGCGGCAATCAATTTTACTTACTACACAGGAGGTCAAACTTCTGTTAATGACTATTATAAAGATGACCGGCAGAACAACTCACGTTTAGGTGCATCTTTCAATTTTCCATTAAGTAAAGTGAGCGCAATAAAAATTGCATACAGTACAGGAGCAATCATTCGATTCGGTGGTAACTTCTCAACTATCTCAATCGCATGGCAGATGGTGTTTTTCTAAATAAAATCCTAACCGACTTGAATTGGTGGGGACAGTTCTACTATTAAAATGTGAATAGAATTTTATTTTGGAAAATATTTTTAATTTAATCACATCAAACTCATCTTACATTTGAATCTTGTTATTCTACTTTAAAACCTGATCATTCAGCTCCAATAAATAATAATAATTTGTTGAAGAGAAAAAATGCAAAAGCTCGGAATTAAGCGAGATAAGCCACATTAGCACTCTCTATATTTAGAGATGATCTCTGTATTTAGAGAATATTAAAGTAGCTTCCTTTTCTAATAACCTCAATGATCTAACAATTTCCCACTTTTCCCTCTTGGCTGTTAAGTTGCGAGTATTACACATTAGCTTTGACTGTATTTCGAATAACCTCCTTAACCATAAAAAGTGACATAATGGAAATAGTAATGATCAGTGGCAAAATAAAAGAAAAGAAGAAAGCTGAATTTTTTCACACAACAGAATCTCTGAAACCTTCAGTTAATAAATATTGTAATGAATTAATGATAAATATCGACTCCGATAACAATTTAAACATTCGCATTGTTTTCGAAGACAAGTATCAGCTTGAAAATTATTATAACAGAACTGAGTTTGACATACTGAAGGGTTCAGTAAAAAGTTTGTGTGATGATATCAGCATTAAAATAAATGATAGAGCACTAAAGAATTGAAAATTTGAAATTATGTCCTAATTAAATGTTCTAAACAATAACTAACAAAAAGGAATACACAAATGAGAAAGAAATTAAAGGAAATGCGTCCGGTGGATGACTTCGTCACCCAGAACACCCCGGGCCTTAAAATTTGGGATGAGGTCTGGGGCGGCATGCAGTGCGCCTGCCACGTCTTTGCCCCGGGCACCGACTTCACGGACATCCTGAAGGGGAAGGGACTGGAGCACGACCTGTGCGGGGTTGAACACTGGGCCTACATCGTGAAGGGCACGGTCGAGGTCATATACCTTGATGGGACCATTGAGAGTTGCAGCGCCGGGGATGTGTGCTACTGGCCGGCTCCGCACAACTTCAAGTCGAAGGAAGGCGCCGAGATCCTCCAGTTCAGCACCGCTGGTGGGTTGGCTGCGCAGGGCAAGAGGATCCAGGAGTTTGTCGCGAGCCATACGAAGAAGTAACTGTTCAAATTCAAACTGGGATCATTAATTATACGATCCCAGTTTTATAAATGACAGGTTGATAAAAATTCTAAAAGAATTATTACGAAGTAGAGAACATTTATGAATGATAATACAGACAAAGTGAAAAAAAACTGGAAGCAAAAACTCTTTAATGAGTTCAGCGAATACTTCATCAACGTTGCTTACCTGGCTCTCTTCATCAGCGCCGTAGTTTTTTACAGGAGACAGGTGCTGGCTTTTCACGGAATTATCCTTGACGACTATTTTTTTGGTCTCATCAAAGCCCTGGTGATTGGCAAGGTTATAATGGTTGGTGCTTTTCTGCGTATCAGCAGGAAATATGAACATAAGCCCTTAATCTTTCCAACTATTTATAAGTCAATCATCTTCACTTTGTGGGTAATGGTGTTTGATATTATTGAAGTTTATATCAAAGCATTCATACACAATTCAAATTTTATCGGTGCTTTTAGTGAATTGATGAGCCATATAAATCAAGTCTGGCTTGCCGGTGCATTACTAATATTTATTGCTTTCCTTCCCTTCTTTGCTTTGAAGGAGATAGCCAGATCAATGGGTCGTGGAAAGCTTGGAGATTTGTTTTTAAAAAAACAGGAGTAAACTGATTTAAATTTTTTCCTCAATCTGACAGATGAGGATTTACAATAAAAATAAATGTTGTTGTATTCGCAATTGAAAATATCTATCGAACCTTAATTAATTATTCTAAACTAAAACTAAATAATAGGAGATACTCGAATGAAAAATTGGAAGACGATGACCAGCTGGCTGGTCACATTAGCAGCAATGGCAATAATGCTTAGCATTTTACCATCCTGCGATACACCAAAAACTGACGACCAAAGCGTAAAGGAAGGAACAACGGAACAAGCAAACTTAGACCAGCTTTACGAAGGCATGACCAGAAAGATAAAAATCAACATTGGCACAGCCGGCGAAAGACGCCATATAACAGGTACCCGTGGTATGCCCTTCGGCGGCATGGCGGCTTTGGTAGGAACAGGTCGCAACCAACGCGCCCATGTTTATACAGCAACTTTAGGTGAAGGACCATTGGTTCCCGGGAGTATCGAAAAAATAGATGCAAAAAAGCTCGCGGAAGAACTTGGCGTTGTTGCGTGTGTGCTTAACATTGGTCGCAATTGGACGATGGACGAAATAGACATGCACCTTGGAGAAGTATTAGATTTCCAGGGCGTGAAAATGGCATGGGCCGGAGATATGACGTCTGATGAAATCATGCAACACATGGGAGGAGCTTATGCAATAGGTAAAATCATGCGTAATACCAATTGGATTTACAAAGCAGGATCGCAGGTGTGCCTGTTGCGTGAACCCAGCGGTCTTGTTTGGGTGATGCAGGAATACACAAAAGAGGTTGATCCTACCTTAACCATGGAGAACATCGGTGAGATAGGTCCTAAATTAAAGAACCTGCCCGAGGGCTGGACTTTTGAGACGAAGATTCTTGAAAAAGATTTAACGCTTGATACAAGGCGCACAGGCAATTGGGCTTCGATCATCCGCGATGAACTGGGCAACACATACGAATGCACAGGCTTCGATGATCTTGCTAATTATATTCCGTAATTATTAATAAGTTCTTAAAAATTCGGGGTCGACAAAGTTATTGCCGACCCCACTGATTTATAAAAAGTGAAATTGGCTATTGGATTAAATCTATAACTGATGAACAAGTTTTGTTGAATAAATATAATCAACGAAAAAAAATGTATATGAAATTCAAAGGAGTAATTAATAAAATGTTAAACTTTAATATTTCAAAAAGTTTAAGTGTAGTATCAGGACAAACACGCTTACTTCTTTTTGCTTCCCTGGTTATTCTGATGAGCAATTTTTTAATTGCGCAGGATAGTACATCTGGACTTCATCCAATGAAGCAAACTAAGCTGGGTTTGTATGTAACTGCAAAAGAAGCATATGAAATGTGGCTTGCAAATCCGGAAAAAGTTAAAATTCTTGATGTCCGTATGCCGGAAGAATACGTATTTGTCGGTCATCCGGCAATGGCATATAACATTCCGCTGGTATTTGGAACCTACGAATGGGATACGGAAAAAAAGATGTACAAACTAAAACCAAATCCTGATTTTGTGAAGGAATGTCAAGCGCTTTTTCAACCAGATGATATTATACTTGCAACTTGTCGTTCCGGAGGACGAGGTGCAATGGCTGTAAATGTATTAGCTGGAGCTGGATTTACAAACGTTTACAACATTACTGATGGAATTGAAGGCGATGAGGTTACTGATCCGGCTAGTCTTTTCAAAGGTCAGAGACTGGTAAATGGATGGAAGAATTCCGGAATACCATGGACGTATGATGTAAATCCTGATCTGATGAAATTACCAAAGAATTAATGTGTTCAGATAGTATCTCAAAAAAATAGATTTTAAAAATGAAAAAGGGCAAAACATGAAAGTGATAATAGTTGGCGGAGTCGCCGGTGGAGCTTCGTGTGCAGCACGTCTCCGCAGATTGGATGAAAAGGCAGAAATACTTTTATTGGAACGAGGACCATATGTTTCCTATGCTAACTGCGGTCTGCCTTATCACGTTGGAGGTACAATCGAAAAAGAATCCAGCCTATTGGTTTCCACTGAACAAAGATTTCGTGAATTTTTTAATGTTGATTGCAGACCTCTTTGCGAAGTCATAGGTATTTCAAAAGAAAATAAAACCGTCGAAATTAAAAATCATCGCACCGGTGAAATAACCAGCGAGAAGTATGATAAACTTGTTCTTTCACCCGGAGCTGCACCCATACGTCCTCCCCTGCCTGGTATTGATCTTCCGGGAATCTTTTCAGTCAGAACTGTACCCGATGCAAAAAATATTCGTGAATGGCTTGATCGTGATTCTCTGAATACCGGAATGAATGAGTATGCCGGAGCCAACACTTTAGCAAAACCAAAAACGGCTGTCGTAGTTGGAGGTGGTTTTATCGGTCTTGAAATGGTTGAGAACTTAATCCATCGCGGACTGAATGTAACTTTAATTGAAAAACTCAATCAGGTAATGCCTCCGCTCGATATTGAAATGGCAAGATTGGTAAAACGTTATTTGGAAAAACACGGTGTTAATGTTGCACTCAATGATGGTGTTGCAGGATTTAAACAAACAGCAGATGGTGGTTTGGAAGTATTAACAGAATCAGGCAAACAATATCCAGCTCATATCGTAATTCTTGCGATCGGAGTTCGTCCTGAAACAACATTAGCTAAAATAGCAGGATTAGAATTAGGGAAAAGAGGTGGGATTCGTGTTGATGATCAAATGCGAACTTCCAATCCCGATATCTTTGCAGTTGGTGATGCGGTTGAAGTTAAAGATTTTGTTACTGGTCAATGGACTTTAATCCCACTTGCAGGTCCTGCAAACAGACAAGGAAGAATTGTTGCTGATGTTCTCTGCGGTCGTAATTCACGTTATCGTGGAACTCAGGGAACTTCAATCTGTAAACTTTTTAATGCAGCAATTGCTCAGACAGGTGCCAGCGAGAAACTTCTTAAACAATTAGGTGAAACTGATTTTGAAAAAATATTCATCTACCCGAATTCGCACGCAGGTTATTATCCTGATGCAAAGCTGCTTGTAACAAAAGTCATATTCAGAAAATCTGACGGCAAACTGCTCGGTGCGCAGGTGCTCGGCGAGGATGGTGTTCCTAAAAGAATTGATTCATATGCAATGGCAATACAGATGGGCTGCACTATTTACGATCTGGAAGAATCAGAGCTTTGTTATGCACCACCATACAGCAGTGCAAAAGATCCTGTAAACTTTGCGGGAATGGTAGCTGCAGATGTTCTTCGTGGTGATATGCCTATTTGTCATTGGGATTCAATCCCTGAAAACAGTTTTATTCTTGATGTTCGTTATCCGCCGGAACTTGAAGTTGAAACTGTACCGGGAGCTGTCAATATTCCGTTGCCGATGCTTCGTTCACGTTTGAATGAATTACCAAAAGATCGTGAAATATTGGTCTTCTGCAGATCAGCGCAGAGAGCATACTATTCAACACGGTTACTTTTACAAAACGGATTTAAAGTACGCAATATGTCCGGAGGATTATTATCTCGTTCTCATTCTAAGGATGAATGATAAATTATGTTTGCAATTGGAATGGATGAAGAAAATATTTTATACAAATTAATGATAATGTAATGGAAGAAAGTTCAAAAAGTAAAATAAATGTGTCAGATTATTTTGTTGACGGACCAAGCCAAAAGCTTTTTCGCAAGCTTAAGCTAACAGGTTCGACTGACTCATCAATTTTAAGAAAGGTTATTTTCTTCCTGACACTTGCCTGGTTGCCATTATTGATTTTCTCTTTAATTGATTCTACTGCATACAATCCCGCAATCGAAGTACCATTACTTTTTGATTTTGTTCTTTATGTAAGAGTTTTCCTGGTAATACCATTGGTATTTATTGCGGAACGAATTTTTAATTCAACGATGTACGGATCTCTGAATCATTTTGTAGAATCGGGGATTATTGCAGACAACAATGTTGATGAATACAAATCGACATTAAAAATATTTGGCAAGTATAAAGATTCCGGAATCATAGACTTATTGGTTCTCGTGTTAGCTTATTCTATCGTCATTTTAGTCTTGTCAAATATTTGGAAATCATATGGTGAGAGTGGAAGCCTAACTTCCTGGCAGTATTCAAAAGATGTCCAGGGACAAATTTCTTTAGGTGGCTACTGGTACGCATTTATAACTATTCCGATATATATATTCTTTTTCGCAAGGCTTTTATGGAAATTTTTATTGTGGAGTTTCGTTCTTTATAAAATATCAAAAATAAATTTGAACTTGTTCCCAACAGATCCTGATCGTTCCGGCGGTTTGGGATTCTTGGGTCAGAACCAGCTTTACTTTGCATTACTTGGTTTCATCCAGACATCGATTTTCTCTGCAGAAATTGCAAGCAAAATTCTTTATGCCGGAACTGTAATTACAGATTACAAATCTTTCATAATTGGTATTCTTGCGCTTTTCACTTTAATTATAATCTGTCCTATGATGTTTTTCACGAATAAACTTATTAAGACAAAGTTAAATGGTATTCTTGAATACAGTGTTACTTCACACATGTATGTAAGTGCATTTCACGATAAATGGATCGATGGTAAAAATTCTGAGAATGAAAATTTATTAGGTAGCGCAGACATTCAATCTCTGGCAGATCTTTCCGGCAGCTATGATATTGTCAAGTCTATGATTCCTTTACCAATTGATTTAAGAAAAGTCATTTCATTAATTCTACTCGTCACAATACCATTCAGCCCGTTGATACTCTTTGTTATTCCATTAGATCAGCTATTTAAAGAGATGGCAGGATTTATTTTTTAGAAACAAAGATGAATGAACAAATAAAAAAAGAGGAAAATACAGTGGACATCAAAGATGAATTGGCTAAGGAGAGAACACGCGGTGCTTTTGACAGAACTATGATGGCTTGGGTAAGAACAGCTTTAGCATTAATTGGTTTTGGAATTGGAATTTTTGAGTTTGCTTCGAAGACGGAAGGTGAAACTATTTTTCGAAGTTCAGAGTTTATCGGGATACTATTAATCGTGCTGGGTGTGGTTGCAATGTTTTTATCAATACAAGAAAATAAGACAAACCACAAAAGACTGTCCAATCCTGATTTTGTTTATGTCCAAAAAATTTCGCTAGCTGTTAAAGTCGGTTATGCTTTGATTGTTATTGGTATAATAGGGTTAATCAACATGTTAATAAAAATTTTTGGATAGAACTTATGGCGGACTATTCAGGTAAAAATCTTCAGGGACAATCTTTTAAGGATCAAAATTTGAAGTTTGCAAATTTCTCCGGTGCAGATTTACGAGGAGCAAATTTTTCAAATGCAAATCTTGAAAATGCTGACTTTTCACAAGCAATAACCGGAATGAAAATTCAAAATTCAATTCTTTTATTTATTATTTCTTTATTGATTTCCCTTCTATCAGGTTACATTGCTACGCTTGTGGGGATTACTGTAAAGTCAATGATTCTTTCTGATGAAACGACTATGCAAGTATCCGGATATTTGACTCTGGGATACTTTGCAGTTTTTATAGGCTTTGCTTTATGGAAAGGATTATTTAAAGCAATTAAAAAAGTTTTTTTAATTATGATTCTTCTATCAGTGCTTCTGGGGTTATTTGGATTTTTGTCGGGATTAGGTTCTGGAATAGGTGCCGTGAAAGGTGTTCTTGCTTTAATAATGATAACACTTATGTTCCTTGTCGGCACTATTTCACGAGCTTCTGCTGGTACGCTTGCTTCAAATATTCTTTTTCTTGTTGTTGGTGTAGCAGGTTCTGTTTTTGGCAGGTCAGTTGGCGGTGGACTTGGAACAGTTGTGCTTGCAATAGCATGTGCAGTTATAAGTAAACGAGCTCTCGATGATACTAACAAATCATCGATACTTAGAAAAATTGCTCTTAACGTCGGAGCCTGGTTTGGAACCTCATTTAAAGGTGCCAACCTTTCAAATGCAAATTTCAGTGAGGCTTTAATTAAGAATACAAATTTTTCAAATGCGCAACTCTCCGGAGTTAACTGGAGCAATGCCAAAAAATTATTTACGATTGAAGATGAAAACTAGATTATCGTTTATGATTTACGATCAATAATGTTAATCTCAGGTGAGAAGACATTAAAATAATTCAAATGGTTTAAGGAAACTGAAAAATGTCTAAAACTATACAACTACTTATTTTATTTACAATTTTATTCTCACTCATAAGTAGTTACTGCTACTAAAGCGCAAACAGATTGGGAATTTGATGCTTCTGTTTTTATGTGGTTTGCTGGAATAGATGGAACAATTGGTATTGCTAATGCAGAGGAACAAGTAGATGCATCTCCCTCAGATATATTAGAAAATCTTGAATTTGCTTTCCCGGTGCATTTTGAGATGAGAAATCCTGATGTAAGTCTAATTGCTGATGTAATGTATTTGGGAGTCGGTCAGGATGTAGATATTCAAGTAACTACGCCACAAAATACAATCACAAATACAGGTGAAATGGATCTTGATCAATGGGTAATAGAAGGAGCGTTTGGTTATAGAATTTCACAAAAATTTGAAGTACTGGCCTCTCTTAGATATTACGATATAAAGGTAGGTATGATTATAAATGATACTACAACATCGAACAATGAAAATTGGTATGACGGGTATATAGGTGCAAGATATATAACAGATTTTGCAAAAGACTGGTATACAACTATTCGAGCGGATATTGGAATGGGTGGATCCAATTTCGCATGGTACGGTGATGCAGAAGTTGGATATCGTTTTAGCGAATTATTCTCACTTGCATTTGGCTATCGGATTCTAAGTTTGGATTATGAAACAGGAAGCGGCATACATTACTTTAAATATGATGCAATATGTCAAGGATTTAATATAGCAGCAGTTTTTAGTTTTAATTAAACAGCTATTGGAAAATGTGTTTAAAAATAAAGTGCTTGTTATTGTACAATTAAAATTTATTGACAGCAATTAAGTGAATATAATAATCATTGCTGCCAAATATGAAAGGGATCATAGTATGAAAATAATTTCAAAATATAAATCAACAATTTTTTTATTGTTAATCTTAAATGCATTATGGCTGGTTGTGTCATGTTCTTCAGGCTCGGAAAAATTATCACTAGCTACAAGCACCTCAGAAGAGTGGGCAGCATTAGTCGATAAAACTATTCCGGAAACAGAACGTGCCACGAGAGTGAAACAACTTGGCTTTCGTCTGCTTGAACTTGCTGATTCAACATCTGCAGATATAATGAAACTAAGTAACGATGCTGCTTCTCATGGTGAAAAATATCAATGTACAAAAGAAGAATGGCAAAAGCTGTTTAGTGATTTTACAGAAGTTCGCAAGGTTAATTTCGAGAAATACCGTGATCTTATCTTTTCAATGCGTATGGAAGTAAATGAAAAAGAGTGGAAAGAATTAACAGATTAAAAATTAAGTTTTATTGAAGGAGATATAGAAAATGTTAATAGCAGCAACAGCAGCAGTACTGATATTCTTTGGTGGATCATCCGGAGGATTTTTTGGAGATCTTGTGACTAACTATATAGAAGATCCCATCGAGAAGACAATATCGGATGAACCACGCCGGGAACTTGCCCTCGAAGAACTTTCTCTATTGCAGGATGATATTGAAGAGTTTAATGAATTGGTAACAGAAGACATTGAAAAATTCAGTGAGCTTGTTAAAAATTATAACTCAACTCCGGAAGAATTTGATAATACATTTTCTTCAATGGTGACAAAAAGACAAGAAGTATTAAATAAAATCTGGGAAGATCGCAGTAAAATGCTAACCCATATTTCGCCTGATGAATGGCAAACGATAGTAAGTAGTGCGAAGTTAAAAGCAGAAGAAGAATAATTAAGACGAATGCAATCAATAAGAAAATATAATTGATCGCTATACTTTTAAAATGCAATAGGAATATACTAAGAATTGAATGAATGAAAATTTTCATAAAAAGATTTTTACAGCAAAAATATTTTTAAATGATCTTGGATACCTGATCATCAGGCTTCCAATGGCTATTAATGCTCTAAGAAATGAAAAAATTAACAGAGCTTTTATCGAAAAAATTATGACTGTAACCACAGCCGTTAACGAATGCACCTATTGCAGTTGGTTTCATGCAAAGCAAGCTGTTGCAAGCGGAGTAAGTGAAGAAGAAGTAAAAAATATGCTTAATCTTCAATTTCACGCTGATGCAAATGATTTCGAATCAATGGCCTTGTTATATGCACAGCATTATGCAGAGACAAACAGAAGTCCTGATGAGGAAATGACAAAAAAGTTGTTTGATTTCTATGGTGAGAAAACTGCAAAACAAATTATCCTTTTTATTCGAATGATCTTTTTCGGAAATCTTTGTGGAAATACGTGGGATGCTGTTTTAAGCAGAGTAAAAGGGAAACCGGCAGAAAATAGTAACATCGTATTTGAGTTTGTATTCTTCTCACTATTAGTGTGGTTTATGATTCCGATAATGCTACTATCAGAAAAAAAAACTAATTATAAAGAAACTTAGAAACCATAATAAAATAAAATCAGGAGTTAATGATGAAAAATTTCTTTTTAATCCTTTTCATACTTTCATTCACAAGTGTATTTGCCCAGGATGTAGACAGTTATATTGAACAGCTTAAAGCTGAAATAAAAACTGACAGGAAGGTAATCATAATTAATACAATGCAATTCACAGAGCAGCAGTCAGAAGTGTTTTGGCCAATCTACGATGAATATGCTTACGAACTGGAAAAGTTAGCTAGCCAACGTATAGCAAACATTAAAGACTTTGCAGCGAACTATGATAGTTTGACTGATAAAAAAGCCGATGAACTGATTAACAATTCTTTCAACTTTTTGGAGGACCGGTTAAGTCTTAATAAGAAGTACTATAAAAAATTTGCTGAAGTATTGACACCAATGGTTGCAGCAAAATACATGCAGCTCGAACATCAAATCCAATTAGTAATGGATTTGAACATCGCTGCAAATTTACCGTTGATCAAGAAGCAAGGCATTGAAAAAAAGTAAAAAAGCAAATAATCAGGCATTATGTTATCTTTATAGGTTGACAATATTAACTATCTGTCGGGAACAACAATGAAAATAAAAATTACCATCCTTGTCATTTTTTTAACTCTTTGTCATTTAAATGCTCAGGACAGGCAATTCTGGGATCAGGCAGTTGGTTCAAAAGCAGCTTTACTGGGTGGAATTGTGATCGGTGGAATCAGAGATTATAGTGCAACTTATTATAACCCGGGTGCATTAGGATTTTTATCCAAAAAAAGTTTGAGTGTTAATTTTAATGCGTATGGTATTAAAGATTTCCAGTTCATCAACGGCGGGGGACCAGATATTGATTCAAGGTATACAAGAGTTTCATTATATCCTGCTTCATTAGCCGGACCACTTTCGTTCATAGGTGATTCGCTTAACCGATTCAGCTATATGATTTACTGCAACGGTTATTCATACGTAAGAGTTTCGGAAAGGTATGAAGGATATGCAGATGTAATTCCAACCAGGCAAGTCGGGACTGAAGAGTTTTTTGAAGGGGATGAGCTTCTTGTTGACCAGGGAAAAATTGATGCATTACTTAATGAAGTAAGTGTAGGATTTGGCTATGCCAAAAAGATTTCGGATAATGTAAGTCTCGGCGTTTCTTTAATTGGCGCATATCGCGATCAAACCAAAATAAGATATGAATCATACGCAGCATTTGATACAACAAATGAACGCACCGCAACTACAGATGTTTATATCGATATTGACTATTGGGCTGTGAGATTCTCTGCGAAGTTTGGAATTGCAGTAGAGTGGGAGAAATTAAATTTTGGAGCAACGATCACAACTCCAAGTTTAGCATTCGAATATGCCAGCGGTGGAACGGACTATGCGAGCATTATGTCAAATAATGTTTTCATTGACACAACTACAGGATATCCTATCGATATTCTTGCGTCTGACAGGCAGGAAGGATTGCCTGTATCTTACAAGACACCATTCTCAATTGCTGCAGGTATTGAATACATTTTCTCAGAAGCCACAAAAATTCATTTAGCGTTGGAATGGTTTGCACCATTATCTACTTACGCTGTAATGCAGCCGGAAAGTGGTGATTTTATAGTAAACGAAACTATTAATGCAGAACAAATTAATAGTGCTGAATTATTGAAAGTATACGATGCAATGAAAAGTGTTTTTAATGTTGGAATAGCTCTGGAGCAAAAACTGAACGAACAATTCACTGGTTATGCTGCGATCAGAACAGATTTCAGTAATGCCGATTTCGAAGATATTGATGGTCTGTTTGTTGGCTATACCGACTGGAATAATTATCATTTCACACTTGGTACCTCTTTGGAATTGGACAATACTTTTATAGGAATAGGTTTTGAATATACTCATGGAGAAAGAGCAGATTTCCCGCAGATATTTAATTTCCCTTCAGGGTCTGCTGAACCGGGAGATGTAGTGTTATTTGATCAACGCGGTACCTGTGAAGCAATCTACAATAACTTTAATTTGTTCTTTGGTGTAACACAGTTGTTATGATGTAAACAATAATTTAAATAAATATTTAATGGAGGGACCCCTTTGAAAACTTTTATACATATCAGATATCTCATTCTTTACTTTGCATTTCTTTGTTTTATTCTGCAGAATGTTAGATCTTATTGCTCAGACAGAAGAAACAAATAACCAGAAAGACACAGTCACCAGCAATCTCAGGGCAGAGAAGCAATTACCTATCCTGAATAACTTCAGATTCATTCCATCTGAAGTTGTTTACGATCCTTTTATAAATACTTATATAAAACTAAATGTTGGTTCAGGATTGGCGCTTGATCTTAGCTCTTACGTTAAAGATTTACAAGGGAATATCCTTGATACATTATCAGGCGATATATCATATCTCTCAGCAGATTTTCAGTTTCAGCTGGCAGTTAATGATTGGTTAGCTTTCAGCGCAGGTGCTGGAGGTTTCGGAAGGATTGGAACTAATACATACACACTTCTTACCTCGGGAATGTCCTATGCAACCGGGTTTTCACTTGGTGCTAAAGCAAAACTTTGGCAAAATGAAAAAATGTATCTGTCAACAACCCTTGATTATAAATACCAGAACATATATCTGTATTCGATTTACGATTTTGTTAAAGAAGCTGTTGCAAATGAAGGAATTGATTCAACATCCAGTTTACTCTCAGAAGATATTATAATTAGTGCTTTTTTAAACCTGAGCTATGCTTACGCACCGACTGATTGGTGCGGTTTATTAGCTGTTGCAGGATGGGGTGTAGGCGAAGCATTTGACACAAAACTCAAAGGCAATTTCCGCCTTGCTGCATCGTTCTCAGTGGATTTCGATAATGTGGATGCTATTGAATTTCCTATCGGAATTCTTGCTGGAGTCAGATACAACACTTACAGTGAATCAGGTGTCAAAGCCAGCGATATCTTCGCGTATTGTTTCAGAATAGCTTACACCGGACATAAAGATTTTGATATTGGAATTGAGAGTACTTATCAAACGTTAAGCTACAAGACAAGCGATGAAGATATTAAAACCATTTTATCTGCCTTTAGCTTAAGATATTATTTTTAATTAAACATAATTTTATCAAACGTAAAAAAATAATTACTCATAACTAAATATCACAAACAAATAAAAAGGAGTACTCAATGAAAAAGTTCTATTTATTTTTGGTTCTCGGGTTGGTCTTAACCAGCTCTGTCTTTGCACAAAAGCAGGGAATCAGTATTGGCGTTAATGGTCTTTTCCCTGTGGGAGATTGGGCTGAAGTAGCCAACATTGGTTATGGTGGCTCCGCAACTTATGAACATCTATTAAGTAGAAATATTGCAGGTGTTCTATACGTTGGTTATAACACTATCGAGGGTTCTGAGGATGTCAATCTAGGTCTTGAAACTTATAATTCAACCAGTACCTGGTCAATGATACCATTACTTGCTGGCGCAAAATTTTATTTTTCTCCAAAATTAGATTGGTATATTATTGGTCTAATAGGTGCAAATTTCGTCACTGTAGATGTCTCAAGTGATAGCGATGAAATCGAGGATATATCCGAGTCTTCAACCGAATTTGCATTTAATTTTAATTTTGGCTACGAGTTAAAAACGAGTGAAAAAGGTGCCCTGGACATTTCTGCAGGTTATGTTTACATAAATGGATTAGATTATATCGGGGCCAGACTGGCTTATATTTTTAAATTCTAACTAAATCTTGCCGGGATTTTATTCATATGTCAATTATGTGAATAATTTCTCGGCAAGAAAATTTTATTACAAAAGTCATCTTACGATGATATATAACAGTATGTGATTATCAGGAAGGATACTTGTATGAATTCCAATTTAAATATTTGGGAAGGAGCTATTGAATGAATAATACTAAATGGTTAATGTATGCTGGAATAACTGTTGTATTAATTTTCAATTCCCTTGATACATTTTGCCAACAATTAAATTTTAACGATCACACATTCTACTACCCACACTCTTATCAATCTGGTTTAATGATAAGTTCACTCGGTTTGTCGATGGCCAAACTTCCCGAGGATGTGGTTGAAACAGATGATGTTTTTCGGGGCCCTTTGTTTTCGTACCAATTAAAATATGGTTTACCTGATAACTTTGTTGCTGAAGGTGGTGTAACAACAAATATTGTTACTTTCCAATTTGCGCTGGGTCCAAAATGGAATTATCAAGTTGACAGAACAGGAATTTCAGTTGGAGCAGACATTGCATACTATTTTGGAAAATTAGAACAATTCGGGTTTGACACAAAATTTACAGGCTGGGCATTGTATCCAAATATTAGTGCGGGGTATCGATTTAATAAGTTTGCTATAACAGTTAAATCTGAATTAGTGCTCAATTTTGGTGGAACCTCAAAAAACGGTGATCTGGAAATTGAAAACGATTTGGATTTTTTTAATGGATGGACACTTGGCATTTACGTCGAACAGCCATTATGGAATGATCAGTTTGTGGTAATTGGTGTCAGATCTACTTTCTTAACTTTTTATTATCCGATGTGGGCAGCCTTTTCCACATTTGATAGAACATTTTATATACCAGAAGCAACATTTACATTTATTTTATGAAAACAAAAATATTAATATTCGCAGGTCTGCTTTTAATTTATTCTTGTAATAATGAAGTGGACATTACAAATCCGGTAGTTGATCCGAGTAATTTTTTATCACAGACCACTGATCTTCCAACGACTTCAAAAGTGATTATGGAAGGAGTTTACACTGTCACCCAAGGAAATGATTTATTAGGTGATCAGGTGGTAGTTAAATGGACGAGAGACAGGCTTTCAATTTTTTCAGGAAAAAATGGTGGATACATTGTTCTCGATGGTGGAACGCTTGATTCAGTAGTTTTCTTCATGGGTTATTGGAGATATTCTACAAATCTTGAAACAGGTGTAGCAAGTTTCTACATTCCATCAGGTGAAGGTGGAAAAGAAATAATTTCCGGTGATAGTTCATTCTCCACAATTAAATTTATTGGAGAATATGGAGAGGGAAATGAATTAGCTAACAATCCACTCGTTCTTGAATTTAAAAGACAATTCAGCCAGGAAGTAAAACAGAATGATTTTCATATTTTAGCTCATCGCGGTGGTGGAAGAAATTCTGACTATTTAGGAGTTTCAGAAAATTCTATTGCGATGATTAATATTGCCGAGAGGTTTGGCACTACAGGTGTTGAGATTGATGCTCGACTTTCAAAGGATGGCGTCCCATTCCTTTATCATGATGGCGATATTAATCTTCGCTTATGTCAAAAAAGTCTGATCTGGGGACAGATAGAAGACTTCACCTGGGCTCAAATCAGTACTCTTATTACTCTTCGGAATGGAGAAAAAATACCATCGCTTCTGGAAGCGTTATCTTTTATACTGCATAATACAAATCTCCGTACAGTTTGGCTGGATACAAAGGATGTTGATGTTGTTCCTGCATCAATAGCTCTATTGACCGCAATTAATGATACGGCAGCCTCGATAGGAAGAGATCTGAAGATAGCAATTGGATTGCCTGCCGATGATGTTTACGAAGAATTTATTGCACAACCTGGATATCAGGATATTCCTTCACTATGCGAGCTTTCATTAGATAAAGTCAGAGAAGCTAATTCAATTATTTGGGCTCCAAGATGGACATTGGGTCTTCAAACTTCAGATGTACAGCAGATGCATTCAGAAGGAAGATTGGCTTTCACCTGGACATTGGATGATGCAAACTATATTGAAGAGTATATAAATCAAGGAGAGTTTGATGGTATCCTCACAAACTATCCAACAATTGTTTCGTACTATCACTACATAAAACAGTAGAGAAGATTATATGTTTAAAATAAAAATATTAATTATCGTCGGGATATTTGCCTGTGTAGTCTTTCCACAATCAAATGATACTACATATTCTTTATCAACTGAAGTTGGAGTAGGATATTCACGTTTTTTTACAACAATGGATTACGACGATCTGAGTAAAAATGGATTTTCTGGTACAGTAAGAGTTATGTGGAATCCTGAACACTTGCTTAGCATTGGTCTCGAAACTGGATATCAATACATATATTCTATCGATGTAAGTAATTATCGATACTGAATTTGGAACGACTGATTTTTCAGCTTCAATGTATTCTATTCCTGTATTGATTAGTTTCGCAATGAAGGTAGCTCCAAATGTTAAGCTAACAGCCGGTACTGGAATGTATTTATTATATAACTCTGGTAATTTATTTGGCGAAGCTTTAGAAAGCAGTCAAATAAGTATTGGCGCACACATTGGAGTTGCCTATGCTTATCCAATTAATAATTCCATTTCGCTTGGCGGAGAATTACTTTATTCTTACTTCTCAAAACTTCAGGACCAAACTGTAGCCATTCAGTTTTTATTCATTTATGATTTTCTCAAATGGTAATTCAAATAATCATATTTTTTTAAAGGAGATAAAATGCATTCAATTAAAATCAAATTTTCAATTTTTAATTTCAGATAACGTCCTAATCGTTTGCGTTCATTAAAATAAAAAATAAAGAAAGTGTATTATGAAAAAATATTTAATTTCTATGATGCTGCTTTTTGCCTCGTCTACATTTTCACAAATAGATAGTTTCGATGAGAGTTATATAGATAAATTGAAAGAAAATGTTGATGCCACCTCAAAAGAAATTGTAAGCGATAATCTAACTCTGACTGAAAGTGAAGCACAAATATTCTGGCCATTGTATGATGAATATATGGCAGCTCGTAATCCATTAGTGGATAATAGATTAAAGATTGCCTCAGATTTTATGCAGAATTATACTTCTATGGATAACAAAACTGCAGACGAGATTATGAATAGATCACTACAATCGGAACAAGAACTGCTTGATATCAAGAGAGAATATATGCAAAAAATGTCCGAGGTTCTCCCGGCTACACTGGTTGGGAAATATTATCAGATTGAAAACAGAATCTCCGCACTTTTAGATTTAGTTAGAATGTCTTCAATTCCACTTGTACAGGACGAAGAATAAATTCTAATATATTTGTGTAGTTGACTGAAAATTTAGGATTTATTAACAAATTGATTAATCATGTTTGAATTTGGAAGGCTAAAGTAGCATTTTGGTCTTTTACAAATAAAAATCCCTCAAATTTTAATGAAAAATGTGAGATTATTTTAACTATGCGGAGAGTCAGGGAAACCTTGCACCCACTAAAAACCTTCAAATACAGCTCAAAATCGAAAGAAATTAGAGGGGGGCTCCACTTTGGTGCCACT
>CAVUCF010000030.1:0-68648 GCA_963739915.1 uncultured Ignavibacteriaceae bacterium
AATGAAATTCTCATCTGTCAGCTTTTCATATCGTTGTGGATTGTCTTCATACTCGATCACACTGTTTTCAGTTTCCGCAATCTCAATTGCTTCTTCAGTTCTTCCCGGTCTCAATAAGTATACTTCTGCACCGCTGGCATCGCTTGGTTTTTTCTTTGTCGAGTTGCAGTGAATCGAGATGAACAGCTTCCCGTTATTTTCATTTGCAATCTTACCTCGCTTGTATAAATCGATAAAGGTATCGTTCTTTCTTGTATAAACTACTTCTACATCGGGCATTTCCTTTTTCATTATTTCGCCAAGCTTAAGTGCGATTGCAAGCGTAACATCTTTCTCTTTTAAATTATCGATTCCGATTGCACCCGGATCTTTGCCTCCGTGTCCGGCATCAATTACCACAACATCAAAACTCCATTTATCCATATTCTTCTTTGTTTGATCACTCTGGCTGAAGACTTTGTTATGGATGGTTATAATTACATCATTGCTTTCCGGAACATTCATAACTTCACTTGTTGAATAATCACTCCCGACTATGATTTTAAATTCAACATCTGTTCCTACGTTTCTAGTTTCAATTTTTTGAATGAGATTGCTGATCTCTCCGCGGCTGGTTTTTTGAACATCAGCATTTACCTTCCTGAAAATGATTGTCAATTCATCATCCTTAAATGAAGTATAGTAAGAAGGGATTCTTGATTTAGAGTAAAGACGGATAAGCGTTCCGTTGACTTTTTCAGTAATTGATATTCCGGTAATATCGTACCCGGTTGTTGGAGGTAAATCTGGAATGTCATACATCCATTGTTTGCCTTCGAGGGGGGCAGAAATTTTTTTACCGACAATAAGTTTGTTTGGTTTTTCAAATTTTAACTCACGCTCGGCTATAATTTCAATTGCATCAATCGAAAATTGAAGCGGTATGAATGTTTTGTCGTTTTTTAAATAAGTTGAAGTTGGAAGTTGAAATACCTTTGGAACTCCGCTTGAACGTGGCGTCACAATTACATACGGACTTCTGGGTGTTGTTTTTAGTAGAAAATAATTGGATTTAAGTTCGACCTTTCCTGTTTTATCATTTTCGAAGTAGTTGATTGATAATGCTTCTGCAAGTTCTGAAATCGGAACATACAAAATTTCTTCCCGCTGCCAGGCGGAAACAGACTTTGTTCCTTTTTCAGTTACTATGAAGAGGTTTTCAACCTGTTGTGCAAGTAAATTTATAGCTGAAGCAAGAAATAGGATCAAACAAAATATTTTTTTCATTGAGAAGTGGAACCTATCCAATGAAGGGAATTATAAATCCGCTTTTCTTTTTGTAATCAGAAAATTTTTCTGCAAAGTATTTAGCAAGTAATTTATCCTCAACTGAAGCTCTCATAAAGTAAATTGGTATTTCAATGATCGCAAATAATCCAACAACGTAACCAAGTGTGGCTGCAGTTGCGCCAAGATCAAGCAGAATCTGACAAAGATACTGTGGGTGTCGAATAATTTTATATGGTCCATTAGTAACCAACTCGTGCTTCTTTTTTATCATTATATCCTGTGAATAATTATCGCCGAGAGATTTGAAAGACCACACCTGTATCCAGGAGAAAACAAGGTAAACAGCAAGTCCAATGTACCTGATTACATTATATTCATCAGTGTAATCAAGAGTGCCTATCTGGAAAACAGCCAGTATTAATGCAACAAGTGAGAGCATTGAAAGTACGGGAGGAAATTTTTGCAGAAATGTTTTTGGTTTTTCTTTTATTTCTGATACTGTTGACTTTAATCCGCGTTTGGCCCCAGTTACATTGGCACCGAATGTTCCAATTACGTTTAGTAATATGATAATGTTGATAGGATCCATTTATTATAACCTTAAAAATAAAATCTGAAATACTTTTCAGAAAATATAATTAAAAAGATTGTTAGTTGGGGGCATCAATTTGGAAATCGGAGGTTGGAAGTTGGTGGCAATCAGTAAGTAGTTATTAATCTTAGAATAAATTATTAAATATTTAAGAACGCCTTGCTATTGAACCAACTTGCCATGACGCTTCATAATTGTCTGCCACTCAGTCACTGAAAGCTGTTCCGATTCATCAATTAGCATAACCGGTATGTCGTCTTCAATCCGGTAACGACGACGAGTGTTCTTATCTGTTGAAACAAGTGTGTTGCCATCCAAAACCAAATCAGCTTTGGTTTCAGGGCAGCAGAGTACATCCAAAAGTTCTTTGCTAATCATTATAATCTCACATTTTCTTTTAGTAAAGATAAAAAACTTGCTAATAATTTGTAATAGAATTGATTATTCTGGAGAAATTATATCATCCCACAGCGCCGAAAAAAATAATTAATTTGCATCATTGCTAAACTATTGTTAAAATTCAGTCCCTCACCCTAACGTCCCCCGCAAAACTCTGACTCTTTTTACAAAGAGAAGGAGGGGGGACGGTTTTTTCTGTAACAAAAATCTATTTGAAAAGTTTAAGGATATTTTCCGGCGGGCGTGCAAGAATGGCCTTTTCACCTTTTTCAACAATCGGACGCTGTACTAAATCTGGGTGCTTAATTAATAAATCCAAAATTTGCTCTTCTGAATAATTCTTTTCTTTGATCTTCAAGTCTTTATATACTTTTTCATTCTTTCTTAAAAGTTCTGATGGCTTCATTTTCATCTTCTTTAATAACGACAGGAGTTTTGTTTTAGTAAAAGGATCTATGTAATAATTCACCTTTTCGAAATCAACTCCGTTTTCCGTCAGCTGTTTTGCAATGTTCCGGCAAGTTGTACAAGTGGGCTTTTCATAAACAGTAATTTTAGACATAAAATCTCGCTGACTTTGAAAAACTAATTTTTTCTTTTTGAGTTAAATAAATTTTTTCTTTCAAATAATTCATCTGCCACTTTTTTATATGCTTTTGCTGCCCGATCATCTGGCTTATAAATCAAAAGTGGTTTGTTTTCATCAAGAGCTTCAGAGACAGCTGAACTTTTTGGAATTGATGTGTTGAAAATTAGTTTGGGATATTCCTTAAATAATTCTTTCTTTAAAGTAAATGAGTTTGCATTATTAAATTCATAAATAGTTAAAAGTATTCCATCAACTGTTAAATCAGGATTATAGTTGTCTTTGATTTCATCAATCTGGGTCAAAACGCTTCTAACTGCATCGGCAGAAAACATTCCTAGTGACACAGGAATTAAAACACTATCTGCAACTATGAGAGAGGCATTAATAGTTCCTGCGTTGTAAGGAGGACAATCCACAATGACATAATCATAATTAACTGATACAGGCTTTAATGTAGTCTTGAGTATGTGCTCATTTGCTGATATTCCACCGACTTTCATTTCATCCAGGTAAGGCAAGCGTTTGATGTAAATGAAATCGAGATTTTTTGTGCTGGTTTTCAAAATAGCCTTTCTGAAAGAAACTTCCGGCCTTGAACTGGTAAAGATATCATTGGCTAATTCCTCCTTCTTGAAACCAAAAGCTCTAGCGCACGAACCTGCAGAATCTAAATCGGCTAATAAAGTTTTTTTCCCCAAATGTGCAAAGGCAATAGCTAAATTAACAGCGGTTGTGGATTTACCAACCTTTCCCCTGCGATTTGTTATTGCAATTATTTTACCCATATAACCATGGATTAATGATAACAGCAATGATGTTTAAAGAAAATTTTCATATCAACTTAACTAAAATATGCCTTTCTGAATTCTATTTTGCATTAAAGCAAGGGTTTGTTATAAAATGATTTTATCCTTTTTCTTTCTAATAAAACTCAATTTTTTTATATTTCAACCCGATTTTAATCGGGAACATTACTATTTATGAAAATATACAACTACCTCTTAAACACTGTCAGAACAAAAGGAGCTGCTTATCTAATCCTTTTGGATCCCGATAAATTATCGAAATCAAAAATTGCTCCGTTTATCAGGCATTGTGAAAAATCCGGCGTTGACGGATTCCTTATTGGAGGCAGCCTGATGATGAGTGGTGACCTAGATTCATTTATCGAAAATGTTAAAATTGAAACTTCTCTTCCATTAATAATATTTCCTGGGAGTATAAATCAAATATCACCAATTGCGGATGCGATCTTGTTTCTATCAGTAATTAGCGGTAGAAACGCTGAGCATCTCATTGGCAAACACGTTACTGCATCACCATTGATTAAAAGAGCTAAAATTGAGCCAATCTCAACCGGGTATGTTTTAATTGAATCAGGAATTACAACCACCGCAGTCTATATGAGCGGGAGCCTTCCGGTGCCAAGAAACAAACCTGAAATTGCTGCAGCAACTGCACTTGCAGGTGAATATTTGGGAATGAAATTTATTTATCTCGAAGCAGGCTCGGGGGCGCAGGATTCAGTTCCGGATGAAATGGTTAAAGTTGTTTCGGAAGAATGTTCAATACCGGTAATTGTTGGCGGTGGAATCCGGACGCCGCAATCAGCCCGAAGAAAAGTTGATAACGGTGCGAGCATTATTGTAACAGGTAACTTTTTTGAAGATGAAAATAACTGGGATTTGATTAAAGATTTTGCAAGTGCTATTCATCATAAATTACCTATTGAAGTTTAGATTTTTTCAGTAACATCATCTCAATTAATAATCACTTATCAGTTGAATAAATATGGACGCAAAGAAATTTATAATTGATTCCTTAATCGAAAGCGCTGAGACAAAGCACAAGATTAAAGATCAATTACTGGAAGATATAATTAAAGCAGTTGATCTTCTCTCAGCTTGCTTTAAGAACGGGAATAAACTTTTACTTTGCGGTAACGGTGGCAGCGCGGCTGACTGCCAGCATATCGCAACTGAGTTAATGATAAGACTAAATCATCACATTCAAAGACCGGCATTACCCGCAATAGCTCTTACAACTGATACCTCAAATCTTACTGCAGGTGGAAACGATATCGGTTTTGAAAATGTTTTTGCAAGAAACGTGGATGGCCTTGGGAATAAGGGAGATGTTTTGCTTGCAATTTCAACAAGCGGAAATTCACCTAATGTTGTGAAAGCAGTTGAGATGGCTCACAAAAAGGGAATGAAGGTTATTGGATTTTTAGGAGGAAACGGTGGCAAGCTTAAAGATGTGGTTGATCTTCCAATAATAATTCCTTCCTCGAATGTTCAGCGCATTCAGGAAGGACACATAACAGTAGCGCATATCATTTGTGAGCTTGTGGAAGATAAACTTTACGGGAAGGCGTAAATTTCAAACTTCAAATAACAAATGAAAATTTTATCAATAGTCACCCTGAGCGAAGTCGAAGGGTGAACATTATTGTCAGTCTTCGACTCCGCTCAGACTGACAGAATTAACTTTAATCAAATAAATTAGTTCTCATAAACTTAACTTATTTCCTATCCAGAAAACCTTATCGCCTAATTTTATATTGTGCCTTTCACAAAATCCCGCATTGACTTCAAGGACATACTGAGCAGGTGCCGACGAAGGATAACTTTGTTCTGAAAGTGGTTTTGTATCTCTGTGTATTGTCACAATTTCTTTGTTACTGTTGATAAAAATCATATCTAATGAAAACAGTGTATTCATCATCCAGAATGATTGAAATCGTTCTTCCGGGAAAATAAAAAGCATGCCCTGCATTTCTTCCATACTTTGCCGATTCATTAAACCTAACGATCTTTCATAATCATTATCAGCTATTTCTATATCAATATTAATAATTGGATTCGCTATTGAGTCAGTAATAGTTAACTCGCCTTCTTTCTTAAATTTATAATAATGCATCTCACTATTCTCGTCACTGCAGTTATTAAGTATGAAAAAGAAAACAACAATTAATGCTACAGTTGCTATCCCGATTTTCACGATTAACGGCTTTAAATTTTTTTTTAATTGTGCAGGTTCTTCCTGCTTTTTCTTTCTATTCTTTTTACCCATAGGATAAATCCCGATATTTGCGAACGTTAATATAGCTATTAGAAGTAAATTTATATGGGTAAAGAAAAGTCAGTAATTCTTGAAAGAGAAGAAATCGTTCTTAATCTAACGCAAAGCAAAATGATTGCCAGCGGATGGGGAAAAGAAGTTCTGGATAATACTATTGTTGAAAAAATTTTTTATGAATCGGATGGATTGAAGGTTAGGGGATACATTTCATATCCAATAGACAAATCAAAAAAATATCCTTGTGTCATCTGGAACCGTGGCGGGATTGGAAACAAGGGTGTAATTGATTCTTTTACTGCGAGAGGAATTTTTGGTCAGCTTGCAAGCTGGGGATATGTAGTATTTGCTACACAATACCGTGGGAATGATGGTGGAGAAGGACAAGATGAGTTTGGAGGTGAAGATGTTAACGATGTTTTAAATTTAATTCGTTTAGCAGATGAATTTGAGAATGCCGACACAACCAAATGGGGGATTGAAGGCTGGAGTCGTGGTGGAATGATGACTTATCTTGCATTAACCCGAACCAATTTATTTAAATGTGCAATTGTAAGTGGAGGGATAGCAAATCTCCGCTGCAGTTCGGATGAAAGTCCCTTTATGAGGAGATTATATGAAGTAACTCTTGGGAAGTATAAGGAAAAAGAGTTTTATGAAAAATGTGAAAGCCGTTCAATTGTAAAATTCCCTGAGAAGCTTTCCAAAAACACACCGATATTAATTATCCACGGTACAGAAGATGAAAGAGTCCTGCCTCACGATTCAATTGATCTTTCTTATCATTTATTAAGATTAAAAATTCCATTCAGATTGGTTATGCTTGAAGGCGGAGATCACTTTTTGAAAAGTCACCGAAAAGAGGTTGATGATATGAGAAGGAAGTGGTACGATAAATATTTGTCACACTGAGCTCGTCGAAGTGTGACGATAAATGATAGAATCGATTGTCATCCTTCGACAGGCTCAGGATGACGGTGATTACTTCATCAAAACCATCTTTCTAGTTTCTACAAAGCTGCCAGTTTGTAGTTTATAAAAATAAATTCCGCTTGATAACCCTTTTGCTTTAAAGTTCATTTCATAACTTCCTGCTGGTTTTTCTTCGTTTACAAGTGTTACTATTTCGTTGCCCAACACATCAAAAACTTTTAAAGTGACAAGTTGAGTTTGCTTCGTTCCACTCGCAATGACATTTGGGATAGTATATTTTATTTTTGTAGTTGGGTTGAAAGGGTTTGGATAATTCTGTGATAAATTAAAGCCTGACGGTAAATCATTTTTATTTTCGGAAATACCTGAAGTTGAACTACCGCCATCAATCCATTCCGTGTAAATTACACAAGCAATCCGGTAAGAAGCTTTTTGGAATAAACCGATCGTAAAGTTTTTAGCTATTTCCCAGAACTTATTATAATAGGTAGAACTATTATGATTACCGGCAAAAGCTTCTGCAACAGAGTCAGCATATAAAACTGAATCGACGTACTGATAATTTTCATATATCATATTGAAAACAAAATCAGATAAATTTTCTATGTACTGGAGACTATCTCCATCATAAGTTATCTGACTTTGGAAATTTCCGATCAGAGTAGATTCGTAACGAGAATGAACTCCTGTCTGATTTGTATACTGTCCATTGTAATTTCTTGTTATGTGTAAAGGCATATGTGAGTCCGCAATATAATGACCTAGATCTGCAGACAGCAGCATTGCTTTGTGCATATCATTAATTTCAAAAGCAGCTTGAATGGAATCGGCAGTTTTTAATATTGCCCAAGGAAGAATTCCCTGATCCATAACAAATGAAAAACCATGTATTGCGACTAAAGAATCAAAGTTTTGAGGGATAGTTCCTGTTGCGATGAATTCCGGGTAATTATCGATATCGATATAATGTTTTGGACCTTCATCAGGATCCCAGGATTTTCTTGCATCTGCATCTGATGCGTGAGCTTCAAGTGAATCCGCCCAGGTATTAAAGAATTCCATTTCGGGCAGAGCGGAAAGAATGGTTCTATAATTTATTATACCGTGTCCGACATATCCCCATCCTAAAAAAAGAAAAGCTGATATGAAAATTATTGGAAGAAAAATTCTAGTCTTCAGTAATGTTTTATTTTTGTTTGTTGTTTGAACCATCGATAATCTGTTTTAATATATTTAATAATTACTCAAACATAAATAGGATTAAGTAATAGCACAATAAAAATAAAGTAATTATCCGTGGTGATATTGCAGGATATAAAAAAGGGGAGCAGAAGCTCCCCCGAAAATATGTTTATAAGTGAATCAGTAAACCTATCTATCTAGCTCGCAAATTACTCTTTAAAAAGATTGTATGGATTCTTACAAAATAAACTTACTCAAATCCCTGTCTTTTACAATCTTATCAAGCTTATCTTTCACAAACTCTGAGTTGATGTTAATTGTCTCAGTTGGAACTTTATCGGGTACATCAAATAAAATTTCATCAAGAAGTGTAGTCAGAATCGTATGCAACCTTCGTGCACCGATATTTTCAACAGCCTCATTTACTTCTGTAGCTATGCGGGCAATCTCCCGTATTCCATCATCGGTAAAGTGTAATTTAACTCCTTCGGTCCCCAGCAAAGCAGAGTATTGTTTAAGCAATGCGTTCTGTGGTGTTGTAAGAATCTGAACGAAATCTTCTTCCGTTAAACTTTTCAGTTCAACACGGATTGGAAATCTTCCCTGCAATTCAGGAATCAGATCTGATGGTTTTGCAACATGAAATGCACCTGAAGCAATGAAGAGAACGTGGTCGGTTCTGACAACTCCGTACTTTGTGTTGACATTTGTACCTTCAACAATTGGAAGAAGATCTCTCTGAACACCTTCACGTGATACGTCAGGTCCGTGTCCTTTTCCGCCGCTGCTGGCAACTTTGTCAATCTCATCAATAAATATTATTCCAGATTCTTCAACTCTCTCTATTGCTTCACGCTGAACGGCTTCCATATCAATTAGTTTTTGTGCTTCTTCCTGGGCAAGAATTTGTCTTGCTTCGGCAATCGGAGTTTTTCTTTTCTTCTTTTTCTTTGGCATCATGTTGCCGACAATTTCCTGAATATTTATTCCCATATCATCCATTCCGAATGGACCCATAACCTGCATACCAATTGCAGGTGTGGCCTGGGAATCAAACTCAATCAGCTTATCATCCATATCACCACTTTTCAATTTTACTTTCATCCATTCACGTGTTTTTTTGTTCTGATATTCTTCAGAATTAATCTCCTCAACATTTTGTCCAATGTCAGTTTGCGCTTGAACCTGAACCGGTTGTGCCGGCTGATGTGGTTTACGAACTGGTGGGATCAGTATATCAAGTATTCTTTCCTCTGCCAAATGTTCAGCTTTGGATTGAACTTCCTTCGTCTTCTCAGCTTTTACCATACTAACTGCAAAGTCAGTAAGATCGCGAACCATTGACTCAACATCTCTTCCAACATAACCGACTTCTGTAAACTTTGAAGCTTCAACTTTTACAAACGGAGCTGCAGCAAGTTTTGCAAGTCGTCGCGATATTTCAGTTTTGCCAACTCCGGTTGGTCCGATTAAAATTATGTTGTTCGGAAGGATTTCTTCGCGAAGAACATCCTCAATCTGTTGTCTTCGCCATCTATTACGAAGCGCAATTGCAACCGCACGTTTAGCCTCAGTTTGACCAATAATATACTTATCAAGCTCTTCTACAATTTTGCTTGGTGTTAATTCCTGCATTGATCTTTCATTCATCTTTATTCAGCTCCTTAATCAATTACTTCAACATTAATTTTATCGTTAGTGTAGATGCATATTTCTGCTGCATTCTTAAGTGATTCTTCAGCAATCTCTTTTGCAGAAAGCTTGCTATACTTTTTTAACATTCTGGCTGCAGATAAAGCATACATCCCACCCGAACCAATGGCAACAATTTTATCATCAGGTTCAATTACATCACCGTTACCGGAAACAATAAGTGCAGTATCTTTTGAAACAACTGCAAGCATTGCTTCAAGTCGGCGAAGTATTTTATCAGTTCGCCATTCTTTTGCAAGCTCGACCGCGGCACGACTTACATTTCCACGATACTGCTGCAATTTATCTTCAAATCTTTCCATCAAAGAGAATGCATCTGCAGCACCGCCGGCAAAACCACAAATCACTTTTCCTTCAGAAAGTTTTCTGATTTTCATAGCATTGTGTTTCATTATTGTATTGCCAATGGAAACTTGTCCGTCACCACCAAGTGCGGCAGCTCCATTGTGAACAATTCCAAGTATTGTTGTTGATCTTATTTTATTACTCATAAATTTTCCTTTCAAACTTCAGCAAATTTTTTCTGATTGTAAGGTTTAAATAACTTAACCGGAAAAATTCCCGGCACTTCTTTTTTATAATTTTCATAAATGTCACCAAACTGTCTTACTAATTTCTTCTCTTCATAGTAAGAACCAATGTAAAAATAAACGACTATGCATATAAAGAATGTGAGGTAAAACAAATCCATCACGGGCCTGAACACTAAAAAAGTAATAGAAAAGAAATAAATAGGGTGTCTTGAATATCTATAAGGACCTTCTATTCGAAGTGTGAATTCTTCATCAAGTTCAGTAGTATATCTTTTCTCAAAAAATCTTTTTATCTGTTCCAGTCCTAAAAATTCCCTCACGCAAATATACTTAAACACCCAGAATACACCGGCAAGAGAGAGAAATTGTGGAATAAGTATAATCAAATCAAAAGGGTTTTGTAAGTCATAAATGATGATGTGAGGCTTTGGTGATAATTCGTAGATGATGTATAGCGAAATTATGGAGAGAAGATTGTATAACATTCGATAGAAAGCTATTAACTCACCGAATATTTTTTTGAATTGGATTTTTACCTTTTCAGAAGCAAGCAAAGAATGAGTGTAACCGAAAACTATGAAAAGAAAGATGATGATTAATACATCAACAACCGGTTCCATTAAAGTTCTTTTCTTAGCCTTGCAACGGGAAGTCTTAACTGTTCTCTGTATTTTGCAACGGTCCTTCTGGCGATGTGAATTCCTTCCTCATTTAGAAGCTCTGCGAGCTTATCATCGCTGAATGGTTTTCGTTTGTCTTCTTTATCGATAATTTCTTTAAGTCTTTCTTTTATATGCTTATTTGATACTTCTTCACCATTATCAGTTGCGAGGCCTTCACTGAAAAAATATTTCAGTTCATGAATACCCTGAGGACTTTGAACATACTTTCCGTTGACAACCCGGCTTATTGTTGAGATGTCCATATTTATTTCCTGGGCAATGTCTTTGTAGATCATTGGAGTGAGAGCTTTTGGTCCCTTCTCAAAAAATTCGAATTGTCTCTGGAAGATTGCCTGCATTATTTTCATTAGTGTATCTCTTCTTTGCTGAATACACGCGATAAACCATTTTGCCGATTCGAATTTTTCTCTTAAGAATTTATAAGTCTCTTTTTCTCTGGAAGATTTTTTACCACGTTTTCTGTTGCTTTCGAACATTTCCAAATACTGCCTGCTGATAGTCACAGACGGCATACTTCTGTCGTTCAGAGTTATCACATAATCGTTTTCAACTTTCTCTATTATAAAATCCGGAGATATCTGATTCATCTTTTCAGAATCAATATTTCCCTCGCCAGGTTTTGGATTAAGGCTTTGAATCAGGTTAACAGTTTCCTTAAGCGCTTCATCAGTCAGGTTCATCTTTTGCTTCAGAATATCAAATCTACGTTTTGTGAAATCGTCATAAAATTCTACAAGCATTTTCTCACCGATATATCTGTAATATTCATCAGCATTTTTCATATTACGGATTTGAACCAGGAGACATTCCTGAAGATTTCTACATGCAATTCCCAAAGGATCAAAAAGCTGAATTCTCATTAAAAGATTTTCTGCATCATCAGGTTCAATTTTAATATGATCAAACAATTCTAGTTCGTTTAATATTTCACCCAGACCCCTTTTTAGATATCCGGCATCGTCGAGGTTGCCAATTATTTCTTCACCAAGTCTGAATGAATTTTCAGCAAGGTTCAGCATGTTAAGTTGTTCAATCAGGTGTTCGGATAAAGTTTCCCTTACAGGAGCTAGGGGATGAAATTGTTCTTCATCACTGCCACGGTATACTCTCTCATGATCATGGTCATCATCATTCATATAATCTTCCAAGCTGAACTCTTCATTATCCGGATCCTTTATTTCATCGGCAGTTGAATCTTCTTCCTTATCTTTTTCCTTGTCGTCCGTTTCCTGATTTAATTCCATTTCTTCTTCAAGAATTGGATTTAGTTCTAGCTCTGTTTTAATTCTTTGCTCGAGTGCAAGAGTATTAAGCTGCAGAAGTTTCTGATATTGAATCTGCTGCGGCGAAAGTTTTTGCTGTTGTGATAAACGTTGACTTAATGTAAGCATTTTACTTTCCGATTAGTTCCTTAAATTGTGAATACCATTCTTCTCCATACAACCTGCTCAGTGGTTCTTTGCAAAATTCTGCAACAGTTGTATTTTCTTTTTTTCCAAGTTCAATTGCCGGCTGACATTCATTCAGGTGTTCGAATCTCAAAACATCTCCTCCAAAATCAGAAACTCTGATCGGGAAGAGATGACAGGAAATTGGTTTCTTGAAATCTGTCTTGCCATCAAGATAAGCCTTTTCTATTGCGCACTTTGCAATTTCATTTTCATAATAAACGAATACACACGCCCGGTTGTTAACACTTTTGAGCAGTGGCTCATCTTTTTTTATCTCAAAGAATCCCTGCTCTTCAATTTCATTTTTATGTGCCTTCGAAACGTACTTAATAACCGTTGGAAGTATCTCTTTTATCTGATTAACCTCATCCCAGGTAACGGGTGCACCGTAATGACTTTCGAAAGTGCAGCAAGCGCCTTTACATTTCAATAAGTCGCATTTGAAAGGCATTTCAGCAATTTCCTGCCTGACTAATATATTTCCAACCGGTAAAATTTGCTTATCCATTAACTTGGAATAATTTTTGAGAAAAGATAAACAATTGATTCTTTTTTACAAAGTTTAAATACTCTTTCCAATTGATTAAATTCCTTCCCGTATTTCGATAAAATGCCCCTTGCACAGATGGACTTAAATAACAAAGTTGTCCTTTTGACCGGAGCCTCTTCCGGTATCGGCTATTCCCTTGCAAAATCACTGCCAAAGGAAAACTGCTCCCTTGCACTCATATCACGAAGAAAAAATATACTGGATGAGCTGGCAACAGAACTAAAAAATAGGGAAGTTAAAGTATTATCTTACAAATGTGATGTTGGAAATATTAATGATGTCAGAAATACTTTTGAACAGGTAAAAAAAGATTTTGGTAAAATTGATATTGCAATTCTGAATGCTGGCGCTTCTCATAGGGCAGATGTAAAAGAATATTCGGCAGAAATTGCTAAGGATATTTTTGATGCTAACACTTTTGGAATTGTTAATTGTGTTGAGCAGTTACTTCCTCAATTTATTAAAAGAAAAGAAGGAATGATTGTAGGAGTTTCAAGCCTGGCGGAAGCCAGAGGTTTTCCTAAAAGCGGTTTTTATAATGCAAGTAAATCTGCTGCCAGTTTATTGCTGGAAAGTCTCAGGATTGAATTAAAACCTTACAACGTCAAAGTCATAACTGTAAAACCTGGATTTGTCAGAACTCCAATGACAGACAAAAATGAATTTCAAATGCCTTTCTTGATGGATGTTGATAAAGCCGCAAAAATTATTATTAGAGGAATAAAAAAGGACAAGCCGATAATACAGTTTCCTTTGCCAACTGTGATTGGCTCAAAAATAGTTAAGTTTATGCCCGATTGGCTTTTTGATTTTTTAATGAGTCTGCCGCTTCCACCAAGAAAGAATTAATAATTTCACAATATGTTTAAAAAAATATTACCGATATTCTTTCTGCTAACTACATCGATTCTTCCTCAATCCGATTCAACTTTGATCTTAAGTGAAATAATGTTTTATCCGGAAACAGGCCCAAATGAATTTATAGAATTGTATAATTATAGCGAGACTGAAAGTATTGATCTTAACGGTTATAAAATTATATACTATACTTCTAATTCTGATCCAATTATTGATGCCGGAGAAGGAACAATTCTTCTGCCAAATTCATTTGCAATAATTCTTGAAGGTGATTATATAATCGGAAGTGGAATATATGATGGATTGATTCCAGCCGAAGCTCTCATACTTAAAATATCGGATAATTCATTCGGAACATCCGGAATGGCAAATACTACAGACAGACCAATCTGGCTGATTAACGCTCTGAATGATACGCTTGATTCTTATTTCTATTCAGCAAATAATACGCAAACACACTCGGACGAAAAGAAGGTAATGAATAAAGACAGTTCTCAAAGTAACTGGGCCAATTCACTCGTTGCAAACGGAACTCCGGGATTTGGAAATTCAGTAACACCCACTCAATTTGATTTACAGTTGTCATCACTGACCTTTCAACCTGTTTTGCCGTTTGCCGGAGATGATGTTACCGTTTTTGCAAAAGTTAAAAATATAGGAACAAATTCCGCAGACAATTATTTTATTGAGATTTATAACGATACAAACTTTGATTCTACCGCAGGTCCTGGAGAAATAATTTTTTCTCAACAGTACTCAAACCTCCCTTCGGGTGACTCAATAACAGCAAGCACAATCATGAGTGCACTGGCTGCAGGGAATTACCAGATCATCGCTAAGGTATTATTCACACCAGATGAAAAACTATCGAACAATCAACTTATTAAATCGTTCAGTGTATTCCCGCCCGGTGCTGTTTACAATGATGTAGTAATAAACGAAATAATGTATGCACCTTCAACCGGGGAACCTGAGTGGGTTGAACTTTACAACCGCACAAACTCTTCAATCAATCTGAAAAAATGGAAATTTTCTGATGCTGCTTCAACCATTACAATTACAAATTCAGATATTGAAATTCTACCAGACTCGTATATTGTTTTGAGCAGAGATTCCTCAATCCTGAATTATTTTAATGTTGGATCAGAAATAATTGAATTCAGTCTTCCCGCATTGAACAACACTGGTGATGCAGTTGTAATTAAAGATTCACTAGGGATTATAATTGATTCTCTTTCTTATTTACCATCGTGGGGTGGAAATACAGGCGGTAAATCTTTAGAGAGAATTTCAGTTGAAGATTCAAGTCTATTCGCATCAAACTGGGGAACATCAAATAGTATTTTTAAAGCGACTCCCGGATTTATAAACTCAATAACTAAAAAAGATTTTGATATTGCTGTTGAGGACATTCTTTTCAATCCTGAATTTCCAATTGAAGGTGATACGATTGCAGTTTCAGCTAAGGTCAAAAACCTTGGCAATAACGAAGCCAATTTTTCCCTACAGCTTTTTGAAGATACAAACCTGGATTCAATTCCAGATCTACTATTAGGATCACTCCAGAATCTTTTCATTCCTTCCGATGATTCAGCTGTTTTTAATTTCAGCTATTCAATCGAAAACATTCAGTCGGAAAGAGCTTTTTTTGCAATAGCAGTTTTTAGTCCTGACCAGGATACAACGAACAACAAACTTTATAAAACAATTGAACCCGGATTACCTGCACAATCAGTGGTTATAAATGAAATTATGTACACGCCCGTTGGAGGTGAACCTGAATGGATTGAATTATTCAACAGAACAAATCTCATAATAAATTTAAATGGTTGGAAAATCAATGATGTCTTTTCAACTCCAGCAACTGCAACAATAAATGAGGATGTTTTCATTCAACCCAATTCATCCCTGATTTTAAGCAGAAACATTTCAATTTATGATTATCACAGATTAATTCCTTCGGAAGTATTTGTCCTGCCAATTCCAACTTTGAATAATGATGTTGATGGTGTGGTTCTTAAAGATATCCGCGGACTTCAGATGGATTCCGTTCTCTATTCAAATCAATGGGGTGGAACAAACGGCTATTCACTTGAAAGATTGTCAGTCAACGCCAGTTCTAATCTTCCGACAAATTGGGGAACTTCTATTGATATTGAACAAAGCACTCCCGGAAGAATAAACAGCTTAACACCAAAACAGTTTGATCTTTCAGTTGCAGGAATGAATTTCAATCCTCGCTTTCCTGTTGAAGGAGATGACGTTTTCGTTTCAGCGTTCATTAAAAATAATGGAAGTAATAATGCAGATAATTTTAGTGTTGAATTTTATATCGATACCGATTCCAACAACGTAGTTGATCAACTGTTGAGTTTTGAATCAGGAATAAATCTAGCGGCCGATGATTCGGCAAATATTATTTCGACTTTACCAATTCAAAATTTATACTCAAAAGTTCTTACAGCAGTAAGAGTAGTTTATTCCGAAGACGAGGACACGCTTAATAATTATTTTGAAAAATCTGTTGAACCCGGATTTCCCACAGGAATTGTTTTGTTAAATGAAGTTATGTACGATACCGAAACGGGTAAACCTGAATGGGTTGAATTGGTGAATGTTTCAGGTGAAGAAATTAATATTATAAACTGGTCGGTTAGCGATGTACTTACAACTCCCACAAAAAGTTTTATCACTAATGCTGATGTTCTGTTGCAGCCGGATGAATATTTCGTAATTGCAAAAGACACTTCGTTCAATTCTGCTTATCCGGAAGTAACAGTAAAAGTATTCTACTCAAATTTTGGGAGTCTGGGTAATTCATTGGACGGAGTTGTAATTTATGATTTCAGAAATGGAATAATCGACAGCTTATTTTATCGATCTTCGTGGGGTGGAGCAAAAGGACTTTCTCTTGAAAGAATTTCTCTTGAAGAGGAAACGAACGACAGCACAAACTGGACAACTTCGCTTAGCCCAAATGGCAGCACTCCCGGTTCTGAAAATTCCATCGGGAATGTTCCGGATTACTCCAGAAATGATATGGTAATTAACGAGATAATGTACGATCCTGGTTCCGACAACAGCGAGTTTATAGAATTTCTGAATTTAAGCGATGATTCAGTTAATGTTGGAGGCTGGGAAATAGTTGATGAAAACGGAAATAAATTTAAACTTTCAACTACTCCATTATTAGTCCCCGCTAACTCATACTTTTTCTTAGCAGCAGATTCACTGGTAATTTATAAATATGGGTTGGATGAATCTGTTCTTAAAACTGTTGTTGGAGTAACTAGTCTTGGTCTGGTTAATACCGGTGAATTAATATTACTTAAAGACGTAAAAGGAAATACAATTGATTCTGTTTTGTATTCAGATAAATGGCAGAATGATAATTTTATTTCAACAAAAAATATTTCTCTGGAAAGAATAAATCCGAACCTTGGTTCAAATGATGCAAGCAACTGGAGCAGCAGCGTCAAACCAATTGGCGCAACTCCCGGAGAGCAGAACAGTATTTACACCGTTAATATGAATAACGAATCAAATATTTCCGTTTCACCAAATCCATTCTCACCGGATGATGATGGTTATGAGGATTTCACAATAATCAATTACAAATTAACTGAGGCAACTTCACAAGTTCAAATAAAAATATATGACAGCAAAGGAAGATTAGTCAGGACACTTTCCAATAATATGGCAAGCGGTTCATCCGGCTCAGTTATTTTTGATGGAATAGGGGATGACGGTCAAGCTTTAAGAATTGGAATTTATATCATTTTTCTCGAAGCGATTAACGAAGGTGTTGGTGTTGTTGAAACAATGAAAACTGTGGTTGTTGTTGCAAGAAAATTATAATTATAACAGGAAGGAATTTTATGACACAAGAACTTCAAAAAGTTATTGACCGTTTACAGCAGCATATCAACCTGGCTCCATCGGAATTTCTAAAATATCCCGAAGGGGAATTGAGAAGAAAACCTGCACCGAATAAATGGTCTAAAAAAGAATTGCTGGGACACTTGATTGACTCTGCAGCGAACAATCATCACCGATTTATTAAAATACAATTTATGCCCCAACCATTTTTTGTGGAAGGTTATGCTCAGAATGATTGGGTTCGAATTCAGAATTATAATGAAAAAGATACAGAACAGCTTGTAAATTTATGGAAGATTTACAACGAGCATATCTTATTTATTATGCAGAACACTCCAACAGAAAATTTAAAAATTAAAATAAATGCACAGGATCCATTCGAAAAAGCAGACACGCTTTTCTTTATTATGAAAGATTACGTTGATCATATGGATCATCATTTTAAACAAATTTTCAGCTAAGCAGTTCTTAAAAATCCTGCTATTTGTCACATAAATACCGATTTTTAGCTTTTCCCTTCAAAAAAGCAAATCAGCGTTTTTCAAACAAATTGAAAAAAATTTTATAGCATGGAACTTCAAATGAGGGTGGAGTGTTTTAATACTCGTTCACTAAGTATTAAATAATTCATCTAATAAAAAAAGGAAAAAATAAAATGAAACTCAGAAATCTTATCTTAGCTCTTGCGGTATCAATAACTGCATTTACTTTCGTCGGTTGCGATGACGAAGAAGATCCAATGCAGCCAGTTCCATCTAACTCATCGGCAATGGTTATTCATACATCTCCTGATGCACCCGGAGTTGATATACTTGTTGATAACGCAGTTGCTGGTACAAACCTCACTTACCTGCAAAATACTCCTTATGTAACTTTACCGAGCGGCACCAGAAACATTAAAGTTAATGTGACTGGCACTTCAACCACGGTAATTAACGGTAACATTAATTTTGCAAAGGATAAGTCTTATTCAGTTTTTGCAGTTAATTCAGTTGCCAACATAGAACCTTTGGTTCTAGAAGATAATTTAGCAGCGCCTGCTTCAGGTAAAGCACACGTAAGATTTATTCATTTATCTCCTGATGCTCCTTCTGTGGATATCACACTAGCTGATGGAACAGTAGTTTTTGGTAATATATCGTTTAAGGGATTTACAGCTTTTACTCCTTTAAATGCCGGCACATATAATTTACAAGTAAGACTTGCTGGAACTTCCACAGTTGTTTTAGATTTAGGAAATATTACTCTTACTCCTGGTGAAATCTACACAGCTTATGCCAGAGGATTTGTTGCTGGAGTTGGTGATCAGCAACTGGGTGCAGCAGTAATTGTAAATAACTAGTTCTGAAATACTTTCGATTTAATTTTCCGGACTTTGTGAAAACTTAGTCCGGTTTTTTATTTTAAATTCAGATTTATAATCCTCCGTTCTTTTATATATTTTAAACATCAGAAATTAAACACTACTATGATAGAAATAAAAAACCTTCACAAAGCATTCGGTAATAATAAAGTACTTCAAGGTGTCGATCTGGATATAGATACCGGCGAAACATTAGTTATAATTGGAAGAAGCGGCTGCGGTAAAAGTGTTTTGATAAAGCATATTGTTGGTCTTCTTTTTCCTGATGAAGGTTATGTAAAGGTAGAAGGTCGAAATGTCGATGAAATGAGTATGAAAGAGCTTTATGAATTAAGAACCAAGTTTGGATTTTTATTCCAGGGTTCTGCTTTGTTTGATTCGATGACAGTTGAGGAGAATATTTCTTTGCCCCTTGTAGAATCGAGAAGAAAATTTTCAATCTCCGAGATAGATAAAAAAGTTGCTGAAAAATTAGAAATGGTTGGTATGTCAGGCGTTCAGAAATTAAAACCGGCCGAACTTTCAGGCGGAATGAAAAAAAGAGTCGGACTTGCCAGAGCTTTAATCACTGATCCCGATTACATTTTTTATGATGAACCAACTACTGGTTTAGATCCCATTATGTCAGATTCAATTGATGATTTGATAAAGGAGTTAACCGAAAAATTAAATTCTACTTCCGTCGTCGTTACACATGATATGTATAGTGTTAAGAATATTGCTGATCGGGTAGCAATGATGCACGAAGGGAAAATTCACTTTTCAGGAACTCCATCAGAACTTCTTTCTTCAAAAGATCCAATCATAAAAGAATTTATCAAGAGAACCGAATAGGAATTCACTCTTATTTCTGCACAAACGATTAATTTTCATTTTTTTTGTAAGATAGGATATCCTTCTAAGAGATTAAATCGCTTATCGGGAATTATTTTTTGCTCTTTGCATCTGATTAGATAATTTTTATATTAAGATTAAAAATAAAGGATCAATCATGGAAAATATCAAAGAGCTTCTGGCTAATCGTGAACTATATACAGTTACTAAAGGAACAACAATTAAGGACACAGTTTTTTATATGGCCGAGAAAGGAGTTGGATTAATTCCCATTATGGATGAAGGGAAATTAGTTGGTGTCTTTTCTGAGAGAGACCTGGTTAAACGTGTAATAGCAAAAAATAAAAGTCTGGTTGATACAAAGGTTGAAGATGTGATGAGCACAACTTTAATTATTGCAGAGACTACTGAACCCAATGAATCAGTCCTTGCAAAAATGAAGGAAGCGAAAACCAGGCATATACTGGTTATAGAAAATGAAAAACTTTTGGGAGTGCTTTCGATGAGAGATTTACTTGAGCTGGATTTATCAGCTTGCAAAATGACCGTTGAAGTTCTGAACAACTACATATATTCCAAATAATTCACTTGATATAATGAAGTCATTCCGGCGATCCCACTATTTGGCAGCGTCCGGAATCTGAATTATTAAATATTATCTCCAATAATTCTCGTTCCTGTATCAGGATTTGCAAGTTGAGTTGAGTCGGTAATTATAGTTTCTTTGCCACCATTTTTTACAAATTGAATTGCGGCTAAAATTTTCGGACCCATGCTTCCGTCAGCAAATTCTCCAGCTTTGAGATATTCTTCAGCCTCAGTAACAGTTATTTTTTCCAGCTTTACTTGGTTCGGTTTATGAAAATTCAGATAAACGTTCGGCACGTCAGTCAGAATGAAAAACGCATCTGCATCAATTTCTGTGGCAAGCAATGATGATGCAAGATCTTTGTCAATCACAGCTTCAACTCCCACAAGATTTTTCTTGTTATCTCTGTAAACTGGGACTCCACCTCCTCCGGCAGCAATTACAATATTTCCTCGTTTGACAAGATCGCGGATAATTTTTCTATTTATTATATCTATCGGTTTCGGTGAAGGGACAACTCTTCGCCAACCTCTTTTTCTCGGATCTTCTTTGAAGATTAATCCACCCGCTCTCGTTAAAAGTTCAGCTTCTTCTTTCAAATAAAATCTGCCGACGGGTTTAGTTGGTTCTATAAATGCAGGATCATTTTTGTCGACTAATACCTGGGTAATAATTGTAACAACATTTTTCCTAACTTTATATTCACTCAGGATATTTTTAATCTGTCTTTCAATCATATAGCCAATTCCTCCCTGTGAATCGGCAACACAAATATCCAGTGGCATCTGCGGGATTTTATATTCTTTATAACCGGCTTCATTCCTTAACATAATATTACCAACCTGCGGACCGTTCCCGTGAGTTATGACAAGCTCAAAACCATCTTTGATTAATTTTGTAAGATTAAGACAGGTATCGTAGGTATTTTTTTCCTGCTGTTGGATTGTTCCAACTTCATTACCTCTCAAAAGAGCATTTCCACCAAGAGCAACTACTGCAATTTTTTTATTCATTCCGGATATAAAGAATAACCTAATTTGAAAATGAGGCACAAATTTAAGCAGCCCTTAGCGCTAATGAAAATTTAGTTTTTGGTTCATTGGTCTTTAGTTACAGTTTATCAGTTTCTGGTTTTAGTTAAATATTATTTTTTAAGTAGCAGCACCTAAACAACCATAACCAATAACCAAAGAACAATAACTACAAACGTCAAACTAATAACCAGAATTTGAGTAAAAGTAGTATAATCACTAAGTTTATTTAAGATTTAAGTGAAAAATTTCCGTGAACAGTAAAGAACATTTCAATCCGAAGGAGCTATTAAAGCCTGAAAATATGATCCGGCTTTACGCAAGCGGTGCATTTCCTATGGCTGATGCAAAGACTGGAAATATCAATTGGTATCTGCCTGAAATACGAACAATCATTCCTCTCGATAATTTCAACATTCCTCGTTCTACTAAAAAAATAATTGAAGATGAAAATTTTGAAATAAAATTTGATTCTGACTTTGAAGGAGTATTGGAAGGATGTGCGGATAGAGAATCAACTTGGATTTCTGATGAACTAAAAGCCGCTTACAGAAGATTAAAAAAACGCGGACACATTCACACAGTTGAAACGTGGAAAGATGGAAAGCTTGTCGGTGGACTTTACGGAGTTACATTCCGCGGTGCATTTTTTGGTGAAAGTATGTTCTCAAAAGTATCGCAGGCATCCAAAGCTGCACTTGTTGCTTTGCTGAAACATTTGAAGGAAAAAGATTTTGTTCTTCTCGATGTGCAGTATATGACCGAGCACTTAAAAATGTTTGGTGCAGTTGAAATTTCTTTTGAGGAGTATACTAAGCTGCTGCATAAGGCTTATGCGAAGAGTGTGTGAGTTTTAATACAAATTAAAAACAGTAATAAAGTAAAAATTGAAAATCCTTCTACTATTAGTAATAACAATTGCATATGTTTTTCCACAGAACAATTTCATTAAGACATCTGGCGATAAATTCATCTTAAATAGTGGCGAATTTAAATTTTTTGGATTTAATGCATATTACCTTCAGAGTGAAGCTGGTGAAATAGAAAGCAGATACATTGTTGATGATGTATTTCAATCAGCTAAAAATATTGGTGTGAACGTGATTCGTACTTGGGCATTTTATGAAAGCTCTACTTTTTCAAATCCTTCGGTTATTAGGAAAAATCCTTATGAAGTGCAGGAGTCTGGCTTGGTTGCATTAGATTACGTTCTTCAAAAAGCAAGAGAGAACGGGATTTATTTAATAATTACTCTTTCAAATAATTATTCGGATTTTGGCGGAATACCACAATACATCACATGGGCTAATCAATTTGAGTTGAATGGTTCAAATAATCACGCTCACAATGATTTCTTTACAAGTGATTCAATTAAACAATGGTTTAAATTCTATATAGAATTTTTATTGAATAGAACAAATACATTTAATGGAATCAAGTATAAAGATGATAGTACCATTTTCTCCTGGGAAATTATTAATGAAGCTGAAAATCCAGAGAAAGATTTTAATGTAATAAAAAACTGGTATGAGGAGATGTCTTCATTTATAAGATCGATAGAGCAAAATCATTTAATAGCAACTGGTGAAAATGGCTATGATATTTATCCCAGTCTTTATTCAGATATTGATCTGATGTATAACAGCTCTTACTTTCTTGTAAATGGATATAAAGGATCAAGCTTTTACGAAAATAGTTTATTACGAAATATTGATTATACATCATTCCATAGTTATCCAGAAGGATGGGGACTTACTGCAAAAGCAGGTAAAACATGGATTAAAGATCATTACAATATTGCTGAGGTATTTAATAAACCTTGATTTGCTGGGAGAGTTTGGAATAAAAGAAAATAAATTATCGGTTTATACTGATTGGCTTGAAGACATAAAGAGATCATCAACCCAGGCGGCAATAGTTTGGCAATATCTTCATCCTGATGTCGAAAACAATGATGGCTATGGATTTAATGAATTTAATTCACCTGATCTTATGGAGTTATTTCAGCAATATATTACAGAAATTAATTCTGATACAGTTAATAATATTTCTATACCTAATAATTTAGTTCTTTATCAGAATTATCCAAATCCTTTTAATCCTGTTACAACTATTAAATATAGTCTACCTGAAGGAGACTTTGTTTCACTCGAAGTTTATACAATGTTAGGGGAATTAGTTGGTGTGGTTGATAAAGGATATAGGCAAAGTGGTGAGTATGAAATAATTCTTTCCTTTGATAACATTCTTTTAGGCAGTGGTATTTATTTTTATACTTTACGAACCTCTTCCCAAAGTGTTACAAAAAAATTGATGCTACTTAAATAAATATTTCAGGCTGTCACAGCAGCACCGTGAAAAACTTCATGGTCGGTTACGGTTTTACTAAAATCAATTCCTTCTGCGGAGGAGAAATAAACTCGCAGCCATTCTTTGTTATATAAACTTCTTCTTCAATTGTTGAAACGCCGTAACCTTCAATCGGCAGTCTCGGTTCGATTGTAAAAACCTGTCCTTCTTCCAAAGCCATAAAAGGTGCATTGCCGTATCTTTCCCAGGCAGGAAACATTCCTGCAACACCATCGTGAACGGTTTTACCAACCTGGTGACCAAGTCCGTGAGGATATTCGGGATAACCATTTTGTGTTATGTACGATCTTGCAATAGTATCCATATCAACACCTTTAACTCCGGGCTTTATTGCATCAGCAACTTTCTGAACAGAATCCCGGATAACATCAAATCCTTTTTGAACAGGTGCAGGAGCTTTTGTTTCGCCGTCATTTAAAATGTACCACGTTCTCTGCAAATCGGAACAGTAGCCTTTATACTTAATTCCAAAATCCATATTAACAACAGTGCCTTTTTTAATTACTTTATCGCTGGGACCTTCGTGCGGACCGTTCGGATTTGGACCAGCAAACACTGCAGGACAATGATCTTCTTCCCATCCAGCTTCAAATCCTCTTTCAGTGTAAAGCTTCTTCACATAGTTGGCAACATCAATTTCGGTCATTCCAGGTTTCATATATTTTGTTACTTCATCGAATATCTTCAATGTTTCTTTAATTGCTTCTTTCATCAGTGCAAGTTCGGTAGGAGATTTTCTTCCTCTTAATGCAGATATAATTTCTTCAGAACTTACAAGTCGTTTTGCATACTCAGTTCCTTCAAGATGATCGAGAAGAATTTGGTACATACCATACGTTAAACCATCACCAAGTACAGATGTTTTAGAAAAGTTTATTGCAATCTTGCTCGGATTCTTTCTTGAGATGTAATCTCTCAAAGGTTCACGGATTGATTTCAGGTAAGGAATAATATTTTTATACAAACCTGCTTTCTTAAAATTTCCTTCTTCCATAGAACCGATAATGGCAGTTGTATCGCCATCTTTGCTAATACAAAATGCTGCCTGCCAGGTCGAATGCACTCCGGAAATCATATCCATCACGGGATCTGTCATCATAGAACTTTCTCTAACAAATGTAAGCCACATATCAATATTTTTTTCTTTAAGTATTTCAACCGCCTGGTTGATTTTTTCTTTTAGGATTGAATTATCCATACTAAACTCCTGTTCATTAATAATTGAAAGAAAAACTATTGCAATTTATCAATTAGAAGCAGAATATTCTATTTTCAAGTGAAAAAATAGAGATGCCGGAAGTGATATTTATCATAATTATCAATTGCCTGTGCCGATAATTAAGGTTTTGAATTCCCTATTTAGTAATTTTCTTATGCGGAATAATAAAAATTTTTAATTATCAAATAAATCATTTGGGGAAATTGAGTAAATAATTTTATACTTCACAAAAAATTTCATCACCAATCCAGTAAAACAATTTATACATAGAGGTTCAAATGTCAGAATACATAGAAAAAATATTAAAGGATGTAAAAGCAAAAAATCAAAATGAGCCGGAATTTCATCAGGCAGTTCAGGAAGTTCTTGAATCACTTGAAGTAGTTCTTCAGCGACATCCTGAGTACAGGTCATTAAAAATTTTAGAAAGAATGGTTGAGCCGGAAAGAACAATAATGTTTCGTGTTCCATGGATGGATGACCAGGGAGAAATTCAAATCAACCGCGGATACAGAATTGAAATGAACAGCGCAATAGGTCCATACAAAGGTGGTTTGCGTTTTCACCCATCAGTTACTCTCGGCATACTAAAGTTTTTAGCATTTGAACAAGTATTTAAAAATTCATTAACAACACTGCCAATGGGCGGAGGAAAAGGCGGATCAGATTTTAATCCCAAAGGAAAAAGCGATAACGAAATTATGCGCTTCTGCCAGAGTTTTATGATTGAACTTTTCCGACACATCGGTCCGAACACAGACGTACCAGCTGGAGATATCGGCGTTGGAACAAGAGAGATTGGATTTTTATACGGACAATACAAAAGATTAAAAAATGAATTTACCGGTGTGTTGACAGGAAAAGGATTAAACTGGGGTGGTTCGCTAATCAGACCGGAAGCAACAGGATTTGGCTGTGTTTACTTTGCTGAAGAAATGTTGAAAACAAGAAAAACTTCCTTTGATGGAAAAACTGTCGCTGTTTCAGGATTTGGAAATGTTGCGTGGGGTGCTGTCATAAAAGTTAATGAACTTGGTGGAAAAGTTGTTACACTTTCCGGTCCGGATGGTTATGTTTATGATCCTGATGGTGTTAAGGGCGATAAAGTTGAATATATGTTAAAGCTTCGTTCAAGCAATAAAGATGCGGTAGAAGATTATGCAAAAGAATTCAAAGTAAAGTTCATCCCAAATGAAAAGCCTTGGAAAGTAAAAGTTGATGTTGCTCTTCCTTGTGCTACTCAGAATGAAATTTTTGAAGCAGATGCAAAAGAATTATTAAAGAACGGATGCTTCTGTGTTTGCGAAGGAGCGAATATGCCAACTACTATTGAAGCTTATAATATTTTTAGAGATGCAAAAATTCTCTACGCGCCTGGCAAAGCTTCCAATGCTGGTGGAGTTGCAACATCCGGACTTGAAATGTCACAGAACAGTATGCGTCTGCCTTGGTCAAAAGAAGAAGTTGACAGAAGACTACATGAAATTATGGTAAGAATTCACGATACGTGTGTAACAACCGCAGAAAGATTTGGAACACCGGGCAATTACGTAAATGGAGCAAACATTGCCGGTTTCTTAAAAGTTGCAGATGCGATGATTGACCAGGGATTAGTTTAATTAAAAATTAAGAATGAATAATTAACAATTGGGCGGTTCTGTGAACCGCCTATTTTATATATATATCAAAAATCAACCCGAATTAAAATTATTCATTCTTAACTGTTCATTGTTAATTGCAATCCCCTGCATTTCACCAGCCCTTTTTCTATATTAGCCTATAAGAAAACAAATCTTAACAACTCTTTTCTAAAAAATGGATAAAGCATTTTCAATTAAAGAAATCAAGCTGGAAAACATCTTCCATGCCAGATTAAAAAAATTCCAGAAGCTGATGCGTTATAAGATACAGGAGATTCTTCTTGTATCAAGTATTTATGATTACTACCTTTTTGAGGAAGATGGAAGACTTTATGAGTTAATCAGAAGTGAATATCAAAATCTTAACCTGAGTCAGGCACCGGAAATAACCCATGTTACAACCGGTGAAGAAGCAATTGAACTGCTAAAAGGTGATCATCAGTTTGATCTTATAATCACTACTTTGCACATCGAGGATATGCACGTAGTTAAATTTGCTAATCAGGTAAAGGATATGGGAATTGAACTACCAATCATATTGCTTGCATACGACAATAAAGAAAGAAAAGAGCTTACTACACACTATGACACTTCCGTATTTGAAAGAATTTTTATCTGGAACGGTGACTTTCATCTTCTAATCGGAATTATAAAATATATCGAAGATAAAATGAATGTCGTGGAAGACACTCAGAATATCGGCGTTCAGGTAATTATTCTTGTTGAAGATAATGTAAAATTCTATTCATCCTATCTTCCATTGGTTTACACTGAAATTTTTAATCAATCGCAAAGGCTTATTCAGGAAGGAATAAACATTACTCACAAGTTTTTAAGAATGAGGGCGAGACCAAAAATTCTTCTCTGCACAACTTATGAGGAAGCCTGGCGTTATTTTGAAATGTATGAAGCAAATGTCCTTGGAATTATTACTGATAATAACTTCAGGCATTATGGTGTTCGTGATTTGGAAGCAGGTTTGAAATTCGCTACAGCTGTGAAAGAAAGGCACAAGGATATTCCAATCCTGATTCAAACCAGCGATCAAAACCTGGAAGAAAAAGTAAAAAAAATTGGGGCATCATTCCTTTATAAAAATTCTCCAAGGCTTTTACACGACTTAAGGGAATTTATGCTTGACCATTTTGGTTTCGGTGATTTTATTTTTGAAATGAAAGATGGAACAGCAGTCGGACGTGCTGTAAATTTAAGAGAGCTTGCTGATCAGATTGCTAAAATACCTGAAGAAAGCCTGCTGCATCATGCTGAAGGAAATCACTTCTCCCGTTGGCTGAAGGCAAGAACTGAATTTTATCTTGCTCATCAATTAAGACCGAGAAAAGTTACAGATTACGAATCACCCGAACACCTCAGAAAAGATCTGATTAATGAAATAGTCAGCTATCTTGAAGAAAGGACAAAAGGTGTCATCTCCGATTTCAGGAAAGAAACATTTGATCCGAAGAACAGTTTTGCAAGAATTGGTGGCGGCTCTCTCGGTGGAAAAGCACGTGGATTGGGGTTCATTAATACTTTAATCGCAAACTATAACATCAAGTATTTATTTAAAGGTGTTGAGATTTCGGTTCCTTCAGCTGTAGTTATAGGCACTGAAGTCTTCGATCAGTTTATGCGGGATAATAATCTTGAAAGCTTTGCTTTTAATGAGGGAAACGATATTAAACTCACTCAAAAGTTTATTGAAGCTTTTCACTTCCCAAAAGAAATAAAGCAGAAGCTCTATGACTTTCTTGAAATAATAAAAGAACCGCTTGCCGTAAGATCATCAAGTCTTCTTGAAGATGCCCAGTTCCAGCCGTTCGCCGGTGTGTATCAGACTTATATGCTGCCAAACAGCAACCCGGATATAAATGTTAGACTAGATGAACTGCTTCAGACGGTTAAAGCGGTCTATGCTTCCACATATCATCAAAAAGCAAAAGACTATATGAAGGCAACTGCCTATCGTTTAGAAGAAGAAAAGATGGCGGTGATTGTGCAGAGGCTTGTGGGTTCCGAGCATAAAGGAAAGTTTTATCCCGATTTTGCAGGAGTCGGAAAATCATTCAACTTCTATCCTGTACCACCTCAAAAATCTGATGATGGCATTGCATTGGTAGCCTTAGGGCTTGGTAAAACTGTTGTTGAAGGTGGAAACACAGTTAGATTCTGTCCGCGTTTTCCAAAACATCTTCTTCAGTTCTTTTCAACAAAAGAAACTCTGATGCATGCACAGCAGGATTTTTTCGCTCTCGATTTGAATGGTAGACTCGATCATCATCCCGAATCTACAAAAGATCCTTTGGTTAAAAGATATGATCTGTTAGAATCAGAATCGGACGGAACTCTATACACTGTTGGTTCAACTTACTCATCTGAAGATGAAGCAGTTTACGATGGTATTTCTCGTAGTGGTGTCCGCGTTGTAACATTTGCGCCAATTTTAAAACACAAAATGTTTCCGCTTCCCGAAATTCTCAATATGCTTTTGGGTTTAGGAACATGGGGAATGGGTTCACCGGTTGAAATTGAATTTGCTGTTAACCTTAGCGTTCCGCCGGATAAACCAAAAGAATTTGCAATGCTGCAAATGAGACCACTTGTTATCAGCAGAGAACTTGATGAGTTAAAGGTTGACTTTACACCGGCAGAACTTATTTGCCAGAGTAGTCAGGTGCTGGGCAATGGTGCATTTGATGGCATTTATGACTTAGTAATGGTTGATAATAACAAATTTGACCGAGCAAAAAGTAAAACAATTGCAATGGAGATTGCAAAGCTCAATTCAAAATTACTTAATGAAAAAAAGCCGTACATTTTAATAGGATTGGGAAGATGGGGTTCTCTCGATCCCTGGCTTGGAATTCCTGTAACCTGGGATCAAATATCTGGTGCAGCAGCAATTGTTGAATCAGGGTTTAAAGATTTTGAAGTTGAGCCATCACAAGGATCCCATTTCTTTCAGAATATAACTTCATTTCGCGTTGGTTATTTTACTGTTGATGCAGCACACAAAATAGGTTTCATCGATTGGGATTGGCTTCTGTCTCAGAAGGTAGTTGAAGAGCTTGAATTCACCAAGCATCTTCAGTTCAAACAGCCAGCCTCGGTTAAAATAAACGGACATAAAAATATCGGCATTATTCTAAAGCCGGGTGTTTGAAACCATGAATGATTTAATAATCAAAGAAGAGTTTTCAAATATTGACCTGCTGTTCGGTCAGTTGTGGGAAATATCTGTTGACGGAATGCGTCTCGTTGATGAAGATGGAATTATTTTACTGGTGAATGATTCATACTGTAAAATCTTTCAGATGGGAAAAGAGCAGCTGCTGGGAAAACCTTTTTCAATGGTTTATGACGAAGATGAGCAGGAAGATGCATTAAAAACTTTTCAAAGCGATATTCATAATAATAAAATTAAAACTTTGTTTGAGCGTGAAAACACTCTCTGGAACGGAAGAAAAGCATGGTTCGAATTTTCAAATTCTTTCCTTACTCTGCCTGATAAAAACAGAATAATACTCAGTATTATTAAAGAAATTTCTGAAAGAAAGAAATCAGAAATGGAACTGCGTGAAAGTGAATCAAAGTACAAGATGCTTTTCAATAATGCTAACGATGCGGTTTTTGTAACTCAGCTTTCTCAGGAAAAATCTTACGGTGATTTCATAGAAGTGAATGAAATTGCCTGTGAACGATTAGGATATACCAAAGAAGAATTTCTACAATTAAGTCCTTCTGCAATCATTTCACAAAAAAGTATTAATGATTTTAATTTAAATATGGAAAAGCTTTTTAAAGAGGGACATGTTATCAATGATCTGGTTCACCGTGCGAAGGATAAAAAATTAATTCCTGTTGAAATTAATTCTCATTTATTCTTTTATAATGAAAAGCCAACTGTTCTTTCAATTGCAAGAGATATTACTGAGCGAAAACAAGCTGAAGAAAAACTTCGGCGTACAAGCAAGCTTTTAAGAGAACTTGCTACTCATCTTCAGTCTGTCAGAGAAGAAGAAAGAACAATGATTGCTCAGGAAATTCACGATGAGCTTGGTCAGGTTCTTACGGCGCTTAAAATTCAGGTTTCACTGCTTGCAAATAAGCTCAATATTGATCAAAAACCATTAAAGCAAAAAATTAGTTCTCTTTTGGATATGATTGATGCTTCAGTTGAATCTGTTCAAAAAATTTCTGCTAAATTAAGGCCAGGTATTCTGGATGAACTTGGATTAATTGCAGCGATTGAATGGCAGACAGAGGAATTTGAAAAGCTAACTAGTATTAAATGCTCGCTTGTTCTTCCGAAAGCAGAATTAATTCTTGAGAAAGATAAATCCACTGCTATTTTCAGAATTTTCCAGGAAGCATTAACGAACATTGCCCGCCATTCACAGGCTACAAAAGCACAGATATCATTATTGAATCATCAGTCCAAAATCTTTCTTGAAATTCAGGATAACGGGAAAGGAATTACACTGGATCAAATTAAGGATTTTAAATCTCTCGGTATTCATGGAATGGAAGAAAGGGCTATGGTATTCGGAGGACAGGTTTACATTGAGGGGATTGCAGGTAAAGGGACAGCGGTAAAAGTAGAAATTCCAAGTGATTAGAAAAAAATGGCAGCAGGCAAAATAAAAATTCTTATTGCAGATGATCACGCAATTGTGCGGGAAGGATTGAAGCAAATTGTTGCCGAGGAAAAAGATATTCTGGTTTCAGGTGAAGCTGATAATGCAAACAGTCTAATGGAGCTTCTTGAAAAAGAAAAATGGAATCTGGTTATTCTAGATATTAATATGCCGGGCAAAAGTGGACTTGAAGCTTTGAAGGATATCAAACTGCTCTACCCAAACTTGCCTGTTTTAATTTTAAGCATGTTCAGTGAGGACCAGTATGGTATTCGTGCAATAAAAGCAGGTGCATCGGGCTATCTGAAAAAAGTCAGTGCTCCAAAAGAGCTTGTGGTTGCAATCAGGAAAATTGTTTCGGGCGGAAAATATATAAACCCTTCTCTTGCAGAAAAGCTTGCAGAAAAATTCGGTGATTCAGATAAAGCACTTTTACATGAAAAACTGTCCGACCGCGAATACCAGATTATGTGCAATATCGCCCTTGGTAAAACTGCGGAAGAAATTGCGCAGGAATTAGCAATAAGCATTAATACAGTTTACACATACCGTAACAGAATTTTAGAAAAGATGTCATTGAAGTCTAACGTTGAATTAACTCAATACGTGCTTCAAAATAAGCTGGTTGAAATATAAACACTTGTCCCCGCAAAATTATTTTGTAACAATTTCTGTTACACAACTTTCATAAATTCTATTCTTTCCTATCACGCTCCGTTAGTGTAGTTTCATTTCAATGATTATTAGAAAATAATCCTAAAACTAATTTCTAACTTCTAATTATCCGGAGGAAAAATGTCAGAATATGTAAAAGATTTAATGGCTGAAGTGAAGGCCAAACATCCCGCACAACCAGAATTTCACCAGGCAGTTCAGGAGGTCGCAGAATCATTAGCTCTTGTCCTGGAAAGACATCCAGAATATCGTTCTGCAAAAATTCTCGAAAGAATTATTGAGCCGGAAAGAGTAATTATATTCCGGGTTCCCTGGGTTGATGATCAAGGTGAAGTACATATCAATATCGGTTACCGTATTGAAATGAACAGCGCCATCGGTCCTTACAAAGGCGGATTAAGATTTCACCCATCTGTAAATCTTGGAATCTTGAAATTTTTAGCTTTCGAACAGGTATTCAAAAATAGCTTAACATCCTTGCCAATGGGCGGCGGAAAAGGCGGATCTGATTTTGATCCTAAAGGAAAAAGTGATTTAAAGATTATGAGATTCTGCCAGTCATTTATGAGCGAGCTGTTCCGTCATATTGGTCCTAACACTGACGTTCCTGCAGGAGATATTGGCGTTGGCGGAAGAGAGATCGGTTATCTATTTGGTCAATACAAAAAATTAAGAAATGAATTTACCGGTGTTCTTACTGGTAAAGGACTGAACTGGGGTGGTTCTCTAATTCGTCCAGAAGCTACAGGTTACGGTGCAGTTTACTTTGCTGCAGAAATGCTACGGAACAAGAAACAGACTTTAAAAGGGAAAAAATGCCTGGTTTCCGGAAGCGGAAACGTTGCTCAATATACCATTGAGAAAGTTACTTGAACTTGGTGGAAAAGCTGTTACTCTTTCTGATTCAAATGGTTACATTTATGATGAAGAAGGAATAAGTAAAGAAAAATTGGATTTTATTATGGAAGTGAAAAATGTAAGACGAGGACGAATAAAAGAATACATCGACAAATATAAAAGCGCTGTCTATACAGCATTCGATCCATACCTGGATCATAATCCACTGTGGGATCATAAAGCAGATTGCGCATTTCCAAGTGCAACACAAAATGAAATAAACTGGATTGATGCACAGAACCTTGTTAAGAATGGTGTTTATGTTGTCAGCGAAGGAGCTAACATGCCTACTACCATAGAAGGAGTAAATATCTTTCTTGAAAATAAAATTTTATATGGACCGGGTAAGGCAGCAAATGCTGGAGGTGTTTCAGTATCTGGGTTAGAAATGTCTCAGAACAGCCAAAGACTTCCCTGGACAAGAGAAGAAGTCGATGCCAGATTACAGCTTATCATGAAAAACATTCACAAGACTTGTGTTGATATGGCTGATAGGTTTGGAACGCCCGGAAATTATGTTAACGGTGCAAACATCGGCGGCTTCTTAAAAGTTGCAGATGCAATGATTGATCAGGGTGTTGTATAAGCACTTTTCTTAATCGATAATAATGAAACTTTAATTGTTGAATCATCGATTTCAGTGGCGAAGCGGAGTTTGCCTCCTAGTCTGCTTCGCCTTTTTTATTCTTCTAAAAAGGAAATTGATATTTAAAATCGTAAATTTCAACTAGTTTCAATTCTTAATATATTTAAATGAAAATATTTGATTTCTTGAAAAATGGATTACATAAAAGAATTTAAAAGTAATCCGGAAGCTGATTGGGTTGAGCATGGTTACGGAACCCGTTTCCAGGGTTTTCAGAACCTTATGCGCCTACGTGTTACCAATATTCTTCTTGTTTCCAGTCTTTATGACCTTTACCTCTTCGAGGAAGATGGCAGATTATACGAACTTATCCGCAACGAATACCAGGGACTAAACTTAAGCCATTCACCTGAACTAACAAGAGTTTCAAGCGGTTATGATGCAATAAGCCGTGTTAAAGAAGAAGGTCGTTATGATTTGATCATTTCTACAATGCACATCGAAGATATGACTGCTCTTAATTTTGCCAAGCTTGGTAAAACACTCAGGGCTTGAAATACCAATTGTTCTTCTTGCACACGACAACAGAGAATTAAAATCTCTTTTAATGAATCCGGAAAGCTCGGTCTTCGATAAAGTATTTATCTGGACAGGCGATTTCAGAATAATAATCGGAATAATAAAATACCTTGAAGATCGCCTCAATGTTGAACACGACAGCAAGATCGTCGGAGTTCAGAATGTAATTGTTATTGAAGATAGCGTAAGATATTACTCAGCTTTCCTTCCAATAATCTATACTGAAATGTTGAAGCAAAGCCAGCGATTAATATCTGAAGGAATTAATCTTACTCACAAACATTTAAGAATGCGTGCGAGACCAAAGATTCTTCTTTGCACAAACTATGAAGAAGCATGGGGTTATTTTGAAAAATATAAAGAACTGGTTCTCGGAATTATTTCAGACATTGCCTTCCCGAGAAATGGTGAAATTGATGATACAGCTGGAATAAAATTTACTACAAGCCGTTAAAGAATCAATCAGCGATATTCCTATTTTACTAACCTCCAACAACTCTGACAATGAGGAAGATGCTAAAAAAGCAGGAGCGTCCTTTATTCTGAAAGATTCACCCATTCTTATCACCCGGCTACAGCATTTTATGAACAATAATTTTGGCTTTGGTGATTTTATCTTCAAAACAACTGACGGTCTTGAAGTCGGCAGAGCAAACGATTTGAAAGGCATGGAAGAGCAATTAAAAGTTGTTCCATTGGAAAGCATAAAATATCATGCGGAAAGAAACCACTTTTCAAATTGGTTCAAAGCAAGAACTGAGTTTTGGCTGGCTCACAAGCTAAGACCGAGAAAAGTTTCAGATTATTTGACAGGAGAAGCATTAAGGAAAGATCTCGTTTCCTCCATTCACGAATACCGAATGGTTCGGCAACGAGGAATAATTACAGATTTCAATAAAGAAACTTTTGACCCGGAAAGCAGCTTCGCACGAATCGGCGGCGGCTCACTGGGAGGTAAAGCCAGAGGTCTTGGTTTTGTTAATACACTTATAAATGATTACCAGCTTCGGGATCAATTTAAAGATGTACTAATTTACGTTCCGCCAGCAGTTGTTTTGGCAACAAATGTTTTTGATGACTTCCTCGATCTGAACGACCTCCGAAGCTTTGCACTTCATTGTGAAGATGATGAAGAAATTACAAAAAAGTTTTTGGAAGCATCAAAATTTCCGGAAGATATTCTTGGTGAGCTCGCTGCTTTTCTGGATATAATAAGAAATCCTCTTGCTGTAAGATCTTCAAGCTTGCTGGAGGATTCACAGTATCATCCGTTCGCCGGTGTTTACCAGACTTATATGATTCCAAATGATAATGCAAACCCCCTGATAAGACTTAACGATCTTCTGATAACTATTAAAAGAGTTTATGCTTCAACATTCTATCAGAATGCTAAAAATTATATTAAGGTTACATCCTACCGATCAGAAGAAGAAAAGATGGCTGTAATAATTCAGAAGGTGGTAGGAACTCATCATCAGAACAGATTTTACCCGGACTTTTCAGGAGTTGCAAAATCTTATAACTTTTATCCTTTACCTCCACAAAAATCAACAGATGGAATAGTCTCTGCTGCACTCGGCTTAGGTAAATGGGTTGTTGAAGGTGGGAACACCGTCAGGTTTTGTCCGAAGTACGCATCGGACGTAATACAATTTCATTCAGTAAAAGAGTCTCTTAATAGCAGTCAGATGGAATTTTTTGCCTTACAGCTGGATGAAAAAACTGATTTTGGGAATGTAACTTACGATAAATTAGTTAAGAGATTTTCTTTGAGCATAGCCGAAAAAGATGGCCCGTTAAGATTTGTTGGTTCAACTTATCTCCCAGAAAATGATGCTATATACGATGGTCTCGGAAGAAATGGAACACGTTTGGTTACGTTTGGCCCTGTGCTAAGAAATAAAATATTTCCACTTGCAAATGTGCTTGAACTATTGTTGGAAATGGGCAATTGGGGAATGGGAACGCCTGTAGAAATTGAATTTGCCGTTAACATTTCAAAACCTTCCGGTAAAAAGAAAGAATTTGGTCTGCTCCAAATGAGACCTCTTGTAGTCAGTCATGAGTTCGAGGAACTTAGAATTGATGACGTTCAAAAAGAAAAATTAATTTGCCAGAGCAACCAGGTTCTTGGTAATGGAATTATCCAGGATGTTTATGATGCAGTTGTTGTTGATTATAATCTTTTTGATCGGGCAAAAAGCAGAGACGTAGCTTCAGAGATTTCATCTCTGAATAACAAATTAATTGCAGAAGGAAAGCCATATTTACTTGTGGGTGTGGGACGATGGGGCTCATTAGATCCATGGCTGGGAATACCGGTTACGTGGGAACAGATAGCTGGCGCAAGAGCTATTGTTGAAACATCATTTAAAGATATGGCTGTTGAGCCTTCGCAAGGCTCACATTTTTTTCAGAACATCACCTCGTTCATGATAGGATATTTTACAGTCAACTCACTTCAAAAAAATGGATTTGTTGACTGGGATTGGCTCTTAGCTCAGGATGCCGTTGAGAGCAAAACTTATACGAAGCATGTTAGATTTAAGAAGCCAATAGTAATTAAAATGAATGGACATGAAAATAAAGGAATCATCTTAAAACCCACCTAAGAGTGGATAAACCCGCCGAAGAGGTGGATAAACCGGAGTAATAACTTGGCAGAAGAAAGTAAAACAAAAAGAGAAGAAGTTCCGGACGCCTGTCCGCACTGCGGTAATAAACTGTCACCCTGGCAGCAGGTTCTTCTTGCAACTGATAGAGCACTTGTTTGCAAGAAATGCTGGTACAGAATTATTCTGGATGTAATTCCAACCGCAAAAAAAACAGATTCAGAAAAATTAAAAAGCAAAGGACCAAACTAATGGAATCCTACAATTCATTTAAGGTCGCACGTCAGCAGGTTTTAGAAGCAGCTAAAATTCTAAACCTGGATGAAGCAACAATACAATTCTTAAGTACACCTCAGCAGGAAGTAAACTTCACATTACCTGTAAAAATGGATACAGGTATAACACAAATTTTTCAGGCATACAGAATTCAATACAATCATGCCAGAGGTCCTGCAAAGGGAGGAATTCGTTTTCATCCTGAAGAAACGGTTGATACTATCCGCGCGCTTGCCTGCTGGATGACATGGAAAACAGCAGTTGTGGATTTGCCGTTGGGAGGTAGCAAAGGCGGTGTACGTTGCAATCCCAAGAAATTATCTGAAATGGAACTTGAAAGAGTTTCCAGAGCATACATTCGTGCAATCTCTCCGATGCTTGGAGTAGATATCGATGTTCCTGCAACTGATGTTTATACTAATCCTCAGACAATGGCATGGATGATGGATGAATATGAATCTATTACTAAAAGACACAGTCCCGGTGTTTTTACAGACAAACCTCTTCAGGTTGGCGGAACAGAAGGTAGAAGAGATGCAACGGCCAGAGGAGGAATAATTTCTGTTCGTGAAGCTTGCAAGGCATACGGATTCGATCCAAGTAAAGAATTTGCTATTCAGGGTTTTGGTGATGCAGGACAACGAGCGGCGCTTTTGCATAAAGAAATGCTTGGTGGAGGAAAACTTATTGCTGCAAGTGATTCAAGAGGTGCAATATTAAACAAGAAGGGATTAGATCCCGAAGAGCTTGTTCATCACAAACTTAAAACCGGAACTGTAATGAACTTCCCGGGCAGCAAAGAAATTCCTCATGAGCAAATTCTTGAACTTGATGTAGAAATTCTCTACCCGGCCGCACTTGAAAATGCTATCAATATAAAAAATGCAAAGAACGTTAAAGCACGGGTCGTGTGCGAGCTTGCAAATGGTCCAACCACTCCCGATGCAGATTTAATTTTATTTAAAAATAATGTTCACGTCATTCCTGATATTTTAGCCAGTGCGGGAGGAGTAACAGTATCTTATTTCGAAATGGTTCAGGATAAATCTTTATTCTTCTGGGAAGAGGATGAAGTTCACAAGCAGCTCGATAAAAAATTAACTCTTGCTTACAGGCGAGTTCAGGAAGCAATAAAAGAGAAAAAAGTTCATCCGCGTTTAGGCGCTATGCTGGTTGGTGTTGCTCGCGTTGCTCAAGCATGCCAACTCAGAGGATGGGTGTAGAATAAATAAATTAGCAATTTATCTTTTTCTTTTCTGTTTTCTTTACATACATCAACTTGTATTGTTATTTAATTGGAGATTCAAACAACTTATCACAATTAGCTGATTTGATTATTATCTTTAAACGAGAATATTAAAAATTATCAATCAGCTTTAATCCCCATCAAAGTTTAAATGCACGACTATTCGATCATAAAAGATATTGTTCTAATCCTTCTGGTCTCTATACCAATAATTGCAATCTTTAATCGAATACAGTTGCCGAGCATTGTAGGATTTTTGATTGCAGGAATAATTCTAGGACCATCTGTGCTTAAGATTATAAGCAATCCGGAACAGATAGAAGTTATGGCTGAGATTGGAGTTATTCTTCTCCTATTCTCCGTGGGTCTTGAAGTATCTCTCAAAGAATTACTCGACATAAAAAAAATTCTTCTGATTGGCGGTGGACTTCAGGTACTCGCAACAATTTTATTATCCTCAATTATTATTTATACAATCGGGGTGCCAGCCAAGCAGGCAATATTCTTTGGAATGCTTATTAGCTTATCAAGTACTGTAATTGTACTTAAGCTATTGTCAGATAAAGATGAACTTGATGCACCGCATGGAAAATTTTCAGTAGCGATTTCAGTTTTCCAGGATCTTGCGATTGTACCAATGTTTTTAATTGTTGATCTGTTGGGCACCTCCGATACGGTTAGTTTTGGTGAAGTATCAATCCGTTTACTTACTGCGTTTGGAGCAGTTGCAGTGATAATTTTTGCTGCGAAATATCTTTCGCCGCACATTCTTTATCGCCTCGCCAAGTTAAGAATGAAAGAAATCTTTACTGTCGGCGTTATACTTCTTATTCTGGGCACAGCTTATTTTACTTACTCAATGGGATTGTCATTCGCACTTGGGGCTTTTATAGCAGGATTGATTTTTTCTGAATCAGAATACAGTCATCAAATAATTGCTGATACACTTCCGCTGAGGGATGCATTTAATAGTTTGTTCTTCGTATCTGTTGGCTTGCTGCTCAACTTAAGCTTCGTTGTAGAAAATCCGTTTATTGTAATTGCATCATCACTTGGAGTAGTGTTATTAAAAGCATTAATCATTTTCTTTATCGTACTTTTGCTAAAATACCCAATCAGGATTGCTATTCTTGTTGGAATCGGACTTGCACAGGTTGGTGAATTTTCTTTTATACTTGGTGAACACGGGTTCAGACTTAATCTTGTTCCTCCTGAGTTATTCAACATCCTGATTTCTTCAACCATAATCACAATGATTCTCACTCCATTTCTTTTCAAATTAGCTCCCAGAATTGCCGGTAAATCAACCAGGCTGGATTCAGGCAAATCAAAAGAAAAATTAATTGAAGAAGTTCAGAATCATGTTATCATAGCAGGATTCGGACTGAACGGAAGAAATCTGGCTCACGTGCTTAAAGAGGCAGGAATTAAATATGTAATTATTGAAATGAATCCCGATACTGTAAAGAAAGAAAAATCCAAGGGAGAAAATATTATTTATGGTGACATTGGAAATTATGAGGTTTTAAAAACCGCATTGATCAATACTGCAAAAGTACTTGTTATTGCAATTTCAGATCGTTCAACTTCAAGAAGGGCAGTGAGGCTGGCTAAACAGTTAAACCCGAATTTATATGTTATAGTTAGAACAAGATTTATGAGAGAGACGGATGAACTCTCTAAATTAGGTGCAGATGTGATAATACCCGAAGAGTTTGAAACATCAATTCAAATTTTCAGACAGGTACTTGAGCAATATCACGTTCCGTTAAACGTTATTATGCAGCAAGTTAATCTTCTCAGAGGTGAATCATATAAATATCTGCGCTCTGAAGAAGGCACCGAGGTTGCTTTTACTCACATTGATGAAATACTTTCGGCGAGACTGACAGATACATTTTATATTAATGAAAAAAATATTTTTGCTGGAAAAACAATTGGCGAATTGAATTTACGAAGTAAAACAGATGCAACTATCATTGCTATTGTAAGGAAAGGAACAACCATTACTACTCCAACAGCAAAAGATATTCTTCTATTGGGCGATACACTTGTTATCACAGGCACACACAAGGCTGTTGATGATGCTTTTGATTTACTCTCAAAACTACCTGAATAAATGGATTTGATCTTATCAGGAATTGGATTTTGACTGATCTTCTCTCAAAAAATGGAAAATTTCCCAATATTAGTGAAACTTATTCTGCTTTAAGTCACCTAATAGCTGTAATTAACACTATTTTATTTGCATACAAATTGTATATAAGTGACAGATTGCTGGCTTTCTATAAATGAGACTTAACCGGATAATTAAAGAAATTAAACTTAAATTAGAATCATAAATAAACTTTAATGGGGTCAATAATGACAAAATATTTTTTACTTGTTACTCTTTTCCTTTCCACTGCTCTCAATTTATACTCGCAGAATTATAAAGAGGTAAAAATATACCTGAATAATAATGCTGATATTCAGACTCTTGTAAATGCCGGAATGGAGTTCGATCATCTGAACTTGAATAAGGATAACACAATAGATGTCTTCATCGATGAAAATGATTTTGCTATTCTGCAGAACAGTGGTTTTAATTATGAAGTTCTGATTGATGATTGGTATTCATATTATGCTAATCTTCCTAAAATGACTGAAGCTGAAAAAGGACAGGCTCTTCAAGAAATCGAACAAGATTATGGTGTGATGGGATTTAATTATGGTTCGATGGGCGGTTTTTATACTCTTGCCGAAGTTAACGCGGAACTTGACGAAATGTTTGCACAGTATCCAACACTTATTACGCAAAAAGTTTCAATCGGTACTACTGTTGAAGGCAGACCAATTTATATGGTCAAAATATCTGATAATCCTACGGTGAATGAAAATGAACCACAGGCACTTTACACCGGATTGCATCATGCAAGAGAACCTGAAAGCATGGAACAGATGATATTTTTTATGTTCTATCTGTTAGAAAATTACGGAACAGATCCGGAAGCAACTTATTTGGTTAATAACAGAGAATTGTATTTCATTCCTGTTTTGAATCCTGATGGATATCAGTACAACTATAGCTACAATATCCTGGCGGCGGAGGAATGTGGAGAAAGAATCGCTTTAATAGCGGTGGCGGTAATTACGGAATCGATCTCAATAGAAATTATGGGCCGTATTCGTACTGGAATTCATCTTATGGTGGTTCAAGTATATATCCAAGTGATGATACGTATAGAGGAACTGCACCATTCTCAGAACTTGAAACTGCAGCAATAAGAGATTTCTATGCAACAAAAAATATTAGCTGCACTCTCAATTACCATACTTATGGAAACTATCTCATTTATCCTTATGGTGCTTTCCCGTGGTTAACTTTAGATTCATTAACTTTTTTTGAGTTCTCTGGTGATATAACCGGATATAATGGCTATTCTGCCGGGACAGCATTACAGACTGTGGGTTATGGTGTTAGAGGAACAAGCGATGATTTTGCATACGATGGTGATTTAGTTAACAATCACGGGAAAATTTTCGCAATGACACCTGAAGTTGGTTTAACAGGATTTTGGCCATCACAAAGCGAGATTATTCCACTAGCAGTAGAAAACTTATTACCGAATCTGTACTATGCCTGGGTTGCGGGTGAATCTGTTCATCTCGATAATCCAAACTTTGCACAGCAATATTTTAACCCCGGTGATTTGGTCAGTATGCTTCCTTCATTCAGGAACAAAGGACTTTCGACTGGATACGATGTCGGTGTGACAGTTAATTCATTAAGCAACTATGCAACAATTAATTCTGGAAGTTCAAATCTGGATTCTATTCAGGCAAGATCTACTGCACAGGTCACTTCACCTTTAACATTTACTATTTCTCAATCAGCACCAGCTGAAGCAGAAATTAAGCTGGAGTTTGTAATTAGCTTAAACTCAAGCGTGGTCAGAAAAGACACGATTAGTTTGATAATTGGTACACCAGTTTTTGTTTTTGCTGATACAACTAATGTTATAACCAACCTCTGGACTATTACTCCTTCATCTAATCCTCATTGGGAAGCAACTACTACTACATTTCACTCTACCCCGAATTCTTATACTGACAGTAAATTGGGAAATTACCTTAGCAATGCAACAGTTACGATGACATTAACTAACTCAATAAATCTTACTTCGTATACCAATCCAAGGCTTGTTTTCTGGACAAAGTACGATTTAGAAAGCAACTGGGATTACGGACAGGTTGATGTATCTACAAACAACGGCTCAACCTGGTTTCCGCTACAAGGACAGTATACAGAGCCCGGAGTGGGAACTTTCCAGCCGAATGGTGAACCGCTCTACGATGGTTTGCGTACAAACTGGGTAAGGGAAGAGATAAGCCTTGCTTCGTACAAAGCAGCACAGAATAAAATCAGATTTCAACTAAATTCTGATGGATATATTGAACGCGATGGATGGTATGTTGATGATATTGCGATAATCATTTATCAAATTACTCCGGTGGAATTGCTTTCATTTTCTACCAGTGTCAAATCAAATAACGTAGCGCTATACTGGTCAACAGCTTCAGAAATGAATAACCGTATGTTTGAAATTCAAAGGGCAGCCGGAAATGCAGGCCAGGATAATCTTGATTGGAAAACAATCGGTTCTGTAGAAGGTAAAGGAACTACAACAGAAAAAAGTGATTATTCATACACAGATGAATCTCCTGTGAATGGTATATCGTATTACAGATTAAAACAAATCGACTTTGATGGTACCTTCAAAATTCTTAATGCTGAGATGGTTGAATTTACTCAAGTCAAAGATTATGCACTTGAGCAGAACTATCCTAATCCTTTTAACCCATCAACGGTAATCAATTACTCAATACCGGTTGCAGGACAGGTTAAATTGACAGTCTACAATCTTCTTGGTTCTGAAGTGGCCGTGCTTGTTAATGAATACAAAGAATCTGGCAATTATTCGGTTGAATTCTCAACTGAGGATCTTAAAAACAGTTTAGGTTCAGGAGTATATATCTATACTTTGAAGGCTGGTTCATTTACACAGACAAGAAAAATGGTCGTGCTAAAGTAAAGTTATTGAAAACTTTCTCACTCTAAAACTTTAATCAATTCACTAAGGCCGGATATTAAAAAATCCGGCTTTTCTTTTTCAAGCTGACTTTTGTTCGGTAACCATAAAGCACTCCACAGGTTTTTGAACCTGCATTCTTTCCGCATTGAATATCAAGCTCGGTATCGCCAATCATTAACGTTTCTGATGGATTAAGATTTAGTTCTTTACAAATGACCAAAAGAGGTTCAGGTGAAGGTTTGTGCGCTAAGCCATTTCTTCTTCCCATTAAATAATCAAATGAAGATCTAAGATTAAAATGATCAACAATTTTTTCTGCCTGATCCTGAACTTTAGTTGTCAGAAGTGAAACCTTAATCTGCTTTCGCTTTAAATAATTGAGTATCTCTTCAACTCCCGGATATAGATATGACGAATCCATAAAATCAAAGTAGAGAGCTTTGTAGATGGTAATAAATTTTTCAAAGTCATTCACATCAATTTTTAATTCTTCGAAGATATCAACAAAGTGTTTTCCTATCATATTTGTGAAAACATCTTCAGAAATATTATGAGCAATTTTAAGACGGTCTAAAGCAACTTGTGTACTTTTCAGAATTGTATCTTTCGAGTCAACTAAAGTCCCGTCAAGATCAAAACAGATGTGTGTTATTATTTTCTCATTCAACAGTTATTATTTCCTTAACTAATAATGACAAATATATTAAAAACAATGCAGCTTCTGTTTTAGTATTTGTTGAATAATATTTTTAGCTATAGTTGATTTTATTAAATAATTAGTTGAATTTTTCAGTAGGGTCCTAAAACATTTCTGACAGTAAAAATGATTTTTCATTAATGTCAGGATTGTAATTCTTAACCAGCCATTCAAAAATCTGGTAAAAATTGACTCGATACCCCTTACTTTATTAAATTTTAATGTTATTTTGTGGATAATTAATTCATAGAATTCGGTACGATTTTTAGCTTGATAAGTTCAATTAACTAACTAACAAACTAAATAAACTCATTAAGGAGACTTTAATGAAAAATCTCAAGTACTTGTTCTTGACCGTAATGTTTCTTTCTTTTCTCACAATGCACTCAAATACCTTCGCTCAGTCAGAACCAGTTATGTACTTTTGTGAAAGATACGATTCTGACGACGGTGAAATTGGTGTAAGCGATAGGTTTACAACAGGATATATTACAGTGATGGTTAAATGCGATTATGCACTCAGATTAGAAGAAGTTACTATCCAGTATGATCAATATGATTTTAGAACCGGCAAATTTGAATATTATAAGAAGTTTGATTTTACTGTTGACCGTGATATGAAATATATTTTCTTTGAAAGAAATGATGATAGTGATATGGAATTTAATGACCCTGGTTTTTACAGAGTGTTTTTACTTGATGAAGATGGCAAAACTGTTGCAAGTGCCGTCGTTGAGATTATAGATTAAAAATTTTATGACCAAAATCAGGCGGCTTTTTGCCGCCTTTTTTATTTTAAACTGAATTATTGAATTATTTAACGTTGAAATCCACCAACCTTAACCTTATTTTTAAGCTGCTATTCAATGAAAATAATCCAAACTTAAAATTTAAACCGGAGTTATTATGTTAAAAAAGATTCAGGAGTTATTAGGCAAAGAGGGTGATGAACTCTTAAGCTATAAAGCTAAATTTCCAAAAGAACAGTTAAATCTTCCCGGTCCTGATTTTATTGACCGTGTATTTTTACAATCAGACAGAAGTCCAAACGTATTAAAAAACTTAAACTGGATTCTTCATACAGGAAGATTATCCGGAACTGGATACGTTTCAATCCTTCCAGTTGACCAGGGAATTGAACATTCAGCAGGTGCTTCATTTGCACCAAACCCAATTTACTTCGATCCTGAAAATATTGTTAAGCTTGCAGTTGAAGGTGGATGCAATGCGTGTGCATCAACACTTGGTGTGCTTGGAATGGTTTCGCGAAAATATGCACACAAAATTCCTTTCATACTAAAACTCAATCACAACGAGCTGCTTAACTTATCCAAACAAGTTTGACCAGATAATGTTTGCAGGAGTTGAGCAGGCATTTGATATGGGTGCTGCTGCAGTCGGTGCAACAATTTATTTTGGTTCTGATGAAAGTGCAGGACAAATAATAGAAGTAAGCGAAGCATTCCAGTATGCACACGAAATTGGATTGGCAACAGTTTTATGGTGCTACCTTAGAAATCCGGAATTCAAGAAAGATAAAGATTATCACGTCTCTGCAGATTTGACCGGACAGGCAAACCATCTCGGTGTTACTATCCAAGCTGATATAATCAAACAGAAGCTTCCTGAAAATAACGGCGGATATAATGCTTTAAAATTCGGAAAGACTCACAAAAAAGTTTATTCCGATTTATCTTCAGATCACCCGATTGATTTAACACGTTACCAGGTAATTAATAATTATATGGGAAGAGCAGGATTGATAAACAGCGGCGGTGCTTCCGGTGAAAATGATTTTGCTGAAGCTGCAAAGACTGCAATTATTAACAAACGTGCCGGTGGTATGGGATTGATCTCGGGAAGAAAAGCATTCCAGCGCCCAATGGCAGATGGTGTGAAGCTTCTCAATCTTATTCAGGATGTTTATTTAACAAAAGAGATAACAGTAGCGTAAGTTTCAAAACTCAATATTTTCAGCAGTCACAGTTCATACTGTGACTGCAATTAATCCTAATCACTCAATCCCTCAAAATTAAAATTGCACCAAGAAGAATAAACAACACAGCAATTGTTTTCTTAAGCAGATTAGAATCCTTAAAAATCTTTCCACCAATAACTGTTGCCCAAAAAACGGAAGTTCGTTTTACAGCAAGTGTCAATGCAACAGAAGCAAGACTTATGGAAACAATTTGAGTGTATCGATAGCCAATAGTAAGAACTGAAATCAATAAAATCCAGAGAACATCGGTTTTATTTATTTGAGGAGAATGATTTTCCAGTTTTCCCTTAAATACAAAGTAAATTATAGAAGAACAGTACAGCAAAATAACACATGCTGAAAAGCTGTCAATGAAATAGGAGTGAGATTCATTTTAGCTACCAGCAGTTTATCCATCACAGAAGAAGCAGTGAACAGCAGCAATGCAGCAAGAATGTATTGATGATACTTCGATTTAAAAAAAACATTCAGCGGGAAAAGAATTTCTTTCAGGTTTTTACTTTCGAGAATGTAAGTTCCTGCAATTAATGAAATCAGTCCCAGCACTTCATAAAGTTTTTAATGCTTCACCCAAGAAAAAGAAAAGCAAACACCGCCACAAATCCCGGAGTTAATGCAAGCAAAGGCAAGTGCATTACTGATTTGCAGATTCTTCAGCGCAGTCATCACACATAAAAATGCTGCAACGCCAATCAATGATTTTATAAATAGAACAGAAAGATTAGAAAAGTTTATCGCGCTGTAATCAATAAAGAAAAAAAACGGGATTGACAAAACCAGGTTTGCAATCGAAAGGTAAAACGAAAACTGAACAGGGTTGAAGTTGAAAAGAACTTTCTTCTGATGTTATTGCAGCAAACGCAGATAAAAAAGAAGAAAGCAGTGCAATGAAAAACCAGGTCATCTGAAATATTACTTTTTAATTATTATCAGTTTCTATTCTATTACCATTCCAGCTTAGACTCATTTTGTCATTGCGAGGCAGTTTGCCTGCCGAAGGCAGGGAACGACCGAAGCAATCTTTGGTTTCAGCTAAGTATGAGATCACTTCGCTTCGCTCGTGATGACAAATAACTTTTGATTTCCCCATTCATTGAGAATGAAAGTACATAGAAATCTAAAAATCCACAGCTAATTTAAGGAATATATTTCTACCCGGCTCAATTGTTATACTTCCTCTCGTGGTAGATAAATGATTTCGGTATGCCTTATCAAAAATATTTTCAATACCCGAATAAATTCTAAAACTTATACTTGAAAACTTTATCGGGATTGTATTCAGAAGAAGATTAAACACAGTATAACCGGGAGTTGTAATTTCACCTTCGGCAACGTCATTTTGTTCAGCAAATATCGTTGTATAAATATCTGCATTCAAATATTCGAATAGCCCCAGTTTAACACCAATGTTGCCATTCGGAGCTGGTATTTCAGGAAGATTGCCATCTGTAGTAAGATCGTCTCCTTTTACATAAGAAATAGTTGTATAAAAAATATAATCACGCCAAAAATTATAATCTGTTCTGAAATCGAATCCATAAATTCTCGCTTCACCAATATTGGTTTTAATGAATGCATTTCGTCCTTCAAAAGTACCTGGCACTTCAGTTACGAGATCATTGTAATAACTGAAGAATAAATTTGAAATTATTTTTAGATTATTTGAATAATAGCGTATTCCAAAATCAACTGCCTGACCTTTTTCTGGCTGCAAATCAGGATTGCCAACACGAACGAAACTGCCTTGATCGATGTATTGAAATCTTTCTTCAAGTGAAGGTGAACGGAATGATGAACCTAATCCCAAAGTCAGATCAAGGCTGGAAAAGATTGAATAAATAAATCCGAGATTTGCACTGTATGAAGAGTTGTTTGTGTCTGTGCTATCCCAGATAATTTTTGATTGGCCGGTTGAGTGTTCAATTCACCATTAACAATTTCATAAACCGGATTTACTGTTTCATCACTGGTTATGTTGATAAAGTCGTATCGAAGTCCGAGAGTAGTAGATAATTTATCATCGAAAAGTTTAAACTCATCCTGAGCAAATATTCCAAGACTGCTGTATCTGGAATTCGGTAAAGGCTTTTCACCGATAATCTTATTTGTTGTGCTAACCACATTCCCGGATGAATCCAGTACTTCAATCAGTTGATATCTTTCACGTTGACCGTTATAGCTTCTGTCCCAATAATCAAGTCCAGCCACAAGATTATTGCTGTCAAACAGCCAGAAATTTCCCTGGAGTTGGGCGTTGTTGTTTGTATGATCAGCACTCGGAGTAATTTTTAATACGCTGACTCTTCGTGCAGGGTTTCCACCCGAAGCAGGGATATTCTGAACTATGTGTGGAATATTTTCAACGCTTCTTTCAATCAATTGGTAGGAATAATTTGCAGAAAGTTTATAAAATGTTTTAGATATATTCTGAATATCATATCCTGCTGAAATCAACTCACGATATTCATATGGATATCGGACATCTGCATTATCCGGAAAAACTGAAGAGCCCGGAATACCAACATTGTTTGCTTTGAAATTTTGATAATCAATTTTCAGTTTTTGATTGTTAACTGGCGAGATATTTAACGCACCTGAAAAACTATAATCTTCAAACTGACTGTTTTCCAGTTCACCGGTTGGAGTTTGAATGTTTTGTGCTTCTCTGTATGAACCAGAAATTTTAGCTGACCAGAATGAACCTCCGCTGAATAATGATCCTCCCAAAACAGATAAATTATTAACCGTGTTATACTCTGCCAGTACGTTCCCATTGAAGGAAAATCTATCATAAAGCAGTGGTGATTTCGTGATGATGTTAACAATTCCACCAGTTGCACCGGAACCATAAATTGAAGATGAAGCGCCTTTAATAACTTCTACTCGATCTATATCATTAAGATCTATCATCGATAATCTTGCCGCAACATCCGTTGAAGTCGATATACGATTACCGTCTATTAAAGTAATAATATTTTCACGATTCAATCCTCTAATACTTATTTCTGTTCCCCAGATACCATCACGCAGCAACGAAATACCGGGTTCGTTCTGCAAAATATCCGGCAATGAAACCGAGGGTCTTATTTGAATTTCTTCTTTATCCACTATCAATTCAGCAAAGGGAGAATTACGAAGATAATCCTCTGTTCTGTTTGTGCTGACTACAACTTCATCCATTTCTATAAGTGATGGTTCCAGGCTGAAATTTGTAAACGTTAGGGTAGAATCAATTTTTATTTTTGATGAAATTGGTTTATAACCAAGACTGGAAATTTTAATGTCATAAGTTCCTTCGCTCAATTGATTTATACTATATTCACCATCACCATTTGTGTAGGTCATAGAGTTGTAAGAAATAAAAACTACAGCTCCCTGAATTGGTGAATTAGTTTTGGCATCCGTGACTTTACCCGTTAAGGTGAAGGATTGTCCCAGAGCAAGTTTAGTAAAACTAAGAAGTAGTATTAAGAAAAGAGTTGTATGTCTCATCTTGCCGATGCTTTATAAACTGCGAAACTATCTAAATTCATAATTCGATCAGTATATTATCGAATGGTAACATTCCCCTAAAAGTTATTCGCTGATAATTCTGTCACTGAGCCAAAAGATAATCCACAATCTTCCCAAGATCTTTTATATTCTTTTCGCCAAAGTCTGGCATAATCTGTCCCGGGTATTTATTCCTATATTCTTTAAATCTATCATCATTCATAAAGTCATTTGGATTCCGAAGGTAGTTAAGAAGACTTTCTTTTCCCCAATACTGGGATAAATTCTTTAGAGCCGGAGCCAGTTTAGTTCCTGCCAGATCTCCACCGTGACAATTTGTGCATCCAAAATTAGAAATAAGCTGAGCGGCTGTTAATTCAGTTGTGCTTTCTTCCATCATTTGATTATTCATCTGATTAGATAAATTACGCGGAGCTTCCTCTTTTTTTGTTGCTTTCTGAAGAATAAAAAGTAAAATAAATGCTGCTAAAAATGCAGCTACCCATATCTGTGGTTTAGTCATAATGTATTTCTATAATTCTTAAAATTTCTGTTAATTGAGGATGAAAATTATCTAAACAAGCTTTCTTAAACAATGTGATTACGGTTGCAGAAACACTAATTTTTCTTGGGTCGGTAAACGTGTGTGCTTTGTCCAAAGAAAACTTCGGCAGCTTCCATTAATGTTTCGGATAATGTTGGGTGAGGATGAATTGTTAGTTTCAGATCAGTTAAGTTTGCACCCATTTCAATTGCTAACACACCTTCGGCAATTAATTCGCCAGCACCGGGGCCGCAGATTCCAACTCCTAAAATTCTTTGCGAAGCCGGATCAATTAAAATTTTTGTTACGCCGTCTGACCTATCAAGAGTAATTGCTCTTCCTGATGCTGCCCATGGAAACTTTGCCACTTCATAATTAATCTTCTTTTCTTTTGCTTGATTCTCGGTTAAACCAGCCCACGCAATTTCAGGATCAGTGAAGACAACTGCAGGAATTGCCATTGGTTCAAATGCTGATTTGTGTCCAGCAATTACTTCAACTGCTACTCTTCCTTCGTGAGAAGCTTTATGTGCAAGCATCGGTTCACCAACAATATCACCAATTGCATAAATATCCGGATCATCTGTTTTCATCTGGTTGTTTACATTTATCCAGCCGCGTTCATTCACTTTTACTTTTGTGTTTTCTAATCCCAATCCTGAAGTATCAGGTCTTCTTCCGATTGACATCAAAACATAATCATAAGTATTCTCAGTAATCTTTCCTTCATTATCTTGAATCTTAACCTGTATTCCATCTTTCACTTCTTTCATCTCAACTACTTTTGAATTGAGCATAATGCTTTCAAATTTTTCTTTTAATCTTTTGGAAAGATGAGAAACAAGATCACGATCAGCACCGGGAAGTAATCCATCGAGCATTTCCACAACAGAAACTTTTGAACCGAGTGCCTGGTAAACAGAACCAAGCTCTAATCCGATATAACCGCCTCCAATTACAAGAAGTGATTTTGGAATTGCAGGAAGATCTAGTGCTGAAGTTGAGTTTAGCAATCTATTGCTTTTAATATCCAGAGATGGAATAGTTGTAATTCTTGAACCGGTTGCAATAATTATTTTATCGAAAGTAAGTTCTTCTTTACTGCCGTCTGTTTTTTTCAACAATAAGAGTTGTAGAATTTTTGAAGGTTGCAGTTCCCTGAATGAAATTTACTTTCCGGAATTTTGCAACAGAACCAACTCCGCTTGTGAGTTTATCAACTACTTTATTCTTCCAGTCGCGAAGTTTATCCAGATCAATATTGGGTTTCTGAAATTCGATTCCCCAGTTTTTTGCTTCTTCAGTTTCATTGAGAAGTTTTGCAACGTGCAGCAATGCTTTGGAAGGAATGCATCCTCGGTAAAGACAAACACCACCGGGATTTTTTTCTTTATCAATTAAAGTAACATTCATTCCAAGATCAGCGGCGAGAAAAGCTGCTGCATATCCGCCGGGTCCTGCACCAATTACACATATATTTTGACTCATTTACTTTTCTCACTCACAATATTTTTAATGGTTGTTCCAACGCCTCACAAACCCATCTCAAAAATCTGCTCGCATCAGCACCGTCAATAATTCTATGATCATACGAAAGCGAAAGAGGAAGCATCAGCCTTGGTTCAAAAACTCCGTAGCCGTTGTAAACTGGTTCAAAGCTGCCTCGTGATATTCCAAGAATTGCAACTTCAGGAGAATTTACAATGGGGGTAAAATATGTCCCGCCGATTCCGCCGAGATTAGTAATTGTAAAACATCCGCCCTGCATTTCTTCGAGAGAAAGTTTTTTATCACGAGCTTTCTGAGCTAGCTGTCCAAGTTCAACTGATATTTCAACAAGATTTTTCTTGTCAGCATTTTTGATCACAGGAACCAGCAAACCATATTCCGTATCAACAGCAACACCAATGTTGAAATATTTTTTGTAGATAACTTCTTTGCTATCCATATCAATGCTGGTGTTGAACTGAGGAAATTTTTCTAATCCTTCTGCAATAATTTTAATGAGGATTGCTGTGACAGTTAGTTTGCCGCCTTCTTTTTCAACTTCAGCATTTAGTTCTTTTCGTGATTTTTCAAACTGAGTAATATCAGCTTTATCAAACTGTGTAACGTGCGGAGTAACTGCCCAGGCATAGCTTAAATGAGTTGCGGTCTTCTCGCGAATCTTGCTCATTGCAACTCGTTCAATCTTTCCGTACTTGGTAAAGTCAGGTAATGTTTCTTTCTTTATTCCAACTCCAACAGCTTCGCCTTTGCCTTGCATTATTTTCTTTACATAAGCTTTAACATCATCCATCGAAATTCTTCCGCCTTCACCGGAGCCGGGAACTTTATTTATATCAACACCAAGTTCGCGTGCAATTCTTCTTACAGATGGAGCAGCAGGAGCTGAGTCATCTTAAAATCGGTGGCTGATCATCACGCTCACCGGCTTTCAATTCACGTCAATTCACCTTTTGGAATTTCAGTTTTGCAGGAGTTTCTTTCTTAACCGGTTCTTCTTTTACTTTAGTAGCTTCCTTTTTCTCTACAGGTGCTGCTGAAGTTGATTCAACTTTGATAAGAACATCACCAACTTTTACTTTGTCACCGGTTTTTACATTTACTTCAACAATCTTTCCTTCAACTGAGGATGGAACTTCAACAGTAGCTTTATCAGTTTCGATTTCAATTACGCCCTGATCTTTTGCAATTGAATCTCCAATTTTAACAAGAACATTAATCACATCAGCAGATTCAATATTCTCACCAAGATCAGGAACTTTAAATTCAACAATTTTTCCAGGACCAGATTGAACTGTTTCTTTCACTTCTTTTTTACTTTCAGATTTTGTCTCATCTCTTGTCTCTGCCTTCGCTTCTGTCTTTGCCTCCGCCTTCACTTCAGTCTTCGTATTCTGTCTTTCCACCTTCATCAACTTTAATAATTGTTTGTCCTACTTTAACTGAATCACCTTGCTTAACTAAGAACTTCAGTAATCTTTCCGGAAATATTAGATGGAACTTCAATCGTTGCTTTATCAGTTTCAATTTCGATGATTGATTGTTCTTTCTCAATCATATCGCCGGCTTTGACAAGGACATTTACAATGTCTGCCGATTCTATATTTTCGCCAAGTTCAGGTAGTTTAAATTCTGTTGCCATTATTTCGTTATAAAGTTTTTATTTCATTTAGATGATTTCATCCTTCGACAGGCTCAGGATGACAAGAAACTAAGCTGTCACACTGAGCTTGTCGAAGTGTGACGTTACGATTTACAATCAAGAGATCATCGGATTTAATTTATCCGGTTTAATTTCAAGATCTTTTTTTGCTTTTTCGAGAACTGTCTCTTTTATCTTTCCTTCTTTTGCAAGAGCACCGAGAGTTGTATAAACAATATGCCTGATAATCAACTTCAAAGAAATCTCTGAGAGCTTTTCTTGCACCGCTTCTTCCGTAACCATCTGTTCCTAAAGAATGAAGAGTTCCGGGAAACCATTTTGAAATCAGAATCAGGTAATGCCTTCACATAATCTGATGCTGCTACAAAAACTCCTTCTTCTTTTGAAAGTGTTTGAGTGATATAAGAAGTTTTCTGCTTCTTATCAGGATTCAGCATATTCCATCTTTCAACTTCGAGAGCTTCTCTTCTCAATTCTTTGTAGCTTGTAACACTCCAGACATCTGCAGCAACTTTGTAATCCTTCTCAAGAATTTCCTGTGCCTGCAGCACTTGATTTAGAATTGTTCCGCTGCCAAAAAGCTGTGCTTTAAGTTTTGCATTCTTCATAGTTGAAGGTTTGAACTTATACATTCCTTTGAGAATTCCTTCCTTCGCACCTTTCGGCATTTCAGGCATTGCATAGTTTTCATTCATCACAGTTATGTAGTAATAAATGTTTTCCTGATCTTCAAACATTCTTTTTATTCCATCACGAATAATTACTGCAAGCTCAAAAGCAAAAGCCGGATCGTAAGCAACCATATTTGGAATTGCGTAAGCAAGTAAATGACTATGTCCATCCTGATGCTGCAAGTCCTTCTCCGTTAAGAGTTGTTCTTCCTGCAGTTCCACCAATTAAAAATCCTTTTGCACCGATATCGCCAGCAGCCCAGGCAAGATCTCCGATTCTCTGCAAACCAAACATCGAATAGTAAATGAAGAACGGAATCATATTTATTCCGTGAGTTGCAGTAAGCAGTTCCGGCGGCAATGAAAGAACGACATCGAACCGGCTTCTGTAATTCCTTCTTCAAGTATCTGTCCGTTTTTAATTTCTTTGTAGTAAAGAAGACTATCTTTATCAACCGGTTCGTACAACTGTCCTGCGTGTGCATAAATTCCAACCTGTCTGAAAAGTGATTCCATTCCAAAAGTTCTTGCTTCATCAGGAACAATCGGAACAATATTTTTTCCGATCTCAGCATCTTTTAAGAAGCTTTGCAAGAATTCTCACAAACACCATTGTAGTTGAAACTTCTCTTCCTTCAGTTCCTTTATAAAATTCTTCAAAGAGAGATTCATCCGGAGTTTTAATCGGTTTCAGATTTGTTTTTCTTGAAGGAACATATCCGCCCAAGAGCTTTTCTTTTTTCCGTTAGATATTTTATTTCAGCACTATCCTCATCCGGTCTGAAGAAAGGATCGTTATGAATTTGTTCATCAGAAATTGGAATTCCAAAACGTGCACGGAATTCTTTCATCTCATCTTCATTTAATTTTTTCTGCTGATGAGTGATGTTCTTTCCTTCACCGCTTTCACCAAGTCCGTAACCTTTTACTGTTTTGGCAAGAATGACTGTCGGCGATCCTTTATGATTAACAGCAGCACTGAAAGCAGCGTAAACTTTTTCGGGATCGTGACCACCTCTGCGCATCTTTCCAAGTTGTTCATCAGTCATATCGCTTACCATTTCTTTTAACTCTTCGTCGACGCCAAAGAAATGTTCTCGAATATAATCACCACCCTCAACAGTATATTTCTGATACTGTCCGTCAACAACTTCTCCCATTCGTTTGATGAGTTTTCCATCTTTATCTTTTTCAAGAAGCGAATCCCAATCTTCACCCCAGATAACTTTAATCACATTCCATCCGGCACCACGGAAAGCTGCTTCAAGTTCCTGAATAATTTTTCCGTTGCCGCGAACCGGTCCGTCAAGTCTTTGCAAATTGCAGTTGATTACAAAAATTAAATTATCAAGCTGTTCTCTTGAAGCAAGAGTAATTGCACCGAGAGTTTCAGGTTCATCGGTTTCACCATCACCAAGAAATGCCCAGACTTTACTGCCGGTATCTTTCTTCAATCCACGATCTTCCAGATAACGATTAAATCTTGCCTGGTAAATTGCAGTGATTGGTCCGAGTCCCATTGACACAGTCGGGAATTCCCAGAACTCCGGCATCAGCCACGGATGAGGATAAGAAGAAAGTCCGCCGCCTTTGGCAAATTCTCTTCTGAAATTTTTTATTTTCTCTTTTGAAATTCTTCCTTCAAGAAAAGCACGTGCATAAATTCCCGGTGATGCGTGTCCCTGGAAATAAATCTGGTCGCCGTCGTAACCTTCGCCTTTTCCTCTGAAGAAATGATTGAAGCCGATCTCATACAAAGTTGCAGCACTTGCATAAGTTGAAATATGTCCGCCGATTCCTTCTTCCATCTTGTTTGCATTCACAACCATCGCCATTGCATTCCAGCGGATAAGAGATTTTATTCTTCTTTCAATTTCCCTGTTGCCGGGGAAAGGCGGCTGCTTTTCTCTCGGGATTGTATTTATGTACGGAGTGTTTGCAGTGAAAGGAATTTGAACTCCGGCTTTGTGTGCACGTATCTGAAGCTGCTGTAAAAGTTCTCTTACTCTTTCAGGTCCGCCGTGTTCAAAAACATAATCGAGCGAGTAAAGCCACTCGCTGGTTTCTATTTCTTCAATTTCAGGATTTCGTTTGTAATCCTTAGCCATAAATTTCCTTAGTTAGCTAATAAAAAATGTTAGAATTCTGCTTAAAAAATGAATTTTGCTGAATGTTTTAGCCAGAAATCGAGGCGTCAAATTAATTGATTGATGAGTGAAATACAAGGTAGTGAAGCACAGAGTATGATTAAGAGTAAGAGTAAGAGTAAGATGAATTCAGGATTTTCTTACTCTTAATCTTACTCTTACTCTTACTCTAACGTGACTTTCTCACTTTAATTTTCTTAAGTTTCTGTTAAGTTTAATTTTAATGGAGCGTAAAATGCGAACCCTTAAAATATCTCTCCTGGTTTTTATTCTTTCGATTACTATATCTGCACAGTGGTATCAGACTAACGGTCCATACGGAGGTGAAATAAAATGCCTTACCACAAATGGTACAGAACTAGTGGCCGGAACAGCATTTCGCGGAGTCTTTCTCTCAACTGACTTTGGAGCAAATTGGCAAGCTGTGAATAATGGTCTATGGTATCTCAATATACATTCTCTCTACTTTTACAATACAAATTTGTTTGCCGGAACTTTGAATGCTCTCTTTCGTTCGTCCGATTATCGGCACAACTTGGGAATACTCTGGACTTGCAGGATTTCACGTGCAATGTCTTGCAGCTATCGACACATTTTTATTTGCTGGAACTGACGGAGGAGTTTATCGTTCTACAAATAATGGAGCTAGCTGGTTTCAGGCAGGATTGATTCCCCAGTCAATATATACTTTTGCAACCGCGGGTATAAATTTGTTTGTCGGAAATAATGGTGGAGTTAAAACGCACAACCAATTATGGGGTAAACTGGACACAATCTGGTCTGGAACAAAAAGCGGTAAATACCATCGCTGTTTCAGGTACAAATTTATTTGCGGGGACTGTAGAGTATGGTGTATATTTTTCAACTGATTTTGGTATGAATTGGACTCAAGTCAACAATGGCCTGCCAGACAATAATATTGAGGCTCTTACAGTTGTTGACACAAATATTTTTGCAGGAACTGTTGAAAGTGGAGTCTTTCTTTCAACTAATAATGGTACAAATTGGACTCCCATTAACAATGGGTTACTAAATTTTCGTGTTCGAGCTTTTGCGATCGCTGATGAAAAAATTTTCACAGGGACATATAGCTCGGGAGTCTTTCTTTCAACTAATAATGGTAATAATTGGATTGAAGTTAATGATGGAATGACAAATACGATGTTGGTAACACTTGCAATTTCTGACACGACTATATTTGCCGGAGCTTATAATAACGGTGTCTTTCTTTCAACTAACAATGGCATTACCTGGTCTCATTCAGGATTGGCAAATTATGATGTCAGATCACTTATAATGTCTGGTCAAAATCTGTTTGCAGGGACTGATGGTGATGGTCTTTTTCTTTCAACTAACAACGGGGATGATTGGACTGCAGTTAATAATGGATTAACGAGTTCTCGCATTTGGTGTCTTACCACATCAGATTCGAATATTTTTGCCGGTACTGGAGGCAACGGTTTGTTTGTATCATCAAATAATGGCACTAACTGGACAAGTATCGGTTTGATGAATATGTATGTGACCACTGTTGCTGTCAACAGTTCAAATATTTTTGCTGGCGTTATGGGCCCAACAGGCGGTACAGTATTTCTTTCTACAAATAATGGTACAAACTGGACACAAACTAATTTTCCTAACAACCGTGTCAACACACTCTCCTTCTGCGGTACGAATCTTTTTGCCGGAACTTGGGATGGTGTTTTTGTTACTTCCAATAATGGAATAACTTGGACTCAGGTCAATAATGGCTTGACAGCAACTAATGTTGATGCTTTTACTGTTTTCGGAAATAGAATTTTCGCAGGTACTACAGATGGTGGTATTTTTCTTACTACCAATATGGTTCTAACTGGATTGAAATTAATGAAGGATTATTAGCGACTGATGTTCGGTCGCTTGGTATCTTAGATACAAATCTCTTTGCCGGCACTAATCAAGGTGTTTGGAGAAGACCAATTCCTGATTTTGTTGTTTCAGTAGAAGCAATATCAAACCAATTAACTTCAGGATTCAATCTTTCCCAAAACTATCCCAACCCGTTTAATCCGGTTACAAGAATAAAATACACAATACCGGCCTCCCTAAATCCCTCCAAAGGAGGGATTTTGTACAATTAAAGTGTATGATATTTTAGGAAGAGTAGTTGAAAATCTTGTCAATGAAGAAAAACGGCCCGGTGTTTACGAAGTGGACTTTGATGGAAGTGATCTTTCAAGTGGAGTATATCTTTATAAATTAACTGCTGGTGAATTCAGTGACACAAAGAAATTAGTTTTGTTAAAATGATAATGTAAAAAAAATCTGCCCTCTCCTTTGGAGAGGGGCGGGGTGAGGCCTCAATCTGTTAATGAAGGAAAACCTGCCGGTGAGTATGAAGTTGAATTCAATGGAGCTGGACTACCAAGCGGGATTTATTTTTATCAGTTAAACGCTGGACAATATTCAGAAACAAAGAAAATGATACTCCTGCGTTAAAGCTTGCTAGGAAATAAATAGTTAAATTGTATGTATTAAAATTTATTTCTTTAATTCATTTTACGGGGAATTAAAATGAAAAAGTTACTTCTACTTTTTAGCTGTATTAGTTTATTTGCCTTCTCTGATATCAGAACACAATCGCAAACAGAATCTCTGCTCGATACTGATTCTCTTATAACTGCAATCGTCTCGAAAGTAAATCCGGATTCAATAAGATATATAGTTCAAAGCCTGCAGGATTTTCAAACCCGTTTTCTTCTTGCACCGAACCGTTTCAGCGTCGCTGATTGGATTGAAAACAGGTTTCATCAAATAGGTATTACAGATGTTGAGCGAGATTCGTTTATGTGTCACACTAATTATATGGTTGATACAACCACGCTGGAAATTAATATTGTTGCCACAATTCCCGGTACAACAAGACCGGATGAAGTATATATAATCGGGGGACATATGGATTCATTTGCGTATGGTTCGCCGCTCACAAATGCACCGGGTGCTGATGATAATGCCAGCGGGTCTTCTGCTGCATTGGAGTTTGCAAGAGCACTCATTGAATCAGGCTATCAGCCTGAAGCAACAATTAAGTTTATTACATTCGCAGCTGAAGAGCTTATGTTATTTGGTGATGCCGGCTGTGAACACTATGCTCAACAGGCATAGTAACAGTGGTATGAATATTCAGCTGATGATCAATTGTGATATGATAAGCAACACTAATAACCCTGTTGCAGAAAGCAGCGTAAGGATAAATTATTACTCGGGATTTCTTCCAATAAGAGATCTGGCAATGAGTGCTACTGAACAATTCAGCATTATTACACCTCTCAGTGGTTCAATCAACCAGTACTCGGATAGCTATCCATTTTTTGAGGAAGGATTTGCAGCAGTCTATTTTGAAGAGGATGATTTCAGTCCATACTATCATACTACTGACGATATCATTTCACATTACAATATGGACTATTGCGGGGAGGTTATTAAATCTGCGGGAGCTACACTTTTAAAATATATGTTCCAGAATACACCAACAGGAATAGAGGAAGATGAAATCACTCAACCCACTTATGTTAGTCTTTACCAGAATTACCCCAACCCGTTTAACCCCAATACAAAAATCGAATTTCGAATTGCGGATTTCGGATTTGTAAATTTAACGGTATACGATATTCTCGGTAACGAAGTTGCTAACACTCGTTAACGAAGAAAAACCTGCCGGTGAGTATGAAGTTGAGTTTAATGGCAGTACACTTCCAAGCGGGATATATTTTTATCAGTTGAAGGCAGGAGAATTTATAGAGACGAGGAAAATGATTTTGCTGAAGTAGTTAGAAGTAAGAAGCTAGAAGTTAGTAGAGGCGACCTGCCTTGCCGTAAGGCGAGTCGGTGACTCGCCTTTTTTATTATTGCTGAAATGTTTTTCTTCAAGTATTTGGTTCGATTTCAAGGTAGATTTATTATATTTACCTTGTAAATGATTTGGTTCTAATATTCTGCCAATTCGATTTTCTGGCAGTAAAAAATAATCTTAATTAATGAATCGATTCTTAGGCAGATTGCTTATCTTTGCCTAAGAAATGATTCAATTTATTATGGAAAGACTACTTAAAATATTTAATGAAAATGGCGGTTATGCAACGAATGAAAGAACTCCGAAAAAATGGACATATCAAACAAGAACGATAGCTGACGCTGTATCGAAAAATATTATTGAAAAAGTCAAACCCGGTCTGTACAAGCTGATTGATTATCCCTGGGATGAGCATGGAAGTTTTGCAGATGTGTGTAATTCTAACATGAACGCAGTTATTTGTCTTACTATCAGCAGCAGAGTATTATGAACTGACTACATTTAATCCTTCTGAAGTGTTACTGTTGCAGTTCCAAACAATACTGACAAATTTAAACTTGATTATCCTCCTATTAAAGTATACTACTTTGCAAATAGCTATTATTCACCAGGGATTGAAATCCTGAAAACAAAAAGCGGAACAGTAAGAATTTATAACAAAGAAAAAACAATTGGTGATCTGTTCAGATATATAAATAAGATTGGTGAAGATATTGCTGTTGAATCTCTGAAAACTTACCTGAAGAATAAGAAAGAAAGAGATATTCATAAACTTCTCGAATTCTCTGAGATTTGCGGTGTGAAAAAGAAAATTGAACCGATGATAAAAGCCATCCTGTAGTGAAAAAGAAGAGTGAAATAAAAAATGTTGCTGCATCTGTAAAAGAACGACTTAGAAATATTGCTGCTCAATCGAATAAAGAATTTCAAAGTGTTGTTCGCCAATATGTTCAGGAACGATTTCTTTTTCGGCTCTCGAAGTCAGTATATTCTAAAAATTTCATACTTAAAGGTGCATTACTTTTTGTTGCTCACGATATAAGCAGAAATCGTCCAACCCGGGATATTGATTTTCTAGGTTCATGCTATCTCAAATGAAATCAATGAATTAAAGAAGTTGTTAAAGAAATTCTGAAAATTGAATATGAAGATGGAGTGACTTTCGATCCTAATAGTATTGAAGCAGAAAACATTGTTGAAGATGGAGATTATCATGGTATCAGAATTAAGTTTCATGCTTACATGGAAAATTCAAGAGAAAGAGTTCAGCTCGATATTGGTTTTGGCGATAAAATGACTTCTGGCCCAATTGAAATTGAATTTCCTACTTTGCTTGACTTCGATGCACCGAAGATTAAAGTATATTCTATTGAGACAGCAATTGCAGAAAAATTTGAAGCAATAGTTTCACTCCAACTGCAATCCAGTCGAATGAAAGATTTTTATGATGTTTTGTTTTTCGCAGAACATTATGAATTCAAAAAAGATTTATTACAAAAAGCTCTATCAGCAACATTTAATCATCGTTCAACAGACATCGAAGCACGAGCAATAATTTTTTCGATGACAAATTTAAACTTGATAAACAACTTCAAATGCTATGGTTGGCTTTTCTTGAACGAAGTAAGTTAGATTCTGTTAATTCATTTTCAGAAGTTGTTACTAAAATCCAATCTTTCATAGAACCCATATTTGATGAAGGAACTAAAGACAATTGGAATCCCCAAAAGTGGGAGTGGGAATAAAATCTTAAACTTACTCTAACTAGATATCACAACAAATTACTCGCAAGCTCAGCTAGCTCGCTGCGTTCACCTTTCTCAAGATTTATGTGTGCATACAATCTCTGTCCTTTGAAGCGATCAATCAAATAAGATAAACCATTTGATTGTCCATCAAGATAAGGATGATCTATCTGGTAAATGTCTCCAGTAAACACAAGCTTCGAGCCTTCACCTGCACGAGTGATAATTGTTTTTATTTCGTGAGGAGTTAGATTTTGTGCTTCATCAACAATAAAGAAAATTCTCTGCAGGCTTCTTCCACGAATGTACGAAAGTGGTTCGATTACAAGCTTTTCTTCTTTAGTAAGTGAATCAATTAGCTGATGGTTTTTATCTGTTTCAGGAAATTGATCCTGAATTACTTTCAGATTATCCCAGAGTGGAGTCATATAAGGTGCAAGCTTGCTTTCAACATCTCCGGGCAAGATAACCTATATCTTTATTGCTTAGAGGAACAATTGGTCGGGCAACAAAAATTTGCCTGTATTGTTTTCGCACGTGAAGTGCACTCGCCAGCGCAAGAAGTGTTTTTCCGGTTCCTGCTTTACCAGTTAATGATACTAATTGAATATCGTGATTCGTCAAAGCATCAGCTGCAAAAGTTTGTTCGGCATTTCTTGGAGTAATTCCATAAATAACATTTTTATCAACCTTGCGAAGGTATTCTTTATTTTGATCGAGGTTTGCAAGCACTGAACGGCTTCCATTCCGGAGAATAAAATATTTATTTGGAAAAGCTTCTCCGTTTAATCTATCGAGCAACGGTTCTGCAGGTACTTCAAACGGAGGTTGAAACAACTTAATTATTTGATCATCGTCAAAATCTTCAATTACCTGCTTGCCGCTGTAAAGTTCTTCAATGCTTCCAATTCTATCCGTAGTATAATCTTCTGCAAGAATGCCTAGTGCTTTGGCTTTCATCCGAAGGTTCACATCTTTGGTAACAAGAATAACCGTATTCGAATCTTTGTATTTCTTCTGCCAATCAAGTGCGGTACCCAGGATGCGATGATCGGGAGTATCTTCTTTAAATACTTCACGGATCTCTGGTGAAAGTCCCCGCGAAATTGCAATTCGTAATTGCCCACGACCTTCACCCATTGAAACGCCGCCGTTAAAAATATCCTGACCGGTGAGTGAATCGAGAGTACGTGAGAATTCTCTGGCGTTAAGATTTATTACCTGGCTTCCTCTCTTAAACTGATCGAGCTCTTCAAGAACTGTGAGAGGAATTACAACATCATTTTCCTGAAACTGCTGTATGCAGGATGAATCGTGCAGGATTACATTTGTATCAAGGATAAAAATCTTTGGTTTTTTACTCATTTATTAAATGGAATAATTGTAAAATACTTAATAAAAAAAAGAGTGGTTCTGGAGTGGATTGATTAGTTAAAAAAATAGTTAATTTATTTTTCAAAATATCCTTCTCGAACGGGCGAAGTCTTCGCACATACAAACGTAACCGGAGACGAAGCCCTTTGTTAAGAACAGATTAATTTTCACTGCAATTATAACAAAACTTATATTAAATACCAGTTGAGAGGAAGTTAAAATATTATTTCAAAATTCTAGCTGGCTGTAAATTGGATTAGTTAATAACACAACTTATATTTACTGAAAATTTTTTCAGGATTAGTGAAAACAAAAAATAAAATTTTAATTACATTCTTTTTAATTATGTGTCTAGATTTTTCAGCCACTCAATGAGTGGCTATTTTTTTGTATGAATGAAATGAATGAAAATACAATAGCAAAATTAATTTTGGAAGACGGTTCCGAATTCGAAGGAACCAGTTTCGGCTTTGAAGGCAACACAAACGGTGAAGTTGTTTTCAATACCGGTATGGTTGGCTATCCTGAAACTCTAACTGATCCCTCGTATCGAGGACAAGTTCTTGTCTTTACTTATCCCCTTATCGGAAATTATGGAGTTCCTGACAGAGAAAGTACCAACGGCATATCAAAGAATTTTGAGTCCGATTCGATTCATGTTCGTGGGTTGATTGTTTCAAACTATTCAAGTGAATACTCTCACTGGAGTGCCAAAAAATCTTTAGGCGAGTGGCTGAAGGAGGAGAAAGATTCCTGCCATCACAGGAATTGATACACGAATGCTGACAAGAAAACTCCGTGATAAAGGAACGATGCTTGGAAAAATTATCATTAATGAAAAAGAGAAAACAGAATTTTCTGATCCGAACCAGACTGATCTTGTGAAGGAAGTTTCTGTTAAAGAACCAGTTGAGTATGCAGCTGGAAATAAAAAAATAATTCTTGTTGACTGCGGAACAAAAAACAATATTATCCGTGCTTTTCTTGGAAGAAACATTTCAGTTATCAGAGTTCCTTATGATTATGATTTTACTGCAATAAAAGCAAACGGCATAATGCTTTCAAATGGTCCTGGCGATCCGAAGATGAACCTTACAACAATTGAGCATACAAAGAAAGCAATGGAATCAAATATTCCGATTCTTGGAATTTGTCTCGGTTCTCAGATACTTGCACTTGCTGCAGGTGCTGATACTTACAAACTGAAATACGGTCATCGCGGACACAATCAGCCATGCAATGAAATGGGAACAAAAAGATGCTACATAACTTCACAGAATCACGGTTATGCAGTTAAATCTGATACTCTACCGCAGGATTGGCGCGAGTGGTTTGTAAATGATAACGATGGTACGAATGAAGGAATTATTCATATATCAAAACCATTTTTTGCAGCACAGTTTCATCCGGAGGCTTCTCCCGGTCCGGATGACTGCGAGTTTATATTTGATATGTTTGTTAGGGCACTAAAATAATTGTGTCACACTGAGCTTGTCGAAGTGTGACCGGACTCATCCAGGCTTCGACAGGCTCAGCCTGACAACTGATTTGTTACAATAATTATTATAATGATCAAGAAACGTAAACCAAAAAAAGTATTAATTCTCGGCTCAGGTGCTTTGCAAATAGGGCAGGCAGGTGAGTTTGATTACTCCGGCTCGCAGGCAATTAAAGCACTGAAAGAAGATGGAATAACATCCATTCTTGTTAATCCAAATATTGCGACAATTCAGACTTCTGAAAATTTTGCTGATAAAGTTTACTTCCTTCCAATCACTGCTGACTTTGTTGAACGTGTAATAGAAAAAGAACTGCCTGATAGTATACTGCTGCAATTCGGCGGACAGACTGCATTAAACGTTGGAGTTCAGTTGTATGATAAAGGAATTCTTGAAAAGCACAACGTACAGATTCTCGGAACTCCAATCGAAGCAATTAAAGACACCGAAGACAGGTTACTATTTTCAAAAAAGTGTACTGAAATCGGGTTGAAGGTTGCAAGAAGTAAGACGGCAAGTAATTATGATGAAGCTGTTAATGTTGCTAATGAAATTGGTTTTCCGGTTATGGTTAGAATTGCATACGCTCTCGGTGGTTTGGGTTCAGGGATAGTAAACAATAAAGAAGAATTAAAAGAAAAAGCTAACAAAGCATTCAGATATACAAATCAGATTTTAATTGAAGAATCACTTTACGGCTGGAAAGAAGTTGAGTACGAAATTGTTCGTGATAAATATGACAACTGCATCACTACCTGCTCAATGGAAAATATTGATCCGATGGGAATACATACCGGCGATAGTGTTGTGATTGCACCTGTTCAAACTCTTTCTGCACAGGAAAATTTTAAGCTTCGATCAATCGGAATAAAACTAATCAGACACATTGGTGTGATTGGTGAATGTAACATTCAGTATGCACTTGATCCGAATTCAGATGATTACAGAATAATTGAAGTGAATGCCAGACTCAGCAGAAGTTCTGCACTTGCATCCAAAGCAACCGGTTATCCACTTGCATTCATTGCAACAAAGCTTGCACTTGGCTATGCACTTAATGAAGTTGAAAACAGTATCACTCAGGAAACTTCTGCCTGCTTTGAACCTGCACTCGATTATGTTGCATTAAAATTTCCGAGATGGGACTTGCAGAAATTCCAGCAGGTGAGCACACAGCTTGGCTCGGAAATGAAATCTGTTGGGGAAGTTATGTCTCTCGGACGAAGCTTCGAAGAAGTTCTTCAAAAGGCTATTCGAATGCTCGATGTTGGATTAAAAGGTTTTGTCTGTAACAATCTTCAATTTGAGAATCTTGATAAAGAATTATCCCAGCCAACTGATAAAAGAATTTTCGCTATTGCTGTTGCTTTGCATAATGGGTATTCGGTTGAAAAGATTCATCAGCTTACGAAAATCACTCCTTGGTTCCTTTATAAAATGAAGAACATCGTTGTGACTGAACTTAAGTTAAAACACCGCCTCAGGCGGATTGCTGGAGTTGGACTTCACTTTAATGAAGGAAGCAAAACAAAACGGATTCTCCGATCTTCAGATAGCGGAATTAATTCAATCAACTGAAAATGAAGTTCGTGTAAAACGAAAGTCGCTCGGTGTTCTTCCTGTTGTAAAACAAATTGATACAATGGCTGCTGAATATCCTGCACAAACAAACTATCTCTATCTTCACTTACCACGGGAATGAACACGATATCCAGCTTAAACAGAAAAACCAAATTGCTGTAATCGGAAGTGGTGCTTACAGGATTGGTTCATCGGTTGAGTTTGATTGGTGTTGTGTTACTGCAGTTCAGGCAGTAAACAGCGCTGGCTGCAAATCAATAATGATTAATTGTAATCCTGAGACAGTCAGCACCGATTATGACATTTGTGATAAGCTTTATTTCGAGACGTTAACGTTGGAAAGAGTGCTGGATATCTGTGATCTGGAAGATCCCGAGGGTGTTATTGTTTCAATGGGTGGGCAAGTACCAAATAATTTATCCATGAAACTTTACAATGCCGGAGTAAAAATAATCGGGACTTCTCCAATTCAGATTGACAATGCTGAAAGCAGACACAAGTTTTCACAAATACTGGACAAGCTGGAAATTGACCAGCCGGAGTGGACTGAAGTGACTACGCTTATTGAAGCAAAAAAATTTTCCGCCAAAGTTAATTATCCTGTTTTAATTCGACCAAGCTATGTGCTAAGCGGCGCAGCAATGAGCATTGTTTTAACCGAGGATGAGCTAGAAACTTATCTGAAGAAAGCCACTGATCTGAATCACGAACATCCTGTAGTCATAAGTAAGTTCATTACTGATGCTCGTGAAATAGAAATTGATGCAGTTGCTGATCACGGAGAACTTTTTTGTTATGCAATTGCTGAGCACGTTGAAAATGCCGGAGTTCATTCAGGTGATGCAACAATTGTTCTTCCTCCGCAGAGAACTTATCTTGAAACAATGCGGAGAGTAAAAAACATCACCAGGAAAATTGCAAGCGAGTTCGAAATAACCGGACCTTTCAACATTCAGTTCATAGCAAAAGATAACGATGTAAAAGTGATTGAATGTAACCTGCGTGCATCAAGGAGTTTTCCTTTTGTTTCAAAAACGTTAAAAATCAATTTTATAGATATTGCAACAAAGTTGATGCTTGGAGAAAAAGTTGCAAGGATTGATAAATCATCCTTTGACCTTGATTACGTTGGAGTTAAAGCTTCTCAATTTTCTTTTACAAGATTGAAAGGTTCTGATCCTGTAACCGGAGTTGAAATGTCTTCAACTGGTGAAGTCGCCTGTCTTGGTGATGATTTCAATGAAGCATTTCTTAAGAGTGTTTTATCAACGGGACAGAAAATTCCGCAGAAAGCAGTTCTTCTTTCAACAGGAACACCAAAGAATAAAGCTGAACTGCTGGAAGATATTTTAACTCTTAAAGAAATGGGATTGAAATTTTACGGAACAAAAGGAACATCAGATTACTACAAGCTGAGTGGAATTGATGTTGATATTCTCTATCGTCCTTTTGATAACAAAGAACCTTCTATCCTTACATATCTTGGTAATGGTGAAATTGATATGGTGATTAACATTCCGAAGTCGGCAGAGAAAGTTGAGCTTGACAGTGATTACATTATCAGAAGAAAAGCAGTTGATATGAATATCCCGCTATTTACAAATGTGCAGGCAACAAAAAGATTCATTAAAGCTTTAAAGCAGTTTACTGCAGATGAGCTGCCAATAAAAAGTTGGGATGAGTATCAGTAAGAATTCATTATTGAATAGTAGAACTAGCGCCTAAGCCAAAAGTATTTTTCACTCTCTCTGATTTTTTGAGATAAAGTTTCCAAACAATTACATACCCAATTGAGTAAATTGTTCCTCTGAATGTATCACTAAAAAAACCTACGGTTGCCGAATTGTAGTTAATATCATAAGAGGGGACAATGGTGAAAAATATAAGGAAAGAAAGAATTGTATATCCTAAATAAGCATTGAGAAATAAATTTGCGTATCTTATAGAATTTGGACGAAGTATCCAAATTGTGATACCCACGTAAATACCGAGTAGTAATATTAATACATTTACGATTAAATCTATGTCTAAAATTAAATGAAGCAATGGATAATAATTTTTAAAGGGATTATAGTACTAACGAGGTAAAGAATAATTAAAGGCAGACTAATTATTGGATCAATAAAAATCAGAGATATACAGAAAAAAAGAAGCCAACCCTTAACTCCTATTAGCGGAGCTGGCTGTTCTCCCTTTTCTCTTTCTTCCTCCTTGAAAGTTTCATTATCCAATATCTCAACATTCTCTTCTTCAAACGAGACGATGATATTATTTACCAACTCAGCTTGATCCTTGCGGACGATTAATCTTGGAAACTGAGTGAAAGATGGGCCCCATACATTTTCCAAGGCATTATCATTAATTGAATACTGTATGTTATTTTCTTGCAATAAAGATTGAATTGTAGCTATGGTCATGGGTTCAGAAGAAATAGGAATTTCTATAAAGTCTTCTTCTGGTACCTCTTCTAATGAAGCACCGCAGTTCGGGCAAATTTTGGCATCATTAAAAACATCAGTGCCACACTCAGAACACTGATATTCAGATTCCCCTGAGT
>CAVUCF010000031.1:0-39456 GCA_963739915.1 uncultured Ignavibacteriaceae bacterium
TCATTTCATGGTCAGCAGGAAGCATTTATTGGAAATATAAAAAGGCAGATGTGCGGCCTATGATGGGTGCATCGATTCAAATGTTGATTGCAGGTATTTTGCAAACTGCCTTAGGATTAATTCTTGGTGAACAAAATAATTTTCACCTCACACAAAATGGAGTATTTGCTCTGGGCTATTTAATAGTTTTTGGTTCCATACTAGGATATGCTTCATACATTTATTCAATCACAAATCTTCCGCTTTCGCTGGTTTCAACTTATGCGTATATAAATCCCATTATTGCTATTCTGCTTGGCTGGTACTTTCTGGATGAACCGCTGACTATCACAGTCTTTGCGGCCTCAGGGTTAATTTTAATTGGGGTAGCGCTCGTAAAACGTGGTAATACCTTAGCTCTGAGAAAGTGATTTTTAACTTTGTGTTTCTCAAGTTCTGCTTTATAATTGAAAAGTATCCTCATCTGTAACTAAACCCAGCTTTTTACATCACACTATAGTTAAATTAAAAACATTATTTATGAATCTTCAAAGAATTATTGCCTCTGCTAAAAAGAAAAAGTATTTAATAATAAGTGAAGTCGAATTGAAAGAACTATTATCACTTTCTAAGTTGGTCATTGAGGAGAATACTTACATCTCAGATAAAATCCGTTTGCTCAAATACAACCACGAATTGCTGCTTCAGGAAAGAACCACAAAGGATGAATATCTGATCAGAGTAATGAAAACCCAAAAAGAGGCAGAAGATTTTATCAAAGACAGATTAGATGTTTACAACCGAATGTGGGATGGGTGTGGGTGTAAGGTGGAATATTATGATTAAATATCCAATATTGGGAAAGAATATTTTGATTCGCATAAGTGTTATTGAATATCTTTCGAAGGACTAACATTTTTTATTAGGGGATAATAAGCTTTGATGAAACAATTTTTTTTATGTTCAGTAATAGCACTCCTGATTAGTAGTTGTAATACTAATCCACCGACTTCTCCGGATGTTACACCGAATGGCAACATCTCTCTTAAAGTACGAATTGATAATACCACAAGTTATTTAGCGGCAAATAAAGTTGTCGTACTGGAGAGCTTTACAAATGTGGGCTGCTATCCCTGTCCAATCACCAACAAAATAATCAGACAATTAGAAAATGAAACATATGGAAGCAGCAAGTTAGTTGTAGTTAAATTTCCTGTAAACTTTCCTTCGCTAAATGATTTATTTTATTTAGCTGCAAAGGAAATTTGTGATTTTAGGATGGATTATTACAATGTTTTCTATGCGCCAACCATCATCATTGATGGAATGTTGAGACCCGTAGCTTCGGATTCAGTTAGTATAAAAGCAGCAATTGATTCAAGGCTTACAGTTACTCCGAGATTTTCTGTAAATGTTAGTTCAAGTTTAGAAGGTGATTATTCAATTGATATTGCTATTAAAATTATTGATTCATCCGGACTAAATATGAACGACTTAATTATTAATACAGCAATTACTGAAACGGACATTGAATTTCAACAACCTCCGGGATCCAATGGTGAAACTAAATTTTATGATGTTATTCGGCTGATGCTTCCTTCAAATGATGGAATTTCGTTAAGGCAGTTAATTGAGCAAGGTGAACTATTCTTTGATTTTGAAGATGTAATGCTATCTGATTGGAATACAAAGAAGATGAATACGGTAGTTTACATTCAGAATACAATTACGAAAGAAGTTTATCAAACTGGTTCTACCTTTCAATAATCAGCTACCCTAATTTTATTGCATCAATGTTACTCATTCAGCAATTTTTTAATATTCTTCTCTAATTCTATTTCATCACCTTTCATATAACCAAGATGAGAGTAGACAGTAATCGAACCTGATTTATCAATCAGCACACTAAATGGCACATCAAAGGCATAATAAACTCTTGCAACCGAACCATCTGTATCATACAAAACCGGGAACTTGTAATCTTTGGATTTTACATAAGGTTTAACTTTAGCTACAGTTTTTTCATCATCAGTTGCAATAGCTAACATTAGAAATCCTTCATCTTTGTATTCTTCATACAAGCTCGAGAATGCTTCTACTTGCATAACCGCAGATTTACAGCAGGAAGACCAGAAACAAAGAAGAACGGGACCTGAACCAATAAAATTTTTCAGTTCAATAATTTCACGATCAATATTCTCAAGTTTGAAGTTTGGTGCAATCCTGTCTGAGCCTGATTGATTATTACTTTGTGCCAAAGTTGTAACAAACACAAAAAATATTATTTGAGTAACTAGCAGTGTTTTCATTTATTAATAAACAGTATATATCAAATAAATTCCGCCAAGAATAACTAGCACACCGCAAATTCTTTTTATCCACAAAATTGTTTTTGAACCTTCTGACCAGTTAAGATATTTCTGAACTTTTCCTGTTAATGTTCCTGCGCCAACGATAACTCCGCAATGTCCGATACCAAATGCAGCAAGGAGAATTATTGAAAAGATGATAATTTGTTTGTGCTGTTTGAAAAACCACTCCAAGTACGGGAGCCATATATGCAAATGTGCAAGGACCAAGTGCCAAACCAAAAAGCAGCCCAAGTATCAATGCTGCAAGTAAACCTTTTGATTTTGTTTGCTTCAAAGCTGAGTTATTCCAATCAATCTTTATAATATCGAGAAGATACAAGCCGACAATAAAAAAGATTACTGCAACAAAATAATTTCCAAATGATCCAAGGTCGCCCATCAGTCTCCCGAGTGATGCAGTGATAACACCAATCAAAGCTATAGTGATTAATATTCCTAAAGAAAATACTAGTGAAATATTAAATGTTCTGCCAATCGACATTTTTCCCTGGGAAGTTATAAATCCCACAATCAGCGGAATACTTGAAAGATGACAGGGTGAAAGTAAAATACTTAACACTCCCCAGCCAAGTGAAGCAAGAACTGCAATCCACGCTGCGCCCATCAATGCATCGTATAGCGTATTAAAAATACCTTCAATCATTTCAACTTTTTTTATCCTTCGGTTTCAATCCTTTTCCCTGCAGAAGCTTATCAATTTCAGCTTCGGGATAAAATCCTTCGTGACGGAAAAATTCTTTTCCTTTTTCATCTAGAAAAACCTGGGTTGGGATTAATTTTATTCCATATTGTTGGGCGTATTTTTTCTGATCTGATTTCCACACATCATAAAAAATAACTTTGATTTGTTCACCGTATTTTTCCTCAATAGACTTCATTATCGGTTGCATTTGTTTACAAGGGATGCAATTAACAGAACCGAGTTCTACAAATGTTACTTTAGGTTTTGAATCCTTATCCTGTGCTAGAAGGCTTAAACGAAAGAAATAATGCAAACAATAAAACAACATACTTTTTCATTTTAATTTTCCTTTAACCAATTAATTATCTGATCATCTTTTGGAATGATTCCAAAGCTTTTTACTTTTTCATTAATTATCAGCCCCGGAGTCATCATTATTCCATATCTAACCATCTCCTGAATGTCTGTAACTTTTTCAACTGTTGCCTCAATATTATTAGTTGCAACCAGATCTCTTACTTTTGTTTCCAGTGTTTGACATTTTTTGCAACCTGTGCCAAGTATTTTTACCGACACCATATAAACTCCATTTTAATTTTTAATATGTGATAAAATAATCACTCAAGAGTGAGAGCATTTTTTCTTCATACTCAATTTTATAAAGCACTTGATTATTGCCATCGAATACAATTACAGACGGTGCAAATAAAGTTTCATATTCAATTTGAAGTTCATTATGCCAGTAGGAATCAATAATCCAATACTCATATTTATCTGTGTTTTCAGAAACATATTTTAGTATGTCCACTGTTTGATTTCTGCACATCTTTAGTGTGCAATAGCAAGACATCGAAGTACTGAAAAGCAATATTTTTGTTTTTGGTGATGCAAAGAATTTTTCTTTTGAATATTCGTAGAAAATATTCTGGAAGTGCAGATACCAGTCATTGAAAAGAACAAATGCAGAATCAGTGGAAATGTTTTTCAATTCAGATTCAAATTCCGTTAAGTGGTTTGTAAGACTGTCAATGCTTTGCTGGCTGATGATGGGTGTTAATCCAGATTCATTTTCATCTTTGTCAGGAGAAAGCAGTTTTTTCATTTCAGTTAAATCTGTTGGATTAACTGAATCCCCATCTGAAAGTGCTATTAAAATTTTTTCAGCTTCTTTTTCAACTGACTCGAAACGTTGGGCACTAGCAATACTCGTACTGAATAACAGTATTATAATAGGAAATGTTATTTTTATTAACATAATCTTCCCGATGAGATAATGAAAAAATTATTTTTATTTATAGACAAACATCCGGTGCTTCCGCAGTCCCCTTTTCAACTTTACCGAAATATTTTTTCTGAAAAAATAAAGCAACATTAACTAATGCAATCAGAACTGGTACTTCCACTAAAGGACCAATTACAGCGGCAAATGCTTCACCTGAGTTTATTCCAAATACTGCAATCGCTACAGCAATTGCAAGCTCGAAGTTATTACTCGCTGCTGTAAATGAGAGTGTTGCTGTTTTGCTGTAATCTGCACCAACTTTCCTTCCCATATAAAACGAAACTAAAAACATAATCACAAAGTAGAGAAGCAACGGAATTGCAATTCTTATAACATCCAGCGGAATTTTAACAATGTATTCTCCCTTCAACGAAAACATTACAAGTATTGTAAACAAAAGCGCAATCAATGTAATAGGGCTTATCCTTGGAATGAATTTCTTTTCATACCACTCTTTACTTTTAAGTTTTAACAAAGTGAATCGTGTTATCATTCCAGCAATAAAAGGAATTCCAAGATAGATGAATACACTTTCTGCAATTTGTCCAATTGTAATATCTACGGCAAATGTTTTTAATCCTAACCAGGAGGGAAAAACTGTTAAGAATACGTACGCATAAATCGAAAAGAATAAAACCTGAAAGATTGAATTGAACGCAACAAGTCCTGCTGCGTACTCAGTATCACCTTTTGCAAGTTCATTCCAGACAATTACCATTGCAATGCAGCGTGCGAGTCCGATTAAAATTAATCCAGCCATATATTCAGGATAATCCTGCAAGAAAATTATCGCCAAAAAGAACATTAGTATTGGACCAACAACCCAGTTTTGAATGAGAGAAAGTGAAAGTACTTTCACGTTTCTGAAAACATCCGGGAGTTCTTCATACTTAACTTTTGCAAGCGGCGGATACATCATTAAGATCAATCCGATGGCGATTGGGATATTAGTTGTTCCAACCTGAAATTGATTCCAGAAATCAACAACCTGCGGAAATAAATAACCCGATAAAACACCGACAAGCATTGCAGAAAATATCCACAGCGTCAAGTAACGATCTAAGAATGAAAGTTTTTTTGTTAGTGTGCTCATTTAATTTTTCCTAGACTTTAAGCAAAAATAAAATTGAATAAATAACCCACGATGATTATTCCGGTTGCAACAACGCCGATAAAAATTCCGATTAGCTGTAACTTCAAAACTTTTTTTAATATGATAGTTTCTGGTAATGACAAACCAATGACACTCATCATAAATGCAAGTACAGTTCCTAACGATGCACCTTTTTCTAAAAGTGCCTGAACAATTGGAATTATACCGGCAGCATTAGAATACATCGGAACTCCTATTATTACAGCAATTGGGACAGACCACCATACACTTTTTCCCATCAATCCTGCCATAAAGTTTTCGGGTACATATCCGTGTATGCTGGCGCCCACTGCAATTCCAATTACGATATAAATCCAAACCTTAGCTACGATTTCTTTTACTGCATCTATTCCGGCATTAATTCTATCAGCAAAAAAAACTTTTTCTACTGCCATTTCTAATTGTCCAGCTTTTACTTGATAGACCCAAGGCTCAACATATTTTTCTAATTTTAATCTGCCAATAACGTAACCCGAGAGCATTGCAATTAGTAATCCAGTTGACATATAGAGAAGAGCAGTCTTCCATCCAAACAAACCGAAGAGGAGAACTAGTGCAACTTCATTTATCATAGGAGCGGCGATAAGAAAAGAAAAAGTTACACCAAGCGGCACGCCACTTTCTACAAATCCGAGGAATAATGGAATTGCAGAACAGGAACAGAACGGGGTTACAATGCCAAGCAAACTTGCCATTACATTTCCAGTAAAAAGTTTTTTCCCTCCAAGCATTTTTCTTGTTCTTTCAGGCGAGAAGTAACTTCTAACTATTCCAACAACAAAAACTATTAATGTAAGAAGCAAAAGAACTTTAGGAACTTCATAAATGAAAAACCATATAGCATTAGTTAGATGTGTATTTTTTTCTAATCCTGCTAAAGAATAGACTATAAAATCAGTAAGGGAGTCTAGGTATATATAAAGTAATATCCAGAGCAGTAGAAGGAATGACAGAATTAGAATTTTATTTTTCATTTTAGTAGAAAGACAATACTAAAAGATTAACTAATTGATATTATCTTGAATCCAGTGAACTAAAGTCGACTGTGTTGGTAGTTTACCGCTTGAAATCATTTTACCGTTTATCTCCAATCCTGGAGTAGATAGAATTCCAGTTTTCATTATTTCCTGTAAATCAGTCACCTTCTCAACTGAAGCATCGATTTGTAATTCCTGAAGTGCATTGTAACACATTTGTTCAAGTTTTTTACAATTGGCACAACCGCTGCCATAAACTTTTATTATATTCATTTGTCTTCACTCAAATTATTTTTGTAAAAATTAAAAAAATCTTTTTTTATTTCATCTCTTACTCTACGGTAAACAGGCATAATTTCTTCTTCTGTTCCTAATGCATCTGCAGGATCATCAAACCCTATATGCAAGCGATGTCTTAACATCCCCTATAAAAACGGGACAGGTTTCTTTGGCGTTATCGCAGACTGTGATTACATAATCGAAAGAATGCGATAAATATTTTCCAACATCTTCAGCCACACCATTGCTTATATCAATTCCAATCTCATTCATCGCTTTAACAGCAAATGGATTAACTTTTTCTGCTGGCTTTGTTCCAGCAGAAAAAACTTCAAGATTTTTGTCAAACGATTTTAAGAAACCTTCTGCCATCTGGCTTCGACAGGAATTTCCTGTACAGAGTATCAAGATTTTTTTCTTCATCATACTTTTTTGAATTAATTATTATGAATATTATTTCGCTTCTCTACGAAATAACAAACAGAGTTATTTTGAACACAATACAAGACGATCAACGCTAATCACCTTACTTCTATCTGACGCTATTGTCTTCTCATCAGATATCCAGAAATCAAGCGTTGAAATTATTGAGGAAATCCTCGGATCATCCGGTCGTGGATTGATCATATAGTTAACCCACTTACCATCTTTTTCTTCAATAATAAAGCCTGTTCCTTTTAATATGCTCAAATGCTTGGAGACAGTTGATGTAGCTAATTGCAATACATCTGTAATTTCACAAACACATAGAGGTTTTACCTGAAGCATTTTAAGAATTCGAAGCCGGTTTGGATCAGAAAGGGATTTGAATAGTTTTGTTTTTTCTTCAATCATACATAATTCATTTCGTTAACTAACGAAATATAAAATTGAAAAATTGAAAATCAAAGTATTATTTCTATGATTGAAAAAAAAGTGTGATTTATGTAACAGCGAGTGGGGCAAAAATGATAAAAAGAGATTTAATCATCCGATTAATAATAAGAGATTGATTCAACATTTTTCATATGCTAACAAATCCTCGGAAGTTGTTCTCCTGAAATCATATCAACTATCCTTTTACTTCCAATCGTTGTTTTCATTACGACGGTTCCAGGATTTTCTGAAGTTACTTCCCCGATTATTACTGCCTCTTTACCCAAATTTGTTTTTCGCCACTCTTTAAATACGTCATCAGCTATTTCATTAGCAACAATCGCAATCATTTTACCTTCGTTTGCAATTATAAAGTGGATCAAGTCCCAATATTTCGCAAGCACCTTTTACTTCATCAAGTATTGGTATTTTCTCTTCTTCTATCAACATACCAACATTAGCAATTTCAGCAATTTCATTCAAACTGCTGGCGAGTCCACCACGAGTTGGGTCTCTCATAACGTGAATTTTATCTCCAAACTTTTCGATGCAATCAAATAATTCATTTAATGGTGCGGTATCACTTACAATAGCAGTTTCAAATTCAAGACCTTCACGAGCCACTCAAGAGTGAGAGCATTTTTTCTTCATACTCAATTTTATAAAGAACTTGATTATTGCCATCGAATACAATTACAGACGGTGCGAATAAAGTTTCATATTCAATTTGAAGTTCATTATGCCAGTAGGAATCAATAATCCAATACTCATATTTATCTGTGTTTTCAGAAACATATTTTAGTATGTCCACTGTTTGATTTCTGCACATCTTTAGTGTGCAATAGCAAGACATCGAAGTACTGAAAAGCAATATTTTTGTTTTTGGTGATGCAAAGAATTTTTCTTTTGAATATTCGTAGAAAATATTCTGGAAGTGAAGATACCATTCATTAAAAAGAACAAAAGCAGAATCAGTGGAAATGTTCTTTAATTCAGATTCAAATTCCGTTAAGTGATTTGTAAGACTATCAATGCTTTGCTGGCTGATGATGGGTGTTAATCCAGATTCATTCTCATCTTTGTCAGGAGAAAGCAGTTTTTTCATTTCAGTTAAATCTGTTGGATTAAGTGAATCCCCATCTGAAAGTGCGACTAAAATTCTTTCAGCCTCTTTTTCAACTGACTCGAAACGTTGGGCACTAGCAATACCCGTACTGAATAACAGTATTATAATAGGAAATGTTATTTTTATTAACATAATCTTCCCGATGAGATAATGAAAAAATTATTTTTATTTATAGACAAACATCCGGTGCTTCCGCAGTCCCGTTTTCAACTTTACCGAAATATTTTTTCTGAAAAAATAAAGCAACATTAACTAATGCAATCAGAACTGGTACTTCCACTAAAGGACCAATTACAGCGGCAAATGCTTCACCTGAGTTTATTCCAAATACTGCAATCGCTACAGCAATTGCAAGCTCGAAGTTATTACTCGCTGCTGTAAATGAGAGTGTTGCTGTTTTGCTGTAATCTGCACCAACTTTCCTTCCCATATAAAACGAAACTAAAAACATAATCACAAAGTAGAGAAGCAACGGAATTGCAATTCTTATAACATCCAGCGGAATTTTAACAATGTATTCTCCCTTCAACGAAAACATTACAAGTATTGTAAACAAAAGCGCAATCAAGGTAATAGGGCTTATCCTTGGAATGAATTTCTTTTCATACCACTCTTTACTTTTAAGTCTTAACAAAGTGAATCGTGTTATCATTCCAGCAATAAAAGGAATTCCAAGATAGATGAATACACTTTCTGCAATTTGTCCAATTGTAATATCTACGGCAAATGTTTTTAATCCTAACCAGGAGGGAAAAACTGTTAAGAATACGTACGCATAAATCGAAAAGAATAAAACCTGAAAGATTGAATTGAACGCAACAAGTCCTGCTGCGTACTCAGTATCACCTTTTGCAAGTTCATTCCAGACAATTACCATTGCAATACAGCGTGCGAGTCCAATTAAAATTAATCCAGCCATATATTCAGGATAATCCTGCAAGAAAATTATCGCCAAAAAGAACATTAGTATTGGACCAACAACCCAGTTTTGAATGAGAGAAAGTGAAAGTACTTTCACGTTTCTGAAAACATCCGGGAGTTCTTCATACTTAACTTTTGCAAGTGGCGGATACATCATTAAAATCAATCCGATGGCGATTGGGATATTAGTTGTTCCAACCTGAAATTGATTCCAGAAATCAACAACCTGCGGAAATAAATAACCCGAAAAAACACCGACAAGCATTGCAGAAAATATCCACAGCGTCAAGTAACGATCTAAGAATGAAAGTTTTTTTGTTAGTGTGCTCATTTAATTTTTCCTAGACTTTAAGCAAAAATAAAATTGAATAAATAACCCACGATGATTATTCCGGTTGCAACAACGCCGATAAAAATTCCGATAAGCTGTAACTTCAAAACTTTTTTTAGAATGATAGTTTCCGGTAATGACAATCCTATGACACTCATCATAAATGCAAGTACAGTTCCTAATGATGCACCTTTTTCTAAAAGTGCCTGAACAATTGGAATTATACCGGCAGCATTAGAATACATCGGAACTCCTATTATTACAGCAATTGGAACAGACCACCATACACTTTTTCCCATCAATCCTGCCATAAAGTTTTCGGGAACATACCCGTGTATGCTGGCGCCCACCGCAATTCCAATTACGATATAAATCCAAACCTTAGCAACTATTTCTTTTACTGCATCGATTCCGGCATTAATTCTATCAGCAAAAAAAACTTTTTCTACTGCCATTTCTAATTGTCCAGCTTTTACTTGATAGACCCAAGGCTCAACATATTTTTCTAATTTTAATCTGCCAATAACGTAACCCGAGAGCATTGCAATTAGTAATCCAGTTGACATATAGAGAAGAGCAGTCTTCCATCCAAACAAACCGAAGAGGAGAACTAGTGCAACTTCATTTATCATAGGAGCGGCGATAAGAAAAGAAAAAGTTACACCAAGCGGCACGCCACTTTCTACAAATCCGAGGAATAATGGAATTGCAGAACAGGAACAGAACGGGGTTACAATGCCAAGCAAACTTGCCATTACATTTCCAGTAAAAAGTTTTTTCCCTCCAAGCATTTTTCTTGTTCTTTCAGGTGAGAAGTAACTTCTAACTATTCCAACAACAAAAACTATTAATGTAAGAAGCAAAAGAACCTTAGGAACTTCATAAATGAAAAACCAGATAGCATTTGTTAGATGCGTATTTTTCTCTAATCCAGCAATTGAATAGACTATAAAATCAGTAAACACATTCAGGTTTAGATAGAGTAATACCCAGACTAATAACAGAAACAACAGAATTAGAATTTTATTTTTCATTTTAATAGCAAGACAATACTAAAAGATTAACTAATTGATATTATCTTGAATCCAGCGAACTAAAGTCGACTGTGTTGGCAGTTTACCGCTTGAAATCATTTTACCGTTTATCTCCAATCCTGGAGTAGATAGAATTCCAGTTTTCATTATTTCCTGTAAATCAGTCACCTTCTCAACTGAAGCATCGATTTGTAATTCCTGAAGTGCATTGTAACACATCTGTTCAAGTTTTTTACAATTGGCACAACCGCTGCCATAGACTTTTATTATATTCATTTGTCTTCACTCAAATTATTTTTGTAAAAATTAAAAAAATCTTTTTTTATTTCATCTCTTACTCTGCGGTAGACAGGCATAACTTCTTCTTCTGTTCCAATCGCATCTGCAGGATCATCAAACCCAATATGCAAGACGATGTTTTACATCTCCCATAAAAACAGGACAGGTTTCTTTTGCGTTATCGCAGACTGTAATTACATAATCAAAAGATTGAGATAAATATTTATCAACATTTTCAGCAACACCTTTACTTATATCTATTCCAATCTCACTCATCGCTTTCACAGCAAAGGGATTAACCTTTTCTGCTGGCTTTGTTCCAGCAGAAAAAACTTCAAGATTTTTGTCAAACGATTTTAAAAATCCTTCAGCCATCTGGCTTCGACAGGAATTTCCTGTACAGAGTATCAAAATTTTTTTCTTCATCATACTTTTTTGAATTAATTATTATGAATATTATTTCGCTTCTCTACGAAATAACAAACAGAGTTATTTTGAACACAATACAAGACGATCAACGCTAATCACCTTACTTCTATCTGATGCTATTGTCTTCTGATCCGCTATCCAAAAATCAAGCGTAGAAATTATGGAAGATATTCTTGGATCATCTGGTTAAGGATTGATCATATAGTTAACCCACTTACCATCCTTTTCTTCAATAATAAAGCCTGTTCCTTTTAATATGCTCAAATGCTTGGAGACAGTTGATGTAGCTAATTGAAGTACATCTGTTATTTCACAAACACAGAGTGGTTTTACCTGAAGCATTTTAAGGATTCGAAGCCGGTTAGGATCAGAAAGGGATTTGAATAGTTTTGTTTTTTCTTCAATCATAATAATTCATTTCGTTAACTAACGAAATATAAAATTGAAAAATTGAAAATCAAAGTATTATTTCTATGATTGAAAAAAAGTGTGATTTATGTAACAGCGAGTGGGGCAAAAATGATAAAAAGAGATTAATCATCCTATTAATAATAACAGGTTGATTCAACATTTTTCATGTGCTAACAAATCCTCGGAAGTTGTTCTCCTGAAATCATATCAACTATCCTTTTACTTCCAATCGTTGTTTTCATTACGACGGTTCCAGGATTTTCTGAAGTTACTTCCCCGATTATTACTGCCTCTTTACCCAAATCTGTTTTTCGCCACTCTTTAAATACGTCATCAGCTATTTCATTAGCAACAATCGCAATCATTTTACCTTCGTTTGCAATATAAAGTGGATCAAGTCCCAATATTTCGCAAGCACCTTTTACTTCATCAAGTATTGGAATTTTCTCTTCTTCTATCAACATACCAACATTAGCAATTTCAGCAATTTCATTCAAACTGCTTGCGAGTCCTCCACGTGTGGGGTCTCTCATAACGTGAATTTTATCTCCAAACTTTTCAATGCAATCAAGTAATTCATTTAATGGTGCGGTATCACTTACAATAGCAGTTTCAAATTCAAGACCTTCACGAGCAGACATAATTGCAATTCCATGATCTGCAATTCTTCCGCTTAAAATTATTTTATCTCCGGGCTATACATCTCTTGGGGGAAATATTTATTCCTTCTTTAATAACACCAATACCAGAAGTGTTTATAAATATTTTATCACCTTTTCCTTTATCAACAACTTTTGTATCGCCGGTAACAATTTTAACTCCAGATTTTCTTGCCGCTTCTTTCATTGAAAGAACAATTTTCCAAAGATCATCAATCGGCAAACCCTCCTCAATTATGAATCCAACAGAAATATAAACCGGTTTTGCACCTGCAACAACCAAATCATTTACTGTTCCATTCACTGCAAGCTCACCAATATTTCCACCGGGAAAAAATATTGGCTGCACAACATATGAATCGGTAGTGAATGCGAGTCTCGATTTATCAATATTGAAGATTGCACTGTCGTGCTGTTCATTTAGAAATTCATTATCAAACTGGGAGAAAAATAATTTACTTATCAATTGATGAGAAAGCGTACCTCCACCGCCATGAGCAAGAAGTACATGTTCATAATCACTTTTTGGTATTGGGCAACTTAGCCCGGTTGAGAAATCTATTTCGTTTTTGTCTTTCATATTATTTCAATTCACTGTCATTGCGAGCGAAGCGAAGCAATCTTATAATTAGAGATTGCTTCTCGTAGAGTCCGGCAGACTCAAGGTAGTCTTACGACCCCCTGATAAATCAGGGATTCGCAATGACATGCTTTTCCTTCTTGACTTTTCCATAATGAAAATAAGCAGCACAAGCACCTTCGGTCGAAACCATTGGCGCACCAAGCGGACGCTCAGGTGTACACTCTTTTCCGAAAGCAGAGCACTCAATGGGTTTTTTAATTCCCTGCAATACTTCTCCTGCAATGCACAAAGGAGATTCTTCCGTTTCTATATATTCAACTTTAAATATTTTCTCAGCGTCAAAATCAGAATATTCTTCTTTCAACTTAAAACCACTTGCAGGAATATTGCCAATACCTCGCCACTTTCTGTCTGTTCTTTCAAAAACTTCTTCGAGCAGTTTTTGTGCTGCAACATTTCCTTCTTTTGTAACTACCCTGCTGTATTGATTCTGAACTTCAGGCTTTCCGGATTCAAGTTGTTTTACAGTTAGAAGAATTCCTTGTAAAATATCTATAGGCTCAAAGCCGGTTACGACAATCGGTACATTATATTTTTCTGCAATAGAAAAATATTCATTATAACCCATAACTGCGCAAACATGTCCAGCAGCAAGAAAGCCTTGTATGTTATTATTCTTAGATGAAAGAAGAGCTTCGATGGCAGGCGGAACAAGAACGTGCGAACATAAAATAGAATAATTTTTTAATCCTCTTCTTTTCGCTTCGATGACTGACATTGCATTTGCAGGTGCAGTTGTTTCGAATCCGACTGCAAAGAAGACAACTTTTTTATCTGGATTATTCTCGGCGATCTTTACTGCATCAAGCGGAGAGTAAACCATTTTTACATTTCCACCTTTTGCTTTTATGCTAAGCAGATCATGCTTTGAACCCGGCACACGAAGCATATCACCAAACGATGTAAAGATAACATCTTCTCTGCTGTGCAATTGCGATTGCTTTATCGATAAGTTCCAAAGGCGTTACGCAGACCGGACAGCCGGGACCGTGAATGAGAGTAATCTCTTCAGGCAACAATTCTTCTATACTATATTTTAAAATGGAATGTGTTTGTCCTCCGCAAATTTCCATTATCTGCCAGGGTTTTGTCACAACGGACTTTATCTCTGCAGATAATTTCCTTGCAGCTTTTCCATCTCTGAATTCATCCAGGTATTTCATTATTCTATTAAAACCGTTTAAGAATTTTCTTCTTCAATGTCACCCATTTCTCTTAAAATTCTCAATGTTTCCTCAGCATCTTTTTCATCAATTTTATTTAGTGCAAAACCAACGTGAACAAGGACATAGTCTCCGATATTCACATCATCAAGCCATTGAATACATACTTCCCTTGAAACTCCGCTGAAATTTACTTTCGCCATTTTTAATTCAGGATTGCTTTCATCAATTGAAACAATTTTTCCGGGAACAGCAAGGCACATTAGCTTATCTCCTTAGTCAATTGGTTTTCTTTTTCAGTTTTAGAGCTATGATTATTTTTTCCAACAGAGTCGGACTTTGATTGCATCATATATGCAGCTATCTGCCCAAGAGCAATTCCTCCATCATTAGGTGGAATACGCTGATGCCAGTAAACTTTATAATTATTTTCTTGCAACAAACTTATCGTTCTTTCTGTTAATAATGCATTTTGAAAACACCCACCACTTAAAATTACTTTTTTCATTCCTGATTTTTTAGCAATCTCAAGTATCACTTGAGAAAGTGTATTATGAAACTTTGTTGAGATGATGGATGGCTTAACATCTTTTCTAATGTCATTAATTATTGAAATTATAATGGGCTGCCAATCAATAATTAATTTATCTGACTCTTTTATTTCAAACGGATAAGATCCATTCTCATTCAAATCTGCCGCAAACTCAAGCATCATTGCTGCCTGTCCTTCGTAGTTTGTCCGGTCGCAAATTCCAAGCAGTGATGAGACAGCATCGAATAGTCTTCCTGCACTTGAAGTAACCGGAGAATTAATTTTTTTCGATAACATATTTAGCAATATGCCAATCTCAGCTGAAGTGAATTTATTTTCAATCAAATCACTAAACTCATTTACAAAAGATACTGCCTGCAATTTCAAATAGAATTCCTGTAAGAGATCGTCTTGGTTCTTTTATTGCTTTTTCTCCACCGGGAAGTGCAAACTTTCTAAACTGAGCAAAATGTTTGTATGAATTATCATCGGTTAAAAAAAACTCTCCACCCCAAACCGTTCCATCCAGACCATAACCAGTACCATCCCAGGAAACACCAAGCGCCTCACCTTCAACCTGGTTTTCAAATCTGCAAGCTGCAACATGTGCATAATGGTGCTGAACTTGTTCTATCTTTTCACTCATTTGCTTTGCGTATTTGGTTGAAATGTATTCGGGATGAAGATCACTTATTATTTTATCTGGCTCAGCATTATAAAGTAGTTTAAAATCGTCAATCACTTTTTTAAATGTTTTGATTAGATTCCTCAGTTGAAAGATCACCAATGTGCTGGCTGATAAAAATACTATTTCCTTTTTTCAGGGCAACTGTATTCTTCAAGTGACCGCCGACTGCAAGTATAGTTTTTTCTTTCAATAAAGAATATTTCTCATTTACCATTACAGGCAAAGGTGCATATCCTCGAGCACGTCTCATAACCAGTTCACGATTCATAATTACCCGGACTATAGAATCATCAACGTGACGAACAATTGGCCTGTTATGAACCAAATAATAATCTGCAATGCCCTTTAATCTCCCCAGTGCTTCATATTCATCAATACAGATGGGTTCTTCAGATAAGTTTGCACTTGTTGCAACAATCGGAACTCCCAGTTCCCTCATCAATAAATGGTGAAGCGGTGTGTATGGAAGCATAGCTCCAAGATATGGATTGTGTGGAGCAACAGTAACCGAAATTTTGGATTTCTGGATTTCCGATTTTGGATTTTTTTTTCAGTAAAATAATGGGAGACTCAGGAGAACAGAGAACTCTTTCTTCTATTTCTGGAAACTTCACACACTTCTTTAATTGACTCTATTGAGGGAAACATCAATGCAAAAGGTTTTTCTTCGCGATGTTTTCTTTTTCTTAATTCTCTTACGGCTTCATCATTCGTTGCATCAACAATTAGCTGAAAGCCACCCAATCCTTTTAACGCAATTATTTTTCCCTGACGAATTAACTCAACTGTTTGCTTTAAGGCAGATTGTTTTTCAGAAATAATATTTCCGTTTTCATCCCAAAGAAATAGTTGAGGACCACACTCCGGGCAGGCAGTAGGTTGTGCGTGGAATCTTCGGTCAGAAGGATTTTCATATTCTTCTCTGCACTTATCGCACATCTTAAAGTTTTTCATCGATGTGTTAGGACGATCGTAAGGCAGCGATTCGATAATAGAAAATCTTGGTCCGCAATTAGTGCAGTTGATAAAAGGATATAAATATCTGCGGTCATCCGGATTAAACATTTCTTTCAGACAATCATCGCACACTGCAATGTCAGGAAGTATAAATGCAGAGACATCATCACCCTCTTCGCTTTTTTTAATTTCAAATTTTGAATAACCAAGTGGATCAAGAAAAGAATGTTCAAGACTGGTAATTACAGAAAGCTTTGGTTTATCTGCTTCAATTCGTGAAAGAAAATTTCTTAAGATAGGTTCGCTTCCTTCTGCTTCAATAAAAACTCCACTTGAATTATTTAACACATAACCCGTTAGATTCAATTCATTTGCAAGTTTGTAGATGAATGGACGAAATCCCACACCCTGAACAGCACCCCTGATTGCTATGTGGATTCGTGTGCTCAATTATCTTTTAATTTTAGATTCGATCCATCCACACCATTCTTCAATTCCTTCATCGGTTGTGCAGGAAGTTTTAAATACTTTTAGTGAAGGATTAATTGATAACGCATTTTTCATAAGCGTTTCTAGTGAACAGTTTACATATGGGACAAGATCGATTTTATTAATAATTAATGCCGAAGCATTCCTGAACATTGCAGGATATTTTAAAGGTTTATCATCTCCTTCGGTTGTGCTAACAATTACAACTTTAAGATCTTCGCCGAGATCATATCCGGCAGGACAAACAAGGTTACCAACATTCTCGATGAAAAGCACTTCGAAGTTATTTTTCTCAATTTGTCCGTAAGCATCTCTGACTAATCCTGCCTCGAGATGGCAAGCTCCCTGTGTTACTATCTGCACAACCGGAACCCCATATGCAGCCACTCTTTCTGCATCAAGACTAGTCTGCACATCACCTTCAATCACAGCAACATTAAATTTATTTTTAGTATGATGAATTGTTCTCTCAATAAGGCTGGTTTTTCCAGAACCCGGTGAGCTTACAAGGTTCATTGTAAAAAGATTTTTTCCCCTGAACAATTCTCTGTTCTGCTGAGCAATCGCATCATTTTTTTCTAAAACTTTTCGTTCAATAGTAATTACACTCATTTTTCCTCCCTGTCCCGGCTCTGCAAAGCAGAGACGGATGGTATTTCGTCAAAGAGTTCTATTTCATCAACCCACAGCTCGGTTCCAGAAACAATTTTTATTTGGTTGTTTCCACAAATTGGACAGGCAAAGACTGGCGGCTCAATTTCCGATTCTTGATTACAGCCTGTACAGTTTATTTTTACCGGTATTTCAATCGTCTCCAACCTTACACCACTTAGTGGGGTATCACTGGTGATTACATCAAAGCAAAAAGTAAGTGAGTCCGTCAGGATATTGCTCAATTTACCTACTTTCACCTTAACTGATTTTACAGTATTCGGTTTCGGATCAGGAACATATTGATTTACAATCTCTAAAATTTCCTGCGCAACTGATAGTTCATGCATAAAAGTTGAGATTTATTAATAATAACTCTTGCCAATCACAAAATAATATACGAATTTTGAATGAAGAAAAGCTATTAAATCAGGAGCCTCTGGCTCCCAAAATAATATTTTTTATTCCCGGGAGTTTTGCTATGTCTCAGGATATTACTCTTTTAACAATAACTGCTGCAACACTGGGATTCGTTCACACCATCCTTGGACCTGATCACTATATTCCTTTTATTGCGATGTCTAAAGCCAGAGATTGGTCTCTTCGTAAAACTGCACTTATTACCTCCGCCTGCGGTGTGGGTCACGTATTGAGTTCTGTTGTTATTGGTTTAATTGGAATTGGTTTCGGAGTTGCTGTGAGTGAGCTTGAGTTAATTGAATCAACTCGCGGAGAAATTGCAGGCTGGCTTCTGATTGGTTTTGGCCTGGCTTATTTTATCTGGGGGCTAAAAAGAGCTATTAAAAACAAACCTCACTCTCATATTCACATGCACGAAAATGGAACTATGCACTTACATGAACATGCTCATCAGAAAGAACATGTTCATCCCCACAAGGAAGAAAAGAAAAGCATAACTCCCTGGGTGCTTTTTACCATTTTTATTTTTGGTCCTTGTGAAGCTCTGATACCAATTTTAATGTATCCGGCTGCAACCAAAAGTGTCTCAGGCTTAATTCTGGTTACATCTGTATTCGGAATTACAACTATTCTTACAATGCTTTCGATAGTTATAATTTCTCTTCGTGGAATAAATCTTTTTAATGTTGGAAGACTTGAAAGGTTTACTCACGCACTTGCAGGGGGAATGATTTTATTTTGTGGTATTGCAATTAATTTCTTGGGATTATAGAGAAACTGATTGCTATTATATTTTATTATATACTGGATTTGTTATTCAAAAAATCGTGGAGAACGAAGAAAATAAAAATTACTTTGAGAATTTTATTTGAATGATAGGATTTTAAATTTATACCTTAATTATAAACTATAAGGATTAATATTCAATGAATAAAAATAAAATATTAATAATCGATGATGATGTTGATTTATTAGCATCCACCAAGCTCTTTCTCGAAAGTAAAAAATATGAAGTCGAGACTGCAATCAACTCTAAAATTGGTTTAGGGATTCTTAAAACATTTCACCCCGATTTAATTATTCTGGACATCATGATGGATACAAACCTTGAGGGGTTTAATTTTCTGAATGAATTAAAATCAGATGATAATTTCAAAGAAACTCCAATTATCATGAGTACAGGTATGGCTAAATCAATTGGAGTAAATATGCGTGCTGCAATTGAGGATATAGAATCTCTGCCCAAAACCAAATTTATTGACAAATCCGGAGATTGGGAAGAATTACTAGAAGCAATAAAAGAATTATTATAATTAGTAAACCTTTTGTCAATTAAGATTAATATATTCTGAAGTGTAAAAGATGAACCTCAGAATTGTCAGGCTTGCATATTGGCTTATCCGATTGAGGTGGTTTGCTATTCTTGGAATTTTCATTGCCTATTATGTAGCCAAACATTTCCTTCTTATCACCATCGAAGAGTTACCAGTTTACAGCATTATAGCCTTTTTAATTTTATTAAACGTATTATCATTTTCTTTCTTAAAATATTTACAAAAATCACAAGTCAGAAAATCATTAAAAAATGTAAAGAGAATTATCAATTTTCAGATTTCAACCGATTTAATTGTATTAACAGTTCTTTTACATTATTCGGGTGGTGTTGAAAATCCATTTATCATCTACTACATTTTTCATATGATAATCGGAAGTATAATGCTTTCAACCAAAGAGAGTTTTTTTCAAACCTCATTTGCATTAATGCTCTTAGGCTCGATGACTTTTTTAGAATATTCAGGGATTATAAAGCATTTTCCATTGCAAGGTTTTATCACTTCAAATATGTACAACAACCTAACTTATTTAGCGAGCACCGGATTTATCTTTATTTCCACATCGTATTTTGTCGTATATATTACAAGAAATATTATTAAGCAGTCAGAGAAGCATGAAGCAGCTTATTTGAAAGCTAATGCTAAGCTGAAACAAAGAGATAAAGTAAAAAACGAATATGTAATGCGTATCACCCATGATATAAAAGGACATATCACTGCAATACAAAGTTGTATATCCGTTCTGAATGAAAAATTGACAGGACCATTAAATCCGCAACAGGAAGATTTTGTAAGTCGTGCTCATAAGAGAATTCAAATACTTAATAATTTCATTTCGGATCTATTAAGTATAACTAACAAAAGGCTGCTGCTACAATCAGAAAAAAAATATTTTAGCATAAAGAACTCTCTTGAAGAAATAATCAAGATGTTTGAAGACAGCGCACAAGAAAAAAACATCAGCATTATAAAAAATATAGATACATCTGTAGAGAATATATATGGTGAACCATCTTCCATTGAAGAAGTTTTATCAAACCTAATTCAAAATGCGATTAAATATTCTCCTGCGGGCAAAATTGTATTAATAAACATTAAGGATAAACAGGAGAACGTGCTGATTGAGGTAATTGACAATGGTATGGGTATTCCTGAATATGAGATACCATATATATTCAACGAATTTTACAGAGCATCAAATGTGAAAGCCAACATTAAAGACGGAACAGGTTTGGGTCTGGCTATATCAAAGCATATAGTTGAAGATCACGGAGGCAAAATTTGGGTTGAAAGCATAGAGAATTTTGGAACTACCTTTTATCTACTGCTGAAGAAAGATAAATAATTAACAGACACTCTTGTTGATTTTTTGAATTATGATTTAATAATTATGTTCACATGAAATACATGTGATGAATTAAAAGCTATTGAAAAATTCACTCCTCATAATCGTATCTGTTAAAATGCTTCAGAGTTAAAATGGTTAGCTGCAAGTATTCTTTCAGTTATCCTCTTGACTTCATTAAAGATTTCTTCGTACTTCTCCTGTATCTGTGGGGAAAAATTATCATCAAATATCCTATCCTCAACAATTTCAACAGCTATGATATGAATAAATTGAGGCATATCTAATCCTAGTTTTTTTCCTAACGCAACAGATGTAAGAAAAGATACATCGTGAATACTTGATAGGTGAATAGTTGTATTAAAATTTTCCGGAGATAATTGATAAACTGTTCCTGGTATTCCATCCCTTGTTCTGATTGCATCTATAAAAATAACAGTATGATAACCCTGAATAGATTCCAGTATTTCAAGTCCACCTATGAAAGCCGTTTCAAAGTCAATATCTTTTTTAGATAAATTGCCTTTAAGCCTTTTCACAAGTTTTGGTCCAATACCGTCATCAGTTAAAATTTCGTTACCAATTCCATGTATGAGTATTCTATTTTTATTCATTATAGATTTATAAAAAAAGTCAGTACATAAGTACTGACTTTTAGTTTAATAATTATAATTCTTATTTCTTCAATTTCTTTTAACTTGTCTGGTAATGTTTCCTTTCGCATCCCTGAAAATAACTTCTAACGGCATATTACCGGGTAAACTATGGGTTGCACAGGAAAAGCATGGATCATAAGCTCTGAAAGCCATCTCAACCATATTTAAAATACCTTCGTTAACAGTAACTCCCTTCTTAATCAATCCTTGTGCAGCTTTTTTTAACGACATAGAAATAGGAGCATTATTATTTGTAGTTCCAACAATAATGTTTGCTTTAGTAATAATTCCTTTTTCATCAGTCCAGTAATGGTGTGTTAGGGTACCTCTTTGAGCTTCAACAATGCCAACACCTTCTTTGGGTACATTTGGAAGTTCTGCCTGAATATCAGGGCTTGTGATTTCTTTATCCTGAGCTAATTCAAGTGCTCTTTCGGCAGCATAAAGTAATTCAACTAAACGTGCCCAATGCATCGCTAAGGTTGCATGAACAGGTTTTCCGCCAAGAGTTTGATACATATGCTCATAATGCTCTTGTGCTAAAGGAGTAGCCATACCATCAGCAACATTTAATCTTGCTAAAGGAGTAGCTTGATACACACCAGAGTCTTTTCCTTCGACAAATCCTTTCCAGCCAACTTGTTTTAAGTAAGGATATTTCAAATAACTGTAAGGCTCAACTCTTTCTTCAACCCACTTGCGATAATCTTCCGGGGCATATTTACAATGCTCTTTACCTTCCGGATCAACAACTCTTACCTTACCATCATAAAAATTTACTTTATTGTTTTCATCAACTAGACCCATCGAATAGATTTTCAAAGAATATGGCCCGTTAAGAATAATATCAACATAAGTTTTGTTTGCCAGAACGACATCGTTAAATATTTTTAAAGAGAACTTTGCAAATTCAATAAATCCTTTGGCTTTCTCTTCAATATCTTTTCGTTGAGCTTCCGTCAATCCTTTTCTAACACCACCCGGAGTATTCATAACAACATGTGTTTGATGACCACCGAGAAGTGCCTGAATTTCCTGAGCGATACGACGTTGTTTTAAAACTTCTGTTCCAATTTCAACACCTACTTTAGCAATTACTCCGAGTACATTTCTTTCGGCTGGGGGAGCAGTTGGTCCAACTACAAAATCAGGCGCAGCTAATGCATAAAAGTGAGCTATATGACTATGAACAAAATGAGCCATATAAAACAATTCTCTTAATTTAGCAGCAGTAGGTGTCGGTCTAACACCAAAAACTGCATCAGTTGCTTTGCCTGCAGCCATGTGATGACAACCCGGGCATACACCACAAATTTTAGTAACAATTTGTGATGCTTCCTCAACAGCTCTGCCTTCTAAAAATTTCTCAAATCCTCTTAACTCTGGCACCTGGAAATAAACATTTTCCACATCTCCATCGTCTGTACAAAATATTTCAACTTTACCATGTCCTTCAAGCCGGGTAATTGGATCTATAGTATATCGCGTCATAAAAACTTCCTCCTTAACATTGAACTAGGGAGACTATATCTATAAAATGTTCCCGCCGGGTCTTCAATTGTTTCAATAATTCTTTCTATTTCACTTGGATCATTTGAATCTATCATTGTAGCAATAGCAGACATCATTTTTGCGCCGGGGTCGGTTACATCGGGTGGCGGGCCGTAACAACCTCTGCATGGTGCATTTCCTTCAATACATCTTACTCCACAACCACCTCTGGTTGCGGGACCCATACATATTACACCTTGCTCTAAAAAGCAGGTTTCACCGTCATCCTTAATTTGCCAGGGTCTTTTAAATTCCTTAATTAATTTATTATCCGATTTTTTTCTCTTACATTCATCACATTGGCTTTTATCATAAGCTCCAACAACAGAACCAGCAGGTGGAAGTTGTGCACCTGTTACAATAGCCATAAATACTTCAACTAATCTTTCGGTTTGGGGCGGACAACCCGGTAAGAAGTAATCAACATTCACAACCTGATTCAAAGTTTTTACATCATTATAGAGTAAAGGCAATTCCAATGTTCCTTCTGGTACATTCGAAGTGTGTTTGGGGAAATATCTTTTCAGGATTTGAAGTCGATTCACTTTCAATATATGCTCTATTAAATATTGCTTCCTTATTTGAAAAATTAGCAAGACCCGGAATTCCTCCCATGTGAGCACAGGATCCATAAGCAACTAAAACTTTGGTTTTTTTGCGCAGCAGTTTTGCCATACTCTCATTTTCGCTGTTTCTAACTGCACCATTGAACAATGTAACATCAATAAAACCATCTGGCATCGCTTCGACATCTTTATATTTAAAATCTAAAGCAATAGGCCAAAAGACAATGTCTGCGTGTTCAACAACAGTAAACAGAGATTCATGCACATCAAGAACTGAAACACAACAACCACCACAGGCAGCACCCCAGTAAATTGCAAGCTTTATTTTTGGTTTTTCTTCCTTAGGCATTTATTTACTTCTACTTTTTTAGTTTTAAGAAAATGTTTCAACTGTTTTTTTAATCTGGCTTGGATCAAGACCTTTTATTGTTTCAGTGAATTCATTAACAAGCTGAGCAAACTCAGCACCTTCGCTTGCACTTATCCACTCAAGTTTTAGTCTTTCTATTGGAATACCCATTTGTACTAAATACTTTTGCAACAAATGGAATCTTCTTAAACATTTGTAATTACCCTCGTGATAATGACAATCACCCGGATGGCAACCACAAATTAATATTCCATCAGCACCTTCTTTAAAAGCTTTTAAAACAAAAGTTGGTTCAACACGACCAGAACACATAATTCTAATAATACGAATATTCGAAGCATATTTCATCCTTGATGTTCCTGCAAGATCTGCCCCGGTGTATGAGCACCAGTTACATAAGAACGCAACAATTTTAGGACTTTGATTCATAGTATTAAACCTCCTGTAGTGACATTAGTCCTTCTATTTGAGATAATATTTGCTGATCAGTAAAGTGCTTACTTTTAATTGCACCAGTAGGACAAGTTGAACCGCAAGTTCCGCAACCTTTACAAAGTATCTCATTAACAAAAGATACTTTCTCATCTTCTTTAAAACTGATTGCTGTATAAGGGCAAACTTTTATACAAGTCTGGCATCCACAACAGATTTCTTCATTTACAACTGCAGTAGTTACTTCCACATTAACTGAACCCGACTGAATTGTTGCAAGTATTCTTGCAGCGGCAGCTCTTGCTTGTGAAACTGAATCGGGAATATCTTTAGGTGATTGACAAGTTCCAACAACATAAACTCCATCTGTAGTTGTTGCTACCGGGTCCAACTTTGGATGTCTTTCTATGAAGAATTTATTTCCACACATACTAACACCAACAGCATGCGATACTTGTTTAGCATCATCATGAGCTTCCATGCCAACCATTAGAATTACCATATCTGCCGGCACTTCAATGGATTCTCCCGAAAATTTTTCTTTAAACTCTATAAGTAAGTTGCATGAATCTTTGTATGATGCTTGCCTGATTTGAGGTAAATTAACTTTGTGATCAAATGTTAAAAACATTACATTTTTTTTCGATGTAATTGAATACAATTCTTCACAACCTTTTCCAAACGCTCTCATATCAGAATATATATCATAGATATTTGTTTCAGGAAGTGCCGATTTAATCTGGTTAATAAATTTTAAGGCTGTCATACAACACGTACGAGAACAGTAGGTATTATAATCTTCATTCCTGCTTCCTACGCAATGGATAATTGCAATATCTTTCGGCACTCTTCCATCTCTTGTGATGATAATACCGCTCTTTAATACCTGCTCGAAGTCTGTTGAAGTAATAACATTGGGTAGTTTACCATAACCATAATTTAAAACCTTTTTTGCATCAAATGGTTTTAGTCCTGTTGCGACAATTACGTTTCCAAAATTGAGTTTAACTTCTTTACCATTTGGTTTAATATCGGTTTCAAAATTACCCACGTATCCAAATACCTGTTCTATCTCAGTATTAAGGTAAACATTTATTTTAGGATGATTCAAAACAGAAAAAATTTTATGATCGATCATCTGTTTAGCACTGTTCAGATAAGGGTAGGTTAAATCAATGTTTGTAACAAGACCGCCTAAAGCTCCTGTTTTTTCAACAAGATATACTTGTTTATCAGAGTTGGCAATTTCCAAAGCAGCAGATATACCTGAAATTCCACCACCAATTATTAGAGTTGCAGGATTTACATCGACACTTCTTTTTTCCAAAGACTCGTGCCATTGCACTCTAGCAATAGCAGCAGCAATAAGATCTTTGGCTTTTTTTGTGGCTTCTTTTCTATCGGTGTGAACCCAGGATGCGTGTTCTCTTATATTTGCCATTTCAAACATATAAGGATTTAGACCCGCGTTTTCCAAGGCTTTCCTGAAAGTAATTTCATGCATTCTTGGTGAACATGCAGCAACAACAACTCTATTAAGACTATGTTCCTTAATATCCTGAACAATAAGATCCTGTCCGGGATCAGAACACATATATTTGTAATCCTTAGAAACAACAACATTTGGCAGATTCTGAATTTCTTTGGATACGTTTTCAACATCAACCATATTGGCAATATTGGTCCCGCACCAACAAACGTATACTCCTATTCTTTTTTCTTCCATGTTATTCAACTTTGTAAACTGTAATTGTTCAATATTATTTTTTGATTTTTTATTGCCATTTTTTTCAAATGAGCAAAATAAAGTGAAAATGGTCTGTAGATCATATGAGACCATTTAGAAAACGGAACCTCTACAATTAACATGGGTACTAACACCATTAAATGTAGAAGGTAAGTGATGTATGTTAACTGTGGCATACCATAGACTCTGAAAAAATGGACTAAAATACCAGTTAACGTCGTTAAGAATAATAAAATAAGGAATGTCCAATCAGTAAAATGAGAATATTTACTATTCTCCATGTTTTTAATAGTTCTATTTGTATAGAAATAGATTATCCCAACAAACAGCCCTATTGTAGAAATATACCCCAATAATCTTTGTGGATGATAAATTGGATAAACATTATCTGTTTGAAACCATTCAAGAAAAAACACAATAATAATAAACATCAAGGCATAGCTTAATGCTAGAAATAAATGAAGCCCCCAATAAAGAAATAATTTCTTTTCATCACATTTAGCGTATTTTTTATCGGGGTGAAAAATTTTTGGTAATAATGAAATGGGTCTTAAGTAATCTGCTAATCCGACTTTTAAAGATTTATCTTCATAAATAATCTTGTACCACATATAAAATATATTAGTTACTATCAAGAATACTAAGCCTCCTGCCATAATCAAGTCTCCCAGGTGGATTGTTTTCCAGGGAGCCATTTTATTTATCAATGCACCGCCATCGGGTCCAATCCATTGAGCAACATCACCAGATGGAAAGGTTGTAAATAGGAGATAGAGAGTCATAACAATTGCAGCTAAGACAAGAATTGCTGCAATTTCTAAAGCCTTGGATTTGTATAACAACTTTGAGATACCTGTCCAGTCATACACCGATATCAGATACCTTCTAATGGACATCATCAGTTCGGCAGGATTAGCATCTCTTGGGCAGGTTTTTGAACAATCACCACAATATGTACACAACCACGGATCAATATTTGTTTGGAGACTTTTAGTTAATCCCATTAATACCTGTCTCACCGTTTTCCGAGGGAAAAAAAAGTCATTTTCAGTTGTATGGCAAGTAGCAGTACAATTACCGCATTGAAAACACTGGTTCCAATCTTTTGCTCCATACAGGAACAATTCATTTTTAAGATTAAGATTAACCCGCTGACTCATATTTAATCCTGCAATATTTTAGAAAGTTCTTTTGCTTTAGTTTCAATTTGTTCAAGTGAAAGGTTTCGAATACCATTTCTGATTTTATTTCTTGCGATACTTTGTAAAACTCTTGAAGCTGCTGCCGAAGCTTGTGCAACTGTATCCGGTATATCTTTAGGTCCCTGGCAAGCACCCGCAATAGCTATACCACCGGAAAATGTATTTACAGGATCGCTGATATAATTAAATTCCTTAAACCAACCGTATGAATCAACAGTAATACCTAACATTTCAGCAACATTTTCTGAATCAGTTCTTGGTTCGGTTCCAACGGCAAGAATAACCATATCAACTCTCTGCTCAATCATTCTAGCTCTCTCAATATCTTCGCATCTTACAATAAGCTCATCTCCATACTGTTCAACTTTCGCAGGTCGTCCGCGAACAACATTGACACCTTCCTTTTTAATCCGATTATAAAATTCTTCATATCCTTTTCCATAGGCGCGTATATCAATATAATATTCATTGATTTCGGAATCAGGTAATTTTTCTTTTAAAAGATGGGCAAGTTTTAGAGAATACATACAACATACTTTAGAACAATATTTATTATGATTCACATCTCTGCTGCCAATACAATGAATAATTGCGATACTTTTAGGCGTGTATATTGAATCAGTTGAAAATACCCAATTCCCTTTTTTATCCTGAACACGTTTGGCTATTTTTCCGCCTGTAGGACCAGCTGCATTGATTAATCTTTCAAGTTCAATCGATGTTAATACATTAGGGTATTTTCCATAACCAAATTGTGCGAATTTGGTTGCATTAAATGTTTTAAAACCGGTGGCAACAATGATATTGCCAACATTTATTTCAACAACTTCATCTTTTTCATCTAAGTTGATACAACCCGGTACCGGACATACTTTAACACATGCTCCACATTTACCTTTTAAAGTATATGTGCATATACTATCATCAATTAGGTATTTATTTGGAACAGCCTGTGGAAATGGGATATAAGCAGCTCTTCTTAGTGTTGTATTTGCATCAAATTCACTGGGTGCTTTTGAAGGACACTTTTCTGCGCAAGTTCCACATCCAATACAGGTCTCAAGATTAATTTTGCGGGCTTTTTTCAATATTTTTACTGTATAGTTGCCCGGTACCCCTGATACTTCTTGTACCTTAGAATAGGTCATGAGCTTTATATAATTATGCTGTCCTACCTCAACCATCTTAGGAGTTAAAATACATGCTGCACAATCTAATGTTGGAAATGTTTTATCGAACATTGCCATGTGACCGCCAATTGTGCCAGATTTTTCAACCAGATAGACAATATTCTTACTTGCTGCAATCTCAAGTGAAGCCTGAATACCTGCTATCCCGCCTCCTATAACAAGAGTATTAGGATTTACTGGAAGTTCTTCGGGGATGGCAGCCATTTCAAAAGGAACTCCATAAACTGCACAGGCAACAATGGCTTTTGCTCTTTCAACATCGCTTTTATGACTGGCTCCATATTCCAGGAAACTTGCTAATATAACGTCTTCAGGATTATTACCAGCAAGTACCATTGCTCTGGAAAAAAAGCTTTTATGCATTCCTGCATTGTTTCCGGCAATAACTATTCTTTTCAAATTATTCTTTTTTATTTCTCTGGCAACTTGTTCAGGGTCGGTTAACGAAATATCAGAAGGAAGCCATATAGCCGAAACACCCGGTAAATTTGCTGCATAAGCTATAACTTCAGGAGAATTTATGTGATCAGTACTTCCGTTTAAGGTATCGCAAGAATAGATGACTGTTAATTTTTTTTCTTCCATAATGAATACATTTATTAAATAATATTTACTAATTCATATTGACCAGTGCTAATAAAAACTCGGTATTAATCTTTGAATCCCTTTTAATATTATTTCTAAAAAAACTTTTCATGCTTTTTTTTGTATCCGCTATTATACCCAGCATTATTCTTTTTGTACAATGGTTTTTTTGCGAATAAACTTTTTGAGAGGGGAGATGGAAAAGAATTTTTAGTGGGTCGATAGTGCTTGGATAATTTAATTCGGGGTTTTTTTGTTCATCAGGTTTTGCAAAACGAAAAGAAACTTTATCCTGTCTTTCAGGATTAGCTGGGTAAGGAAATATAACTTCATCGAAGCTTCCTAAACCGTTACTTCTTTTTTCTAGGAAGGAATAGAAATCTTGAAAATTAACTATCATCGATTCTCCTCCTGACAGTCGATAGTTTGAACTGATGTTTAATCCATCCGAAAAATTTCTTGAACTCAGCGTCACATACGACAATAAATTGGAAAAACTACACTTTGAACATACTTACCAAAATTTCTAAAGTCAACCTAAAATCTGCAAATTTAGCTCATAATCGGCATATTTTGCTATTTAGCAACTGAATTGAAAACAACTGGAAAGTCGGATTTACTATCATTATTGTTACATTTTTAATATTGATTCTGTGAGCTTTACGTTGTGATCAGTTCGAAAATTTTTTTAAAAGTATCCTTGTATTTGTTTAATCTTATAAAAAAATTCTGGCAATCAACAATTATTAAAGCCAAAGGTTGCTAGTTCACCACTTAACTTCTTCTAAAACACATCTTAATTCTAATAAATCAAAATGCGACTTTTCCAGATAGAAAGCTATAAAGAGCATTGTTCTTCTCTTCTTTGCCCTTAATTGTTGTAGAAATATTGCCGACTTCCAGTGAAATAGAGAATCCATAAGCAACAGGGAAGATTAAATCACCATAGATGACAAAGTTTTGTTCGATAATGCCATCAACAAGATCTTCAGTCTGGTTATTATCTAAGCCGCTACCAATAACCAATTGAAAATGTTCAGCTATATTTGAAGTAATATTCGCCCAGAAAGCCAAAGTTTTTCTCTCATCATCTTTACTTCCATTACCTGCAATTGCAAAAAAGTTTGAATTGCTCAGGTTTGTCCCTGAATTAACTTCACCATGCAAAGCAAAATATTTATTGAATGGTAGAGTAAAGTCTACTCCAACACCGGAACTATAATAATCATAGTAAGAAGTATCAGGAACCGGCGAGAACTTTGCATAAGTGAAATATACGCCGATGCTTTTATCATCAAGAAACTTTGCAGAGACACGCCCCTGAACCATCGGAAGAACTGCTCTATTATCATCGCCTAATCCTGATCCGGTTTCTCGTGCAGCTTCACCAAATGCAACCTGTATCATTGGTTGAATATTCTCAATAGGAATTTTATAACATATCTGTATTTGACCGCGGCGAAAACCTAAATTACCACCATACCAAAGATTAGCATTTGTATTTGCTGTTGTTGGATTCAGAGGTGAGAAAATATCCCACTGCTGCCCGAATTTGAATTCAAAATTATCAAAGGCTAATGATGCGTAGGCAAGCCGAAGGCGAGGATTAACATTTGTATCAAAACTGGTTGCAGTGAAAAAATCTATTTCAAGCACACCACCAACTTTAATGTCCTCACCATACATTCCTTTCAAACCAATTCTTGAATGTTTTGCTGTAAAGCCGAGTGCAGCTTCGTCAACTCCGTTTGCAACCTGAGGAGCAGAAAGGTTAGGGTTACCAAAAGAAAGTACACCTTTAGATGAATAAACTGCATCACCTTTTATAAATCCGTAAGGCGTTAATTCCAGGCCCTGGGCAAAAAGTGAGGCATTTAACACAACACTTATCAGAAGAAAGTACAAACTTTTCACGTCTACCCCCAAATGAATTTTAGTTTACGTAGAGAAATTTTTGAGAATTGGCTTTGACATCAAATTCAAATTATCTGATCGTAACTATTAATTTTTATACCCAACTACCGTTATGCTAAAAATTCCAACATTATTCTTTTTGAACAATTTCAACCTCTGAATCATTTAGATATTCTTTAAGAACATCATCAGGTAATTCAATCACTTTTGTTTTTTTGATTTCAATATTTGTAAAACCAGTTTCCTTTATTATACTTAAGTATTCATCCTGCTGAAGTGCACCTGCAACACAACCTGCATACATCTCTGCAGACTTTTTCAATCCTGCAGGTAATTCACCTTTCAGAACAATATCTGAAACACAAAAATGTGCACCAGGTTTTAGGATTCTGTAAATCTCTGCAAATGCTTTTCGTTTATCAGGAACAAGATTAAGCACGCAGTTACTTACGACCACATCAACAATATTATTATCAAAAGGCATTTGTTCGATATCACCAAACTGAAACTCAACATTTTTATAACCAAGTTTAGCATTATTTTTTTTTGCTTTGTCAATCATTTCTTCTGTCATATCAAGTCCGATTACTTTTCCTTCATCACCAACAATTGCTCTTGCAACAAAAACATCATTACCTGCACCACTGCCGAGATCAATAACCGTATCACCTTTTTTAATTCCTGCATATTCGGTTGGCAAACCGCAGCCAAGTCCGAGATCAGCGTCAGCTACATATCCTTCAAGATGATCATATTCATCCTGCATCACAGTATATCCAACGATTTTACTTGATTTAGAATCACAGCCACAACCGCAGCCTTGCTGGCTCTTTGCAGCAATTTCCCCGTACTTTTCTTTTACAACTTTTTTAATTTCTTCTGATGTTTGCATTTTATACTCCTTTATTTATTTATTTAACAACAGCCTATTTTCGAAAACATTTTATCCAGGGCAGCTTTTGCTTTAGCAAGATTTTTATTATTCACACAGTAACAAACTTTCGGTCCATCAATCTCGCCATCAATTAGACCCTACTCGTTTAAGTTCCTTCAGATGCTGGGATACTGTAGCCTGTGCAAGCGGTAGTTGGTCAACCAAACTTCCAACCATACAGGAATCCATTTGAGTCAGGATTTTAAGTATTCTTATTCTTGCAGGATGAGAAAGAGCTTTTGCTACATCGGCAAGCCAGTTGTCTTCCTGCGTGAATTCTTCTTTTTTTGATGCTGCCATAAAAATTTCTTTAATCGTTCATCGTAAATATACGATAGATATTTGAAATGTCAAGACCGCTCATCACAACTTTTTAAAAGTAAATTTTGGGTAGTGTGACTAAAAAAGGTGCCTTACTTATATTTTTCACAATGAGTTCTTATATTGCAAACAAGTAATTAGGAATTCTTGAAAATTCCACTAAATCAGTCATTAATTTAGAATAAAAATAAAAAGTTCAACTTATCAGGTAATGAAAAAAAGAGTTTACTTCTACATATTAACAATAGTTTTCTTTGGTTCTCTTCTATTGCTGACTTTAAAACTTGGGAAAGAATTAGAAGTTTCTAAACTTATTCCTGATTTTTCGGTCGAATCACACCAACCTGATGGCGAATCCAATTTTTTAATAGCCGTAAACAATTTTCTACATAACTTTCAGCATCCTCTTGCAATTTTGATTCTTCAGATTTTGTCCATCATTTTAATCGCGAGATTATTTGGGTGGATGATGAACAAGATTGGACAGCCAACTGTAATAGGAGAAATAATAGCTGGAATATTTTTAGGACCCTCCTTACTTGGATTATTTTTTCCTCAATTCTCTAATTTTTTATTTCCAACAGAATCTTTAGTTAATCTGCAATTCCTGAGTCAAATAGGGCTGATATTATTTATGTTCATCGTCGGGATGGAACTTGATGTCGGAATTCTCAAGAGAAGTGCACAGGATGCGATTGTAGTCAGTCACGCAAGCATTATATTCCCATACTTTCTCGGTGTGGTATTAGCTTATTTTCTTTATCAAAACTTTGCCCCTGATACAATTTCATTTACCGCATTTGCTCTTTTCATCGGGATTGCCATGAGCATAACAGCTTTTCCTGTACTTGCAAGAATAATTCAGGAAAGAGACTTAACAAAAGATCATTTAGGTACATTAGCAATTACGTGTGCTGCTGTTGATGACGTAACTGCCTGGAGTTTACTTGCAGTTGTAATTGCAATTGTAAAAGCCGGAGATATTACAGCCTCATTACTTACTATTTTCTTTTCTGTTGTTTACGTAATGTTTATGATATTTGTGGTAAAACGACTGCTTAATAAAATTGCCCAAACACATTTTACTCGCGAAACAGTCAACAAACCTATACTTGCAATTCTCTTTGGAATACTTTTATTGTCGTCATATATGACAGAGGTTATCGGAATACATGCTCTATTTGGTGCATTCATGGCAGGAGTGATCATTCCGGCAAACCAGTCTTTTCGTCGTGTCCTGGCTGAAAAGATAGAAGACTTTAGCTTAGTTTTTCTGTTGCCACTCTTCTTTGTATTTACAGGATTAAGAACACAAATCGGCTCATTAAATAATCCAAATCTATGGGTGGTTTGTATAATCATTATTGCAGTTGCTATAATTGGTAAATTTCTCGGAAGTGCATTTGCGGCAAGGTTCGTTGGGCAATCCTGGCGGGATAGTTTAGTGCTAGGTGCGTTGATGAATACGAGAGGATTGATGGAATTAGTTGTGCTGAATATTGGTTATGATCTTGGTGTTTTAACTCCAGAGATTTTTACTATGCTGGTATTGATGGCATTAATTACTACTTTTATGACAGGACCATCTATAACGTTTATAGATTTTGTAACAAAAAGAAGAGAGCGTTTAAAGTTGGCTTCACTTTCAACCAATGAAGATAAAATTTTAATTTCATTCGGTCCACCCTTAGCGGGAAACCAGTTACTGATACTCGCAAACCAAATGGTTGAAAAGCATAATGATAAAGCTAATATCACAGCTTTACATCTTACACCAAGCTCGGATATATCATTGCAGGAGGCAGAGATATTTGAGGAAGAAGGATTTAAACCGATCCGTGAATTAGCAAAAAAACTTGGGATTAAAATAGAAACAAAGTACAGGGCAACGAATGAAGTAAGTAATGAAATCGTCAACATAGCAAATGAGGAATCGTATTCTATGCTGCTGGTTGGAAGTTCAAGAGCACTGTTTTCCAGGGATGAAACAGGCGGTAAAATAAAAAATTTCTTTGATGATTGTAACTGCAGTGTCGGAGTGTTGATTGATAAAGGATTTAATCAAATTAATAATGTGCTTTTACTTCTGTATGAATCTTCAGATAAATTTCTGCTTCAATTTGGCAGAAAATTTTTAATGAATTCCGCCTCTGAATTAACTATCGTGGATATAAATAATATCTTGCAAAAGGATAATTCAATCGATTGAACTGATAAAGAGATAACACATCAAAAAAAATCAGTGTTCAAACAGAATTAACTCCGTCAACTACATCAATGAACAATTTTGATTTGATTCTTATCAGCTTGGAAAGTTGGGATAAGATTCGCGAAACAAACAGTGAGTGGATTAAAAATAGCCCATCTCTACTCATAATTAATAAATAGATAAGAATTATTTTCTATTTCCGTAATCAGAATACTTCTTCTAAACCATCCAATCAAAAACATTTTTTCCTAAGATCAATCGTAAGCACTTTTCTTTTATTATCAATCAATGCCTGCCTGTCGCCCAAAGCCTGTGCTCTAATCAATGTTCCAAATGAAATAGAAGATTCATCTTTGCCTGCATCATCAGGAATCGGAACATCATTTTGAATATCAGAAATAAATTGGATAAAAAATCCATTTCCTGAATCTCCTTTATGCAGTTGACCTGTTGAATGAAGAAACCTCGGTCCGTAACCAAGAGTTGTTGCCACTTTATAATTCTGCAATAATTTTCAATCTCAAAAGCTGAAGCTGCTGCCAGGTTTTTTCATCTGGTTTTAAAAAAGCCTGAATAGCAATGTAGCTTTTCCCTTTTTCACATTTGGAAAGAAATGATGCGATAGCCTCGTTCAAATTATCAGCTTTGATATCACCAAAAACTTTTATCCCTTCTGATTCTAATGCAGGTTTTAGTTCAGGAAGTTTTCCTTTTTGCTGATATTCTTTCATCATTGCACGTGCTGCAATTTTAGCAGACTCAACATTCGGCTGATCGAATGGCTGAACATCCATAACAAATCCTGCAATTGCAGTAGCAAATTCCCATCTGAAAAATTCAGCGCCGAGCTGATAGATATTTTTCATTTCAATTTCAATTAGTGGAAATCCAGCAGCTTTTATTTCACTAACTTTTTTATCGAAGAAATTATCTCCGGAAAGTTTGATATGAACGAACACTCTATCTTTGCCATATTCAGTTACTTCAATTGATGGTTCAAGATCAACGGGAAGAATTCCCTTTCCATCTTTGCCGGTGCTTTCGGCAATCAATTGTTCCAGCCAGCCGCCGAGATATTTTAGCTGAGGGGAAATAAGTAAAGTAAGCTTGTCCACTCCTTCTTTCGCCAATGAGCCAATTATTCCGCCAAGCTTTGCACCACTGTTATCAAGTACTTCCTTATGCTTACATTCATTGACCATCTTCGAGGTTTCATCAAATAATTTTTCAATATCAATTCCTATCAAAGCAGCGGGAACAATTCCGAAAAGTGAAAGAGCAGAAAATCTTCCTCCAATATCAGGATCATTCAAAAATATTTTTCTGAAGTTGAGTTTCTTCGCCATTTCTTCCAAGCCACTTCCCGGATCGGTAATAGCAATAAAATGTTTTGATGCTTTTTCCCTTCCAAGTTTTTTCGATACACTGGTAAAAAAGTATTTCATAAAAGACATTGTCTCAACTGTGCCGCCTGATTTTGTAGAGACAATGTATAATGTCTTGGATGGATCAAGTTTCTTTTCATACTCCAATATTGCTTCAGGATGAGTGCTGTCAAGAACGTGCAAATCCAGATAACCTTTCTTCACACCGAAAGTGAAGCGAAAAACTTCAGGAGTTAAACTTGAGCCGCCCATTCCCATCAAAAGTGCATCTGTAAAACCTTCTTTTCTAATTTCTTCAACAAATGAATTTATTTCTGTAAAAGATTTTTTTGTCACCTCAACACAATCAAGCCAGCCGAGACGATTAGAAATTTCTGTCGGATCATTTCTCCAAACTGTGTGATCTTTCTGCCAGATTCGTGCAATAACTCTCTCCCTGCTGATATGATTAAGTGATTTTTCAACTGCCGTCTGATATTTGCCGAATGATACATTCATATTTTATTCTGTCTTTAAATTGATATTTTTGAATAGAAGAAAGTTTCTATCACTAAACTAAGCAAAAAAAGAAAATCAGATAATGAAAAAAAATGGACTTCTGGTATTTCTTGTTTCAATCTGGATAATCCTTGCAGTGATTTTTGGTATTTATGATCTCGATATTTCGAAGACCATTGTAAATCAAAATTCAGTCTGGGCAAAATTTCTTGAAAACTATGGAATGATTCCGGGACTCTTTATCATCCTCAGCGGAATTTATATTTATTATTCATTCATCAAAACAAAATCAGATGTTTGGTCATACATTCAGAAAGTAGTTTTCTTTTTAGTAAGCAGCGGATTGATATTTTACCTGTTTGATATACTTCTCGAGCAATATTGTAACAGATCATCTTATTAATCTTCCTTAATAATTTCTTTTTCTATCAGCATAATAATTTTTATTGTTCTGCATAAAGCAAATCAGGTGCAAAGTGCTATCGCAATCAGATATGCGAAAGTTGTTGTGGGAATGGCTTTGTTTGGTTATGTAATATTCATTCAGGGAGTAAAATATTTTTGGGGAAGAGTTCGTTTCAGAGAGCTTGATGCTGCATTTTCACAATTTACTCCGTGGTATTTGCCTCAGGGAATAACCGGTTCCGATTCATTTCCTTCCGGTCACGCAGCAATGGGCTGGATGCTTTTAGCTTTATTAATTCTTTTAGCAAATAAAAAACAGTGGATGAAATATTCAGCGATTAGTTATAATTTTTCTGTGGGGAGTTACGTTGGCTTTAAGCAGAGTTGTTATCGGTGCACATTATGCATCGGATGTTTTGTTTGGATCAGCGGTAATAATTTTTTGGTATTTATATTTCTCAGCGGAATTGAGTTGATGATTCTAATAAATCAATATTAACTAAGTTTTTTCTTTTCTTCTAGTACTTCATAATTACATCAATAATTGCAAGCGTTACACCAATTCCTATCAGACTATAACCAATCAACCTGTTTTCGCTAAAAATAATTCCTGCTATTACAAAGCCAAAGGCAGTGCCTGCAAGCGGAGTGAATTTATAGCTTCCTTTTTTCCGGGAAATAAAAAATAGTGCTAAAGCGATGAGGGCTAATGCTATAATTGCAACGGCAATGTAAATTTGTGATGGTTCCATAATTGTAATCCATTCTTCAGTTTTTCTATTCTGTAATATTTCAAATATTAGTTCCTTTTACTCTGCCAGTACTCGCGGTACTTTTCCTGCGTTATCAATCCAATCGGTCCCTGGTAAATTCCTCCATCAATAAATCCATCATACACCCGAACAGCGATTGTATTTTCTTTTCCCGGCTGAAGAACATTATCCGGAATGTAATAACCGCGAACCGCTTCCCATTCATTATTCTGATTAAAGCTATTCGGAACATCTTCAAAATTCCAGTCGCCAACAGAACCAACTAAAGTTCCATTTATAAATGTCTGATCAATATCATCAATCTTGCCTAACATTAGAACCATTTTTTGACCAGCGAATTTTTCAGGCAAAGTAAAAGACTTTCTGTACCAAGCAAAACCATCATAGTCTTTAAATCCTTGAACTTCCCAGTAGGCAGGCACAAAAATTTCTTTCCACTGAGAATCATCCTCCGAGTAATCTTTCCATTGGGTATTGTCACCTGCTTTGAATTTCCATATTCCTGAAAGGTTAATATCAAGATCAAGCTCTGAAATAATGCGAATATCCGATTTGGTTGGAGAAAGACCTACAGGTCCTCTTATAATTCCACCTTCAAGCTGGATGTCGTAAACACGAATTGCAATTATATTCTTACCTTCTTTTAATAATTCATTGGAAAGAAAATATTCCCTCTGGGCATCGTAAGCTGTTCTAAAGTTTGGAGGAAAGCTGCCGGACATCCCAACGAGTTTTCCGTTTACGAATGTCTGGTCAACATCATCAATAAAACCAGCATTCAAAATAAAATTGCTGCCGATTAATTCTTTCGGGATTTCAAATGTTTTTCTGTACCAGGCATAACCATTATATCCGTGAAATCCCTGATCTTCCCAGGTTGCAGGCACTCTGATTTTTTCCCAATTGTTGTCTTTAAAATCAGGTGAAGCCCAGGCAGTATCATCACCGATTGAGAATCTCCAATTACCTTCAAGGTCTAAAAAATTTTTATCATTGATGGCGGCGATTTCTTCCATCTCTTTGAAAAAGCCTTGAGTATCGAACTCTTTCTGCTCGTTGTTACCAGATTTACAGCCAGTAATAACTATTAAAAGAATCCCAAGACAGACAGATATTTTCAGCATTTGTTTATTCATTATTGATTTCAATATAACAAAGATTTTAATTTCAAACATAAAATACTACTCAGTAACATATGCTGTGCTTCCTGAATCATTTACCAGATATTCATTGTAGATCTGGGTAGCCATTCTTCTTACTTTAGCATTTTCATCATTCTTCGAAAGATCTTTTACTTCGAGCAATCCTTCTTCACTACCCAATTCGTAAAGAACAAGTGCAATTAATATTCTGGTGCTTGGATCGTTTTCCTTTTTAAGCTGAGCTATAAGTGCATCTTCTGCTTCAACTATTTTATAATAACCAGCGAAGTATATTGAATTTCTTCTTACTCCGTCATTTTCTGAATGAATACCAGCTATAAGGTTTTCTAATGCATACTTATGAGCAGTGATATCTTTAATAGAATTTGACTGCGTATACCCCGAGCCTGTTAAAACTGCTGCCAGAAGAACTACGGTTAAGAATCTTGCTGTTTTCATTTTATTTTCTCCTTTTAGTGATGGTTTTTGTTTCAGTTAATTTCCACTAGAAAACTACTCTTTTGAAGTGCAACAGGGGTCATGGCAAAGTAAGGAATTGTAAAAAGTTGTCATGGCAGATTCCCC
>CAVUCF010000032.1:0-13624 GCA_963739915.1 uncultured Ignavibacteriaceae bacterium
TTGTTGAGACGATGTATAATGTTTTTTCAGGATTAAGTTTCTTTTCATACTCCAATATTGCTTCAGGGTGAGTGCTGTCGAGAACATGCAAGTCCAGATAACCTTTCTTCACACCGAATGTTAAACGAAAAACTTCCGGAGCCAAACTCGAACCGCCCATTCCCATCAAAAGAGCATCTGTAAAACCTTCTTTTCTAATTTCTTCAACAAAAGAATTTATTTCTGTAAAAGATTTTTTTGTTACCTCAACACAATCAAGCCAGCCAAGACGATTAGAAATTTCTGTCGGATCTTTTCTCCAAACTGTGTGATCTTTCTGCCAGATTCTTGCAATAACTCTTTCCCTGCTTATATGGTTAAGTGATTTTTCAACTGCCGTCTGATATTTGCCCAATGATACATTCATATTTTATTCTGTCTTTTAATTGATATTTTTGAATAGAAGAAAGTTTCTATCACTAAACTAAGCAAAAAAAGAAAATCAGATAATGAAAAAAAATGGACTTCTGGTATTTCTTGTTTCAATCTGGATAATTCTTGCAGTCATTTTTGGTATTTATGATCTCGAGATTTCAAAGCAAATTGTAAATCAAAATTCAGGCTGGGCAAAATTTCTTGAAAACTACGGAATGATTCCGGGACTCTTTATCATCCTTAGCGGAATTTATATTTATTATTCATTCATCAAAACAAAATCAGATGTTTGGTCATACATTCAGAAAGTGGTTTTCTTTTTAGTAAGCAGCGGACTGATATTTTACTTGTTTGATATAATTCTCGAGCAAAATTGTAACAAATCATTTATAATCTTCTTAATAATTTCATTTTCTATCAGCATAATAATTTTTATTGTTCTGCATTTAAAGAAGTCAGGTTAAAAGTGCTATCGCAATAAGATATGCAAAAGTTGTTGTGGGAATGGCTTTGTTTGGTTACGTAATATTTATTCAGGGAGTTAAATACTTTTGGGGAAGAGTCCGTTTCAGAGAGCTTGATGCAGCATTTTCACAATTTACTCCGTGGTATTTGCCTCAGGGAATAACTGGTTCCGATTCATTTCCATCTGGTCACGCAGCGATGGGCTGGATGCTTTTAGCATTACTAATTCTTCTGGCAAATAAAAAACAGTGGATAAAATATTCAGCGATTGTTATAATTTTTCTGTGGGGAGTTACGCTGGCTTTAAGCAGAGTTGTTATCGGTGCACACTATGCATCGGATGTTTTGTTTGGTATTTGTTCTTTATTCAGCGATAGAATTTATTTTTAACTTTTCTATAATCGCTCGCACTAACCAAATTATTGCAAGAGTTACACTAATCAACTATAACAATTAGCCTGTTTCGCAAAAATAATTCCTGCTATGACAAATCCGAAAGCATTCCTGCCAATGGAGTCAATTTATAGCTTCCATTTTCGGGAAATAAAAATAGCTAAAGCAATGAGGGCTAAAGCTATAATTGCAACGGCAATGTAAATTTATGATGGTTCCATAATTGTAATCCGATATTCAGTTTAAATTTCAAGTGATTTAATAAATAATGCAGACAGTATCTAGTCTCTTTTACTCTGCCAGTATTCACGATACTTTTCCTGAGTAATCAATCCAATCGGTCCCTGGTAAATTCCTCCATCAATAAATCCATCATACACTCTCACTGCGATTGTATTTTCTTTTCCCGGCTGAAGAACATTATCCGGAATATAATAACCACGAATCGTTTCCCATTCATTATTCTGATTGAAGCTTTCTGGAACATTATCAAAATTCCAATCGCCAACAGAACCAACTAAAGTTCCATTTACAAATGTCTGATCAATATCATCTATCTTACCAAGCAAAAGAACCATCTTCTGGTTAGAATATTTTTCAGGCAGATTAAATTTCATTCTGTACCAGGCAAACCCATCGTAGTTTTTATATCCCTGAGCTTCCCAGAAAGCAGGAACAAAAATTTCTTTCCAATCAGTATCATTATAGTCGGTAGTTTTTCCAATCAGGCAGATCACCAATATTAAATTTCCACATTCCTGTAAGATTTATATCAAGATCAAGATTAGAGATATAACGAACGTCAGGTTGAACAGGAGAAAGTCCAACCGCTCCTCTTGTAATTCCACCTTCAAGCTGAATATCGTAAACACGGATGGCTATTGTGTTTTTTCCTTCCTTCAATAATGTCTTTAGAAATGTAATACTCACGGTGAGCATCATAAGCAGTTATAAACTGCGGCGGAAAGCCTCCGGACATCCCAACGAGTTTTCCATTTACGAATGTCTGGTCAACATCATCAATGAATCCGGCATTCAGAATAAAATTGCTGCCGATTAATTCTTTCGGGATTTCGAATGTCTTTCTGTACCAGGCATAACCATTATATCCGTGAAATCCCTGATCTTCCCAGGTTGCAGGCACTCTGATTTTTTCCCAATTGTTGTCTTTAAAATCAGGTGAAGCCCAGGCGGTATCATCACCGATTGAGAATCTCCAGTTACCTTCAAGGTCTAAAAAATTTTTATCATTGATGGCGGCGATTTCTTCCATCTCTTTGAAAAAGCCTTGAGTATCGAACTCTTTCTGCTCGTTGTTACCAGATTTACAGCCAGTAATAACTATTAAAAGAATCCCAAGACAGACAGATATTTTCAGCATTTGTTTATTCATTATTGATTTCAATATAACAAAGATTTTAATTTCAAACATAAAATACTACTCAGTAACATATGCTGTGCTTCCTGAATCATTTACCAGATATTCATTATAGATCTGGGTAGCCATTCTTCTTACTTTAGCATTTTCATCATTCTTCGAAAGATCTTTTACTTCGAGCAATCCTTCTTCACTACCCAATTCATAAAGAACAAGTGCAATTAATATTCTGGTGCTTGGATCGTTTTCCTTTTTAAGCTGAGCTATAAGTGCATCTTCTGTTTCAACTATTTTATAATAACCAGCGAAGTATATTGAATTTCTTCTTACTCCGTCATTTTCTGAATGGATACCGGCTATAAGGTTTTCTAATGCATACTTATGAGCAGTGATATCTTTTATAGAATTTGGCTGCGTATACCCCGAGCCTGTTAAAACTGCTGCCAGAAGAACTACGGTTAAGAATCTTGTTGTTTTCATTTTATTTTCTCCTTTGGTGATGGTTAATGTTTCATTTAATTTCCACCAGAAAACTACTCTTTTGAAGTGCAACAGGGGTCATGGCAAAGTAAGGAATTGTAAAAAGTTGTCATGGCAGATTCCATCCAATGGGTTAAAAAAGGAAAGAACCTTGACTCTCCTACCGTCGAGCCGTGAACTCACGGACACTACCTTCTCTTAACAAGAGAAAGGATTGTAAATATCGTGACTTAAAATTAATTATTCTTCAGAACATTGAATTTTAGTTTTTATTGTCAACAAGTCCCTCTCTTGCAAAGAGAGGGATTTAGGGCTAAGTTCTGTTAATAGATAATATCTCACCCCCTGCTTTACTCTTTATTTAATGTTGTCTAAGTTGCTATGGTAATTTTAATACAATTCTGAATTGGTTTTTCGTTTATAGTAGAATAAAACATTTATTGAATCAAGTTATTTTTATCAAGATAAAGAAGTAATCTTTTTAATAGAGTAAATAGTATTTAATTACAATTTTCTATTCAACAATATAAATGTTCTATGAAAACCAACGTATTCTTATTCAGTATGATTTTTTTTATAACATTTCTAAATCCCATTAAAATTTTCTCACAGTGGGTAGACACTAATTGTCCCATCTATCCGGGTTACAAGTTTTTGATTTTACTTTTAGTGGAAATAATTTATACGTCGGTACATATCACGATGGTATATTTCGAACATCAGATAATGGCAAAAATTGGTTTCAAATCAATAACGGTTTGACAAATACAGATATACGTGCTCTTGCTTCTAATGATACAAGTCTATTTGCTGCAACTTTTGGAAATGGTGTATTTTATTCAAGCAATGATGGTGAGAATTGGATTGCGGTTAATTCTGGAATGGAGAATACCAGAGTTATTGCTCTTTCAATAAACGATAACTATATATTTGCTGGCACTGATGAGGGAATGTTTCGCTCTTCCGACAATGGCAATAATTGGATTCAAATCAATAACGGTTTGACGAATACGGCCATACGTTCACTTACTGCCAATAATTCAAATCTATATGCTGGGACACAAAATGGAGTTTATATTTCTACTGACAATGGTGATTCTTGGATAGCGAAAAATAATGGTATGGAAAATTCTAATATTTTAGATTTAATTAACAATGACAACCTGCTTATTGCGGGTACTTCAGGAACTTTCGAAATTTCCGAAGGAATATATCGATCAAGCGATTATGGTAATACTTGGACTAATGTTAATTCTGAAATATCTTCTGTTTTTTCACTTGCAAGAAAAGATACAAATATCGTTGCTGGAACAGGGTGGTGTGGTATTTTTATTTCTACTGACTTGGGTATTAATTGGGCTCCGTTTAACAATGGCTTACTACCCTACATCACCATTTACGCTCTGATATTTAGCGACTCATATATTTTTGCCGGAACAGACAATGGTCATGTTTATAGAAGATCTTATCCTCTTATCACATCTGTTGATGAAGAAACAACTCAATTTCCTTCTGATTTTAAACTTTCTCAAAATTATCCAAACCCATTTAATCCAGTTACAAAAATCGAATACCAAGTTGCAGCTTTGAATTATGTTTCATTAAAAGTATACGATATACTAGGTAACGAAATTGCAGCTCTTGTTAATGGAGAAATACCTGCAGGTAAATATGAAATTGAATTTGATGCAAGAAATCTTCCAGGTGGAGTATATATTTATAGAATTATGGCAGGTAAATATCAAGAAACTAAAAAAATGATATTGCTGAAATAAAAATCATTAAAAACTTTACTAAAAATGCCGGTTACATTTAGCCGGCATTTCTTTTAACTCACCAGCTTATACCCAATCCCGTGAACGGTTAAAATAATTTGCGGGTGGTTGGGATCTTTTTCAATCCTGTTTCTCAGCTTCACAATAAAATTATCTACTGTGCGTGTTGCAGGATTTTCATCATAACCCCAGATGTTGTTTAGCAGCTCATCCCTGCTTACGGTCTGGTTTCTTTTTTTCCAGAGATAATGAAGTATTTCAAATTCTTTGTGGGACATCTGCACAGGAATTCCTTCTTCATAAGCCTGGTAACCTGTAAAATGGACTGTCAGCTTTCCGATAACAGCTTCAGAAGCATTTGTGTTTATGGAAGTTTCACCTCGTCTTAAAACAGCTTTTACTCTTGCAAGCAGTTCTCTAAGACTGAAAGGTTTTGTAACGTAATCATCGGCACCTAATTCAAGTCCGAGCACTTTATCAATCTCTTCGCCTTTTGCGGTGAGAAGAATAACCGGAGTCTGCACACCTTCTTTCCTGATTGTCTTGCAGATATCAAAGCCGGACATTTTGGGCAGCATAACATCGAGAAGGATAAGATTGTATTGTTTTTCTCGAATCAGCTTCAAGCCTTTCTCTCCGTCATCGGCATGCATCAACTTCATAGCCTTCAAACTCGAGGTTGTCACGCAAACCCATCCGCATATTTGGTTCGTCTTCGACGATTAAAATTTTGATCATATTTTATGCTCTAAACATTATTTTTACGTAATCCCGAAACTTATTTCGGTGATCTTAAAGTAAAAACTAGAAATCTGAGAAGCTGAAACAAGTTCAGCTTACATGATTCCCAATTACTTTCGTGGGAATGACAATAGCTTACAAGCTCAATTTTTACTCAACGGAAACAGCAACCGAAACTTACTGCCTTTATTTACTTCACTGAATAATTCAATCTTGCCCTTATGCGCATCAACAATGTACTTCACAATGCTCAATCCCAATCCCGAACCTTTTACATTATGCACATTCCCTGCGCTTACTCTGAAAAATTTTTCAAATACTTTTTTCTGATCTTTTTCAGGAATTCCAATTCCTTTGTCCTCAACTTCAACAAAAGCATAATTATTTTCCATTCCTGTACGAATAGTTATTGTCTTTTCTTTATCGCTGTATTTAACTGCATTATCAACAAGATTGACGATTGCTTCTGAAACTGCTTCTTCATCAATTTTAATAATCGGAATGGTTTCATCTTTAATAATATTAAAAGTAAATCCCTTTTGCTCAAGATGAAATTTGTAGGAGCGGTAAACATTTTCCGCAACATCATTCAAATAGCTTTCAACAAAATTATACTGTCTCTTCCCTGCTTCCATCTTTGAAAAGTTCAGAATGGAATTGACAATTTTCCCAAGCCTGTTCGCTTCCTGGCTGATAATAGAATAATATTCTTTTTTCTTTTCTTCGGTTTTTATCCTATCCATCTCAAGAGTTTCGGAAAACATACTTATTAGTGAGAGCGGTGTTCTAAGTTCGTGAGAAACATTCGAAACGAAATCAGATTTTATCTGAGCAATCTCGACTTCCTTTTTAATATTCCTGTAAACAATCCAAACTCCCAGAATCAAAACAATTGTAAGCAAACCGATGAGTAAAATATTTGTGAGCGCTCTTTGCTGAACGAGGTCTTCAATCGTTTGTCCGACCAGCGAAATTCCGATCTGATAGTCAGGGAAAATCCACAAAGCTTTAGATTGCTGAACTTCTCCCACTTTAAAATCCCTCGAGGAATTGAACTGAAAATTTTCTTTGCGATTAAAAACTGAAATCAAAAACTCCTTTTGAGCAATCTCCTGAATTTTGGGTGAAAGTATCCGGTATGTAAACTCTTTTGGGTCTATCATCATCCCGGTTATCCTTTTCAAGCCTTCTGGAGTTTCTTCAATAAACAGTAGAATTGAGGCATCTGTAGTTGTATCTGATTTGATAGGTTCAAGCTTTCGGTAGCCTGCTTTTTTATAAGTTAAAAGTCTTTTTACAATTGGCTGATTTTCGGATATGATACTTTTTATCGATTTTTTTAGCACACCCAATTTATTTAAGATGAAATTGTCTTCCGTTTTTTTCACAACGAATTTAATTTCACTATTCACACTATCGGCCACAAAGATTAAAGACAAAGAGGGAAACTGGCTGTAAAAACTGTCAATGGATGTATGAATTTTTATATCATCGAAATTATTCAAATCATCATGGAACTTATCAATCTTGCTTGCCCAGTCACTCACAACATCTTCAGAATACTGGTTAACGGAATAAAGAATTGCATCAAGCTGGTTGGAATAAATTCTTCCGAGCACTTCTTCATTCTGGTTGAGGGAAACAAATTCATTAATAGTAAGAAATGCCGCAGGAAGCAGAATTAAGATTATAAGTATTACGACTATTCTCTTTACTGTTTTGTTCATCAGATAAGCAAGTTTGATCTAAACGATTAAAACATAATAAAATATTTTCGCTGATTCAAAAATAATGAATTAGCGGATGGCTTTCTTTAATTAAAATTTATTGATTAAAATATGATGTGCTTTTTGATAGACTTTTAAAGGAAACTAAAACTTGCAGCGAACTTTAATAATAATTGGAATAGTAATCTTAATTGCGGGATTGCTCTGGCCGTGGCTAATCAAGCTGCCGATAGGAAAGCTTCCAGGCGATATAATAATTGATAAGCCGAATTTTAAACTCTACATTCCCATCACAACGATGGTAATAATCAGTCTGCTGCTCACACTGATATTCTGGCTGTTTAGAAAGTAGATCTGGTGATGCTGGATTCTGGTTTCTAGAAAGCTGGAATACCAGATAACCTGATTCCAGATAAAAATAATTTTTTTCCAGAATCAAGTATCAGCAGCTATCTAAGAATCACAGCTTAATAGTTTTCAAGTCGATTTCAACAATCCAACATCAATCATACATTTTTTTATTCGTTCGAATGTTTTTTGAATGTTGTTATCCAAACCAATTGAGATTCGAACAAGACCTTCACTCAATCCCATCTTTTCCTGCTCTTCTTTCGGAATTTCAGATGAAGTGCTGTGTCCCGGAGAACTGAATAAAGTTTTAAAGTAACCAAGACTTACAGCAAGGTATCCAACTTTTTCATCCTGCATTTTTTTCATTATTGCTTCAGTGATTTTTTCATAGGTAAGAAACAAAGAAATGCAATCAAAAAAAATAGTCAGTTAATAACTGACTATTCTTATAAAATTTTAAGTATATAGAAATTACTTATTTCTTTAAAAGTGCTTTTATAAACTCATCACCTTTTATCAATCCATAAAACCCGTTTTTTGTTTCTTCTTCATTATAATGCTCAACACTGTCCCGTTTTTCACCAGGATGATAAATAATGAAAGGAACAGGATCGTGAGTATGCGTTCTTAATATACAAGGCGTAGAATGATCTGGTAAAAGTGCAATTGCAACATCTTCATCTATCTTTTCAGTTTCTTCAAGAATATATTTTATTACACGGCTGTCAAGATATTCGATAGTTTTGGTCTTTAATTCATAGTTACCCTCATGTCCTGCCTCATCACTCGCTTCAATATGGAGATAAAGGAGATCAACATCTTTCAACGCTTCAACAGCAGCCTTTGCTTTACCTTCATAGTTTGTATTATATAAACCTGTAGCACCTTCAACTTTAATTGCTTTCATTCCTGCATATTTACCAATACCATAAAGAAGGTCAACTGCAGATATCATTGCCCCCTTTACACCATAAAGTTCCTGCAGAGTTTTCATTTGTGGTCTGTTGCCAGGTGACCATGGCCAGATTGAATTGCCCGGATCTTTTCCATTGGCAATTCTTTTTTTATTCACAGGATGTTCAGATAATATTTGCTGAGATCTTAGTATGAGGTCATTTAATAAATCAGCGGTAGTGCTTTTCCAGGACGATGGTTTTACCATTACATCTTTAAATGGTGTTCCAGGAACATCATGCGGCGGAGTACATTTAATATCATTGATCCCATTTTTTATAACGAGCAGATGGCGATAACTAACACCTGGATAAAATTTTATTTTATCGTTACCAAGTTCTTTTTGCAATGTCTGTATCAATTCAAATGCTTCTTCATTTGTGATATGACCGGCAGAATGATTTTTTATTTTCTCATTTTCAATACAAATAATGTTACATCTTAAACCAAGATCAGTTTCATCAAGATCAACACCCATGTTAGCAGCCTCAAGCACACCTCTACCCTGAAAAACTTTTTTTACATCATAGCCAAGTACGGCCATATTTGCAATTTCACTTCCTGGCGGCATATCAAGTGGAACAGTTTGAAACTGTCCTGTTCTTCCCATTTTGCATAGGTTATCTATATTGGGAGTATTTGCTGCCATAAGAGGTGTTTTATTGCCAAGAGCAGGTATTGGATAATCAGACATTCCATCGCCAAGTATAATTATGTACTTCATATAATAGTTTTTATCTATTTATAATTATTTACTAAATAATTTTTAAAATCTTTGTAATTGTTTTTTAGACTTTCAAATGTCTCATCCTCATTTTCTATTTCTTTCAAACTATCCGGCAACTCTGGATCAAATCCTAAAAGTTCAATAATATTCTGTGGGAATTTTGCTGGATGTGCTGTTTCAAGAGAAATGCAAAGCTGTTCATCAGAAAGACTGTTTTGACTTTTATACTCCATCAACCCTTTCCAGCCGACAGAACCATGCGGTTCAAGTAGAAGTTTATATTTATTGTATGCATCTTTAATTGTTTCTTTTGTTTCTTCATCACTTACGCTAACAGAAAAAATATCATTACGCATTTTATTCATATCGGGCTTTTTGGATATCTCGCCTTTTTCATTCATAACTCCGCCATACAAAGCAACTAGGCGTGAAAGATTGCTCGGATGCCCAACATTCATTGCACTTGATAAACAATTTTTTGAAGGTTCTATTTTTTTATATTCACCACTTTTTAAGAATACAGGAAATTCATCATTTTCGTTTACAGCAATTACAAATTTCTTAATCGGTAATCCCATAAACTTAGCAAGAACTCCACCCATCATATCGCCAAAATTTCCTGAAGGAACAGAGAAGATTACATCATCATTATCATTTCCTTTTCTTAACCTGGAAAAAGAATAGAAGTAATAAACGATCTGAGGTATCAACCTGCCAATGTTAATTGAGTTTGCAGATGAAAGTTGCAAATAATCTAATTGAGGATCACTAAATGCTTCTTTTACAAGTGCCTGGCAATCATCAAATTTTCCAGTTAATGAAATAACCTTAACATTCTTTCCTAAGGTTGTCATCTGTTTTCTTTGTCGGTCAGTTACTTCGCCATCTGGAAAAAGAATCAACACCTTTATATTATCAAGTCCGTAAAAAGCATTTGCAATAGCACTGCCTGTATCACCTGAAGTCGCAATAAGAATAAGCATTTTTCTTTTTTCTATTTTAAGATAATGCTGCATTAATCTGCCCATCATTCTTGCAGCAAAATCTTTAAATGATGCTGTAGGTCCCTGGTCTAAGCGCATTACATAATTATTACCATAAACTTTTTCAAGGGGAACAGAGTAGTTGTAAGCATCTTTTGTTATTGCAAGCAAGTTTTCACCTGAAATTTCTCCTGCTAAATATTTTCTGCTAACTTCAAAAGCGATTTGATAATATTCTTTATCAGAAAAACTTTTAATCTCGTCTGAAGTTAAGACAGGAATCTGCTCCGGCATATAAAGACCTTTATCAGGGGCTAATCCTTTTAACAGTGCTTCGCTGAAAGAAACCTTATCTGCTTTTAAATTTGTTGAATAATATTTCATAGTATCCGATTCTCTTTTCGCAATATATAATTATTTTCTTAATACAGCAGAAGATGCACCACCAGCAGAATACTCCGGTGCAGTAAAAGTAACTTTTTTTCCATCAAGTACAGAAAGTGCCTGTTCTAAGTCGGCAATAATATCATCCGGATGTTCAGCCCCAACACCTAATCGTATAAGGTTTTCAGGAATATCAGCCAGTTTTCTTGCTTCTTCGCCCTGCTGTTGATGAGTTGATATAGCTGGTATAGTTGCAATTGATTTTATTCTGCCGAGGTCTGTTGCTCTGTATATTCTCTGGAAAGCATCAAATACATCGCGGGTTGCTTTTGCACCACCTTTAACTCTGAAAGACATTAAATGCCCGTAACGATTTACTTTTTTGTTATACAATTCATCAAATTCAGAATCCACAAGTACAAGATATTTTTTAGCAAGCTGGTGTAATGGATGGGATTCCAATCCAAGATAATCAACCTGCTCAACGTGTTTATGCTTTTCTAAAAATCTTGCTACCTTTAAAGTATTTCTGCTCATCAAATCAATTTTGGAGCGAAGTGTACGAATATCATTTAAAGCAAGTATGGCTGTTATCGGAGAAAGGTTTGTTCCATTATCCCGGTTTGGTAACGCTTTTATATACATAGAAAAATCAGCTTTCATTTCAGGGTTCTGAATATTAGTGGTAAGATTTTTTCTTGCAATAACTGCCCCGGAAATTCCAAATCCACTTGATGTCATTGTTTTAGTTACAGAATGAATAACTATGTCCGCACCAAAAGCCATTGGGCGGAGTAATGCAGGTGTCGCAACAGTTGAATCAATAATAAGTGGAATGTTATGCTTATGTGCAATCTTAGCAATCTTTTCTACATCAAAAAAAGATTGGCCAGGATTACTTGGCATTTCACCATATAAAAATCTTGTATTATTATCAATTAGTGATTCCCATTCTTCAAGGTTATTTGAGTTTACAACTTTTCGCCATTTAATACTTCTTTCTTCATCTTTACGTTTTGCAAACTGCTGGAATGTTCCTCCATAAACCTGACATGTTGCTACAAAATTAATTTTTTGCTCAGGTTTGTTTTTATCAACAACAAGAAAAGGTTCGCATGCACTAAAGATTGCAGACATACCTGATGAAGTTACACAGCAGGAAGCCTCTATATCAGTTCCGTAAGTTTCAAGAAGTGCTAAAACTCCTTCAAGGTAATACAAGCTTGGATTTGCAATTCTGGTATAAGCCCAGGTAGGAATCTGATAAGTTAGTGCTGCTTCCATTTCATCCGAATCACGGTAACCTTGTGAAGATGACATGTAAACAGGTTCAATTGTTGATCCCTGGTTAAAATCCAGTGCTTCCTGCATAGAGTAAATACCATGTACGGCAATGGTATCGAACATACATTTTCTCATCTGGTTTTGATAACTTTTATGCCATTTTGCTGAACGTTCACCAGCCTGTATGTAATAATTTATTTTTTCACTATTCATATAATTCTTTCAAATTTAACTTAATTAAAATTATCAAAAAGATAGTGATATGGCAAGAATTACTTTAGATTTTACAAAAATATCTATATATTAGTAATAAATTATAAGTGAATAACCAATATTAGGCATAAACTATAAGTAGAGAAAAATAATGAATGGAAAAAAATTACAATTCGATAGCCTTGACAAAAATATTTTGAACATCCTTCAAAAAAATGCGAAGACACCATTTCTTGAAATTGCTAGATCATGTGGAGTATCGGGAGCGGCAATCCATCAAAGAGTACAAAAATTAGAGGAAGCAGGTTTTATTACAGGCTCACGTTATATTGTTAATCCAAAAGCACTCGGTTATCACACTTGTGCTTTTATAGGCGTACAAATCAATTTGACCTCATCAAAAACTCATAATGAAGTGTTTGAGAAAATCTCACAAGCAAAAGAAATAATTGAATGCCATCATATTACAGGTAAGTACTCATTGCTTTTAAAAGTTTTAGCAAGAGATAATGAACATCTAAAAAAAATAATTATAGAAAAAATCCAGTCAATCTTAGAGGTTACATCAACAGAAACTTTTATTTCTCTTGAGGAAGGATTTTCACGCCAGCTTCCGATTGAATAAAGAATTGATTCTATTAACTGTAGAAATAACAAACAATTTTATCTAAAACTATAGTGTAATTTATTTTAGTAGCAAAGCCTTATAATTTTATTTCTTTGTACTTTTAATTTGCTGCAATAACTCTTTAAGATTGTCAGTAATTCTCCTTTAAAATTTGCTTTGTAAAAATAAATAAATGATTTTTCATTTGAACATTTTTCAAAATTTCAGGTTTATCAATGAACGAGAAGAAAATAGCCGCTGAATATGCAATAAACTTTATAGAAGACGGAATGATAGTTGGGCTGGGCACCGGTTCAACTGTTGCGTTTATGCTTCAAAAACTTTCAGAAAGAATTAAATCCGGTTTAAATATTAGCGCAGTATCCACATCACAAGCTACAACAAAACTGGCTAATTCACTCGGTATTAAAATATCAAACTTAGCCGATGTTGATGAAATAGATATTACCATTGACGGTGCTGATGAAGTTGATGAAAATTTAAATGGAATTAAAGGCGGCGGTGGAGCTTTGCTTCACGAAAAAATAATTGCATCCAACTCAAAGAAAAATATATGGATTGTTGATTCTTCTAAGCTTGTGAAGACATTAGGAAAATTTCCTCTCCCGATTGAGGCAGTTAAATTTGGTTGCACTAACTTGTGTATAAAGCTAGAAACAAATGGATTTAAACCCACCATTAGAATGAAAGGGAATACAAGGTTTATAACTGATGAAAATAATTATAT
>CAVUCF010000033.1:0-78072 GCA_963739915.1 uncultured Ignavibacteriaceae bacterium
CAAGATATGCAAAAGAAAAAATAACAAGAGAATATTTTCATAAAATTAGCAAGATGATTTATTAGGAGAGGTGATATGAAATCAAAAATATTTTTTAATGTCATACTGTGTTTTATTATGATAGTTGGTAATGCTTTTTCACAAGAAAATAGCAGCCACATTAAGCTAACGAGTCAAGAGAAAATGGCTCTGCTGAAAGCAATTGAAGAGGATTCTGTCTTTGCGGAATGGGTTAAAGACACATCTAATGCCATACAACTCTATGAGAAATACAAAACCAATATGATAATTTCGGATTCAGTATGGGAAAGTGATCAGAAAAGATTAGAAATGATGGAAAATGTAGGTTACACAGAAAAATTTGAATTTATCCCCCTCATCGAAAGTCTTCAAGGCAATCCCAAATTTAAAACAGGAGAAGGGGTATCTTATCTCATTCGAACCGATCATTCAACAATTCTTTTTGATACTGGTTGGGATGATGATTCAACGATGTGTGCATTTCGCTACAATCTAGATTTGCTTGGAATAGATGTTAACGAAATTGATGTCATTTTTATATCTCACAACCACGGAGATCATCAGAATAAATGGAAATGGATAAATGACCGTACTTTTATTAACGCAGAGAATAAGAACATACTTCCTAATATTAAAATATATGTCCCGAATGACACACTAAATCTTAAAGTTAACTCTATATTTTCACACGATCCAATTAAAATATATGAGGGAGTTTATACAACGGGAATTATCAGAATGCCTATGTTCTTTAATTCAACTCAGGAACAAGGCTTGGTATTTAATGTTAAAGATAAAGGAATTTTAATTGTTACGGGTTGCGGACACCAAACAGTTGAAAAATTACTTCAACGTTGTGATAGAATATCTGACAAACCAATTTATGGAATACTTGGTGGATTACATTTCCCCATTTCTGGCGATTCAGAAAGATACATGAGTTATTTCATTACTGGATTATTACCCTGGGAACCATTAACGCTAGAAGATGTTGTTAAAAATATTGAGCTGATTAAGAAGCAACATTTAAAATTAATCGGTATTTCAACTCACGATAGTGGGAATAAAACAATAGAAGCTTTCAAAAAAGCATTTTCAAATGAATACAAGGATTTAAGAATAGGAGATTGGATAGCAGTAAAATGAATTATAATAGAATGAGTGATAAAAGTTTTAGAATTAAATAGTCATAAGTCCGTCTTTATTAAATAATGAAAATAAGTTCTACTCCGTGCGAGTATTACTGTTACTTCGCCGACAATACTCTCCCGAAGCAGACTGCTGATAAATATTTATAAAAAACAGAGGTTAACTTATGAATCGAATAATAAGCTCTTTTGTATTCTTTTCCTTCTCTGTTCTGTTGCTTTTGGGTTGTAATCCAACCAAAACCTCAGACCCAAATATTGCTCTACAGAGTATCACGGAAAAGGATTTAGCCCGCGACATAAACATTCTCGCTTCTGATGAATTTGAAGGACGAAAGCCAGGCACTCGTGGTGAGGACTCAACTGTCGCATATCTGGAAAAACGTTTTAGGGAGATTGGACTAGCCCCCGGTAATCCTAATGGGAGCTACATCCAATACGTTCCATTACTTGGAGTGACATCTAAATCATCGGCATCTATATTAATAGGTGGACAGAAGTTCCAACTTCGAACCCCAGAAGATTTTGTAGCCCGTGCACTGAAGAACCAAGATCATATTACAGTGTCTGAGTCGGAGATGGTTTTTGCCGGGTACGGTATTGAGGCAGCAGAATATGGATGGAACGATTACGGAGATATCGATGTGCGTGGTAAGACTCTTCTGATTCTCCGCCGAGGTGAGCCTTCTCGTTATATATCTGGAGATACTACAACTATTGATCCTAGTTTCTTCAAAGGTTCTGAACTAACCTACTTCAGTACCAAAATGTACAAGCTTGATTTAGCATTTGCAAAAGGAGCAGCTGCAGTTGTTTTCGTTCTCGGAATCGGTGATCAGCCAATCTATGAGAAAATCATTCCACGCTATCAATTAGAGAATTTCACCATTGAGGAAACAGGCCAGAAAGTTGCTCACATTGAGGCTTCTATCAAAGCAAAGCGGCTCCGCGAGCTACTTGCAATGTCGGGTTATAATTTGGATACCCTCTTCCGATCGAGCACAGCAACCCGGCTTCCGCGCAATTCCACTGCTGGAAATGTCGATATCGCTTGATATATCACTACACCCTAGAGTATTGAAGTCACGCAACGTAGTCGCCAAGCTAATTGGATCGGATCCTCGTTTGCGTAACGAGTATATTATTTTCAGTGCTCATTGGGACGCACTTGGTCGCGATACGTCTCTTAAAGGAGATCAAATACGGAATGGTGCTATCGATAATGCATTCGGCGTGGCACAGATGCTCGAGATTGCTGAAGCATTCAAGAAACTCCCTCGGCCACCTAAACGAACAATAATATTCATTGGTACAACGGCTGAAGAAGATGGTTTTTTGGGTGCACGCTTTTATGCACAGAACCCACTTTATCCACTTGAGCATACTCTCGCTAATGTGAATCTTGATATGTCCTTTGCTTACGGTCTCACATCGGACATTATCAATTTCAGTTACGGGAACTCTGAACTTGACGATATACTCAAAGAGGTAGCTGCAACACAAGCTCATACAATTACTCCGGATTTATGGCCAGCTGAGGGATTTTATTTTCGTATGGACCATTTTGAGTTTGCCAATGTTGGGGTACCTTCAATAAGTCCGTGGATGGGTATTAATGTTATCGGAAAACCTCCAGGATTTGGAAAGAAAAAAGTAGATGAATACTTTAAGTATAATTATCATCAACCCTCGGATGAGGTGAGTGCAGATTGGGACTACGTAGGTGCAATTCAGCATACGCAAATATGTTTCCTCGTTGGACTCAAGGTGGCGGAAGCTGATCAGTGGCCCGAATGGAAGTCTGGCTCTATGTTCAAGGCACGCCGCGATGCTATGCTAACCCAAACGGTTAGTCACTAATGAGATTAAAACACTATACTTGAATAAAAAATAGTAATGTCAGTGAATGAAGGAAAATCTTTGGCAACTTAGCCAAGCTGGGATGTATGATTCTATCAGTTGTGAGCCAATTTACCTAACGGCGGGCAGGTAGATTATTTGTCGAGACAAAGAAGATGTTATTACTGAAATAGCTTAACAAAATTATTTTTTAGTCAGCCCCGGAGTGATGACCCGGGGTTTTTTATTTTAATTTCTCAGCACATTCTTTTATCAGTCTCCCACGCTTCAACAATATGTCTTCTCTCGTGCCTGATACTTCCGATAGTTAATCTGAATAACAAACTTGCCGTTAAGCTTTGTGTGAGATAAAAATATTTTTCCTGAAGCATTAATCTCCTCCAGTAATTTTTCATTCAGCTTGTTTAATTCTTCTTCTGTTTTATTACCTGGATTATATCTGAAACAAACAGTTGAAAAAGGAACGGGAGCCATTCGTTCAAAATCTTTTTCATCATCAATCCATTTTGCAAATTCCTGTGCAAGTTCAATGTGATGTTTTATTCTTGCGGCTAATCCTTCAACTCCAAAATATCTGATGATGAACCAAAGCTTAAGCGAACGGAATCTTCTTCCAAGCTGAATTCCATAATCCATTAAGTTTTCAACTTCATCATCCTGTTTTGTTTTTAGATATTCGGGAACAAGACTGAATGCCTGCTTAAGTATTTCTGGTTTTCGTGTAAAGTAAACACTCAAATCCATCGGAGTGAACATCCACTTGTGCGGATTGATAACAATTGAATCTGCTCTCTCCCACCCTTTTGTAATCCATTTCATTTCAGGAATCATTGCCGTAACTCCGGCATAAGCCGCATCAATGTGAAGCCAGAGATTATGTTTCTCACAAATTGCTGCAATTTCTTCAACAGGATCAACGCTGGTTGAAGATGTCGTTCCAACGGTAGCAACCACACAGAAAGGTTTCCAGCCATTTTTAATATCCTCTGAAATTGCTTCATCAAGTTTTTCAGGAATCATCTCAAACTTATCATTAACAGGAATTTTTCTTATCCCTTCCAAACCAACTCCAAGTGTAACCGCACCTTTTTCAATTGATGAGTGGGCATGCTCTGAACAATACATCCGAAGTCTTGGGACATCATTTCTTCCTGCCATTCCTTTTTCTCTGAAACCAAGATTAAGCTGTTCACGTGCAGAAGCAATTGCGTGCATCGAACTTGTCGAGGCAGTATCGTAAATAATTCCCCAATAATTTTCCGGTAGTCCAACCATCTGCCTGAACCAGTTCATCATAGCTTTTTCAAGTTCAGTGAAAGCGGGAGAAGTTTTCCACAACATTCCGTTTATACCAAGTCCAGCAGTTAAAAGCTCAGCTAAAATTCCCGGTCCGCTTGAAGTTGAGTTGAAGTAAGCCATAAAGCCGGGATGATTCCAATGTGTGATTCCATCCATTAAAATTTTATCAACATCTTTCAAAACATTTTCAATGTCCTCACCTTTTTGCGGTGGAGTTTGAGGTATTCGTTTCAGAATATCACCGGGATTAACCTGTGATAGTGGTGGATACTTTTCAATATCTTTTAAGATAATCGGCAATCCAGTCAACAAGCTGATGCCCGTTTTTTCGGAATTCTTCTAAAGGCATATCTGACATAATGTTATCCAGATGATTAAAAAATAAATCGTGACGGAAAAATAAGAAATGAATTTGTCTTTATTCACTTGAAGGAATTTAATAAGTTAACACACACGATAATTTTAATTATACTTCAATCGATTAAGTAATGAACAAACTTCTTTTAACGGCATTATCAGTCATCCTGCTGCTTTCAATTTCCTGCAAGGAAAAACTCCCGCTTGATAAAGACCTTACAAAGAAAAGTTATACTCTTATTAACCAGGATAGCACAGAAGTAATTTTTCCAGACAATATCAAAGGACATATAACAGTGCTGGGATTTATTTATACACACTGTCCTGATATTTGTCCGATGACTACTCACAATATGTATTTAACCGAGAAGAAACTTAAAGAAGATGGAATTGATGATGTGAGATTTGTAGCACTTAGTTTCGATCCGGATAGAGATTCTCCTGAAGCGCTGAAAAAATTTGCAGAGATAAGAGATCTGGATTTTAATAGCTGGACTTTATTACAGGTGAAAAAAGCTACCGTTAATGACTTGTTAAAAAGGTTTGATGTAAAAGCGATCAAGACAGATGAAAGCGTGGATGAGAGATGGAAATTCTTGAATATTCAATGATGCATACAGACAGGATTTCCCTGATTGATGAAAATGGGATTTTAAGAAAGAATTATAAAGGCAGCGCACTTAATATTGAAGAAATTGTAAAAGATATTAAATCTTTGGAGGACTAAACTATGAATATTTTACTCGCAATTTTATTCATTCTCTTTCCACCCGAAGACAAGATTAAAATTAATGATCCGTGGATGAGACCATCATTTGAAAAGATGACCACAGCACTTTATTTCGTCATTGAAAATAATGGTGTAAAGGCTGACACTTTATTTAAAGTGGAATCAGATCTCGCTGGGAAAGTCGAAATTCACGAGACTTACTCCAAAGATGATATGATGGGAATGCGTAAAGTTGATTTCCTTGTAATCAAAGGAAAAAGTTCCTTCGAACTAAAACCAGGTGCTCATCATATAATGCTGATGAAACTGAAAAAAGATATTAAAGATGGTGATAAAGCAGAGTTCGTGCTTCACTTCAAACAGGCGGGTAAAATAAAAATTACAGCAATAGCAAAGAAGCAGCAATAATATAGGTACTAAAAGGGAAAAAATATTTTAAGTTAAATATTTCTTGATTGTCATTCCCACGTAAGTGGGAATCCATTTTTATTAGGAAGCGTCTATCTGGATTCCCGTTTTCACGGGAATGACAGCACAAGCAAAATCTATATTTGACTATTTTTCAAAAAATTCTTCAGCGAATCTTTTCCAGCTAATGTCGTCAAGCTTTTCCATCTCACCGGCGAATATTACACCTTCAGGTTCAAGCTCTGCTTCTTTACTTGTTTGTGTTTTCTTCTTTAAAGCCTGAAGTCTTTCAATATCTTCCTGATAGAATGTAACAGCGGTCTTGCCAATTTTTAGTGTGGGTAATTCTGAATCAAGTTCATCTGTATCAATTTCACATACCCAGTTAATATCGTAAGGTGTAAAATTAAGTGAGTCAAGCTCTTGATTAATGAATTTATTTATCTCTTTAACTTTACCACTGATGGGTGATTTAAAGGAAATGCTTCTCTGCCCCTGCTTCACTGTAAATAACGATTGACCTTTTTTCACAATCATACCAAGGTTTGGTAATCCAATAGAATCGATTTTACCTATTATCTTTTTCGCAAAATCATCTATTCCAACTTTCGCTGTGCCATCTTCACTAACATTAGCCCAGCAATGTCCTTCAGAAATAAATACGCCGCCGGGTATCTGAAACTCCGGAGTTTTAGCACCTACTGCTTCCTTGAAATGTGTGATATGAACTTTTGGTTTAAGAGTTTTACTTATTCTGTCTTCCCTCTTGATAAGTAATTTTTTAACAAACTCAAGAAGCTCATCTTCGGTAAATGGTTTCTGAACGTAATCCATCGCACCGAATTTCATACAATCAACAGCAGTTTCAACGGTGGCAAAACCAGTGATAATTACTACGTCTATATCTGGACGAAGATGTTTAACTGATTTTGTAACTTCGAGTCCATCCATCTCAGGCATTTTCAGATCGGTAAAAACAAAATCGTATGAATGAGTTTGAATGAGACCCAATGCTTCTCTTCCCTGCTCAACAGTATCAACACAATAGCCATCGAGCACAAGAATTCTTCTGAAACTATCGAGTATAACAGACTCATCATCAACACAAAGAATTCTTGCTTTGGGATTTTCAACTTCAGCCCTCTTAAGAGTCTTTGCCTCGCTGCTATAGTCAAGGTTAAGGCTAACTTTAAGTGCCTCTTCCCTTTCCTGAAGTACTTTCTTTTCGCGAACTCTTTTTGCTACGTACCTTATTGTTATATCAGCAATAATGAAAATGATTACTGCAAGAACGAATAGTGCCATTGTAACTCCCTATTGAAATTAAATTCTAATAAAATATTATTTCGACTACTCAAATATAATCTTCTACATCCTGTCAGATGCAAAAGGAACAAGATATTTTAAATCGTATTCAATATTTGATGGTATCACTTTGTAAATCCAGCCTTCGAAATAAGGATCTTTTTCAAGCAAGTTTATATCCTCAAGTATTCTTTCATTCCGTTCGATGATTCTTCCACTAACTGGTGAAAGCAATCGATGAGCAAGCTCATCTTCAGTTACTAAATTCGCACAGGAATCTCCCTGAATAATCTCTGCATCAATTTCCATTAATTCTATGTTCACGAGCTTTTCAATTGTCTCAAGAAATAAATCAGTAGCTCCAATTACTGCAATCCCTTCTGATTCAAGATTCATCCAGCTTAAATTGCCTAAGCGTTTATATTTTGGTGGTCCTGGAACATATAAGATAGATGTTTTATCATTCCTGGATTTTGCGTCTTCAATTCCTTTTTGCACTCTATAAAATTTAATACCACGACTGATAGCACTGTTTAACTCTTCAAATGTAAATGGCTTCGGAACAAAATCAATCGCACCTTTATAAAGAGATTTGACTGCATTCTCAACAGTCGAATATCCGGTTATCATAATAACTGGTGTGAGAATTTTCCTTTTCTGCATCTCATCTAAAAAAGTAAATCCATCCATTTGCGGCATCATTATATCGCAAAGTATCAATGAGTACTCTTTGTGCGAGAGTTTTTTCAATGCTGAAGAAGCATCATTATCAGAATCAACATTCAATCCTTCAGCTGTAGCAATCCTTGAAACTGCGGTGAGTATCACCTGTTCATCATCAATAACCAATATTTTTTCATCTTTCGTCATTGAGTTTCTATGCATTCTGACTTAACGGTAAAAGAATAGTAAAGGTAGTTCCTTTTCCAAATTCGCTTTCAACGTTTATTGTTCCGTCGTGGTTATCTATTATTCCCCAGATTACAGCTAAACCAAGCCCTGTTCCTTTCTGGCCTTTTGTGCTGTAGAAAGGTTCGAATATTCTTGGAAGGTCTTCTTTTGAAATACCAGAACCGTTGTCGGAAATTTTTATTTCAATATAATCTCTTACTCCTGCCTCATCAACAAATAACCATCTTTGCCAATCGCATAAAGGATTAATGCAACCTTCAAAAATACCTCGGGGAGGAACTTCAAAAGAATAAATAGTTCCCTTACATTTAGGACAGGTTGCATCTTTGTCGATAACTGATATGTTGCACTTAGGACAGGATATCTGAATTTGCTCGAGAGGTTTTATCTCTAAGCCATACTTATCTCTGTTCTTTCCATAAGTTGGATCAAGATTTACAAAGCCTTCTTTGCCGTTTTGAACGAGTTTTAATTTAATACTTGGCTTTCCATCAATTTTAATTTCATCATCCATCAGAGAATGTCTTTTAGAACAAACAGCATTTTTTATCTGCAAAGTTCCATATGGTGTGAGACTCAGAATTCTTGAAGCAACTGAAATTGCTCCGCTCCTCTCCTGCACTGCATCTGAAGCATTGACGAGTAAATTTATAAACACCTGCTGCATCTGGTTAGAATCAATTTTGAACAGAGGAATATTCTCTTCAAGATTTTTATCAAGCTTTATATGCTTCATAGATAGTTGATTATCAACCACAGCAACAGCATTGCTGATTATTTCATTTATATTAGCATTGCTTTTCTTTGGAACAGACTGACGTGCAAAATCCAGAAGACTTTTAACTATTTCTCTGCTGCGTTTTGTTTCTCTTACAATAACTTTCAAATCTTCTTCAAGTTCCGGATTGTTTACCCTTTTCAAAAGGAAACTGCTATAGGTTAGTACTGCTGTTAGTGGATTATTTATTTCGTGGGCTACTCCTGCGGCAAGTCTTCCCATTGAAGCCATCTTATCTGATTGAAAAAGCTGTAAACGTGCATCGGCTAATTTTTGTGTCATATTGTTGAAAGACTTTCCAAGCAAACCAAGCTCATCAGATCCTAAATCTTTAATTATATAATTTAAATTTCCTGTCCCAACCTGTTCTGTTGCATTAACCAATTCATTGACGGGTTTTTCAATCCATCTCCTCACAAATATTCCTATAATCAGGCTCAACAGAGCAATTGCAATCACAGCAAAAACAATTGATCGAAATTCACTGCTTGCAATTTGAGCATCAAGTTCATTTAAGCTCAGCTTAACATCCAGCACACCAAGAACTTTTTGTTCTGAAGGATGGAAATGGCATTCAGCTTCCCAGCAGGATTGTTCGTTATAAATGGGATTAATTATTCCAAGAATCCTGGAAGAATCCTGAGGAGAATCATAAATACGCATTCTATCTTCCATCGGCAATCGCTCAAGAGGTTTATTTGCAGTATGGCATCCATAACATGCTTCCGCATTTTGATCAACCATCTCCCCAATAAATTCCTTTTGGGAAGAGAACATAATTCTGCCCTCTTTATTAAAAATCCTTATTTCTTGTAAGCCGGGTTCCTGAGAAATTGTGTTTATAATATTATGTGTCTGATCGCTTCTGTTTTCAAGCATGCTTAAATGAGTGCTGTTTCTTATAGTCTCACTTAATTTATTGGCATAGATTTCTGCCTGGGAAAGCAGCTCATTGCGCTGTGCCTGAATGCTGAGAAACGAATAGACACTGATAATTGCTATAGTAACAACACCTACGGTCAATATCAGCTTAAGACTTATTTTTGTAAATGCCTGTCTGAGTTTCATTATAATCTAATACATAAATTTTATTTAACAAGCTTACCTGGTTTAAATTCAGGATAACTCATATCATCATGACAACCTTCGCAGGAAGGCTTTTGTGAATAATCTTCGTTCGTGTGACAATCACCACAATCAAATTCAATATGTGTTTCATCTAGTAGTAATCCTGTAACTTGATGATTAAAAGTTGCTGAATTCCAACCTGAGTGACAACTCCTGCAAGAGCTATTCAATCCTGTAAATACCTTTTTAGTCTGGTGACAACTTATGCAGCTTAATTTTGAATGATAGCTCTTCAAATTAAAACCTGTTCTTGCGAGGTGATTAAATGGCGCCTTTTCTTTCGAGGAATGACAACTTTCACAACCAGTTTTAACTTTTGTATCGTGACAGCTTGAGCAGTTCTTATGCTTTACCTCGAGTGATACTTTTTCAACTTTTTGCTTTGGTTCAATAGAATGACATTTAGCACAGCTTTCCTGCTTGTGGCAGCTTTTGCAATCAAGTGCATAAATACCCGTATGTTCATTATGGAAGAAAGTAACGAGCTTTCCCTTTTCATAAGTTGTATTAAATACCAGTTTTGAGGGAACTTTCATTTCAGGATGCACTCTTTCTTTCTCATAATCTTTACCTGTAAATGCAGATTTACCACTCCCATTTAACTCGTGGCAGCTTTCACAGGTAACCTTACTGTTCCACTCGCGATGGCAATTAATACACTCTTGATGATAAGCACCTTTTAAATCTGGTTTGTGTATATCTGCTCTTTGCCTGTTGGGTTCATGACAGTTATCGCAGGATACAACATTTCCAGGAGGATCGTAATGATGACACATTTCACATCCACCAGACATTCCAGACATTTCCGCATGAGCCCTATGTGAAAATATTACAGGTTCGTATAAATCCTCCTGCACCTCCAGCTTTTTCATCATAATTATTTTAGGCGAATTCTCAGGTGACATATGAGAGGTCATCATTTTTTCACGTGAGCAAATAACCATGCATGGATTTGATTTCGTTGGTCTTTCACAAGCATGACACAAATTGCAACCCAAGTTCATCTCTGAATGATCCTGAGCATAATTAGGCAAAACAAACAAGCTAAGCGAAAGAATCGATATGAATATTTTTTTGAGACTACTCATTGTACACCTTTCATTACATATTTGGTTTTTCTAAGCGTACTTTTTATAGGAAGCCTGATAATCGGAAATATCATTACAAATGCACGATAAAGTAAAATTTCAATTGCTACAAAGCCAAGAGTTACTGATATCTCGCCAATCGATGGGAAATAAGAAGTTTCTGTGTATGGAGGATTGTAAGCAATTACAAAATTATTGAAACCGGTTGAGTACTACGCCTAGTATTACCAGCATAGATGCAATGTATAAACCTGTCGTGGATTGCCGAACTGCAGATGAAAGAAACATTCTAAGAGGTATAACGACTCCGACAACGATTTCTATTGTGAACATTACGCTTGCCAGATTCAACTCGGTTAGATATACAAAAGACTCTCTGATGAACATGTCACCAATCTTAGCTGCAAGGTAAACGCCGAGAATAGGACCAACAAATCGTGAAAGACTGGTTAGAACATCTTTCTCCGGTTTAAGTCCAAATGATTTTGAAGCAGTAAGTGACTCCATTATCACCATTGGAAATCCAACAGAGAAAGCCGATAACAAAAACAGAAGAGGCAATACAGGCGTTTGCCAGAGTGGATGCATCTTCGGTCCGGCAATAATCATTAAAGTGCCAAGTGAGGATTGATGCAAGCAAGAAAGCACAACTCCAGCTATTATGAAAACGAACATGAATTTATTTAATGTTCGGTCCAATAATCGTAGTAAACTATCTATCACTTCATTAAGTGCTGAAAGAAAACCAGGCAGATTTACTCTTCCTATAAACCTTTCAGTTACAATTGGTAAAAATTCAATATAGAGCACACTTAGGTAGATCATTACACACATACCTACTTCAAAAAGTGCTGAGCTACCATTCCACATAATTAATGGATGCCAAACGTAGTACCATCTTCCAATGTCAGTAACAACACCAAACGCAACAAAAGTATAGCCGAGCATCGCCGTTAAAAGGGCTGGTCTTATCAAAACTTCGTATTTATCCCGATGCCATATATGACCTAAAGCAGCAGTTGTGAAACCACCAGCAGCTAAAGCGACACCAGCTGCAACATCCAAGCCTATCCAGATACCCCATGGAAAAAACTGATTTAAATTGGTAACGGCACCGAGACCAAACAAATATCTTACGGAAACAAAAGCTAAACCCGCTACCGCTATCAAGGAGATAACTATAACCCAGGGAGTAAAGTACTTATGTTTAATTTGTACAGGTTGAAATTCGTGTTCCATTAATCTTTACCCTCCAAGTTTTTATCCTTATTCTTTGCTATCCACATTATTCCACCGAGTAAAGCGTAAAGTGCGATAGGAGGAACAAAGTATGCAAAAATTCCATGCTGAATTGATTCGGATACTCCCGGTGCCGGTTTCTCACCCAATTTCGGAAAATCTAACTCTTCAAAATTCCTTCCGGCAAGATACATCCACGATGTACCTCCTACTTCAGTGAATCCATAAATCTTATTCACATACCTACCAGGATAAAGTTCTAATCTTTTTTCTGCCACTTCAACTAAACTTCTTCGTTTACCATAAGTAAGCGCTTCAACAGGACAGATTTCAACGCAAGCTGGAAGCAAACCTTCTTTTGTTTTTTCAAAACAAAAATCACATTTATTAATATTTGGTTGGATGGCTTTGTCATACTCGAAGGTTGGTATTTGAAAAGGACACGCAACCATACAGTAGCGGCAACCAATGCACATATCAGAATCCCAGATGACTGAGCCATTTTCTTTTTTAGAGAATGCACCAACTATGCATGCTGAAACACAAGCAGGATGATCACAATGCATGCATTGCACTTTTACATTTAGAGGGATTTTAGGATTTTGTGGATTCTCATATCGGTTAACAACAGTATAACCTTCATTTCCTGGTCGGCGCATTTTATTAAATACAGTTTCATCACTGTAACTTTCAATATCACCGGCCGGTAGGTCATGTGCACCCTTGCAAGCCCATTCACACCTCCGGCAGCCAATGCAAACAGTTGTATCAACCAAAACACCCATTCTGTCTTCTGAAAGATCGGATTTGGATTGTGCTAATAATTTATTGGCTGGAATACCTGAAACAGTTGCGCTGACAACGCCTAAAGTTTTTAGAAAGTTTCGGCGGTTCAATTCTCCCATAATAACACCGTTTTATTTGGAATTTTTTGTAGAGTTTTTTTCAATACCTGTAAAATCGTACCAAGGTTTAGCTACAAATAACTCACCTAACCAAGCAAAAATCTTTCAAAAAAACGTAAATTTTGAAGGAATACCACAACCAGCAAAAGGGTGGTCAGTGACCATCTCTTAATTGTGAAAAATAAATAAATGTGAGTTGGCAATAGTGAGAATTTCCTATGGCAACTATTCAGGTTGGAAAGTTACTTTTCCCCAGCAAAAGTTTCTAAATACCAATTAACTAAAGATTTCAATTTCCTAAAGAATGATTTCTTCCACACCGTGGACAGAAAAATTCTTTCTTCTTGAAGTCAGGTGGAATTTTTATTTTTAATCCGCAGGTACAATTGATGAACGAGTAATTATTTACCTTCATCATAATATCGCCGGTTTCTCTTTTCGTTTGCTTAGTCATACCTAATGCAGTTGGAGTCATTATTGCTTCTTTCAATCCAATCGAAGTTTGATCAGCCAATCCCGAAGAAGGGATCAGTGAAATTCATTTCCTCTCTTTACTTTATCGAATGCATTTTGATAGTCAATATAATTCGCACCACCTGAAATGCTTCTTAGGATTCTGACTCTTTCAGAAATTGGAGGATGTGTGCTGGAAAGATCAGTAAGCTTCTGCCCTTTTGGTTTAAGTGGATTAACTATATACATCGGTGCTGTAACTTTGTTCGCTGTCTTAAGCTCAATTGTATTATCTGAAATTTTCTCCAATGCAGACGCAAGTCCTTCAGGATATCTTGTATATCGGACTGCTGAAGCATCAGCTAAATATTCTCGCTTCCGTGAAATTGCAAAATAAAGAAGTTGGGCAAGTATCGGTGCAAGGATTGCAAATACAATTGCGATGATCATAATTATCATCTGTCCCTGCCCACTGCTCTTTGATGACTTGGAACTGTATCTTCCGCCACCGCTGAACCAGAGGCTTCTTAAAAATACTTCGGAAATGAGAACAATACTGCCAAGCATAATTCCTGAAAAAGTCATAAACAATACATCACGGTTAACGATGTGAGAAACTTCGTGGGCAACAACTCCCTGCAGTTCATCTCTGTTTAATCTTGCAAGTAAGCCCGCCGTTACTGCGACTGCACTGTTTTCAGGTTTGATTCCAGTAGCAAATGCATTCAGTGCAGCTTCATTGATGATATAAACTTTGGGCATAGCAGGAAGTCCGGCAGAAATTTTCATTTCTTCAACAACATTAAATAATTGTGGATGAACCTCTTTTGTTACTTCTTTCGCACCGCTTACAGCGAGAAGAATTTTACTTCCACTGAAGTAACTGATGAGAGAAAGGATTCCCCAAATAATAAATGCGAAGAAAATCCCGATGAATCCACCACCATCGGGATAGTATGCACTACCAAAAAAATAGCCAAGAAGTAAAAGCGTAAGTCCGAGCGAAATAAAAAGTATTAACGACTTACGCCTGTTTGCTTCAATTAATTCCCACATAAAATATCAGACCTGTGAATTACTTACAATGATTGCTTGATTGAATGATAGAATTTAATTAAAGCTAACTTTTGGTACTTCTTTTTCTTTTACATCTTCAACCTGGAAGAATTCTTCCTGCTTGAAGTTGAACATACCCGCAAGAATGTTCGATGGGAACATCTGGATTTTGTTGTTATAAAAGAGCACCTGATCGTTATAGCTCTGCCTTGCATAAGAAATTTTATTCTCTGTTGATGTCAGCTCTTCCTGCAACGCAAGGAAGTTCTGGTTCGCTTTTAAGTCAGGGTAATTTTCAACCTGAACACGAAGCTGACCCAATGCACCGCTAAGTAATCCTTCTGCCTGAGCTTTTTCACCGACTGATTTTGCATCCATTGCCTGACTGCGATACTTTGTGATGTTTTCCATAATCTCACGTTCGTGAGTCATGTAACCTTTTACAGTTTGAATTAAGTTGGGAATCAAGTCGTGTCTTCTTTTTAATTGAACATCAATCTGAGACCAGGCATTCTTTACTCGGTTTCTTAACTGAATCAGTGAGTTGTACATCGAAATCACCAACAGGACTACAACTGCAAGAACAATCAGCACAATTATTAAACCTGTCATTTGCTTCCTCCATTATTTATAAAAGATATTTTTGATTCAAACATTTGTTTTAAGAGATTTATGATTTTACTGTCTCTATTCTGTGAGCTGAGTTCAATAACCAATTCCAGCTCTCCTTTATCCAGCCAGAGACCATGATTTCTTTTACACTTATCAATAAGAATTTTCCTTTCCTCGCCAACGAAAGTCTTTTTCATTTTTTTGTTGCAGATCGGACAACGATAGCTTTTTTCTTTCGCTGAACTATCTTCAATCAAAAGGTTTAAAAGCCTCGCTCTCTCCTTTTCAGTTTCTAGTAAAAGTTCCAGTTCACCGGCATCAAGCCAGATGCCTCCACAGCTTGTACAGTAATCAATTTCTATCTGCTCAAGCTCAAGCACTACCATAGAATTTTTACAAACAGGACAAATCATTTTATTAATTAAAATAATGAATAAGAAATTCCTAACTGAAGTGCTTCTTTAATCTGTCTTTTAATTGACTGCTCTTCATCATAAATTAGTAAAAAGTTAAATGTCACATTAAAATAGTCATTAATTTTTGCCGATAACACATTATCCCACCTGACATCCCAGACACTAATATCTTTAAATGTCCCAAACAGTCGTAGGTAGCCATAGTATGACATGTTCTCAAGAAATTCCAATCTATATTCTGAAACAGATTCGACACCTGATTCATTTTTGAAATCCTCTATATCTGCGGTTGTAGGGTCATCAGTGTATTGAGGTGCGAATTGACTGGCAAAAGTTTGTTTTAATCCAACACCAATCCGGGTTGAAAAATTAGGAATTTTATCATAGATAAAACCAACAGCTTCTGTAAGATAAAATGGATCACCAAAAGCAGCTGTTTGAAAGGCGGGGATACTGTCGTAATTAAAGCCATTAGTAACCGCAGTCTGAGCTGTAACACCTGCATAGGGACTAACAGCCCAGTTTATATGATAGATCAATGTACTTTCAAAAAATATTTCGTTTTCGTTTGTTCTATATTCTTCATCACCAAATTTCGTTCTGCCATAAGCTAACTTTAAACCATTTTTCCATTTCCATGGATCACCAATGTAATTAATCCCAAATAAAGATAAGAAAGTAAATGAAATTGAACTCTGGCCTCCCTGTGACCAGTTGGATAACGCCACCTGTGACAAATTCAGACCGACGATTCCCCTCGGAACCCATAGTGTATCTTTCTTAACTGCGGTTGAGTCTTGAGAGTAAAGATTAAGTGAAATAATAATTAAAAGAAACACAATTAAAACAGATTTCATATTTCTATCTCCATATTTTTAGATTATTATTTAGTAAGATTAAATACCGCTATTTAATAAAAGGTTTAATTAAACTTTTTTCTTCAACAAGGGATTTTATTTTTGAAAATGGTATGTTTATTTCAGTCGGACCAAAAGCATAGGCAGTTATTTCATAATTGTTGTAATAAAAAATCAAACTCGAATCTGTAATTAAGAAATTATCATTCAGATAGAACTCATTTTTCTCAAACCAGAACCCTGCCTGTCCAAGATCAGCTTCGGTAGTAAGTTCCTTCAATTTTCTAAATTCAGCTTCACCAATTATTTTTAGTTCCTGCTGATTATCTGAAGAAATTATTTCATCCAGTCTAATTTCTGTTCCATCTGCTAAATTAAAATTTTTAAATGTGACAACAGTATTTGCATGTGCTCCACCAGTATAAGAATACTCAAGAAAATCTATCGAGAAAATATTTCCTTTATTAAGCTTAACCTCACTAGTTCTTTCGATAAACCAGGATTGAAACGCATCGGGGAATTCCTTTGTGAAGGATTCATATTCATCTATAAAACCTTTCATCAAGATTTCAAAATCAGCTGATTCTGTACCACCCAATATATCCTGAGAGAAAAGTTCTGCAATTGATTTGTTAATTTTTTCTTTTGCTATTTCATTTTCAAATAAGAAATCTGCGGAAACTCAATTTTAATTTTCGCACAATTGTCATCCCGTAAACTATCGCACCCCTCAAATTGCTTTTCATATCTAACTAGTTCATATTTTAAGTCGTTAACTGTCGGAGTATCATTCTTACTTCCGCAGGAAAAAAAGAATGCAATTCCGAGTAAGAAGAAAATTTTAAGTGTTATTATTTTCACAGTCGTACTTATTTATCAATTAAAGAACTAACGAATAACCAAAGCAAAAATAAATAACATTGAGATGAGATGCTTAATAAAAAATACAATTCAGAGATTATGCATTTTAATAAGTTCCTTAATTACTTTTTCAACATTTGTTTCAGGATCAGGTGATTTTCCGATAGGGTCGTCAAAAACATCAATCCCAAGTAATCCTCTGATTGTATTTGCTACTCCGTTACTTAAAACCTGAAGGTTATATCCTCCCTCAAGAAAAAATACAATTTTACCATCACAAACTTCCTCAGCTGAATTTATTAATTGTCTTGAAATCCAATTATATCCCGTCAGGCTTAAATTTAAATTAGCAAGCGGATCATCCCAATGAGCATCGTACCCTGCAGAGACAAGAATTAAATCAGGTTTAAATCTTTCAAGAGAAGGAATGATAACTTTTTCATAAACCAAAGTAAATCCTTCATCGCCTACTCCGGCTTGGAGAGGAATATTTACAATTGTTCCCTCAGAATCTCCCTGCCCAATTTCTCTGATACTTCCTGTTCCTGGATAAAAAGGATACTGATGAGAAGAAATAAAAAGTATATTTGGGTCATCACCAATAATAGCCTGAGTTCCATTTCCATGATGAACATCAAAATCAACTATTGCAACTTTCTGGATACCTGGCTGGGTTAATGCAACTTTAGCAGCAATGGCAATATTTCCGAATAAACAAAATCCCATTGACCTGTTAGCCAAGGCATGATGCCCGGGAGGACGAAGAAGTGCAAATCCGTTTTTCAATTCTCCTTTAATAACTGCTTTGGTTAAATCAATAGAACTTCCAACAGCAGAAGATGCAGCCGTGAAGGAATATTTATTTGAATAAGTATCCGGATCAAGGTAGCCGCCACCTTTTTCACAAAATTCTTTTACATACTCAACGTAATCTTGTGAATGGCAAAGAGTGATTTCTTCAATTGCAGCTTGTCGGGTTTCTAACTTCTTAACTTTTTCGAGTAAACCTTTTTCTTTTAATCCAACTATTATTGATTCAAGTCGTTTTGCATTTTCTGGATGGCCAGGTTGGTCATGTTTAAGAAAAATTGAATCGAAAATTATTCCTGTATTTGAATTCTTCATTTATGATTCTTCGTATTACTAAGCAAAAAATATCATTTTGTTTAAAATAAAAAATCCCTGAGCTTACAGGGATTCTTGGCTCCGCAGGTAGGACTTGAACCTACGACCCCCTGATTAACAGTCAGGTGCTCTAACCAACTGAGCTACTGCGGAATTTCTCGAAATTGAGAGTCAAATTTAACGACTCAGTGGACACATGTCAAGAAATCATTATCAAAATTATTCTTAAAATATCATCCCTTTTAATGTCCTTTTATAACAATGATTTCTCTATATCCTCACGAACTCGGGAATTGAAAATCGAAGATTTGAATTATAAAATTTATCATTTAAAAGTGAGTGCGAGCTTACTTTTTAGTTCACCAGGTCAACACGCCATATTCGACGAGACAGTTTTTTAAAAATATATTTTTACAAATATTAAGCACTCAAAAATTCCTTCGGGTAATATTTACAGGAATAATTTTCGAGACGACAATTTTTGTTTAAGCATCCACAGGAAACAATTCATTGAAAATATTTTCATACTAAAATAATTTTTATTCACTCCGTCAAAGATGACTTATAAATTCACTAAATGAGACATAACATCGAGTTACTATTTAGGTGGTATATCAATTGAATATTAGTATCCATACATAAGCAGTAATTGATAAGAAATTAAAAATTAGGGACCACACAACAGGGGATATTAAAAAACTTTCAAACTCTTCCTATCTCGACTCAACCACAACCACTATATACCGGCTTCGCCTGAAGCCGGTTTTTTATTTTAGAAGCAAAAAAAAGCCCGCGAGATGCGGGCATTAAATTCGGCAGGTCAACTTCACTAAGATACAATTCTGGATTCTTTTAACCTTCTCGTCATAGCAATAAAGAAACCAACTACCATAATAAAAACTCCAGCCCAAACAAAACTAACAAAAGGTTTTATGCTTGCTGTAACACTTAAGACTTCTTTGCTCACTGTTTGAACGGTACTGCTTTGATTTTCGCTGCCATCCAAATTTGAAAAGGCTATATCAATAACTCCCGAAGCAAGGTTTTCTAATTCTATTTTCAAATTCATCTCTTTAGATTCAAATGAAGTGAATTCCACTTTTCCATCCGTTTGTTTTCTAAGAAGTTCTGTTTCTGTTTTCTTTCCGTTCTTTTCAATTTCAAGTACAGCTCCCATTTGAAAATCTTTTCCTTCTTTCATCAACTGGATTGTTTCTGCAGCCATATCAAATTGAATAAATGTAATTTTTGCTCCTGCAAAAGACGTTGTGTCACCTTTCTTAAGTGAAATATGATTATGTGAGTTCTCACTTTGACTCTGTCCACCTTCATCATAACCCAAAGGAGAAAGGTAAATGTCTTTTGTTAATAATGTGAGTATAGCTGGTTCACGAACCAAACTGTTATTAAATTCACTCATATACATAATAGGAGTTACTTTGTACTCTGAACTTCCTTTTTTTACATTTACATTAAAAGCATATTTAGTATTATTCTCGATCGGGTAATACTCTGTGAATGTCATCTCATAACCAAATGCAGTTACAGGTTTGCCTTTAACAAGGTCTACATTCATCTGTTCACTATAAACAGCAGAACCTATCACGCCAAGAATGAATAATGCAATACCAATGTGTGCAACATAAGCACCGAGCATTTTGAAATTACCTCTGACAATCTTTATTGCAATGTCAAGGTTAACGAAAAGGGAAAAAGCTGTCGTGAGAGAAAGAATTATTATCATTATATCGTGAACTCCGCCAACAACTACGAGCAAAATAGTAAACAAGACTGCACCAACTGCTGCGAAAGTTGATTTCTTGATCAGTTCATTCAGATCTGATTTTTGCCATTTGATTAATAAGCTGATTCCATTCAAAAACATAATTATGATCGCAAGTGGAAGATGCATTTCATTGTAGAAAAAAGTATCTACTGATTGACCGAAAATTGGTGCCGATGTTCCTACAAGAACAATTATTGCAGATGCAATCAAGACAATCATAGCTGTGAATAATGCTAATTCGCGTGATAGCAAACTTTCGTCGTCCTTTATATTTTCGTTCAACGATTTCCACCTGAATGCGATCATTCCAAAGCCAAGCAAAATAAAAGTTCCAATGAATAAAATCAGGAAAAGGTAAACAAACATTCCGGGATCAACGAAAGAATGTACAGAAGCATCACCCAAAACACCACTTCGTGTAAGGAATGTGCTGTAAAGAACTAAAACATAAGTAAGAACACACAACATCAAATTTGTTTTAGCATATTTACCTATTCCACCATGAACCTGACTTCTCTTTTGAACTAATAGAGTGTGAATTCCAGCAACTCCGACCAACCACGGAATGAGACTTGAATTCTCAACAGGATCCCACGCCCAGTAACCTCCCCAACCGAGCATTTCATAAGCCCAGTAACCACCAAGCATAATACCCAAACCAAGAACTCCCATTCCGGCAAGCATCCAAGGAAACGCCTGCTTAACCCAATCTTTGTAATCATTTTTCATTAATGCTGCAATTGCAAACGCAAATGGTACTGTAGCCATCGAAAATCCTGAAAATAAAATCGGTGGATGAATTTGCATCCAGAAATTTAGCAATTGTGGATTTAATCCTTTTCCATCAATAATGAATTGATTTACGGATATTCCCGCTTGTGATAGCTTAGAAACAAGATCAGAATTTATTTGAATGAAACTCTGATTAGTACTTTGATCAGTAAAGAAAAATGATTGCAAAAAAGGTAGATTAAAAAATTGCGAGTTTAAGTGTTCTATTTTAACAAAAACCGGAGTTACCCAGATGTATTCAAAAGGATTTTTGAACCAAGGAGAAACCATAACCAGCAAAAATGAAGTGGCAAGTGTAAATACGGCCATTACTCTTGGTTCAAGATCCCCTCTTTTTGAAGCATATGATTGAAGTATTATTCCAACAATGGATGTGAGCAGAAGCCACAACATAAAGCTTCCTTCCTGTCCTCCCCAGAATGAAGAAGCAAGCTGAAAAATACCAATATCTCTTAAGCTGTTATTACTGTAACTATAAATGTAATTGTATTGATATTGGTGCGTTAAAATAGCGTACCATAAAAACACAGACGCAGCAATAACCAGAACGGCCATACCATGGTAAGCAATTCTTCCATAATTCAGAGTGTTTTTGTATCCTCTGTAATTCAGGAAATACATTATCATTGATATGATGCTGAATGCAAGTGCAAGTGTGAGTATAATACTTCCTACCATTTATACCTCAAGTCTGAATGTTTTTTTGTAAATACTAATTATAGAGAAGAGTTAGCAGTTTTCTCTTCATATTTGCTTGGACATTTAGTTAAAATGTCTTTTGCATGAAAGTAACCATTCTGATATTTGCCGGTCACTACAACGCTAGTTGCACTTTCGAAGTTATTTGGAATTGTGCCTTCAAAAATTACCTTCATCTGATTTCCTTTTACATCCGTCATAAAGAAAGCGAAGGTTTTATTCTGATTATCGATCTGATAGTTTTTTTCCTTTACCCAACTTCCGGTAGCTTTAACAATTTTTTCTGTAGACATCACTTTGTTGAAGTCATCAACGTATTCAATGTTACTTTGAGTGAATAAATACCCCATCAATACAAGAAAGACCGCAATAATAATTCCCCCGAATATATATTTATTTTTCATTTTTTATCTCCGCTTATTTCTTTTTCAATACTTTTTAATCTTTTATCGAGGGTGAACATATAAAAAAATATTCCTACCCAAACTATAAGAACAATTATCATCACAATGTAAATTGCATTGTTCTGAAGAAAATTGTAAAGACCGTCCAAAATTTATACTCCCTATCCTGCCAACGGGCTAGTTAATTGTTTATTAAGCTTATCTTTTATTATTATAGATCTATAACCAACTCTCCACATCCAGAAAAATAAAATTGTAAATCCAATTAGCGAAAGAAAAAATATTAGCTGCATGTTTGAATTCATATGAAAATCAACAACAGGTCCAGCATTGGAATCATCAGCAGAACCGGGATGAAGACCCTTCATTATTCTTGGCATAACAAAAATGAAGAAGGGGACAGTAACGAAAGCGATCAATGAATAAACTGCAGAGAGTGTTGCTCGTTTATCTTCAGACTCAATTGATGAACGTAATGCGAACAATGCACCATAAATTAATAATATCGCAAAGATACTCGTTTGTCTTGGATCCCAACTCCAGAACTGACCCCACGCAAACTTTGCCCAAACTGCACCGGTTACAGTTGCGAGAATACAGAAAATCATTCCAAGCTGTGCAGCTGAATGAGCTTTGGCATCTTCATCAAGATTTTTGTTTCGGAGATATCTGAAACTAAAAATTGTTGACAAAAGAAATGCGATTACTGTTAGCCAGGCAGTTGGTACATGAAAGAAAATAATTTTGGCGTTTTCTTCTAATCCTGGAATGAAAGGAAATTCGTACCAAGCACTTGGTTTCTCAACAATTGGAAATGCAATTCCTGCTATTGATACAAATGCTAAAAGTAAGAATAAGAATATTTTCCAGATCATATAATTTTAATCCTAAAAAACCTTTGAAATTGACTAATCTTTCCAGATAAAATCAAATAACATATAAGAAGCAGTCAACATAATTATATCGTATCCAACAACTATTGCCAGCTCAAACTGAGCTTCTTCAAAGCTTGTACCATCGAATGAGAACAAAGTTAATTGAACGCAGGTAAGAATCAAAGGTAATAAAATCGGAAAGGAAAGTACCGGGTAAAGTGTGCCTTTTGCACCAGCTTTTGCAATTATTGCGGCGATTATTGTAGAGGCAACTGCTAACCCAATGTTGCCTAGAATAAACGTCATTAAAAAGAGGAAAAAATTCTGCACAACAAATTTTTCGAACATAGCAGAATATAGAAGAGCAATAACCAGATTCATACAAAAAACAAGAATCAGATTAAAAATCAGCTTACCTGAAAATACAGTTGTTGGAGATGCAATTAGTTGAAGAGTTAGAGTTGTTCCTCTTTCTTCTTCGGAAACAAAGGCTCTTGCAAGACCTGACATCGCCGTGAAAGAAGATAACAACCCAGAAGAGTCCGCCGGTTAAACTTTCGGTGATTGTTTCATTGCCGATTGAAAAAAGTATAACACTGATTGCAACGATGATGAACATTGCAAGCGAATTGATTGCATATCTCGTTCTCAACTCGGAGTGAAAATCTTTTTTAAATAGTGCGTATGATTCTGCTATCATTTAAAATTCTCCAACAATAAAACTTCATTGCACAACTCCAGATCTTTCGATTCATTTGAAGCGATAACCACAATCCTCGTTTTACCTTCTTCACGAACAATATCATAAACAACTTTTTTCCCTTCTTCATCAAGGTTTGAGGTTGGTTCGTCAAAAATTAAAACTTCAGGCGAATGCATTAAAGCAAAAATAAATTTTAATCTCTGTTTCATTCCCGAGGAATAAGTTTTTACAAGGTCATTTTTTCTGCTTTCAAGTAGGAATTGAGACAGGTAATAAGTTACTTTCTTTTCATTAAAATCCACTCCGCGTATCTTAGCAAATATCTTCAGATTTTCCCACGCTGAGAATTCTTCATAAAGGACAAGATAAGGAGAGACGAACCCAATATGATTATGAAGTTTCTCAGGAATTATTTCACCATTAGAATTTTTGTGAATAATTTTGCCTGAGGAAGGCGCAATCAGTCCCGCAACTATTTTAACGAGAGTTGATTTGCCTGAGCCGTTTGGACCCGAAATCCCGAAGATTCCCTTCTCTGCCCAGCTAAAATTAATATCCCTGAAAATTAATCTTCTTCCGAAGAGTTTGGAAAGATTTTGTGATTGGATTGAGTAGCTACTCATTGAAAATCACAACTTTTCCTTTAACGACTACGTCACCCTGTTTGACAACATAAATATAAACTCCAGAGCCAAGTTTGTTATTATTATTATCTAATCCGTCCCAATAAATGCCGGGTGAATTGTTTTTTAATGGTCCTACGGTTTATTAGTTTCCGAGTAAACTAATTCCAGTCCTGAAGAGTATACATTGAAATCCACTTCAGTTCCACTCATTGCATATTCAGATGCTATATTTATACTTGATTCAGAACCATCTGCTGATGCTGAATAACTAAAGGGTTTGGAAAGACTAAACTTTCATTGACTTCAACAATAGGAATTAATACAGAATCTGATCTTACTAATAGACCATTCAGAATTTCAGAAACAGACCAATAACTTGGATTGCTCGCAACAAAAGTAGATGAATATTCATCTGTTAATTTTCTAGCTCCACTTGTGGTCAGAAAAAAGAGTGTAATCAAAATCAAAGACTTGATTGACTGCGAATGCATCACCATTTGTAACTATAGCATACAGCGTATCACCAGCATTAGTAATATTGAACTTAACAAAATTATTGGCTGTTGGTGCTGATGTCATATCTGCAGTTTGTTGAGGCGGAGTAAAAGTCAATGTTGAAGTTGGTCTAATTAGAGGGTAATTAGCTGCTTCTTCAAAATAGGATCCGGGAATTGTGCGGATATTTGTGTAGTAAGTCCAAATTCCAAATTTGTTAAGTTCACCTGGGAAGGAAGAGCCAGCATTAAGAATTGTATTATTTATCGACATAATAGCACTGATGCTCGGAATTAATTCCCACTGTTGTTTCAGTATTTCAAATCCGAATTTCTCCTGAAGATACATATTCCAGATTGCTAGGTTGTAACCATTCTGACTTGGCATTGAATTTTCCGGATTGTTAAAATAAGAATTCATGTATGCGTAATAATCGTTCACAGTATCATAAACAAATTCTTCCATTGAAGTTGATGTAATCTCATAAAAATATACATCGGAAGCCCGATAAGGAGAATTAGGATCGGGAACAGAATAATTCCCTACTTGAATGCCGTGGTGAAATTCGTGAGCGACTGTGACCAGCATACCGTCAATTCCACTACTATAGTATCCGATATAATCATTGTCTATCACTATAAATGAAGTCCAGTTAACTGTTCCGATTTTACTTTCCGGTTCGGTGTAACCATAAAGACCAGCACTCTGATTTTGTATGTACAAATCATATTTATCATCGCCGCCGGCACCGTTATCGCCAGGAGGTGGAAGGAATCCGAGATAGTTAACTTCAAATCTGTAAACCGAGTCTAATGCTTCCGCTACTTCCGCAGCATTTTGATCTGCTGATAAACTGGAGACATATGACGGACGATTAAATCCTGTTTGATCATAGTGAACTCTGAAAAATCCTGAAGGTGAAACAATACTAGTTTGCAATATTGGTCTGCTTAGAATTGAACTGAGAATTTCCTGCTGTTCAGGAGAGAAGGAATTAAAATTAGATTTTATACTGGTTACAATTCCAAATCCGCATTTTCTATCTTCAAACGTCAACTCAATAGGTTGATCAGATTGCCGCAGGAATTCCGATCCATTAAGCTGAAGGAATTTGATGTAAAGAGAATCAAGCTGAACTTTATTCAATTCTTGTGGAAAAATTTGCACTGATAAAAGCAGACTCAATATCAGTCCGGTAATTAAAAATGTTATTTTTTTAATGATGTTATTAATAATTCACCTTCTTTATTTGAATAAACTAAGTAATAATTTTTCTGGTCAGGTTTTATAAAGAAATAATCTGCAACATTATCGGCATTAACTGTGCGGCTCAATAAGTAGTTTCTTCCTTGCCCGCTATAAATCAATGTGTTAATATAATCATCATCGGCGGTATTTACTGAGAAATTAATTATTCCCTTCATTGCAATTTCACCAAAGAATCCCCTGCCAAATTCACTGCTATTACTAACCTGATCATTAAATATTTTTGAAGCCAAACTGAACTTATTCCCGGTTACAAGAAGTATATATTTTTTATATTCATTTTGAGCAAAACTAACGACAGTAGGATAGTCGTTATAATATAAATTGGCACCGTATAAATTAATCACAAGTTTATCTGAATTTGGAATTTCAAAGTAAGTTTTATAAATATTTGGACCAGGTTCTATATCTACCATCTTGAAGTAAAGAGTATCTCTTTCTGATTTCCAATAAAAAACTTCAGGCTCATCTTTAATACGAATTTTAGCCGAGTTAACATTCCTATCTATAAAAGGAAATTCTTTGAATGTTATGCTCAACTCACGATTTTCAAATTTACCAAGATGAAGTTTCGACTGTTTGTTATAAACTAAAAAAATATTTACGAGTGAGCTATCAACCCTTTGAAGATTCAGATCAAGTATTTCTCCAGGAGCATAAAGCTGCTTACGGTTAAGCTTATTAGTTTTAAAATTGTATTTAAAGACCTCAAGCAGTGGCGTACCTTCAATGTAACAATAAAAGGTTTTTAATTGTTTATAGAAATCATCAACAACAATTTCTTTATGATTCTCTGCCACCGGGAAATAATACAAGGATGATGGGATTCCTGATTTATCTAAAAGAAAAAGTTTTAAATAATTATCGTATTCATCAACAAAACTTATGTCGGGAATAATATCGTTTCCATAATCGAATTTCATCAATGCACCAGCCTGAATAGCGGGAACAAGTTTCAGGTCTTTGCCGATTTCTTTTACTGCTGTTACTATGCTAACCTCACCTGTTTCTAAGAAGCAGGCAATATTATCTCTATCTCCGGATTTGAATTTTGCAATTGGACCTGAAGAAGCACTTTTGAGATAAGTGACACTTTCATAAAAATCTGAGTTTTTTTTCGCGAAGAGGATACTCAGCGTACCTTTCGCAAGTGAGTACGAAAGATCTAAAAATTTGTCAGTATTAAAATCGCCAAAAACAATTCCGGTCGGTTTGTCTTCAAGCTTAACTGTCTTTTTATTTTTAAAGGTAGCTTGAAAATCTCCAAATAAAATTTCAATGTAATTTCCAACGGCATAAATAATTTCAGCGATGGCATCATTATTCAAATCTTTGGTCTGAAGCAGACTTATTTTTTCAGAGTATTGAACTGAACGTGAAAGTCTGAAAATTCCTTTTGTATTATTTGTAAAAAATTGGAGAGAATTTTCAAGAATATTGAAAGCAATAACATCCGGATAACCGTCATCGGTATAATCAATAAATATAGCCTCGCTAAAACTTGTGCCAGTAATTATCTTTCTTTCACCGATACCGTCATTTGCCTTTGAAACAATTGATAAGCCATCAAATCCGCTTCCGGAAACTAGAATTTCTTCCTTACCATCTAAATCTATATCGGCGGTAAAAATATTTTCAGGATATGAATCAAACTCAATTTGGTTTTTCCAGATTTCGATTGAATCAACTGAAATATCCATTAACAAAACTTTTCTGCGCTTGCGCTCAACTGCTGCAAATAAATTGGAATTACCGGATTTATCTATTAAGTGTCGCATCTGTGAAATTTCTGAGTTTATCTGAAACTCCTTTAACAAGACACTATCACCGGGGATGCCAGAATATATTCCGATACGTTTCGTTGATGCTGAATAAAAAATTAATTCATCGTCTCCGTTTGAATTTAAATCGGCAGAGATTATTCCCTGATAATCTTTCGGAAGAGGATAATTCTTTTGGGAGCAAAAACCATTAATTGGAATTTGACTAAAGGATAGCGACGAAAAAAATAAAAATAAAATGAAACTATTTTTCAACAGATCTGCTTTTAAGTCTGTTTTCTCTCCGGATGAGTGCCTCATTAAATCTTCTTTTCTGTTCATTTGTTTCAGGTAAAGCATCGATAGCTTTAACAGGCTTACCATCAGAATCAACAGATACAAAAGTGAGATAAGCTGAATTCGTATGCTTTATTGTGCCCTCTATGAAATTTTGTGCGAAAACTTTTACCCCGACTTCCAGCGAAGTATTAAAAACTCTGTTGACTGAAGAAACAAGAGTAACTGCATTACCAAGTTTTATAGGATGATGAAAATCAACTCTATCTACTGAAGCAGTTACGCAAATTCTTTGGTTATGTTTTTCAGCGCTAAGAGAAGCACAAATATCTATCCAGAACATCAACTGTCCACCGAAGAGTGTGCCCAACTGGTTTGTGTTGTTAGGAAGGACCAGTTCGGTCATAGTAATTTGTGATTCGCTTACCTTACGGGCAGTCATCAGTTAGAAGAATAACCCCCTTTTAACTTTGCTTCAAGCGAGTTTTTCAAATCGTTAATTTCCTGGAAATTCTGATCGTCAGGATACATACGGACAAATTTTTTCATCTCGCTGAGCGCTTCATCTTCTCTTTCCCTATCCATCAATAAAATTATTTTACTGTACAGTGCCATTGGTGCGTATTGTGTATCGTGATATATCTCAACAACTGCATCGTAATATTTTAAAGATGCTGTATAATATTGCATCCTCTGATAAATATATGCAATAGAATATTCTTTCTGTGCGAGCTTATCATTCAATTCTGAAATTTTTTGTTCGGCTTCTGCAACCTTTTGATCTAGTGGAAAGAAATCAATAAAAGCCTGGTATTCTTCTATTGCTTTCACGGTGTATTTTTGATCCAGGGTATAATTTGGTGAGATCTCATAGTAACTTTCTGCAAGCATAAACTGAGCATTAGCAACAAATTCACTGGCGGGCATATTCTTAATCAACTTGCTGAATTCATAAGCTGCAAGGATGAATTCATCACGCTGATATTTACACATTCCCAAATAGTATTGTGCATCATCAACTATGCTGCTGCCGGGATATTGAAGTAATAAAGCTTCAAACTCTGTAGCTGCTTCCTCATAGTCTTCATCGTTGTATAAATTAAGTGCGTATTGCAGCCTTTCATCGGCGGTCATTTCACCAACGTCACGGGTCGAACCGCAGCCCCAAATAAGCAGTAAAAAGAAGCCAGGAATTATTAGATATTTTCTCATAAGTGCTTTAATTTCATAAAATTACCACTCAATATTAGTTAAAAATGCAGTTGCTTCAAAGGTAAAAGCAATCACTCGCTTCTAATTGTGAAAAAGAGAACAATCACCAATGCTGTAGTTCCGATTGCAATTAGTGGCTCGGCTAAACCAGACATAAATGGTTCTGCAGGTACTGTACCTTTAGTGAATGGATAAGATTGGTTCTCAAGAGAATTTATGTCTTCAACTTTAACTGTATCAAGAAAAGTAATCTCAAATTCCTGTTTACCTTCCTCGGAGAAAGTTTGAAGATAGTTTCCAAAAATTGTCGAGTATCTCTGAATGTAGTGTGTTCCGAAAAACCCGCTTCTGAACATCTCACCATATTCCACTCCGGCACCTTCCATTACAATATCAACTGTCGGAATATTAAGTTCATCAGGTGGTTGATCAAGAATTTCTCTCCCGTTCTTGATGAATCTATCTTTTATACTATTTGAAAAGAGTGAATAGCTTTGACCAAGATTTAGAGTAAGCAGGATTGTCTTTTCACTGGATGTTATTTCAGAATTAATTTTATCAACAAGTGAATCAGTTAGTGAATAAAAGACATCGAGATTAGTTTTTATTTGGCAGTAAAAATTTGCAGGACATAGAAAAATGATTACTAAAAATAGAAAAAGAAATTTTTCCAGATAGAACAAATATTTTCTTACAAACTTCATTTGCATTACAATGCTAATATCCGCAGAATGATTTAGAGTTTCAAGACGTTCTGGATGCTAGTTACTGGATTCTGGATGCTGGTAGCTTATAACAAAAAAAGCTGTCTGATTCCGGACTAGCCGGAATGACAGCTTTTAGTCAAACTTTATACTTTAGATTCCGAAACACCTCACTCTGTGAGCGAGGCTCGCAATACGCGGCAAGTTCGGGATAAGCTTTGATCTTTTAATTTTCTTCTTTGATCTTTTTCTTACCTCGCCATCGCCTCTAATCTTTTTATTCTTTCCTCAGTTGAAGGATGCGTGGAGAACAGTTTTGAAATTCCACCACCGCCAAAGGATTAATAATAAACATATGTGCTGTCGCAGGATCAGAATGATTAACAGGTTTCATCTGGTTGCCACGAGAAATTTTCTGGAGAGCAGATGCAAGTCCCATTGGATTTCCAGTAATTTCTGCACCACCTTTATCAGCAGCAAACTCACGCGAACGTGAGATTGCCATTTGAATAAGCATCGCGATTATTGGTGAAAGAATTAACAAAACTAGTCCTCCAATACCATTGCCTTCTCGATCATCATTCCTGCCAAACATAAACGCCCATCCAGCCATCTGAGCAATGTATGAAATAGAACCAACCAAAGTTGCAGCAATTGTGCTTATCAGAGTATCACGATTTTTAACGTGTGCAAGTTCGTGTGCCATTACTCCAGCAAGTTCATCGTTACTCAAACCTTGAAGAATTCCAGTTGTTGCTGCCACTGCAGCTTTCTTCGGACTTCTTCCTGTTGCAAATGCATTCGGAGTCGGATCATTAATAATATAAACTTTGGGCATTGGCAAGTTTGCTTGTCTTGCCAGTCTTTCAATCATATCATAAAACTTTGGTGCCGATTCCCTGTTCACTTCTTTTGCACGGTACATTGCAAGAACGATTTTATCAGAAAACCAATAAGAGCCGAAGTTCATAATCAATGAAAATACAAGTGCGATGGTCATTCCTGTATTGCCGCCAAGCTGGTAGCCAATAAACAGGAAAAGAACCATCATTAGTGTCATTAAGAATACTGTTTTAACCGCGTTCAATTTTTATCTCCTTTTATTTTGTGAAACAAATCTATACTTCTAAAAGTTTCATTTCAACACAATGTGGGATGACTCAATAATGGGTTGGTTTCATATATAATTCGATAAATTGCTCATTTTTAATTTTCAATTATTCATTTTAATTATTAATTATCCCATCTTCTTCCCCTTGCCTTTATTTACTATAATCCTTAAATAGTCAATGCATTTTTCAAGGAGTTTAAATGAGAACCGTACTTTCATCTCTCTTCATTAGTTTTTATTTTAGCAGTCCAATCAACGTTTGGGCAAACCACTTATGATTTTCTGCGATTGGATATGAGCGCACGTGCTGCCGGACTCGGCGGAAGTTTCGTTACAAACAACGACGATGTTGATGTAATATTCTTCAATCCTGCAGGTTTAGGCTTTCTTGAAAAAGATCCTGTTTCTTTTTCATTTGTTAAACACCTGATGGATATAAATTTATTCAGTGTAACCTATTCAACTGAATTTGAAAACATTGGCAGATTCGGAACCGGTGTTCAGTACATAAACTACGGATCATTTGATGAAGCAGATGTTAACGGAAACATTACCGGCGAGTTTAATGCAGGCGAACTGGCATTCCTGCTGAGTTACACGAATAAATTTATGGCTAACTTTTATTACGGAGCTACTGGAAAGTTTATTTATTCTAATATAGCCGATAAATCTTCAACTGCTCTCGGACTTGACCTTGGATTAAATTATGAATTTCCAGATATAATGCTAAATCTTGGTGCATCTGTTCTGAACATGGGAACTCAACTAACATCTTACACTGATGTAAAAGAAGATTTACCTCTTGACGTTCTCATCGGAGTTTCAAAAAGATTAGAAAAACTTCCGGTTAGATTATCTCTCGACTTCCACAACCTGAATCAGGAACGGGACGAATTTTACCAGCACTTCAAAGGATTCACATTCGGTGCAGAATTTTATTTAAGTGAAGTTTTCACACTTCGCTTTGGATACGATAATGAACGAAGAGAGGATTTCAAGACTTGGTTCAAGTGCAGGAATTGCAGGATTTAACGGTGGTCTTGGTGTAAAGATTTCTGAATACAAATTCAGTTATGCTTATTCGTCGCTTGGTTCTGTTGGATCATTGCAAAGCATAAGCTTATCTACTTCATTCTGATAAGTTTTTAATTATTGCTATTGCATCGTATCAAGATAAGACTGTGCGGTCTTATGTGAATCTCTAAAGTCACGCATAACAAGAACTTTATCATAATACTTTTTAGCTTCTTTGAGGTTTCCCCAGGTCTGGAAAATAGTGCCAGAATAAAGTGTCGCATTTATCCTGAAGCCTGATTCTTCACCTTCTTCTTCTATCTTCTTAGATTCTTCAATACACTTCTTGAAATACTGCAAAGCTGAATTAAGATCACCGTTGTTTTTCAAATTAAAACCAAGATAGTAATTCGCTTCCCTTCTAATCATAGGAGTATTGTAGCCTTCATATTTTTTATCAGCTTTGCTCAAAACATTTTTAAAAACAGAATCGGCCAGAGCAATTTCATTCTTTCTTGCAGCAATTCTGCCACGCCATCTTTCAAACACGGGATTGTTTGGAAATGATTCTACAAGCTGCTTTGCATAAATATCTGCAGAGTTCATATCATTTTCAAAGTAGTAAAAGAAAGTAACAAGGATGTATCTTGCTTCATACTTTGAATATTTACCAGAGCTTGAAGCTTCTTTCAATTGTTTCAGACCCTGCTCTTTATTTCCTTCAGGAAAAAAAATCATAACTGGTTTTACTATGGGATATTTTTCCGGAATGACCGCAGCAAGGTAATTGTAAATTCCGAAGCCGAGTTTTACATCTTCATTTTTTGGATCGATTTTATAAGCCTGTTCAACTAAAGGAAGAGCTTCCCTGCCGTCATCAGCAGCTGCAAACCAGCTTTCGCGCATAACTTTTAATCTGCCTCTGAATCCGATTGCACCGCCTTTGAAGAAAAGTGCATCAACATTATTTGGATCGTTGTCCAAAATTTCATCGCAGAAGTCAACTGTCTCTTCAATCTTATCGTAGAACAGCTCGTCTTGTTCTTCATTTTCTTCAGAAAGAATAATTTTCCACCAGTCGATCATTGCAAAAAAGAATCTGCTTGCCGGATGCTTTGGATATTCTTTCTTTAATATCTGGAAAGTTTTCTCTGCTTCCGAAAATTTTATGCTATAGATTTGATTTATACCAGCGATGACAAGTGAATCGTAACTTGGCTTTTTCGAGTAAGCATCGATCTGAAAAAAAAGTAGAAGTATTAAGATCGAAAGAGTGATTGATTTCATACATTATGCTTGATGAAGTTTATTCAGTAAATAGACAGAAAGATTATCAATCGCAACTCTTTCCTGAACCATTGTGTCTCTTTCACGAACAGTTACGGTTTGATCTTCAAGAGTTTGAGTATCAACAGTAATGCAGTAAGGAGTTCCGGCTTCATCCTGCCTTCTGTATCGTCTTCCAACAGCACCTTTATCATCATAAAAAACTCTGAAAGATTTTCTTAAGTCGGTTTCAATCTTCCGTGCAATTTCAGGCATACCATCTTTGTTAACAAGAGGAAAGATTGCCGCTTTTATCGGTGCAAGTCTTGGATGGAATTTAAGAACTGATCTCATCTCACCGTTTACTTCTTCTTCATAATAAGCATCAACTAAAAATGCCATAAAGGAACGGCTTGCACCTGCAGAGGTTTCAATGATGAAAGGAATAAATTTTTCTTTTGTCTGCTCATCAAAATATTTTAACGATTTGCCGGAGAACTCTTCGTGCCTGCTCAAATCAAAGTTTGTTCTGTTGTGAATTCCTTCAATCTCTCCCCAGCCGAAAGGAAATTCGTATTCAATATCAACAGCTTCTTTTGCATAATGTGCAAGCTTATCAGCCGGATGATCGTGATAACGTAATTTGGTTGGAGTCATTCCCATCCTTTTGAACCAATCGAGTCTTTCTGCTTTCCAGTAGTCGTACCACTGCTTATCATCTTTTGGAGTTACAAAGAACTGCATTTCCATTTGTTCAAACTCACGTGTGCGGAATAAAAAATTTTTTGTATTTATTTCATTACGGAACGCTTTTCCAATCTGTGCAATTCCGAATGGCAGCTTTTGTCTTGATGAACCCTGCACATTCAAAAAGTTAACAAAGATTCCCTGAGCTGTTTCTGGTCTCAAGTAAACGACAGCAGTACCTGTCTTCCATCGGACCGATAAAAGTCTTGAACATCAGGTTAAATTTTCTTGCATCAGTGAATGTTCCTTTGTTACCGCATTGAGGACAGTTCAATTGTGCAAGAAGCAATTTTGAAATATCAGCATCCTCAAGTAAAAGTGTGAAAGGATTTTCCTGACCGGAGTTATTAATCTTTTCATCAATTTTTTTTAATAGCCTTTCATCACTCTTTAAATTCTCTTTCAATTCCTGAATTGCTTTTTCTTTTTTCTTATCAGCATAAGAATCTCCGAGAACATCCAGCCTGAATCGAGCCTTACATTGTTTACAATCAATCATCGGGTCAGTGAAATTCTCAACGTGACCGGAAGCTTCCCAAACTCTCGGATGCATTAAAATAGAAGCATCAATGCCCTCAACATCTTCTCGGTAAGTCATTGTTTTCCACCATTCGCTTTTAATGTTGTTCAGAAGCTCAACGCCAAGTGGTCCGTAATCCCAGCAGCCATTTAGTCCGCCGTAAATTTCACTCGATTGGAAAACAAATCCTCTTCTTTTAGCAAGGGAAACAATTTTTTCCAGTAGATTATCCTGGTTGGTGTTTTGGTTAGAAATTGTAAAATCCTTTATTAAATTGAAAAATTCGGGGTAGAATATAGCAAAGAAATCTGAGAGAATTAATTAACATTTTATTATAAAATATAAAATTTTATTAGCAATTGATGTACGAAAGAAAATATTTTAGAAGCAACAAAAAAATGGATTTATTATGTTCCAGGCACTTTTACCTAAAGAAGCAAAATACTTTGATGACTTCAGAGAGTTGATCTCTCACATTCAGCAGATGGCAAAATATATTGAACAGCTTTTTGCAGATGAGCTGATTGATAAAAACCATTACTTAAATATTAAACCTCTCGAGCTAAGATGCGATGAAGTTGCTTCCCGGATTGTCAAAAGGTTAAATAAAACTTTTATTACTCCATTCGACAGAGAAGATATTTTTGCTTTAGCAAAACGATTGGATGATATAAGTGACATGCTTTTGGGTGCTGCTGCACGAGTAGAAACATTTAACATCACAAAAAAAATTGCTCACGCTGATAAGCTTGCATCAATTATAAACAAACAGGTCCAGGAACTTGGAGTGGCTATCCAGGATTTAAAAGCAAAAAGAATTAATGAAACTAAAGCTGTAAAAGATCTTGAATCAGAAGCTGACCAGGTTTATCGAAATGCAATACAAGACCTTTTTACTAATGAGAAGGATGCTATCGAGCTAATAAAGAAAAAGGAAATACTTGATCTATTGGAAAGGACTTCCGATCGTTGTCAGTCTGTTGCCAATATTATACTATCAATTTTTATTAAGAACTCATAGAAAACAGAAATATTTACTTTCAATCCTCAACAGTATTCATATATAAATACAATGCTTGAACTTACCATAATAATTTTTTTAGTATTAGTATTTGATTTTATTAATGGCTTTCACGATGCTGCAAATTCAATTGCCACTGTTGTTTCAACGCGAGTATTATCTCCACGAGTTGCAGTTGTTTGGGCTGCGTTTTTTAACTTCGTTGCATTTTTAATTCTAGGATTACATGTTGCAAATACTGTCGGAAAAGGAATTGTTAGAACAGACGTGGTTGATTTGACTGTAATCGGAAGCGGATTGATTGCTGCAATAATATGGAACTTGTTAACATGGTGGTGGGGAATTCCTTCCAGTTCTTCACATACAATGGTTGGTGGATTTGTAGGCGCCGCGGTAGCTAAGTCTGGTATCGGTGCTATTTTTATTCCTGAGGTATTGAAAATAACAGCATTTATTTTTATTGCTCCATTAGTTGGTGTCGTAATCTCTGTTATCTTCTCAATTATCACCTTGCATATCTGTAAAAAAATGAACCCATTTAAAGTTGATAAGTATTTCAGGAAGCTTCAACTTGTATCTTCAGCTGCTTATAGTCTGGGTCATGGTTCAAATGATGCACAGAAAATGATGGGGATTATTTTTGTTGCTCTTGTCTCAACCGGACATTTAACTGTTAATGATGAGATCCCATTATGGGTAGTTTTATCTTGCCATGCAGCTATTGCTTTAGGAACGCTTTCAGGTGGATGGAGAATTGTAAAAACAATGGGACAAAGAATCACCAAGCTTCATCCTTTTGAAGGATTCAGTGCTGAAACAGCTGGTGCAGTCACTTTGTTTGCAACAGCATTAGCCGGTATACCAGTGAGCACGACACATACAATAACAGGTTCCATTATTGGAGCTGGAATAACAAAAAGGTTATCTGCTGTAAGATGGAAAGTAACTTATAAGTTAATATGGGCGTGGGTTCTTACAATTCCTGTCTCAGCAGTGTTGGCAATGATCATTTACAAAATTGCTATTTACTTCTCCGGATAGTTCTAATCAAAACTATTTAACCTTATCTTCATTAAGAATGTTCTTAAGAATAAAAATATTATGATAGAAATTGATGACTATTCATTTAAAAGAATAAATAATGATTATTCCTCTTCCTCTTCTTTCTCATCGCCAAAAAGATATTTTTCGTATTTATGTTTTACAATGTGTGCCTCAACAATAAAGAAAACATCTTCGGCAATATTAGTGCAATGGTCACCCAATCTTTCTAATTGCCTGGACATTACTAATAATGCTACTGCGGGCTCTACGTTGTCCGGGCTTTGTTTCATAATTTCAATTAATATCTTATGATTATCAAAATTCAGTTTGTCCAGATGATCATCAGTCTCAATTACTGACTTGGCGAGTGTTTCATTTCCTCCGATGTATGAATCAATTGAATCTTTCAGCATCTGTTTCGCAACTTTGAACATCTCTTCAAGTTTAGTTTGCTTAATAAAGTCTGGTTTCCTTTGTATCATTAAAGCATATTCAGCAATATTGACGGCCAGGTCTCCAATCCTCTCAAGATTAGAATTGATTGTAAGAGAAGACATGATCAAGCGCAAATCCATTGCAACAGGTTGGGTTAAAGCAAAAATCTTCTGGCAGATCTTATCAATCTTATTATCGTACTTATCAACTTTATTATCCTTTTCAATAACCTCTTTTGCAAGCTCTAAATTCTCTTCTTCCACAGCTCTAATGGCTGATTGCACTTGCTCATCAACAAGGCTGCACATTTTTATAACTCGGGTTTTAAGTTTTTCCAGATGTTCGTCTAATATTCTTTCCATTTATTCTCCTTTGTTCTCTCAATCTTTTAAGAAAATCTATTTTATTCTTTGTGTCTTTGTAGCAAATTGTTATTCAACTAAATCTATTCTTGCCACAAAGGCTCTAAGTTCCACTAAGTTAACACAACAAATACAAATCAGATTGCTTCATCCTAATCGGATTCGTAATGACATTAATGGAATATCAACCAAATCTTCCTGAAATATAATCCTCCGTCTGCTTCAATGAAGGATTAGTAAAGATTTTTGTTGTTCTGTCGTACTCTATTAACTCACCAACATAAAAGAAGGCAGTAAAGTCGCTGACCCGTGCCGCCTGCTGCATATTGTGTGTAACGATAACGATAGTATACATTTGTTTTAGTTCATGAATTAGCTCTTCAACTTTTGCGGTAGAAATAGGATCGAGTGCACTTGCGGGTTCATCCATCAAAATAATTTCGGGATCAATGGCTAAAGCTCTGGCTATACAAAGTCTTTGCTGCTGACCGCCTGATAATGATAATCCGCTTTTACTAAGATCATCTTTTACTTCATCCCATAATGCTGATCTTTTTAATGATCTTTCAACAATTTCATCCAAACTTGCTTTGTTATTTATACCGTTTACTCTAGGACCAAATGCAACATTTTCATAAATAGATTTTGGAAACGGATTGGATTTTTGAAATATCATTCCAACTTTTTTTCTTAGCGCTACAATGTCTTGATAAGAATCGTATATATCCTCATCATCAATTTTAACCTTACCTTCAATCTTTACATTATCAATTAGATCATTCATTCTATTTATAGTTCTCAGAAATGTGGATTTACCGCATCCCGAAGGCCCGATAAGTGCAGTAACAAATTTTTCATTTATTGTTAGATTGATATTAGAAAGTGCCTGCTTCTTCCCATAGAATAGCTGAAGGTTTTCTACAATTATTTTTGGTTTCTTTTCCATAAATATTTTTAGTTATGTAATCCGTTTTTTTCTGATTTTATACCGAATAAGTACTGCTACAAAATTTAAAGTGAAAGTTACTAAAAGCAATATTGCTACAGTCGCATACTGAATTCCTTTTGTAGCTTCTACATCTGTTGATTGAGTTGCCATTATATAAACGTGGTAACCAAGATTCATAAACTGATCAGATAATTTCTCAGGCAGGTGTGGCAGAAAATAAGCAGCACCAGTAAAAAGAATTGGTGCAACTTCTCCAGCACCTCTACCTATCGCGAGAATTGTACCAGTTAAAATACCGGAAATTGAATTTGGAATTACAACTTTCCTGATAGTTTGCCATCTTGTTGCACCTAAAGCCAGACCAGCTGCTCTATAATCCTGCGGGACTGATCTCAAAGCTTCCTCAACTGAAACAATAACTACCGGTATTGTTAGAAATGCCATTGTTGCGCTTGCCCAAAGAATACTTGGTTGTGCCCAAATCACTTGATCGGGAGACGAAAATACTTTATCCATACCGCCGCCAATAAACTGAACAAAGAATCCCAATCCAAAAAGTCCAAATACAATAGATGGAACTCCTGCTAAAGTGTTAACGGCAAACCGGATTAGCTTGGTGAATATTGAATTTCTTTTTGCATACTCACTTAAATAAAGAGCTGTGATTGTACCGATGGGAACACCAAGAATAGACATTATTAGCACAAGCAATACAGTTCCAACAATGGCAGGAAAAATTCCGCCAGCAGTCATTCCTTCTGTAGGTGATTGCGTTAGAAATTCCCAGGTAAGATAATTTTTCCCATTAATAATAATTTCGGTGAGCATGTAAACTAACACAGCAATTATCAATAAGGTGGCAAGACCGGTCACAACTACAGCTGCATTCCCAATGATTTTATTTTTCATTAATCACCACCAAACTTTTTCATCAGTTTGTTCCTCACATAAAACTCTGCTATTGCATTCAAAGTAAAAGTGAAAATGAAGAGAAGTGCACCAATTAGGAAAAGCACACCATAATGGACATCACCAAAAACTACTTCTGCCATTTCAGCACCGATTGTTGCTGACATTGTTCTGACAGGATTGAATATATTGAATGTCATCTGGGCAGCATTTCCTGTTGCCATTAAAACGATCATCGTTTCACCAAAAGCTCTGCCAACTCCAAGAAGTAAAGCTGCAAATATTCCGGGAGTTGCTGCAGGAACAACAACTTTAAAAGCTGTCTGCCATTTCGTTGCTCCTAAAGCATAGCTGGCTTCAGTAAAATATTTTGGAATTGCAGATAAAGCATCTTCTGTTACTGTATAAATAATTGGTATTACTGCTAATGAGAGAGCAACACCACCAACAAAAGCATTTAGCCGATATGTATATCCGAATAATTGCTGACTGAGGCTTGCAATCGTCATTAAAGCAAAAAATCCTACTACAACGGATGGGAATCCAGCCAATAACTCAATAACGGGTTTTATAACTTCTTTTAGTTTGCGTGGTGCAAAAAAAGTTGAAAAAATTGCTGCAAGAATTGCAAGAGGGGCGGCTATTATAATCGAAACAATTGTAACATTAAAACTTCCAACAAACAGAGGAAGTAATCCATACTTTGGTTCAGAGGAAACAGGCTGCCATTCATCTCCCGTCAAATTTGAAAAGGTAGCCTCTCCGCCTGCGCCTGAAGATTCTAAACTTTGGGAGTTTTCTGTTTTTTGTTCGGGTGAATTTGTAGCTGACTCGGTAGATGATTCTTCTTCACCATAAGTTTCAGATTGTTGGAACTCTTCGCTTGATGATGTTGTAGATTGTTGAAAAAATACTGGAATGGCTTCACGGAAAACAAAAATAAAAATCAGAATAATAATGGCAAATGAAGTGAAAGCGACAGATTTGATAATATATTCAGCAAGAAACTCGCTAAGATAGAATTTTTTTCTTCGCGAGTTTCTACTGCTTGATTCTTTATTATTATCTGTGCTATCCAAGGAACTACTTACTTAACAGGGAAATATCCTACTTTTGATACAAGCTGTTGACCTTCGGAGCTTAATATCCAATCAATATATTCTTTAATGGCTCCCGTTGGTTTGCTTCTCGTGTAAATATATAAAAATCTTGATATCGGATAATCTCCAGATTTTACATTCTCAGCTGTTGGCTCGTAGCCTGGTGAGTTAGCATCCTTTTTAACTTTGATGAATTTAATTCCTTTAGCATAAGCTGCACCACCAAAACCAATAGCATTTTTGTCCTTAGCTACTGCGTTTACAACCGCAGCAGTGCCCGGCATACTTTGCATAGCTGATGTAAAATCAGCTCCACCAAGAACATTATCTTTAAAGTAAACGTATGTGCCTGAGCTGTTCTCTCTGCCGTAAACTATAATTTTGGCATTTGGTCCGCCAACGTCTTTCCAATTCGTAATCTTTCCTGTGTATATGTCTTTTATCTGATCCAATGTAAGTTCATTTATTGAACCAGATGCATTTTCATAAATACTCAAACCGTCTTTAGCAACTTTTATCTCAACACCAAGAGTATTATAACGCTGCTTTAATTTTTCTCTTTCACTTGGTTTCATTGGTCTTGATGAATTACAAAGATCGGTTGTTCCATTTATAAGAGCTGCAATTCCAACACCTGAGCCACCGCCTGTTACTTGAATTGTGACATCGGATTTTTTCGACATATATACTTCAGCCCATCTCTGAGCAAGTATTACCATTGTATCAGATCCTTTAACGGTTATTACATTGTCACTTGTAAAACCGAAAGAAAATACTAATGCAAACAACGCTAATATTAATTTCTTCATTTTTTTTCCTTTAAATTTTCTCTTCATCTGTTAATTAAAAATAATGATTATTGATCACTGATTAAAATTTGTACTGCATTCTGAATGTAAAAACGTTATCAAGCAATTTAGTATTGTACCTAGTAATGTTATCTGTTGTTTCATTATAAACCATATCATAATAAGCTGTAAATTTAACATTATCATCCCAGTAGTAAACTAAACCATAACCAATAGTTGAGAATTTTATATCTGCAGGCCCAAGTTTAGCAGCAGATACATTTCCAATTTCATTCCCACTGACGTTTGTATTTGGATCATAAACATCATATTTAACTACTAACTGAAATTTATTGCCTAGGTTTTGCACATAGTTAATATAGTAACCAGCAAATTCCCTTAAATACACATCAGTCAGAAATTGGCCGGCTGTTGAAAGAGAAGAGCCGGTTGGTGAAACAGAAGTTAGAGGTCCACTCGGTTGTTTACCTGAGATATATTCACCCCTTAAAGAAAATCCACCAATAATAGGAAGATCATAATAAAGTTGTAAATCAAAACCAAGGTAGTTTCTATCTATATCTTGCACGTTTGTGAATGAATCTATTGTTGCAATAGTTGGAGAATCAACAATATATAAATACTTATCTGATGCTAATCTCACTTTACCATTATATCCTGAGATACCACCATCAATTTCAAAATTTGCATCATAAAAAGGTAGTGTAAAACCAAGCCTTCCGATTAAATCTTGTGGGTTATTAATATCCACGCCAACACCATTGCCTGAAAATAAACCTCCTTTGAAGTTGAAATAACTTAAAGGACCAGATGTTGGAAATATTTCTATACTTGCACCAAGATCCCTTTCTCCCGGGAATAATGTTTGAAATAATCTTGATCTTTCCGGAGCTTCTCTAACCGAAGAAGAATAACTTATCTCAAAACCAAAAGGTCTATCAAAAACACCTCCCCTTAATGCAAATGTTTTCATCCAGGGTTCTTTAACAACGATGTAGGCATCTTTTAATGATATTCCTTTCTCGGTTGCATCAATTTGCAAGACATATTGAGAATAATCATTGTCATAAGAAACTTTCAATCTACCACGCCGCACCATAAATCTATTATGCTGATCAGGTGCAAAAACACCACCTTGAAACGCTGCAAGTGTTCCATTACTTTCTGCAGATTGGAATTGCGTCTGAATATATCCAGAAATTTTTATCCTCTTCAAAAGATCCAAAGTTGATTTCATTTCAAGCACAGTTTCATTAACACCTTCAACCTGTCCTTGTAATTCATCTACTTGCTCGGTGAGCTCTGTGGTTGTTGAATCCTGCTCGTCTTGTGCAATTAAAAAACCGTTAATTGCAAATGCAAACACAACGGTGAGTAAGAATTTTTTCATATAGAACCTTTCATATTTTTTTGATACACGAAATTTACATGCATCAAAGCGGTTCTATGTTAAGTTAGTGTTACTATAGTATTAAATTATTGTTAAGTTTAGTGGGGTAGGTCAGGAACAAATTTAATTAAGTTCTTTTTTTAAAAACCTTTCTATTTCCAGATGTTTCTTACTCAGTTTTACAGATGTTTCTCATTGAGTTGTGAGCATTCTTCTGACAGGGATGATTGCTTTTTCCACTATATAATCGGGAACCTTCACTTCATATCTATCATAAAGTAACGATTCGTATAATTTCTCTAAAGTAATCATTTTCATATATTCACATATAGATTTTTCACTCACCGGATAGAATGACTTATCAGGTGCTATTTTTTTCATCCTGTGAATTATTCCTATTTCGGTGGCGATAACAAATTCATTGCTTGATGAACTGCTGACATGTCTCATCATCCCTTCAGTTGAAAAAATTTTCAACTTACCCCCATTCGGTTCTGTTTGTGAACGTATTAAACACGAAGTTGAGCATCCACACTCCGGATGAATTAAAAATTCAGAATTGGGATACTTCCTTTGCATATCTGAAAACTCAATGTTTCCTATCTTTTCATGCACATGACAAGCTCCATCCCAGATAATCATTTTTCGGCCTGTTACCATTTGAACATAGTTACCAAGATATTTATCCGGTAAAAATAGAATTTCTTTATCACTGGCAATTGATTTTACAATTTTTATAGCATTTGAAGAAGTGACACAATAATCACTTTCCGCTTTAATTTCGGCAGTCGTGTTTATATAAGACACTACGACAGATTCAGGATGTTCTGATTTCCAATTTCTAAGTTGTTGAACATTAATACTGGAGGCAAGCGAACATCCGGCTTCAAGATCTGGTATTAATACCTTTTTTATGGGGAGAAATTATAGATGCAGTCTCCGCCATAAAATGAACGCCACAAAATACTATTATATCAGCAGAAGTCTTTCCAGCTTCGATTGATAGACCTAACGAATCACCCACAAAATCTGCAATATCCTGAACTTCGGGAACCTGGTAATTGTGGGCTAAAATTACTGCGTTCTTTTTCTCTTTTAAAGATTTTATCTCATTAAACAAATAATCTTTGTTCATCATTGTCCTTTTGTGTTTTAATCAATAATCTTCATAGAAATATCTAAGGCTTCAACCGAATGAGTGAGTTCACCAACAGAAATATAATCCACTCCTGTTTCAGCAATTTTCCTCACATTTTGAATTGAAACATTTCCGGAAGCTTCAGTCAAAACTTTTCCTTTGCATATAATAGCTGCTTCCTTCATTTCATCCACATTCATATTATCAAACATAATTATATCAACGCCTGCCTCAAGAGCTTCCTTCACCTCTGAAATTGTACTTGTCTCAACCTCAACCTTCATTGAATTATGAATATTTTTTCTTACCATAATAACAGCACTTTTAATACCTCCTGCTAATTTAATATGATTATCTTTTATCAGCACCATATCGTAAAGTCCTGCCCTGTGATTTATGCCCCCCCCTATTCTAACAGCATATTTATCAAGCACTCTGTGCCCAGGTACAGTTTTCCTTGTGTCGAGAATTTTCGTATTCTGTCCTTCGAGCTGTTTTACAAACTTATCAGTCTTTGTTGCTATTCCGCTCATCCTCTGTAAAAAATTTAAAGCGGTTCTTTCCGAACTTAATAAAGCTCTGTATTTACCTTTCACCACTGCTGCAATGTCCCCCTTCAGACAGACATCACCATCTTTTTTATTTAAAGTCCAGGTTGCATCAGGATCAAATTTTTTAACACCAATTTTGCTACCTCAAGTCCTGCAATAATTCCTTTTTGCTTTACTATGAAAGCAGCTTCTCTTGTCTCGTTATGACTGATTATCAAATTAGTAGTTACATCTCCAGTTTTAATATCTTCATCAATAGCTAAATCAATAAGCTTCAAAATATTTAAATCATTTAAATTCATTACTCTATAAATCTTTCTTTATTATTTGCGTCGTGTTAGATTGGAAAATGTTATAAGGAACTTTACTTTCTTCCGGAAAATCGTTTCTTATATGACAACCTCTGGTTTCTTCTCTAGCCAAAGCACCGTTTATGATCAGCAGTGCAATTGATTTAAGTGATCTCAGTCGGTCAGAATAGTATTCATCTTGTTTATATACCCAATTTGCATCAATGTCGATCATTAATTTTAAAGCTTCTTTAAGATTTTCCTTTGATCTAACTATACCAACATACTGGTTCATAATTTCAGTTATTTTTTTCTTTAAGTTTAAATATTCAATATCATACTCTTTATAAACATAATATTTTACCGGTGAATACTCATGGTCTAAGACAATACCCAAATATTTCTGAGACTCCTCCATAGCTCTATAACTGAAGACTAAACATTCCAGTAATGAATTACTTGCTAAACGATTTGCTCCATGAACTCCTGTGTGTGCAACCTCACCTGCAGCAAAAAACCTTTTTATTTTTGTTTCACCATTAAGATTTGTATTCACTCCGCCCACTGTATAATGAGCAGCCGGTGCAACAGGGATTCTATCTTTTGTAATATCAATTTTATACTCTAGTGCTTTTTCGTAAAGGTTTTTGAATCTGGTCTTGATTTTATTTTGATCCAGATGAACAAGTGATAAAAAAATATTAGTAGAATTATCACTCTTTAAAACTTCATATATTGCTTTAGAAACAATATCCCTTGGAGCCAATTCACCTGCTTTATGATAATCCAGCATGAACCTTTGTCCCCTATTATCTAAAAGATATCCGCCTTCACCTCTTAATGCTTCACTTAAAAGAAATGTTGTGCCGCTTTCAGAAAAAAAAGCGGTAGGATGAAACTGAATAAATTCCATATTAGTAATTTCTGCTCCAGCATTATATGCTAACGAAATACCGTCACCAATTGACGAATCTGGATTTGTACTCCTTTTATATACTCCTGCTGCACCTCCTGATGCCATTAAAATTATTTTGGAGAGAAATAAATAATTTGATTTGTCCTTCCAGTTGTAAGCAAATAATCCTAGACATCTGTCTCCTTCTACAAAAAGCTTATGAACAAGGAAATTTTCATAAACTGTAATCTTTTTTGAATCACTGATTTTTTTTGTTAAGAATTCTAATATCATTCTGCCAGTTTCATTTCCACCTATATGTAGTATCCTTCTACGGGAATGGCCACCTTCTAAGCCAAAAGCAAATTCACTTCCATCCCTATCAAATGCTAATCCTTCATTAATGAGTTCATTTATTCTTGTTGGACCTTCATTGACAAGTATTCGGACAGCTTCCTTATTGCTTAAACCACGTCCAGCGTCCATTGTATCATCAAAATGTAATTCAGGTGAATCATCCTCGTTCATTGCAGCTGCTATGCCGCCTTGTGCCCAAAAAGTACTACTTGTCTGAAGAGTGTGCTTAGTCAATATTGATACTGATCCATATTTTGATGCATAATGAGCGGCATTAAGACCAGCCAGACCACAACCAATAATAAGATAATCACTACTAATTATTCTGTTCATCTTTTATTCTAAATTCAAAAATCTGTTAAAACTTGCTTAAGGATTATAAGTTCGAAAACAACTTACTCAAAAAATAAAAAAGGTGACACCATTAGCAGCGCCCTTTTTAGAAGGAAAGAGCAAGAAAGAGAAAAAATTACTTAAGTAAGGTCATTTTCTTTGTAATTCTGATTGAGCCTGCTCCAAGTGTATAGAAGTATAAACCACTGGCAAATTCTCCGCATTAAAAATTAATTCGTAATTTCCTGCAGCTTTGAAACCGTCTGCGAGAATTTACACTTCTCTTCCAAGTACATCATAAATAACTATTCTTACATTAGAAGCTTCTGCTACAGAGTAAACAATTTTAGTTGAATGATTAAAAGGATTTGGATAGTTCTGACTTACTCCAAATGAAGTTGGTGTACCTGTCAAACCATTTTCCTCCACTGATACATTATAAGATACGGATCCGTTATCCTGTGTAAATGCAACTGATAAGTAAAGAAATGTATGTAATAAAATCGTTGTGCAAAAATACTTTACCAAATGCTGATTTTTTATTTTATTAAAACTCTGACCTAATTGGGGCGTTAATCAAGTTGTTTTTTAAGAAATTTTTCGATTTCCAGGTGTTTCTTATTCAGTTTTCCATATTTTGCTTTGACGACTTCCAGCAATGAAAGAGATTGAACAATATAATTTTTTCTTAAAAGTTTAAGCTGAATACTTTTTAGATGATTTTATTTTATCATCCAATGCACTAATGTGTTTTTTTATTGTGTAGATATCACCACGGTCAATTGGTCCCGAAAGTGATTTGGCAGGATTCAATTCAAAAATATTATTTAATGTGGAGTATGAAGTAGATCTGAAAATATCAGTCTGCTTTGAATCCTTCGAGTTAAAAAGAAAAAAAGTGTTGAATAAATTTCCAACAAGAAAGTTCGAACTGTAAACTCCGGCCAGATGATAAAATACTTTTTCATTTGAATTAATTTTGAATGATTTCAATCCCAGTTTTTTGCAGAGCTGTTTTAGAAAATTAATAGCTGTTTTATCGTTGGCTTCGAGTGCTGCAGAAAAGTTTTTTATTTCCACAATCTTTTTAGATGGAAATGTCTGCATTATATGAAGTGATCCAATCGCACAACTATTCTTTTTCAAAGATTTTAGCGCACTAATATTTTCAACCCCTGAAAAATGAACACAAATACTTTTGCTGATATCTCGTTTTGACTTTGATAACTTTTCAGCAATTTTTTTAATCTCACCGTCGGGAACTGTCAAAAAGAAAACTTCAACTTCTTTTGGAATATTATTTAATGAGTTTGAATAGTGAGGAATCGAAAACTTATTTGCGAGAAGCTTTGCAGAACTTAGTTTCCTGCTGATTACACTTTGAACATCATATCCTGATTTTGCCAGAGCATGTGTGAGCGAATATGCAAGTTTCCCAGCTCCGATTATTACAATATTTCGCTTTGTCAAATCGAATTAACCTCCATAAAAAACTGCAGAAAGATAGCCGACAACTTCCGAGTTATCACCGGTAACATCACCCGAATCACTTCGGTGAAGAACCGTAGAATGCCGGATGTTTCTAAGATTTGCAGCCTTCATTAAAACTACAATTGGGCCACCACCGCAAGCTTCGCAGATATGTGTTTCAAGATCCATCTGAAGCGATTCAAAATCAAATTCACGCACTCTTTTCTCAACTACTGAATCAAGTTTATCAGCCTGAGATTTGGAATAAAAGTGAGATAAATCCGAACTGGCAACAATAAGAGTTTCGTCATCAGAGATTTCAGCTAATTTTTTAGCAAGTGTATCGATATTTCTTTTTGATTGGTCTCCCATTACAACAGGAATAATCTTAAAATCTTTCAGCACTGATTGCAGGAATGGCAGTTGAACCTCAAGTGCGTGCTCTCTTCTGTGTCCTTCATATCCTTTAAAGATTACTTCGTTGTTGATCAGAAGTTTTTCACGATACTCTCTATCAACTTTTAGAATTCCTAGAGGAGTTTCATAAGCATCACCTTCGAATACGCTCACGCCCGGAAAATATTCTGAATGGCTTGGAGAAATGACGACGACTCTTTTATAATTTTGCCCAAGCAGAAGATTGTAGGCATGTGCTGCTGTTTTACCTGAATAAACATATCCTGCGTGAGGTGCTACAATACCAAAAACTTTTTCAATTTTTTCTTTTGGTTTTGTAACATCCAAAAGAAGTCCAATATCTTTTCTAAGCTTGTCCGGATTTGAAGGATAAAAATGTCCGGCAACCTGCGCCGGTCTCACGTAATTCATATTCAATCTCCTATTTCTTCTTCAGAAAAAACAAGTGCGGTAAAAACTTTTATGTTCAACATTCTTTCTTTCCAGTAATTACCGTACAGTCCTGCTTTATGACAAAGTGCAGTAAGGAATTGTGCACGATTATATTTTTGTTCAGTTGCCACCTGCGGAAGAAGAACTGCTCTTCCTCCTTCTTCCAGCAAAAGTCCGTGTTTGCCGACTTCAATCTCATCATAGCTTTTTATAGATTCAAATTTAGAGAGAACTGATATTTCAATTGTAACTTTATCAAATTCATCTCTGCTTAATTCTGGAAAACGTGGATCACCAAAAGCAGAATGTTTTGCAGCTTCAACTATAGTTTCAAACAAAGGCTTTTGCGTGATGATGTAACCAATGCATCCACGAAGTTGATTGTTAATGTGCAATGTAACAAAAGCACCTAATTCCATTTTAAGTTTTGGAAAAGCTTTGTAATCAATCTTAGTCACATCACATTCACTGAATTCTTCAAGAATTGATTCTCTTGCAGCCTTAAGTAGTATTTTCTTTTCTTCTTTTGACAATTCCATTTTATCACCTGTCATTTAACAATCGTAAAAACTTCAAGTCTTGTTTTTCCAAATAACAGAAACAGAAGGTCGTTAATAACAAAGAATGAATCGGTTAAAAACAGACTCGTTTCTTTATTGATTACTTCTTCTAAAATATACTTTCCGGTGGATAAATCAACTGCTTTAAAAAGATTTGTCAAAGTTCCCCGGGAATTAGCTTCGTGAAAACTCATCATTAAAAGTTGATTTTTGATTATATATTCAATCTTTCCTGAGATTAGGAAATCATTCCTCAATGATTTAATAAACTCGTTTACCGGATTTTCAACATGTCAAACCCGATTCAATTGTTTCAGGAAATAAGTAACCGTCGTTACTTTCATTCATCATAGCTTCATTTCGAAGTTTATTAATCTTCTCATAGTTTTCACCAATGTCTTCAATTATTTCTCCGTTAGCAGAATTTATACAATAATAATTTCTTCCTTCAAATTTTTCTTTATAGGCGAATAATTTTTCATTGAGAATAAAAAGAAAAATTAACTCCGGATTTTGCCACACCAATTCTTTCTTTACTAAATCATAGGCGAATATACCTCTGTGTTTTGGCATATCAGGCTTGGCGAATTTATGGAAGAAAATAATATCATCCTGAACAGCTTCGATACCAACCCAGAATTTATCATCGAGTTGGAAGTTGCTTAATATTTTCTTACCAGAATCGAGGGAAAGGCAGTGAAAGTATGCCTGTTTAGTTTCAAGCTGACGCTCCTCAATAAGCAGCTTACCTTCTCTGGTAGGAATGATTCTCCAGATTTGTCTTTTATTATCAAAGCGATAATTTTTCTTAAGCTTCATCTTATTTCAAAGGTTGAAACCTTGCTGTAAAATGCCTTAGCATAGGTGCTTCGTAAATAATTTTATATCCTTTTAGTTTTTTCCTGTTTTTGAATACTTCAAGGATTATTTCAATCAGGTAGTCAATGTGACTTTGTGTATAGACTCTTCTCGGAATTGCCAGTCGAACAAGTTCCATCATTGCTGGAATGAGTTTTCTATTCTTATCATATTTTCCAAACATCACACTTCCTATTTCCACTCCTCTAACTCCGCCTTCCAAATACAGTTCACAAACAATCGATTGACCAGGGTATTGGTCGGAAGGAAGTTCAGGTAAAAATCTTTTTGCATCGATGTAAATTGCATGTCCTCCCGGAGGTTCAATAATCGGCACACCGGCAGCAACTAATCTCTCTCCAAGATACTCAACACTTCTGATTCTGTATTCCAAATAATGCTCGTCAACAACTTCAACCAAGCCTTGGGCAACTGCTTCAAGATCTCTTCCGGCTAATCCTCCATAAGTTGGAAAACCTTCTGTGACGATGAGTAAGTTTCTGCATTTCATTGCAAGATCTTCATCATTAAGTGCAAGAAAACCACCGATGTTCACAAGTGCATCTTTCTTTGCACTCATAGTTGCTCCATCTGCGTATGAGAACATTTCCTGAGCAATCTCAAGAACGGATTTGTTTTCAAAACCTTTTTCTCTTTTCTTTATGAAGTACGCATTTTCTGCAAATCTGCACGCATCAAGGAAGAGTGGTAGATCATATTTTTTACAAACTGCTTTAACTTCCCGAATATTTTGCATCGAAACCGGTTGACCACCACCGGAATTATTCGTAACAGTGATCATACAGAGAGGAATATTTTCTGCACCTTTTTCTTTGATGAATGCTTCAAGTTTTTCTACATCCATATTTCCTTTAAAGTCAGCTCTTTGCTCAGGATGCTTTCCAATTTCAGTTAGGAAATCATCTGCTTCCGCACCTGTAAATTCAATGTTAGCTCTCGTAGTATCGAAGTGAGTATTGTTCGGAAAATATTTTCCGGGACCACCAATAATCGAAAATAAAATTTTCTCTGCTGCTCTTCCCTGATGAGTCGGGATGATGTATTTCATATTAGTTATTTTTTTAACTGCATCTTCAAAGCGATAAAAACTTTTTGAACCAGCATAAGCTTCATCGCCTTCCATAATTCCTGCCCACTGTTTTGCGCTCATTGCTGATGTTCCGCTGTCTGTCAACAAATCAATAAGCACATCATCGGCGTGAATCATAAATGGGTTATAGCCGGAATCAAGTAAAATTTTATCTCTTTCTTCCCTGGTGGTAAAACGAATTGGTTCAACCGATTTTATTTTGAATGGTTCGATGATTGTTTTTGGTTTCATTGTTTATCTCAAATAGATTGGTGATTATTTCTAATGCAAATTTACGAAATGAAAAGCTACTTTGTTTGGTTTTTCTTCTTCAAATCAAATAAACGGGATTTAATTAAATAATCAAAATTACTGCCTTAAGACATCGCTACACTCCGATCAGCAAAATCTTATTGCCTTTGGTAATAAGATAGAATAATTTTTATATAACAATTTTTAATAATTAGTGAGGTGCATAATGGATTCAAACGAAACTATCATTCCAATTGACGAAACCTCTGGCGAAAATGGAGAGCTCAGTCATTCTGATAAAATGATCGGTGTTTTCACTGAACCAGCAAAGACGTTTTTCCTTACTTCAAAATTTCCTCCTCGAACAAAAGATTGGGTTCTTCCTATTCTTATTCTTTTCTTTATTGCAGCTATAATCCGAATTATTGCTATGACTAATGAAGAGGTTTATTTCGAAGCAAAGAAACAAGGAATAGAACGCATTGAGAAAATGGTTGAAAGTGGTATGATGACGAGGGAACAAGCTGATGAAGCTATAGATGCCATTGACCAGCAAATGGCATTTATGAATGGACCCGTTGGTTGGGTTATCACAATAGCAACTACACTTATTTTTGGTTTTATTGTTATTATAATAATTGTAGGAATTTATTATCTGCTAATTAAATTTTTACTGAAAGGTGAAGGAACATTCTCTTCGGCACTAGTTGCGATTGGATTGACAACTTATATAAGCATTCTACAAATGATAATTGCTGGTATTTTGACCATGCTTTTTGGAAAAATGATTACGGATACAAGCCTGGCTTCACTTATGGGAAGCGATAAAATGACATTAGCAGGTTGGTTTTTTGCTAAAATTGATCCGATCAGTATTTGGGCATATGTAGTACTCTCAATCGGCTTTGCGAAGATGTTCAAATCAGAATCAACCGGGAAGTATTATATGCTTGTTTTCGGTGTATGGTTAATAGGGATGTTTATTTTGTTTCAGCTTGCACAGGCAGTTCCATTCCTTCAGAACTTTGTGCAATAAGCTTTTAAGTTAAGTGGAGGATTTGAGTGAGACTCACCTTTGAGGTGAGTCTCACATTTGACAAAACAGTTTTAAAGCACACTCTGCGGATCAACATCATAAATCAATCGAACATCTTTATATCTCGATTTCCTGTTATACTCAGCAAACGAATCAAGAATTGCTTTTCTTAGAATCATACCACCTGCGTCAGTTTCTTTTGGAGATTTAATTAATATCTGATATCGATATTGTCCTTTAAGTCTGGCAATTAAAGCAGGTGCTGGTGGTGAGATTTTCAACCACTTGCCAAATCTTTTTAGTTCATTGTGAAAGCTTGTTATTGCTCCTTTTGCTTTTTCATTCGACTGATCTTTAGCTTCAACTAAAGCAATTCTTGTAAAAGGAGGAAAGCCCATCTTCTCTCTGTCAGCAATCTCTTTTTCGTAGAAGTCTTTGTAGTTACTGTTCAATACCATCTGCAGAGCAAAATGTTTTTCATTCTGAGTCTGGATGATAACTTCGCCGGGTGATTTACTTCTTCCTGCTCTTCCGGAAACTTGTGTGAGTAATTGAAAAGTTCTTTCATCGGCACGGAAATCAGGAAGCCATAAAGTTGTCTCCGCAGATATTACTCCAACCAAAGTCACCCGGGAAAAATCTAATCCTTTGGAGACCATTTGAGTCCCGACTAATACATCAATGTCACCGCTGCCAAAAGAAATAAGCAATCTGCTCAGTGCAGATTTTTTAGTTATTGAATCAGAATCTATCCTGCTCATCTTTACATTCGGGAAATAGAATTCAAGTTCGTCTTCAACTCGTTCAGTACCGGTTCCAAAATATTTTACAGCAATTGATCCACAGTGTGTGCAGGCACCGGGAACATCTTTTATCAATCCGCAATAATGACATTGAATGTTGTTTTTGTTGATATGAAAAACCATCGGAACTGAACAATTATCACAATTTTCAACTTCTCCGCAATCAGTGCAATAAATTTGTGTCGAGAAGCCTCTCCTGTTTTGCAGAATGATTACACCTTCGCTTCGCTTTATTCTTTCTTCAATCTTATCGAGCAGGATTTTAGAAAAAATATTTTCCATTCTCTGTTTTTTTCTCTCCTTTTTCACATCAACCAATGTGATCACAGGGAGTTTTGCATTATCGATTCTTTCAGGAAGTTCGAGAAGATTATACTTTCCTGTTTTAGCGTTATACATACTTTCTATGGAAGGCGTTGCAGAGCCCAATAAAACCGGACAGTTAACAATACTTCCCAACATAATTGCTGAATCACGAGCGTTATATTTTGGAACCATGTCCGCCTGCTTATAGCTTGCGTCATGCTCTTCATCAATAACAATGAGTCCAATATTCTTCATCGGAGCAAATAATGCGGACCTCGCTCCGATTACGATACTTGACTTCCCTTTAAATATTCTCTGCCAGGAATCAAATCGTTCACCTGGAGACATTCTGCTATGCAGCACAGTAACTTCATTTCCAAAAACATTAAAGAACCTGGATGTAATTTGTGGTGTGAGTGATATTTCGGGAACAAGCATCAATACAGTTTTTTTCTGCTCAAGAACTTTTTTTGTCAGTTCTATATAAACCTGAGTTTTTCCGCTTCCCGTTACTCCGTGCAGTAAAAAAGTTTTGAAACTTTTATCATCAATAGTTTTTGATACTTCATCGATTACTTCAGATTGCTTCGCGGAAAGAGAAAATTTTGTTTGGTCTTCCTTGTATTGCTCTACATATCTGCGGTCAATTTCCTGTTCATAAATTTTAACTAAACCTTTTGCAGCGAGGGAATCGAGTGAAGATTTTGAAGAAGATGTTTTAATGAGTAGTTCGGCAACAGGCAGTCCCTTTCCCTTCGCATTTACCAATTCTAAAAGCAACTTAATCTGTTTTGGAGACCGTCTTTCTATTTCCGGGAATTGTGAATAAACCTCCCCGACCGTTTTATTCAGCTTTACGTAATTAACAGTCTTTGCTTTAACCTTAGCCGGTTGAAGCAAATCGAGCAAAGTTATTATTCCATTTTCCTGCAAAGTTCTTAGAGTTGAATAAATATTTTTTTTCTTTACAAGTTTCTGAAGCTGATGAAGGTTGATTTCTTTTTTCTCAGAAAGTGCTTTAAGAATTTTTGCTCTTGCCGACGTTTTATTTTTTTCTTTAGATAAAAAATGAGCGCAGGCTTTCTGGTCAGGTATAATTTTTCTCTTTGATTCAACCTCTGACCCATACGGAACAGCAAGCTTCAAAGCTTCACCAAATGAACAGAGATAGTAGTCAGCCAGCCACTGATAAAACTTCAATCCGGAATTATCTACAATCGGATGTTCATCAAGTATATCAATTATAGGTTTTATTTCTTCTTTAACAGAAGCAGTTTTTAGTCGATTGATTACAAACCCGGTAAGTGTTCGCTTGCCAAACGGAGCAACAGCTCTTACACCAATCTTTGCTTGTTTTTCAAGTTCTTTGGGAACAAGGTATGTAAAGGCTTTTCGAAATGGTAATGGAAAGATTAATTCAACATACATTAAAATTTAAATGATTATTCGTCTTTAAGATATTTACTAAGATCAACCAGATTATCACTTTCAACATCAGCACTGAACATTTCAAACTTCAATATCTTTATTGAATTATCCCACATGATTCTTTTAAGATCTTCTGAAACTACAATTTCGCCGTTAGTTGAAATTATGCTGTCTTCAAGACCCAGGGTCAGGAAATAGAAAGGCTCCTGGTATTGAATACCTTCAACTTTTGAAATATCAGAAAAAGTATAAACCAGGCTTCCATTCAATTTTCCTTTTGAAACAAAGAGCTGCCTGTCCGAAATATTTTTTCCTTCATCCTTCATCTGCCGTATGAAATCATCACTCTTTAATATAAAATTGAACAACTGGTTTTTATCTTCTTCGAGTTCGGAAACATTTGTAGCATCAGATTTTATGTCAACTACCTGCAGAGTAACGGCGCCAGATTTTTCATCATCTAAATTTACTTCATACGAAACGGTATGGAAAATCAGACAACCGTGCATTAAAATAACCAGAGGAATTAGTATTAAAATTTTTCTTAACAACATTTCCTTTAAGTCCTTATTAAATGATTTAAGTTGTATTGTAAAGCTATATCAGTAATTCTTCAAAATAAAGCTGAATAATTTGTTGTCGAGCAGAATACAGGGATATTAGTTCATAGCGCTGATATAAATAATTTTATAAAACAGCCGGTTCCAGTAATCTTAATTTTTGACTTTTTGTATTTAACTCTGCCCTTACACCAAAGGGAATCGTAAATTTATCGACAACGTGTCCAAACGATAATCCATATATCACAGGTATTCCAAGATTTCCCAATCTGTCCTTCAAAACTTCCATCAGAGTAAAAGAACCGTTGAACGAAGGTTTTGTTTTATCTGGTTCACACAATTTGAACACTCCAAGTGCAATACCCGCTACATCCTCAAACTTACCTGCTTGAATCATTTGAGTAAGCATTCTGTCTATACGATAAGGTTCCTCAATAAATTCTTCGAGAAAAATAATTTTTCCTGAGTAGTCAACATCGTAGTCAGTTCCGATAAGTGAAACAGCAATTGATAAATTCCCTCCTATTAACTCCCCTTCAGCCGTTCCTTCCGTAATTACGGTGATGCCGTATGGATCATAATTATTATCTGTAGTAGAATTTTCCAGCACAAGTTCTTCAGTCGGGTTCATCAAAACATTTTGAAAATTTTCAATACTAAAGCGGCTAAAGGTTGAAATCGAAACCGGTCCGTGAAAAGTAATCAAGTTACTATTTTTATAAATCGCATAATGAAGTGCAGTTACATCGCTGAACCCGATCAATGGTTTGGGATTATTTTCTATCATTTCATAATCCAGAAAAGGAAGAATCCTTGCGCAACCATAACCACCGCGAGCACACATAATTCCCTGCACATCCTTTCTTTCAAACATTTCATTTAGATCTGCAGCTCGTTCTTTGTCTGTTGCAGAGAAGTAACCATTTTTCTGCATCAACCTTTCAGAGTAAGTAACATTGAAACCAAGACTCCTCAAGTTATTTATTGATTCTTCTTTTTCTTGCTCGGTTATATAGCTACCGGGAGTCACTAATGCAATCATATCACCTTTCTTAAGTCTGACAGGTTTTACAAGGCTTTTTGTTCTGGAGTCTGACTTATCAGAAAATGATTTAGGAAATGCTGTTGCAGCAACAGAGGCAGCTGATATTGTCTTTATGAAATTTCGGCGTTTCACTAAAATTGATTTAACACTTTATTCTTATATCTACTGCAAAGATATTATTATCCTCTGTAACTACAAGTGGATTTAAATCGCATTCAGTAATTTCTCTATGATTGAGCATCATCTGTGCAACTGAGTTGATTGTTTTTTTAATTTTATTTAAATCAGCAGATGATTCACCACGAACGCCTTGAACAATTTTACCAATCTTTGTGTTGTTAATCATTTCGTCAATATCAAAATCAGTTAAGTATGCGGAACGGATAATTGTGTCATCAATGTACTCGACATATTTTCCACCACTTCCAAACATCACCATCGGGCCAAAGCTTGGATCGCGGAATCCGCCAACTAAAAGCTCGAACTTTGTATTGATGTATGGTTGAATTAAAAAAGAATCTAGTTCAATATTTTTTTGCTTGAAACTATTTATCATTTCATTAGCAGTTTTGATGAGTTCATTTTTGTCATTTATGTTTAGTACAACTCCCTTCAACTCTGACTTATGAATAATTTTTTCACCAACTGCTTTGAGCACAACTGGAAATTTCAAGTCGGCAGTTTTCAATTCATCATATTTCAGAAGTTGCGTTTTAACGTTTGGAAGATTGTAGTGCTCAGAAATTTTAATTACTTCTTCCTGAGAGAGAAATTTATTTTTCTCTAATTGGTCATCGATGGATTTAATTTTTCTGGGTTGAAGTCTGCTTTTATTACTTGGTTTATTTTTAAACTTCAGCATATTGCCAATTACCACTGCAGGATCTTCAGGTCTTCTGAATAATGAACGTTTTGTCTTCGATTCCTTTCTGTACTTTTCCCAAAATTCGGGTAATGGCATTACGACCTGGAAAATTGGTTTATCGCTTTGGATTTCATTTATTCCTTCGATTACAGGTATCGCTGGAACCATAATCGGTTCAACAAAAACAGATATTACTGCATCAACATTCTTATCTGCAATCAAAATTTCATTGACCTGCTTGAACTGCTCAGCCGTTCCGCCAGGAAGAAGATCAACAGGATTATTAACACTTCCCTGCGGATGAACAATTTCTCTGAGTTTTAATTTTGTCGCAGAAGTGAGTTCTGCCAAAGTCAAATTATTCCTTTCAAGTGTATCAACCGCAAGAATTGCAGGACCACCGGCATTTGTAACAACTGCAACTCTGTTTCCCATTGGCATCGGAAAATCTTCAAAACCTTTTGCAGTATTGAACATATCATTCAAATCATCTGCACGAATAATTCCAAATTGAGTAAGCACTGCATCAACAACTTTATCACTGCTACCCAATGCACCTGTATGAGATGAAGCAGCTTTAATTCCACTTGAAGTTCTTCCTCCTTTTAAAACTATCACAGGTTTTGAAATTTTCTCATCACTAAAATATTTGAGGAATTCTTCACCTGCCTCAAAACTTTCAAGATAGTAGGTTATTACACTTACGTTTTTATCATTCTCCCAGAATTCAAGTAAATCATTTTCGGTAACATCCGCTTTATTGCCAACACTAATGAATTGCGAAAACCTGATATCAGTTTCTCTCAATGAATTTAAAACTGCTGCACCGATTGCACCACTCTGTGAACAGAAAGCCATCTTTCCGTTGCGCGGTTCTTCAGCTACGAATGTTGCATTCATTTTTATGTCAGGAAGAGAATTAATTATTCCCATACAATTTGGACCGACCAATCTTGCATCAGAATTTTTCACAAGTTCAAGAATTCTTTTTTCTTCCTGTTCACCTTCTTTTCCTGTTTCTTTAAATCCTGCGGTGATAAGAATTAATGCTCTTGTTCCTTTTTCAGTAAGCTGTTTGATTGAATCTTCAACAAATTGTTTTGGAACCATTATAATCGCCAGATCAATTTTTTCTGAAACAGATTCAATTGTCGGATAACATTTATAGCCAAGCACTTCATCAGCTTTAGGATTGATGAGAAAAAGTTTTCCAGTGTAGCCGTATTGCTTAATTGATTTTGTTAATTCATAGCCGAGAGACTTTGGTTTTGATGAAGCTCCCACAACACAGATTGATTTTGGATAGAAGTAATCTTGAAAGACAGAATCCATTGAATGTCCTAAAATTTTAGAATTAGTTGAACAAAATTAACTGATTTTGGACTAAGATACCTTTAAAGTTGCAGACATGATACAAATATAGCGGTGCAATAGAGTCTAACTCTCTCTAATCTCTCTCTTAAAAAGAGAGAGATTTATTAACATTAAATTGGTTTATTATAATTACTTGTCAACTTGTTTACAATATGATTTTATTATTAGAAGTCCTCCTCTTTGTAAGAGAAGGGTTGGGATGATTTCAATTATATGGCAAGATGAGATATACTCCAGGCAAGTGGCTTTCAGAAATACACCTGAATTTTACGAACTAAATTTTTGGTGTGAAACTCCACAATCCAAATTCTATTTTAGCCTTGTAGAAACTCCTTTTAACTTATAATAAAGGCTCCGCTGCACTAAGAGAGTTAGTATTGTGCCACCCGTGATACTGACTTTCTGCAGCTGGGGCTTTTTTATTTTTTAATTGCATTTGTAGGGACAAGTCGCGACTTGTCCCTACGTTTATTTTATTTCAGCAACAACATCTTCTTTGTCTCAACGAAAGAACCAGCTTTCAACTGATAGAAATAAACTCCACTTGGTAGCTGCTTTGCATACCAGGTTACTTCATAAGTACCTGCTGGTTTTTCTTCATTAACGAGTCTTTCTATTTCGTTGCCGAGTACGTCAAATACTTTAATCACAACACTCGATGATTGAGGAATGGAGTATTTTATTTTTGTAGATGGATTGAAAGGGTTGGGATAATTCTGAGAAAGTAAAAATTCAGTTGGCAATTCATCAATCTGTTCTTCTTCAACAAAAGTTGCACCGCCGTTGGTTGTATGTAATATTATTCCTTCTTCACCATTAGGTGATCCACCGACGACCCAACCATTATTTGTATCGATAAAAAAAACTTCATTAATAAATTTATCTGTTCCGCTCGTTTGACTAATCCAGTTTTGTCCTCCATCAATCGTCCTGAGGATAGTTCCATAATAACCAACAGCAGTTCCATGATTTGCATCGGTAAAAGATACTCCTAAAAGCGGATTAGGCGTACCACTTGACTGACTAATCCAGTTTTGCCCCCCATCTGTTGTTCTTAGGATTATTCCTATTTGTTCATTCACATCATAACCAACAATAGCTCCGTTATTTATATCTGTAAAGGAAACTGCGAGAAACCAAACAGATGGTCCGCTCGAATTAAGTGTCCAGTTCTGTCCTCCATTTGTTGTATTCAAAATTGTGCCATTTAAACCAACAACTATTCCGTTATTTATATCAGTAAATGCTACTCCATAAAGATATGTATAAGTTCCGCTTGACTGACTAATCCAGTTCTGTCCTCCATCTGTTGTTCTTAAAATTGTTCCCTGTTCACCAACAACTATTCCATTATTCACATCTGTAAAAGATACTCCATAAAGTGGCCAGGTTGTTCCGCTAGTTTGAGTAATCCAATTTTGTCCCCCATCTGTCGTTCTTAGGATTAATCCTAATTGATTATCATAATCATATCCAACGACAGTTCCGTTATTAGCATCAGTTAATGATACTCCTGCAAGAAAACTTTTTGTTCCACTTGTTTGTGCAATCCAGTTTTGTCCTCCATCTGTAGTTCTGAGAATTGTATTAGAATCACCAACAGCTGTTCCATTATCAATATCAGAGAAGGAAACACTGTACAGACTGTTTACCGTTCCGCTATTTTGTTGATACCACTGCCCGAAACAAGTCTGTATTATCAATAAAAAGAAATACAAGGTGTGAGTAAATAGTTTCATAACGATCCTCCAATTTGAAGTTGAAAAAGTTAATTTCAAAACTTCTGCTTCGGGAGAGTTTTTTCGGCGTGTCATCTTCCAGAGTTTAACAATCAGATGGCTCTAAATTATTGCCCTCTCGGAGTTCAGAAATATTTCTATGTGAAACTTGAATTAATTTTTAACCAAAGTCAAAAACAATCGATTTTGTAATTGACAATTAAAAATATAAAAGAGGTGAATTACAAGTCCAATTTGTCAGTCTGAGCCCTTCGATTAACTCAGGGCAGGCTCTGTCGAAGACTGACGAGTTTCCATAATGTCACACTTCGATCCCGAATCAAGTTCGGGACAGGCTAGCTCAGTGTGACAATCTAGCTACTTATTGCTTACAGCTTATTGCTAAATTTGAATTCCCTCCCCTTTTGGCTAAATTTGACTCTCAATTTTTTACGAAAAACGAAATATTAATGAGATATCCGCACGCAGAAATAGAATCTAAATGGCAAGAATTCTGGGAAGAAAAACAGGTTTACAAGACCGACTTTTCCAACATAGATAAAAAGCTTTATCACCTGAATATGTTCATCTATCCATCCGGTGCAAAGCTGCATACCGGGCATTGGTATCACTACGGTCCTTCAGATTCCTGGGCTCGCTACAAGAGATTGAAAGGCTACAATGTTTTTGAACCAATGGGTTACGATGCTTTCGGTTTGCCTGCAGAGAATTATGCGATACAAACAGGAATTCATCCGCAGGACAGCACAATAAAAAATATTAAAGACATCAAAGAGCAGTTGAAAAGAATCGGATGTATGTATGACTGGCAAGCTGAATTGATGACTTGCGCACCGGAATATTACAAATGGAATCAGTGGCTGTTTCTTCAGCTTTATAAAAAAGGATTGGCTTACAGAAAGAAAGCTCCTGTTAACTGGTGTCCCAAAGATCAGACTGTGCTTGCAAACGAGCAGGTCCACGATGGAAAATGTGAAAGATGCGGAACAGAAGTATTTCAAAAAAATCTTTATCAGTGGTTTTTTAAGATTACTGATTATGCAGAAGAGCTGCTGCAAGGTTTGGATACAATCAACTGGCCTGAAAAAACAAAACTTATGCAGCGCAACTGGATTGGAAAAAGTATCGGTGCTGAAGTTGATTTTAAAATGTGATGGTTCAGATGATATAATCAGAATATTTACTACAAGACCCGATACTCTTTTCGGTGCAACTTATATGGTTCTTGCACCTGAGCATCCACTTGTTGAGAAGCTGACTACTGCTGAGCATAAAACCAAAGTTGATGAATATAAAGAATCAATAAAATCATTAACTGAAATTGAGAGAACATCAACTGTAAAAGAAAAGACCGGAGTTTTCACAGGTGCTTATGCAATCAATCCGGTTAACAATAAAAAAATTCCAATCTGGATTGCTGATTATGTTTTACTGACTTACGGAACCGGTGCAATAATGGCTGTGCCCGGGCAGGATGAAAGAGATTGGGAGTTTGCAGAAAAGTTTAATCTTCCAATCATCAGAACAGTTCAGCCGCCGGATGATTTTACAGGTAAAGCTTATCTGGAAGATGGTCCTGCAATCAACAGTGATTTTCTAAACGGACTTAATGTTGAAGATGCAAAAAAGAAAATCAATCAATGGCTTGAGCAGAAAGGAATTGGTAAAGCAACTGTCAACTTTCGTTTGAGAGATTGGCTTATTTCACGGCAGAGATATTGGGGAACTCCAATTCCAATTATCCATTGTGAAAAATGCGGTGAAGTTCCAGTCAGTGAAAATGAACTTCCTGTTGAGTTACCTTATGATGTTGATTTCAAGCTTGGTGGTGAATCACCTCTTGCACGAAATGATAAATTTATAAATGTAAAATGTCCGAAGTGCAATGCCAATGCAAAGCGTGATCCTGATACGATGGATACTTTTGTTGATTCTTCGTGGTATTATTTCAGATTTCTCAATCCAAATTTTTCAGAAGGAATTTTTGACAAGTCAATTGCTGATAACTGGGTTCCGGTTGATATGTATGTCGGTGGTGCTGAACACGCAACTATGCATCTTTTGTATGCGAGATTCATTCATAAATTTTTGCGTGATCTTGGAATTGCGAAAGGTGATGAACCATTCCAGACACTTGTTCACCAGGGAACGATTACAAATGCTGGTGCGAAGATGTCGAAGTCAAAAGGAAATGTTGTTAATCCAGATATGTTCACATCAAAATTTGGTTCCGATGTATTTCAGACTTTACCTAATGTTTATGGGTCCGTACGATATGGGCGGCGATTGGAGTGACAAAGGAATTTCAGGTACTGATCGCTTTGTAAACAGAGTTTATGATTTGTTCAATGAGTATAAAGATTTGCAAAATCAAACTACTGCAAATGATAAGTATGATTTAAACTCTACTATCTGAACAGGATAAATTTATCTATCGAAGAATAAATCAAACTCTTCACAAAGTTGATGAGGAAGTAAATCATTTTCGATTCAATACTGCAATTGCAACGATGATGGAACTGTTGAATAACCTTAAAGATCTGTCAACTTGTTCAAAGGAAATTCAATTGTATGCTCTGCAGAGATTAGCAATTATGGTATCTCCACTTGCACCACATCTTGGCGAGGAGTGCTGGAGTTTGCTTGGAAATTCTTCTTCAATTTTTGAAAAACCATTCTGGTATGATGTTGATAAATCAGCGCTTATTGAAGATACAGTTAGCATTGCTGTTCAGGTTAATGGGAAGCTGAGAGCCACGATAGATGCGCCACTTAATAGTGAGCAGGAAGTTGTCAAGAAACTCGTCTTCAATGAAGAGAGAGTGACAAAGCACACAGCAGATAAATTAATTGTTAAAGAGATTTACGTAAAGAATAAGATTTATAACATAGTAGTAAAGTAAAAAATATGCTCGATATAAAATTCATCCGTGAAAATCCTGAAGCTGTTAAAGCAAGGTATTCAAAACAAAAACGAAAAAGATCGTGTTGATGAAATTCTTGCTCTTGATGAAAAGCGAAGAAAAATAATTTCAGAAGTTGAAGAACTGAAAGCAAAGAAGAACCAGGTCTCAGCAAAAATCCCGCAAATGAAAAAAGCCGGTGAAGATACAACACAAATCTTCGCTGAGATGAAAACAGTTTCGGATAAGATTACTGGACTAGATAATCAATTGAAAGAAGTTGAGAACGAACTGAATGCAATCTTGATGTTCATTCCTAACTTACCTCATTCATCTGTTCCGGTTGGAAAAACTGCTGAACAAAATGTTGAAGTAAGAAAATGGATGCCTGAAGGATTTTCATTCGACAAAAAACCAAAAACACTTGATCATATTGAACTTGGAAAAAATTAAACATACTGATTTTGAAAGAGGTGCGAAAGTATCGGGTGGGGGGATTAAACATTCTTGATTTCGAAAGAGGAGCTAAAGTTTCCGGTTCGGGTTTTCCGGTTTACATTGGCAATGGTGCTACACTTGAAAGAGCACTCATCAACTTTATGCTGGATTATCATTTAACTCATCATAACTATAAAGAAGTATTTCCACCATTTCTTGTAAACAAAGAATCAATGCAAGGAACAGGTCAGCTTCCGAAGATGGAAGATGATATGTACTGCATAGAGAAAGATGGATTGTATCCCATTCCGACTGCAGAAGTGCCGATTACAAATCTTCATCGTGATGAAATGCTAGCTGAAAAAGATTTACCAATAAGATATGTCGGCTACTCAGCTTGCTTCAGAAGAGAAGCAGGTTCTTATGGAAAAGAATCAAAAGGATTTTTGCGTGTTCATCAGTTCAACAAAGTTGAGATGGTGAAAATTGTTAAACCGGAAACTTCTTACGATGAATTGGAAAATCTGGTCAATGATGCTGAAGACATTCTTAAAGCATTAAAAATTCCATATCGAATACTTATGCTTTGCACAGGCGATTTAAGTTTCTCTGCAGCGAAGTGTTATGATATTGAAACGTGGTCACCTGCAGAACAACGATGGCTTGAAGCTTCTTCCTGCAGCAACTTTGAGGATTTCCAGGCAAGACGAGCAAGCATTCGTTTTAAAAGAGAAGGCGAAAAGAAACCTGAATTTGTCCACACTTTAAATGGTTCGGGATTAGCCACAAGCAGATTGATGGTTTCATTGTTGGAGACTTATCAGACAGATGAAGGAACTATCAAAGTGCCTGAGGTGTTACAAAAATACACTGGATTCACTGAGATTAAATAACCATTTTGCCTTTCATAATCTTTAACTATTATTTATCCAATCATTATTGCTATTGCCGTTATTTAGAGCAAGATTAAAGTAAAGAGTAAGAATATTAATTGAAAAATCTCTACACACTTAAAAAAATATTTTATACGCTATAAGAAAAAACTCATTCTGGGTTTTCTCTTCATACTTTTATCAAACATAGGAACAGTTTATGTACCAATGTTGATGAAAGATTCAATCGATGCTCTCCAGCATAATGCTACTAATTCAATTTTACTTAAGTATGGATTAATGATAGTTGGTGCATCTCTGTTTGCCGGTATATTCAGATTTATGATAAGGCAGACAATAATTGTTGTGTCAAGAGAAATTGAATTTGATTTGCGCGGAGATTTCTGGAAACATATTCAGTTACTTCCAATGCGATATTTTCAGAATACTTCAACCGGCAACATAATGGCTCACGCAACGAATGATATAAATGCAGTAAGAATGTTCATTGGTCCTGCTGTTATGTATTCCATCGATACATCAGTAAGATTAATTATGGTTTTGATATTGATGCTTTCGCTGAACACAAGCTTAACCATTTATGCATTACTGCCACTTCCGCTTCTTTCTGTACTTGTTTACAAAGTTGGAAAGCTTATTCACTCAAAGTTTACTGTCATCCAGGAAAAATTTGCACAGCTTACAACATTGCTCAGGAAAATTTCTCCGGTATTCGAGTAATCAAATCCTATGTTCGTGAAGAAAGTGAAATGAAACGATATGCAGAACATAGCCAGGACTATCTGAAAAAAAATATGAATCTCGTTAAAACTCAGGCGATGATAATGCCAATACTTTTCCTGATAACTGGTTTATCAATAATTATTGTTATCTGGCTTGGCGGCACAAAAGTAATTAACGGTGAATTAACTCTTGGTGAAATCACAGCGTTCATAGTTTATCTTGGAATACTTATCTGGCCAATGATTGCTTTTGGCTGGGTGATAAACATTATTCAGCAAGCAGAAGCAAGTATGAAAAGGCTGAATAAAATCTTTAATGAACCTTATGAGATTACAGAAACTGAAAGAACGAATCATTCAATCAAAGAAATTAAAGGAGATATTGAATTCAAAAATGTTTCCTTCAGGTATAATGAGAATAGTCCTTTCATACTCAAAAATATAAATCTAAAAATTCAAGCTGGTTCAACGCTTGCAATAATGGGTTATACAGGTTCAGGTAAAACTTCGTTTATAAATCTCATTCCGCGCTTATATGAATGCACAGAAGGTGAGGTTTTAGTCGATGGAATAAATGTGAAGGAACTACCGCTTGATGTGCTTCGAACAAATATAGGAGTTGTTCAGCAGGAATCATTTTTATTCTCTGATACCATATCTGAATAATATTTCTTACGGAAGACGTGAAGTTGACCGGTCGCTTGTTAACAAGGTTACTGGAATTGCACAATTCGATAAAGATATCCAGGAATTTCCTTTGAAGTATGAAACGATTGTGGGAGAAAGAGGAATAACATTTTCCGGCGGACAAAAGCAGAGAGCTTGCCTTGCGCGTGCATTAGCTATTGATCCCAAAATATTAATACTCGATGATTCATTTTCCGCAGTTGATACAAGTACTGAAGAAGAAATCTTGAAAAATCTTAAAAACTATATGAGAGAAAGAACGAGCATCATAATCAGCCATAGAATTTCTACGGTGAAAGATGCTGATAAAATTATTGTTCTTTCAGACAGCAAGATTGCTGAAGAAGGCACTCACGAAGCAGCTCGTTGCTGTAGGGGGAATATATGCAGACTTGCATTACAAGCAGCTACTTGAACAAGAATTAGAAGAGCTTAACTAGAAAATGAGTAACGACTACAAAAGCGAAGAAGAAGTTTTAGGAAAAGCTTACGATGGCAAAGCTAATGAAAAGCTTGCTTAGTTACGTTAAACCTTACAAGCGCTTCGTAATATTTGCTATACTCTTAAATATAGTTGTCGCAGCTCTTGGTCCTATTCGTCCTTACCTAACCAAAATAGCAGTTGATGACTACATAGCAAAGTCGGATTACAATGGATTGCTGTTAATTGGTTTGTTATTATTTGCTTCACTGCTTCTTCAGGCTGTCATTCAATACTTGCTTACTTACTTCACTGAGTACCTTGGGCAAAAAACTTTATTTGACTTGAGAACACAAATCTTCAACCATATTCAAAAGCTTGCTCTGAAATTTTTTGATCGAACACCAATCGGTAGACTTGTTACCCGAGCTACAAATGATGTCGAGGCTTTAGGTGAACTTTTTTCATCAGGAATTGTGATGGTTTTCAGTGATATGTTTATTATTCTCTGGATACTTGGTTTTATGTTCTTTATGGATTTCAGTCTTTCACTTGTTACTCTTTCAGTTCTGCCTGTTTTAATCTACGGAACTTTTCTTTTCAGAAGGAAAGCACGCGAAAGCTACAGAGATGTAAGACTTCATCTTGCAAGATTAAACTCCTATATGCAGGAACATGTAACCGGAATGAGTGTCGTTCAGATTTTCAATAAAGAAAATGATGAGTTCAAAAAATTTTCGGCCATCAATAGCGATTATCGACAGGTAAATATTAAATCAATTTTCTACTATGCAGTTTTTTATCCCGAGTGTTGAATTGCTCAGCTCAATTGCAATTGGATTGATTATTTGGTATGGAGGCGGTGAAATAATACAAGGAACACTTACTATCGGAGTTCTTTTCGCTTTCATTCAATACACTGAAATGTTTTTCAGACCAATCCGTGATCTTTCGGAAAAGTACAACATAATGCAAACTGCAATGGCTTCTTCTGAAAGAGTATTTAAATTGCTGGACAATCAAACGATGATCCGCAATCCTGAAAATCCTATCAAGCTGGAAAATGTTAAAGGAAGTATTGAATTCAAAAATGTTTGGTTTGCATACAACAATGATGAGTATGTATTAAAAGATATTTCGTTCAGTATTAATCCCGGAGAAAGAATTGCAATTGTTGGACATACCGGTGCAGGTAAAACAAGTATCATCAATATCTTAACAAGATTTTATGATATTAATAAAGGAGAAATTCTGCTTGACGGAGTTAACATCGAAAAGATTGATAAGCGTGATTTACGAAAATATATATCTATGGTTTTACAGGATGTTTTTTTATTCTCGGGTAATATAAAATCAAATATTAATCTAAATGATGATGACAATAAGAGATCAAAGAGTAATGGAAGCTGCAAGGATTGTTGGTGCAGATAAATTTATTGCAGATCTTCCTCAAAAGTATAATGAAGAAGTAAAAGAACGTGGAGCTACTTTAAGTGTTGGACAGAAACAGCTTATTTCATTTGCAAGAGCATCTGGCTTACAATCCCAAAATTCTGATACTTGATGAAGCTACCTCCAGCATCGATACTGAATCCGAGCTGCTTATCAAGCAGGCAATCGAAAAACTGTCTGGTTGGAAGAACAGCGATTGTAATAGCCCATCGGCTTTCAACTATACAAAATGCTGATAAAATCATCGTTTTGCACAAGGGAGAGATCAGGGAAACAGGAAATCATCAGCAGCTGCTTGCAAAAAAGGGAATTTATTATAAATTGTACCAGCTTCAATATAAAGATCAGGAAATTCTGGCTTCCTGAATTCATCAACAAGAGGGAGAAGGGAAAAATGGGCTCAACACAATTCATGACCTTAGGTCGGCACATCATTGAAGAACAATCTAAATATGCTGGTGCTACCGGAGAACTATCAAAACTGCTTCACGATCTTTCACTCGCAGCAAAAATTATTTCACTTGAAGTTAACAAAGCTGGATTGGTAGACATTATCGGTTTTACCGGGGATAACAATATTCATGGCGAACAGGTAAAAAAGCTTGATATGCTTGCACACGATATGTTAATCAAAGCGATGGATCATGGCGGGCATCTTTGCGTAATGGCTTCGGAGGAAGAAGAAGACATTATTCAAATTCCACAGAAGTTTAATATTGGTAAATATGTTCTTCTGTTTGATCCTCTCGATGGTTCTTCAAACATTGATGCAAACATTAGTATTGGTACTATTTTCTCTATCTACAGAAGAGTTTCACCGGGTGATGGACCAGGTACAATGGAAGATTGTTTGCAAGCAGGAATTAACCAGGTCGCTGCTGGCTATGTTGTTTATGGATCAAGTACAATGCTTGTCTATACTGCAGGTGCAGGTGTTCACGGCTTTACTCTTGATCCTGCATTTGGCGAATTTCTTCTTTCGCATCCAAATATCCAGACACCAAAGAAATCAAAAATCTACAGCATCAACGAAGGTAATTATCTTTACTGGCATCAAGGCCTCAAAAAATATATTAAGTATTTACAGGAAGAAGACAAAACAACGAGCCGTCCATATTCTTCCAGATACATCGGTTCGATGGTTGCAGATATTCACCGTAATCTTTTATACGGTGGAATATTTATGTATCCTGCTGATTCAAGAAATCCTTATGGTAAACTACGTCTCCAATACGAATGCAATCCTATGGCATTTATTGTTGAGCAGGCTGGCGGCCGGGCTTCAAATGGAAAGATGAGAATATTAGAAATTCAACCTGAAAAACTGCATCAGCGAATGCCAATTTTTATTGGAAGCGAAGAAGATGTAAGAATGGTTGAAAAATTTATGGCTGAAGTTGAAGAGCCGGTTAATTAATTTTATCCTGATATTTTCTTCAATTCGGTATCTAATTTTTCTGCAAGATCATCTATCGAGATACCGACAACTTTAATCTTTGCACTTCGTAATGATACCTTCGGAGGATCTCCTTCTCCTTTCATAAACTTAAACAGACAGTATCCGAGTCTATTCTTATCGTTCGTAACAGGAATGTTTTCACTAAAACTTTCAACAATATTATATACTTTCTTCTCCAGTGAAGATTCAGGAAATTCAATTGTTCCGGGAGGGGTTAATGTTGTCATCTCAATACTTTCAAATTTTAGATTGTTAAATTAATTCCAAATAAAGTAAACTTCAATAATTCTTTTAAGTGAAGTCTAATATTTGTTTATATTTTACTGCAAATTTTGCTATTAAAATGGTAATTAGACATATCTGAATTAAAAAAAATACTTATAATCAGGTTGAGCTCTATGGGTGATATTCTGCTAACAACCCCGTTAATCCGCTCACTCAAGAAGCAAAACCCGGCAATTCAGATTGATTTTTTACTCAAAAAAGAATTTTTCGAGTTAGTTAAAAATAATCCAAACCTGACGAATATTCATACATATACAAAACAGAGTTTCGAAAAACAGATATTGATCAATACACTGATATCAAACAACTATGAAATTGTAATTGACTTGCAGAATAACATCAGATCAAAAGAAATTACAAGGCAGTTGCAATGTCAAACATTTCGGTTTAAAAAGAATGAAGTTAAAAAATTTCTATTAGTTAATTTCAAGATTAACCGGTTAAAATACGCTCCTCAAATTCCGGTGAGATATGCTGAGGCTGCAGGAATTAATTTAGATGATGAAGGGCTCGATCTGTTTACTGATGCTGTTGCTGATCCAAGGTTAGATTTAAATGAAAAATATATTGGGTTGTGTCCTGGTTCAAAACATTTCACTAAACGCTGGCCAAAAGAATATTTTATTGAGTTAGGAAAGCAGTTGGAATCTGCTGGTTATAAAGTTGTTCTATTCGGCGGATTGAACGAAGTGGAACTCATCGGTGAAATATCAAATCAACTTAGTAGTCCGGTAAACCTTTGCAGTGATAGTATTTTACAGACTACTGCAGATATGAAAATGTGCAAAGCTATCTACACGAATGATTCAGGTGCAATGCATCTAGCATGTGCGGCGAAAGTTCCGGTAATTGCTTTTTTTGGCTCAACTGTTAAAGAATTTGGATTTTATCCTTACAAGGCACATAGCATCGAACTCGAAGTAAAAAATCTTCCTTGCCGGCCTTGCACTCACATTGGAAGAAAGTCCTGCCCAAATATTCACTTCAAATGTATGAAGGGTATCGATCCTGATTATGCTTTCAAAAGTTTAAACAAGTTTTTGATATCGTGATGAAAAAAATCTGGCAGATAACGTACAATATATTTTTCATTCCTGTTCTTTATGTAATACTTATTTCCATTTCCTTATTCAATAAAAAGATCCGATCAGGAATAGCTGGCAGGAAAAGAATATTTGAACAATTGATATTGAATCGATTAACACTTGACTTATCAAAAAAAATTATCTGGTTTCATTCCTCGTCACTTGGAGAATTTGAACAGGCAAAACCAATCATTGAAAAGCTAAAAAAGGAAACTGACGTAAAAATTGTTGTAAGTTTTTTCTCACCTTCCGGCTACGAAAATTCAAAAAAATATCCCTTCGCTGATATAATCACTTACCTGCCATTTGATTCAAAATGGCGTGCAAAAAGATTTATCGAGATTATATCCCCGAGTATGGTTGTTTTTATGCGTTACGATATTTGGCCGAACCATATATGGACTTTGAAGAAAAAGAATATACCCTGTTTACTAGTCGATGCTACGATGAAAAAAAAATCTCTTCGTAAGCTGCCTTTGATAAAATCCTTTCATAAATACCTCTTTGAAGATTTTACAAAAATTTTAACGGTGTCCGATGATGATGCGTCAGGTTTTAACAGTTTTAATTGTAAGAAAGTAAAAATAAAAGTGGTTGGTGACACTAGATTTGATAGAGTTTACAGTAGAAGTCTAGCATCGAAAGACAGTAAAATTATCAACAAAGAAGTTTTAAAGAACAGCAAAGTTTTGGTTGCAGGAAGCACCTGGCCGCAGGATGAGGATGTGATTATTCCTTCATTTCTTAAATTATTAAAATTCGAAAAAAATGCGGTGATGATAATCGCACCGCACGAACCAACTCTTCTGCATCTGGAAAAATTGGAACACGAATTTGCTGGTCAGGCATCATTCATCAGACTATCTAATATCAATAATTACACAGAGCAGAGAATAATCATTGTAGATTCAATCGGAGTGTTATCAATTCTTTACAAATACGCTGATGTGGCTTTCATAGGTGGTAGCTTTAAAATAAATGTTCATAACGTTCTTGAGGCTGCTGTTTACGGAGTGCCGGTTTTATTCGGACCTAAAATTGATAACTCGCAGGAAGCAAAAAAATTATTGGAAGCCGGCGGAGGAATCATGATCAAAGACAAAAATTCATTTTACAGATCTTTAAGAAAATTATTTTCTGATGAAAAATTAATGAAGGAATGCGGAAGAAAGTCTTTCGAGTTTGTTCACAATAATGTCGGGGCTACTGAACGGATAATAAAAGAAATTTTTAGTGCCTGATCTCTTTTACATATACTTCTCACGTAAAACTTTCATATGATGTTTCTCGTGCCCCGCTATCATAAACAGAATTGCTAAAACAGTTACTGAAGCTTCATTTGCAAAACCTCTTCTATTCAACATTTCTGGTGTGAAACTTCGGAACATTAGAAGGTTGGATTCCCTCAACAACCGGAAATCATAATTCAACTCAAAAAGCTCCCGGCTGTTAAAATTTCCTTCCTTCACGTATTCATCCTGATCAAAACCCGGTAATGATTTTTTTTCTCCCCTTGTAATACACAGTGCACGATATGCAAAAACTCTTTCAGTATCGAGCAAATGACCAACGACTTCCTTCACAGTCCATTTACCATCAGCGTAACGGTAATTGCCTTTATGTTCCGAAAATGAATTCAGAACATCCTGAGTTATTTTACTTTGATCATTAAGTATCTTCAAGATGTCCCCGCCTTCAACGAGCTTTATATAATTTTCGTAGTAGGGTGCGTAATCGCCTTGTTCTGGTCTCATTTATTTCTCCTGCTATTTAAGATTATTTCCAAATTTTTACTTCAAACACTCCATCAGACGTAGCAACACCGCGCATCATACTTGGAGTATTGAAAGTGAGTTCATAATTGTAATTTTTATCAACTGATATTATTCCACCTGAACCATCAGGTAGAATATTAAAAATAACTTCTTCCGCTGCCTGCTTTAAAGTGTATCCTTCATACTCCATTAAAACTGAAACCTGGTAACAAGCAGCATGTTTAATAAACAGCTCACCAATACCTGTAGCCGAAACTCCGCAGGTTTTATTATTGGCATAAGTTCCGGCATTTATGATTGGTGTATCACCGACTCTGCCGGGCATTTTACCTGTTCTTCCGCCAGTTGAAGTTGCTGCCGAAATATTTCCAAACTGATCAATAGCTACACATCCAACCGTTCCTTTGATTTTTTCCATCATTCTTTCAAACTCTTCATATCTTTCGTAAACAAAGAAATATGAAGGATCAACAATCTCAACACCAAGTTCAACTCCAAGCTCGTCCGCTCCCTTCCCTGCAAACAATACGTGAGGCGTTTTTTCTTTAACTAATCTTGCTAATGAAACCGGATTTTTAATGATTGTCACACCAGCAACTGCTCCTGAAGACAAATCTCTCCCATCCATTATTGATGCATCTAATTCGTTCTTTCCTTCTGAAGTAAATACTGCGCCTCGTCCTGCATTAAATAATGAATCATCTTCCAGAAATCGTAACTGCCTGCTCAACAGCATCAAGACTGCTACCACCTTTTTCAAGAATTTCTTTTCCAATATTAAGTGCTGCGGTTAAAGAATTAAGGTAAGTTTGTTTTGAAGCCTCCTCCATATTGGGATCCATCGATCCGGCACCACCATGTAATACAATTGTGTACTTACCGTTCAGTTCCTGTGCAGAACAAATTCCTGAAAGTATAATTGAAGCTAAAATGAAGAATCTGATTGAACTTTTTAGGAGGATTTTCATATAAATTTCTTTTATGTTAAGATTAAAGAGAACTTTAAAAAATTTACATGAACAACATAATAATCTTTCCGGTAATTTTCTTTTTTCTGCACACTTCTCCTGTGCTTCAGGTTACTCCGATAGATTGGGAGTGTTGTGGTTTTTCAAAAGAGGCTGAAAAAGATTTCTTTCAGGATGACTCTTTAAAGACTATCTATCTGATAAAGCAAAGATGGCATACTGCTGTTGTTTTTCATACTGAAGATGTTGATTCATTGATTTTTCCAGAGGTGAAATATTTTCACACAGCAGAACTAATTGATATTGGCTGGGGTGATGAAGCATTCTACCAGCACCCTGATTTTGACTGGGATTTGGCTTACCAGGCACTTTTCTACCCAACACCAAGCACTTTAAGAGTTGAAGGAATTTATATTACCAAGCGGCAGTATTTTGATATATCCGAGATTGTTGTTGAATTGAAAATTAAAGATGAACAATTAAAAATTTTGCAAAAATATATTTCGGATACAATCTGGAGAGATGAAAATCATAAACATAAAATTCTAAGCACTCAATATCTGAACCGCGTGTATTTCTTCAAGGCAAACGGAAGCTATCATCTCTTTAACACCTGCAACACCTGGCTTGCCAGAGGATTAAAGCAATCAGGATTAGAAATTAAAGATGACATAATTCTCACCGAACAACTTTTCAATGAGGCTGCAAAAGTCGGAAAAGTGTTAAAAGCTGAATGAGTTCACTCTGATATTTTATCTGCCCAAGAATAATTAAATAGTTTAATCAATCTTTCCATTCAATATTTCACGAGGCAAGGCGTTCAGCCTGATATAAATCTCTAATTGCTTCAATCATTCCTTCAGCACTAACACTTACAGTTCTGTTTACTTCTGTAGTATAAATAAATCTTCCTGAATGGCTTTCCATATTTCCGTCGAATGCAAGGCCAACAACTTCAGCATCAATATTAAGTGTCGGGCTTCCGGAGTTTCCTCCAATTATATCGCACGTGCTCACAAAATTCAGTGGTGTGGAAGGGTCAAACTCTTCTGGTAAGGTTTCCCAGTAATCAGGAAGGTTAAATGGAAATTTTTTATTAAAAGAATAATAGCGATCAAGCGATCCATAAAAAGTTGTTTTGATCGGAGCTATCGTTCCATTGTATTCGTAACCTTTAATAATGCCATCAGAAATACGCAGTGTTCCGGTGGCATCAGGAGGAATTGAATCACCATACACTTCATATAAAGCTTCACCGAGCAGCTGATTATTTATAACATCATCATCTTCAAGATTTTTATCAATGTTTTCCAACTCGTTTAGCTGATCACGTGAATTAAAACAAAATTGATAAATGGATCATCTGAATTTAGAATTGCATCTGGCACCTGCTTTTGCCAGTGCAATTACATTTTCTTTCGTTGTAATTGAGAATTCAACAAAATGTTCTCAACTGCTTCATTTCATTCCAAACCCATAAATAAAGATTGAGAAAACTGGATTTTCAGAAGGAAGATTATTTTTCAGAACACTTCAACTGCACCAGCAGTTTTTTATCCTCTAGCTTCTTATTAAAATTGTCGGAAAAATATTTTCAATTAAGCTGTCCAGCTTTTCATCTTGTATATGATTCTTCTCTTTCCGTTGCTGGAAGATTTAATTGTTCCGCAAGTTTTATCAAATCCTTTGCAATAAAAAAATATTTTGGTGAATAAGTGGAGCTGATGGTCAAAGCATAAATTTCTTTTGCATACGATTGAAGCTGCTGTTCTGTTATCAGCAATTTGCTCCCAGATAATTCCATAGGTTTTATTCAATTCGGTATTTGATTGAACTGCTTCTTTAAATTTTTTCTCAAAATCTTTTTTTCTTGCGAGGAAAAATGGATCTTTAAGCGAATGATAAGTTGACTCATACACCTTCAGCCCATTACCAACATTAAATAAAGTCACTACCAAGCTTCATATCTTCTGCATTCGATTGCATTAACTAAATCATAATAAATTTGATAAAGTTCTTTCCGCATAGGTGTTTGTAGCCCGAATCGATAATCTCTCAAAAATTCAAGTTGAGCAACGGTATACAATCTGTTTGTGCTTCCTGGATTTCCAACAACAAATACAGGTTGGTCTTCATAAATTGGTTCAGTACTCCAGTTAAAATAGTAATCAGTTTTTATCGGCTTGTCATTTTCATAAGCACGAAGGAAAGCACAATCAAACCCATACCGGGGATAAGTGAAGTTATCATAATCACCACCAAGTTTTGAGACAATTAGCTCAGGCGCAAAAACCAATCTTATGTCATTGTATTTTTTATATCCATACAGTGAATATTTACCTCCATAATACAGAGAGATGATTTCATAATTTAATTCAGAGTTTTTCTCAGAATATTTTGTTTTTATCTCCAGGATCTTTTCATTTCTTCTTACAACTTTTCCAGAGTCAGTTTCTGCTGTATTCATAGCTGCTTGTATTTCTTCTGTGACATCTTCAATTATCATTAACTGACTTACAAATAATCCCGGTATTTTCAATTCCTCTTCCTGAGTCTCTGCATAGAATTTATATTTCAGTAAATCCATTTCATCAGTACTTAAATCTCTTAACAAACCTCTGATGCAATGATGGTTTGTCATTATCAATCCGTCTTCTGAAATAAATGAGGCTGAGCATCCGTTACCAAATTTCAATGCAGATTTCTGAACTTTATCCAACCATTCCTGTGTCGGTCTGAAATCATAATTTTCTTCAAAATAATCGAGAGGAGGATTTTCAAATGTCCACATCTTACCCATATCAAACTTTTGAGCTTTGACAGTATCGAAATCAACTCCATAGTAATATGATTGTGCAGTGAGGTTAATTGAAGTATGAGTAAAAAGACAAGCAGTGATAAGTAATTATTATTTTTCATTAAGCTCTTCTTGGTTTTGAGAAATTAAATTGCAAAGTAATTTTATATTGCCTATACAAAATTATTAAAAACTTTAACCTATAGCATTATGAAAAGAAAAGTTTATAGAATGAACAAAGCTGGTTCAATCAATAGTTTGAAATTGATAGAAGAAAATCTTCCTGAACCAAATGAGAATGAAGTTACTGTTGAAGTTAAAGCTATCGGGCTGAACTTCGCTGATCTTTTTGCTATTCAGGGACTTTATAGTGCAACTCCGAAAGGTAGTTTTATTCCGGGTCTTGAATATTCAGGAATTGTTTTAAAAGCAGGAAGTAGATGTTAAAGATTTCAAAGCCGGTGATAAGATTATGGGAGCAATCAGATTCGGTGCTTACACAACTCATTTGAATATTGATCATCGTTACATTTTGAAATTACCAGAAAACTGGAGTTTTGAAGAAGGCGCATCATTCATTGTTCAGTCACTTACAGCTTATTATTCTCTAGTTGAACTCGGAAATATTAAAGCAAACGATACAGTTCTGATTCATAGTGCTGCCGGTGGTGTTGGGATTTATGCAAACAGGATTGCGAAAAAATTTAATGCATATACAATAGGTACAATCGGGTCAGAATCAAAAAGAAATTTTTTAATAAATGAAGGTTATGATGAGGTTATAGTCAGAGAAAATAATTTTAAAGAACAATTGAAAAAAGCTCTTGGAGAAAGAAAGCTAAATATTGTTCTTGAGTCAATTGGAGGAAATATTTTTGAAGAGAGTTTCAAAGCACTTGCACCATCGGGCAGAATAATCATTTATGGCGGCGCACAATTTATGTCTCACTCATCAAGACCAAATTACCTGAATGTTTTTTATAAATTTTTGACTAGACCAAAAGTTGACCCGCTTTCTCTTTCAAATGAAAACAAATCAATAATGGGATTTCAATCTTATTTACTTATGGGACAGACCTGATGCGTTAAATAGTATGGCTGAGGAAGTTTTGAAGATGAAAATAAATCGTCCATATATCGGGAAGGTATTTTCATTTAAACATTTAATTGAGGCTTTGAGATATTTTCAAACAGGAAAGAGCATCGGGAAAGTTGTTGTTAAGACTTAGTGTTTCTTGGTGTTCTTTGTGTCTTAGTGGTAAAAAAATATTCGTAAACCACTGAGACACTAAGTTCACTTAGCTTCACTAAGAATTATTCAATTAGTTCAAATAATCTTTTAAATATTTTCCCGTCCAGGAATTTTCAACTTCAACTATTTCTTCCGGTGTGCCGGTTGCTACTACTTCTCCGCCCTTTTCTCCTGCTTCGGGACCGAGATCAATTACATAATCTGCACATTTAATTACATCGAGGTTATGTTCGATAATAACAACAGAATTATTTCTTTCAACGAGCATATTAAAACAATTTA
>CAVUCF010000034.1:0-35000 GCA_963739915.1 uncultured Ignavibacteriaceae bacterium
AATTCGTTTCTTCTCAATACCAAGGAAGATTTTTTTAACCGGATTTTTCTCAATACTATGGGAGCGTTTTAGATAAAGTGAAACTGCATCAGTGAAATCAATTATTTTAAGTGTAGAGTTTTTTGCTTTTTGTTCAGGAATATATTGTGCAGTCCTAATCAGGTGGAAGTAAGCCACATTATACCTGCCTGAATTAATCAATTCATTTACCTCTTTTTCCATTCTTACTGATCTGTACCACGCTACCTGAAATGGAAGTTTGGCAAAAATTGATCTGATGACATTCAGACAAGATTCAAAGAGTGATATTTTAACAAAGAGAACATTAAAGTTGTGTTTTTTTAATTCCTCTATCTCCTCGAGCTGCTTCCTGTTTCTTAAAAAAGTAAGAATAGTAACGGAGTTATTTTTAAGTAACTCTCTTCCTATGTTAAATACTTTGAGTTTATCTCCACGGTAGGGTGGGAAAGGAACTCGGGGAGTTATAATAAGTATGTTCAAATCTCTGTTAAAACCGTTCAATAACTTGTTAGTTACAAATTGCTCAAAAAAGTAAATAGAACGATCAGAGCAATTTTAATATATTTGCTTGCAAATTTATCAAAATATATAATGAAAGTATGCAATGATGATAAAGACTGATTGCCGGTTTTACAAAGGCGATATTCCCTGCAAACCACATAAAGAATTTGGTGTTCATTGTGAAGATTGTAGTTACTATAAAAAAATATCCCTAAATATTTTGATTATTAAGCTTGGAGCAATTGGCGATGTAATCAGAACAACGCCCTTGCTAAGAAAAATAAGATCAAATTATCCTGACGCAAATATTTACTGGCTGACTTACTCACCTGAAATATTATCAACAGATTGGGTAATAATGTTCTGAATGTCAACTCGGAAAATATTCACATAATCAAATCGATTAAATTTGATTGGTTAATAAATCTTGACAAAGATAAGATTGCGATAGCGTTGACTAAAAGTATAGAAGCTGAAAGAAAATCCGGCTTTACGATGGACAAGTTTGGGAATGCACAGCCAATCTCAAACAATGCAGAAGAGCAAAAATGGCTTACAGGTATATTTAATGACATAAGCAGACAAAATATAAAGAACTACGTTCAGGAAATTTTTGAAATATGCGGTTTGGATTTTAATGATGAAGAATATATCCTGGGAGTTGATGGTCAGAAATACGATTGGGAGATAGACAAATCAAGAAAGGTTATCGGACTTAACACCGGCTGCGGTGACAGATGGACTTCCCGACTGTGGCCAAATGAATACTGGATTGAACTTGCTTCTAATCTGAAAAAAAATGGCTATGAAGTAATATTCCTCGGCGGTGGGCAAGAACACGAAAAGAACCTGATGCTTTCAGAAAAAGTGGAGGGAAATATTTCGGTCATTTCAATTTAAATAAATTTATCTCATTAGTTAACGAGTGCGATTTAGTTATCACTGCAGTAACAATGGCTATGCACATAGCTGTAGCTTTAAAGAAGAAAATTATTCTCTTCAATAACATCTTTAATAAGAATGAATTTTATCTTTATGGAAGGGGTGAAATAATTGAACCCGAGCCTAAATGTGAATGTTATTATTCTTGGGTATGCCCACACGATTCGATGAAGAATATTTATCCTGAGATAGTGTCAAAGGAAGTTGTAAGTCTTCTCACTGGAAAATAGACTGGCACTTCTTAAGAATAAATTAATAAGGCGTATTGGCTAATAATGGTTTATTCTCTTCAATTTTTGTAATACCCAGAATAATTTTTAATCCCATATATGTCCCTTCCCATAGCGAGCTTAACCCACTTTTTATTCTTTTTCTTTTATCTTTATTTGAAAAGTAAGCTATTATTAATGTAAATGATTTCGCAACGGAATTGATTAGAGAAAATACTATCGCATAAGTTTTCATAAAAAAATTAAACTTTGAAAAATATATTAAGCGGTTGCGAGAATAATAATAATAATAAAAAGGCGAATAATCCTGCCAGGTTAGCCCAGCCCCTGTTTTGTGATAGACCCTACTATTAGGTTCATAATAAATTTTGTAATGTTCTCTGACTCTGTCTGAGAAATCAATATCTTCAAAATAAATAAAATACTTATCGTTATAAAATCCAGCTCGTTCAAATACGTCTTTCCTTATCAATAGACAAGAGCCTTCAGCAGAAGTAATCTCTCTTGCTACATTACCATATTTTTCTGAGGACAAACCTTTAAACATATTAACAGCTCCACATCGAAAAAGTTTAAATTCAGCTCCGGCACAATATATCATATTAGTATCGTGCATATAAAGCACCTTAGGTGATATGATACCTATTCTATTATCAGATTCAATTTTTTCAACTAATATCTTTAAAAAATCACTCTCATAAAGCATATCATTATTAGAAAGAAGGATATAGTCAGCATTATGTTTAATAGCATATTTCGTCACCTGCATTCATTCCTCCCGTATACCCCATATTATATTCAGTAACTATTACAGGAATTTCTGGAAAATCATTTTTTAATTTATTATAACTATCATCAGTAGAGGCATTGTCTACAACTATAATATTTAAGTTTAAATAATCAATCATTTTTAATGAGATAATACAATTTTTCGTATCAGCAAATCCATTATAATTAAGAATAACAGCATAAACTTTTGGAAAGGTAATCATTTATTCAATATACTCCGGTGCTTGTCCATAATATTGTTTTTTGTAATCTCTTACTGCGAAGAGAAGAAGGTTATAATATTTTTTATTGGTAAAAAACCAGATGATTCTTTTTATAATTAGAACAATTTCAAAATATAACTTAGTTGTCAATCCAAAGTGTCTATTGATCAATAGTTTTCTATTTCGCATCGAGTAGTAAATCATTTTAGGTGTTTGCTTCTCTTCACCCATTGCTTTATGATATATAGTAGCTTGAGGAAAATACATTAATTTTAAATTGTTTTTGACTGCTCTTGCTGAATACTCAAGGTCATCAAGATAGATAAAGAAGTTTTCATCCATATAACCAAGCTTCGGAAGGTCACTTAGCCGAATACACATATAACAGCCACTAATAAAATTAATCTCTTTCAAATTATCGTTTAGTTTTACCTCATTTACATTTTTACGATAGTTATAGTGAACTACTGAGGCTCTCCAGTTTATTAATTTACCACCATCGTACCAAATCTTATCTTTCTGAGGGAAGTAAAAAATCCTACCCGTACCTATCGTCACATCAGGGTGTTCTTCCATTCCACCAATCAGTATTTTTATTGAATTCTTGGATTCAACAATTGTATCATTGTTAAGAACGATAGCGTAAGCATATTTATTTTCCAAAGCATATTTAATTCCTAGGTTATTCCCACCGGTAAAACCAAGGTTTTTTTTTGTTTGAATTATTTTAATATTTGGTGCTTCGGTTTTTAATTTTTCAATCGACTCATCAGTTGAGCAATTTTCAATAACTAGAATATTTGAACCGCTTATCTCACAATTTTTCAATGAGGTAATGCAATCAATTGTATCTAACCAATTATTATAGTTAAGGAGGATAATTAAAAAGTTAGTATTCAATTTAATTTTCTTTCCAGCTCGGCGGTAAGTTTTCTTCTATTTCGATTTCACCAAAATTTTTAGTTGTCTTGGCTCCATTTGCTTTTACCCATTGAGCCATTTTTCTTAATCCTATATTAAGATCGGTTTTATTATTGATGCTGAAAACAGACTCTGCCTTTTTATGTGAAGAATATGCATGTACAACTTCGTTTCGTGGTTCCAGATAGCGAATTTCCGGATCATTGCCCATAACTTCTTTTACTTTATTAATTAACTGATTGATTGTGTAAGGCACATCTGCACCAACATTAAATACCTCATTATATGCTTCCTTGATTTTGATGGATTTTGCAATAACAGGAGCTACATCACCAATATAGCTGAAGGCTCTTGACTGCTCTCCATCACCAAAAACAGTTAGCGGTTTTTTCTGTAATATTTGATTCATAAAAATACCGATGACATTTCTGTATTTATCGCCTATATTTTGTCTTTCTCCGTAAACGTTGTGCGGTCTGAAAATTATATAATTTAAGCCAAACATTTTACGTGAAACTTCAAGTTCTTGCTCGACTGCATTCTTGGCAATACCATAAGAATCTTCAGGCATTGGTATTGTATCTTCAGTCATAGGCAGCTGGTTTTTTCCATAGACTGCAATAGAAGAAGTAAAGACAAAACATTTTACTTTATGAATAATGCTTTGATTAATAAGGTTTATGCTTCCGATCAAATTATTATTATAATTAAATCTTTTAATGAAATGACTCAATCCTTCTGCAGCATAAGCAGCAAGATGAAAAACGTATTCAATTTTATTTTCACTAAAGATTCTTTTTATCAAGTCATAATCACAGATGTCTCCGTTTATAAACTTTGCGTTTGTATTTACATTTTCCTCGAAACCTCCGCTCAGGTCGTCAAGCACTATCACTTCCTCACCTTGTTTGACCAATTCATCGATAACGTGAGAACCTATAAAACCAGCGCCGCCTGTAACTAATACACTCATCTGAAATTTTCCTTTATTTTATATTTATAACCTTTCAAATTTACCAAACTTATTTTTTTTGTAATCCAAATAACCCCAAATAAAATATTTAATTTTTTCAATCTTATCTCTCTCAAATAAAATTGCTTTTATAAAGCTTTTCCAAAAATGTCTATTATCCTGTTTAAAGAAATCCGGAAGAAGTTTCTTATAAATCTTCTTAACATAAAATCGATTTCTTGCCCTATAATACAGCCTGACAGCAGAGTGATTGGTGGGATACACTTTTCGAAAGATAAGGTTTATTTCTTCAATCTTTCCGAGACTATGCTTTATAAATGTTTTATTACAAATAAAAATTTTATATCCCATTTTATTCAACCGCAGACAAAATTCGTGATCAACGTAGTCTATAAATAATTCCTCTTTGAAGCCACCAGTATTATTTAAAACATGTAAATCTAAAAGACTACCAGATGTCCAGTTTGTCATAACCTGCTCGAAGGATTTTTTGGGTTTATTTAATATCTTCTTACCATTGCGGTGATAAACAACCGGAGAAACTAATGCAATATTAGAGCCGATTGAAAAACCTTCCAACAAAGTTGGAATCAAAGAAGGAGACGCCTCACTATCCTGATCCATTGTTAATAAGTAATCAAATCCCTCCTCTATAGCTTTATTGGCTCCAATGTTTAATGCGGCAGCAATTCCAACATTGGTTTTGTTAGATATGTATTCTGTTTTATTGAGGTGTTGTATTTTTTCAACGAAGGCATCATTAATATTTTCCGAGTTATCTATTGCAAATAATTTGTCTACTTGATTAATATAAGAATTGATGTTATCTAAAACATTCAGCTCAGGATTATATAAAACAACTACAGCGGCAATTTTATCAGTAATAGTAGAAAGAGTCACAATAATAATGTACAATAATTAATGATTTTATTAACATTTTTATCAGTTGTGAATAAAGAACGCGCTTTAAGACCACCAGCTTCACCTAAAGTTTTCCTTATTTCAGGATGATTTATTAAATAAATAATTTTTTCTTTTAATTCTTCAGGTTGATTGTATTTGTATAGAAGACCATCTTTTTCATTTTGAATGATTTCTTTTGAATGATCTATATCAGAAGAAATTACAGGTTTTCGTTGCGACCAAGCTTCAATTATGGGTCTTGAAAAATGAGATCTGATTGAAGGGGATAAAACAATATCCGCACAAGAAATCAAATCGTGTATCTCGATGTAAATCCAATTATTTTAATATTAGAACTAAGTTTTTTTTCATTAACAATGTTGAAACACTTACTATTATATTTTGAATTATTATTAATTGCACCCGCGATGATCAGATATACATTATTATTCAATTCAAATACTTTTGAAAAAGCCTGAATTGTTTCATAGGTTCCTTTGATTTTCTCCACTCCTCCGAGCATAAGTAAAACAGTAACGTTTTCTGGAATGGATAAGTTTTTTTTCAGTTTGTTGATATCATTTTGAGTTGCAAAATCATTTTCATCAAGAAATTCATATATCACCTTTACTTTCTCCGTTTGTTCATCAGTTTTTCTGCATATCTGAACTGCCTCTTGTTCTGTTATGGCAAATATATAATCATTGCACTTCAATAATAATTTAGAGAACATATATTTTCTAAATCCAAAAGTTCCTTTAAGAAAGGACTTCGTATATGTGTAACAACAGGAATATTCAATATCTTGCTTGCAGCAGAAAATTGAGAGAGAACATATTCATTAATATAGACTAAGTCTGGTTTCAATTTACTTAATTTTCTAACTGCATAAATGAATCCATTTATAAAATAAAACAGCATGTAAATATTTGTTTTTATTCCTCTTAATGAAAATGAAGACAAGTTATTTGAAAAATGCATTTCCAGGTTAAAATACTTTTCTAATTTTATTGAAGTGATATTGAATTCTTGAAAAATCTTCAAGGAACTTTCATCCTTGGGAGATAAAATCAATACATCCCAACCGACTTTATGAAATCCCTTGACTAAGTACTTCATACTTACAGAAGAACCAGTAATATTTGGATCGTGGTCAATAAAAAGTATTTTTTTTTTATTTGTTTTATTGATAAAAATATTTTTCCTTTAACTTATTAAGGTGTTGAGCAATGTTTTCTGAACTTCTTTTAAATAAAAATTTTTCACAAATCCGTATTGCTTCATCGGAACGATTTAAGTATTCTAAAATTACTGAACTAAATAAATATGTGAACTCTAGAAAAAATGTATGTTCTCTTTTTAATAATAGATGTCTAAGTTTTAATATAGTCAGAAATATCGGAATAGGGATTTTAGTATAAAATAAAAATTTTCTTAATATATTAAGTTTTTCTTGTTCTGATAATTTTTCTAAATATCTTCGCATATAATCATATGAGATTAGATCTCTTTCCTTTTTAACTAAATTGATATTCTTATGGGATTTATTAGATTTATCCGCTGCAAGATAAAATGATCCTAAAACAATTGGGAGGTGAAGCATCTTGTATTTTAGGGAGACGTGCAATTCAAACTCGTGGTCTCCGCATATTTCTAGCTTTTCATTAAACCATATATTATCGTCAAAATGAAGTGAAGCCCTCCACATTGGCTGCGAAAAAACTATACATCTATCTAGTTGAACGACAAAATCAAAATCGGGCATTTTTTCAATTTTTTTCACCTTCAGAAATTCAAAAGGAACATTCGCTTCATTTGTAATATATTGATCTGCATATACTAAGGCTACTTCAGGATTTTCAGAAAGCTTAGAGGATAAAATTTCATAAGCATCTTTTCTTAAACGGTCATCGGTATTTGCATTTGTAATAAACTCGCCTGTTGCTTCTTTAATACCCCTATTCCACGCTTTATAAATTGTTTCTCTTTTTTCAGTTTTAAGATATTTGATATTAGGATATTTCGCACAGAATTCATTAATAATAGAATCCTCATTTTGCTGGGAACCACTATTAATAATAATTATTTCTAATTTATCCCAAATTGTTTGATTTAATAGATCTGCTATTTTTCCTCTAATAAATCTTTCTGAATTATAAGTTGATATGATCGCAGATACCCAATACTTTTTTTTTTCAGCAATCATTTTATTTAATAGCCTCAATATTTAGACTTATTGGATAGATTTTACCATTGACTTCATAATTTAAACAGGTCGATTAATTAAAATTATGGTTTTTCACCGTTGTGACATCCCATGTCTGTACCCTTTCTATACCCACATTTTGTCAAAATATTAATCAAAAAGTTTTTATTAAATACAGCAAAATGGAAATTTTTATCATACTCCTGTCCACCCATTAAAGGTTGCCAAATCGAATTTATATCATTTTTATTATCCTTATAAACTTGCAGGATGCAATAAAATCTGGGACGCCAATACGTAAAGTCCCACCCCTTTTTAATACCCTTTTCCATTCTATTAAGACATCTTCCAAACTTGACATTGCAATGTGCTCTAGTATATGTGAAGCATAAATTAAATCAGCAAAGTCATTTTTAAAAAACGAAAGGTTATTCACTTCACTTACATGATGAATATGAGGGCAGTAAACCTGCCGTCAACATTAAGAAACTCTGGACTATTTATCTCACCACATCCCAGATGAATATATACTTTATTGTCGATATAATTTTTGGGGGTAATTAAGTGGATGAAATATATGTTTTATTCTGAAATAATTTCGTGAAATTTTTACTTTTATTCTTTTTAATACATTTTTGATTTTTAGAAACATAAAACCCTTTGCCAATTCAATATCAATTTTTTAATCCTGAAACAATCAATTTAGTATAGTATAGAATATCATTGAGAAAAAGAAAAAACATAAATATTGACAAAATCAGTATTGAATAATAGCTATTTCCTGAATTATTTATCATAAATCCTGCACTCACAAATAGAAAGATGATGAGTAGCAATAACTTGTAAATTTTACATTTACAAAAAATTCACGAACATTAAATTTCCAATTTTGAGACAAAGATAATATCATTAAAATATTTCCTATTAATACTGAAATAAAATATCCAATCAATCCCAAAGAATTATTAAATAACTTAAAACCAATGATCAGAGTTAGAATAGTGATAAATAAATTAATGAATTGTAAACAAGCAAGGAAGAAAACCTTACCTGTCCCCAGTAAAAAATTATATATACTATAACCATAATTATTGAGATCGACTCTGGTAAACAGAGAATTACAAAGATTACTGCAGCTTCATTAAGATTAAAAACATAGTTAATAAACATTATCATTGGGAATAAAAGCACCCCATAAAATAGTCCTGAATATAATACTCCAAATTTACTGTATTTTGCTAAGTCAGTATTAATAAATAAATGTCTTTCTTTATTGTTAAAAATGGCACTGACCTTAGGAAAGGTAACTTTAAAAGCACTAAAATATAGACCTGAAATAGTCACAGCAAACTTTCTTGCTATTTCATAAGCCGGTACAGAATTTACGCTATAATAATTTCCTATCAAATATTTTATAACTGGATCAATTGCAGAATTAAATATTGAAATAATTTGAATTGAAAAACTAAACTTTAAAACTTTTTTAATTTCTGCCCGCATAAAATATTTCGCATTTATTTTGTATTCCTTAATACTGGTATTAAATATTATTAAAAGAATTGCCAGTGTTATTATTGAAACTAACAAATAACAATAAGCTAGATAAAGAAGGCTTAGATCAAGAATAGTAATAAAGACTACACATATAAAAGTTAATAATGTCTGTAAAATGCCAGTCTTACTTGTTACTACAAATTTACTTAGACCTTCAAAAATACTATTAAAAAAAAATGTGATATATTTTATAAAAAATGAAATACCTAATATTGAAAATATTGTTATAAACTCATCTCTTACATTCTTAGGAATTATCTTAGTATTATCAAAATAAATCCCAAAGGCTATTAAGTTGCCAATTATTAAAATTATGATTCCAATAAAAATAAAGACAAAAATACTACTAGATAATAGGATAGAAATTTTCTCTTTACCGTCATTTTTATACTCAGCAATATATTTTGTAAGTGTAGTTCCAAAACCAAAATCCAATGAACTACTAAAGCCCCATATTGATGAAAGAATAATCCAAGTACCATATAATTCTTTGCCGTAATGATCAATATTTAATTTTAATGTTATAACAGAGATTATGGATAGAGAAATGAAATTAATTGAAAGCCATGCAGAATTTATTTTGTCTGAATGCATTTAATTGGAAGAAGTCTTTGAGATAAGCATTTTAGTATTGGTAACAATTAATCCAACGATAATTCCAAACCAAACTAAGTATTGTCCATATAACCAGGCTTCAGTCATAAGCATAGATATAGTGATATAAACCATTGAGACCAATACTAAAAGTGTTTGTGGAATTTCTTCAACACATTTTACTAATACTAAAGATTTAAATAAAAGTTTATGAACTGAAAAAAGGAAAATCAGAAACCCTAAAAATTCAATTATACCTGATTCAACCAAAACTTCAAAATATGCGACATGTGGCGTTCTATTTTCAACATATTGCTTAAAAAATGGTTTAGGAATTGTATAATATTCTTTAGATGTATACTTGAATGAATAGAGACCAATACCGATGATAGGTTTTCTACTAAAAGCATTTATTGCCGTATGCCAAATAAACATTCTTGAGAGAAATGAATTATCACCAATTGAGGATGGGTTATTGGTTACATTAATTTCCTGTGTTTTTGCTTCCAGCCTTTTCCGACGTTAACATTTAAATCCTTGGATGCGATGATAATAATTGATCCTGTAATTATTATGAAAATTATAGTAACAATCAGAATAACTTTTGGGTTTATTTTAAATTTTTTACCTTTAATAAAAAGAAAAATAAGGAGAAAAAAGAGTGTTATAATTGTTGATAACCAGGCATTTCTAGTTTGTGTAAGAATGAGACCGATTAAAATTATTATTGAAGAAAAACCAAAAGTATCTTTTAAAACCTTTACTATACAAAAAAAGATAGTAGAGTATAAAATAGCTAATCCTGCTAAATCAACATAAAATACACCTAGTAGTCCAAACGCACGACCTCCATTAGATAAACTTTCAAAAATGACAAAAAACGAGTGTATCAAGATCGCAAAAATAAAAATATAGAAAATTTGATTAATCTTTTTACGCTCAGTAAAAACAACAGGAACAATAATTATAAGAAGTATTAGTGATAATAAATTTGAATAGTCTAATAAGGTGTAAATAGTTTTAGGAGCATTATATATGGATAATGAAGCCAAAAATATAAAAACCATCAATGGACTAAATATTGGATTTTGAAAATCTTCAACTTTGTTGAATTTGAAGTTAAGAATAACTGACAAAATCAAAAAAATACTAAAAAATACGGATGTGTGTACTCCAAAAAAATATGGCGTAAAAACAATTAATAATAATGTGGTAAACACTAAGTAAAAATTAAAACTTAGTAGAATCGAAACACAAGACCAAGAAGGACATAAACAATTTTCACTGAAAATAATTGAATTGAGAAGGCAGTAAAAACAATTAGTGAAATAACAAAGAAAACTGAAAATGAAAAATTAAATTTTGCCTCTGAGAAATTGTTGAGATATGTTTTAAGAAATGACACTGTTTCTAATTATTATCCCTAAAATGAAATGCATTTTGAGTAATATATTTCACTTTTTCATTCTCAGTATTTTTGATTTTCTCTCTAATGATGAGAATAATAAAAACAAATATTAAAATAAAAAATGTTACTAGTATGGTCAAAAGAGTTCTAGGAGGAAAAGATTTTTTTATTGGAGCAACTCCCTTATCAATTATTTGAATATATGGGATACTTTTCTGTTCTTCAAATTTAGATTGCTCATAAAGTGGAATTATAAATTCCAAAAGTGTTTTATTTATTTCAACTTCACTGTAATATCGAAGGTAATTCATAGCCTTTTGAGGAAGATTATCTATTGGCAAAAGTAATTCGGATTTATCTATACCCCTTTTCATCTTTTCAATTTTATTCCGGTATTCGTCCACAGCAATTTTAGCGTCTTGAGTTCGCGGAGAATTTTCGCCAAAAATCTTGGTTAGAATAGATAATTCTATCTGCTTGGTTATGACTTCCGATTCTAACTTTGTATATGCTTCTATTGATGTTTTTGCTTGCTCTTCGTAAAAATTAATCCGCTTATTTTTTGAAATTTTACTAAAGAATCTTGAGATTTTACTAAATTATTTTTTATTTCCGTGTACCTATTTTCCAGAAAAATCCTATTCTCTTTAGCTTTAGTAGTGTTCAACTTAATTAAGTGTACTATTAAGTTTTTCAACAATGTAATTTGTCATAGTGGCAGCTTTTTTTGGCGAACTTGCTCTTACAGTAACTTCATATGCTCCTTCATCTGTTTCATCGGCATAAATATCATTTCTTACAACCTTAATCGTTTTATCAATATTGTTTGATTTGTATTCTGTGAGCAAATCAAATTTTTCGATTAAATCGACAATTGATGTTCTACTATAAATGATCGTTGTATAAATATCCGTTGAATCTCTGAACCACTTAGTCCAGGTATACTGATTGGTAAATTAGAAAAACTTTTCATTAGTGAAGAAATTCCTGACAAGTCGCTATTTTCGGCAGGGATAATTAATGCTGTAGAATCATACCTTTCATCAATAAGAAAGAAAACTGATAAATATGTTAGCACCATTGCAATTACGAAAGTTGCCAATAGAAACTTTTTCCATTTTACTATTAAAACTAAATAGTCTAGTATATCAAACCCTTTATATTCAGCCATATATATTGTTTTATTGTTAAAAAATTTGTTGCAAAGTTAATGTTTTTCCTCTGATATGACAATCCATACTTTAATCAGTTGCTGATCTATTATATATAAAGCAAACAATATTAATTTTATGATAATATAACACCTTAGTTGATTTTATCCCTGATAAAAGTAGATTTTGAAAAAAAATGCATTAACATCCGGTATCAGTTCTATGGAAAAGTTATTAACTTTAGTTTGGTCAATTTAAAATAATTTTTATTCAATACTCTATTCATCCACCACTCCTGATATTACGATTCATCTTCAATCAGTTTATCAATTAATTCATCGAATGATAAGGAATATCCCCACTTAAGTTCAGTTTTTGCTTTTTGTGGATTGCCGAATATAATTTCCAATTCAACAGGACGGTAGAGTGCTTTATTAAATTTTACATTCTTTTTAGGATCTAGCTCAGCTAAACAAATACTATATCAATAAATTCCTACAAAGTATGAGCTTCACTTATACAGATTATATAGTTGTGTGTTTTTGGTTCATTCAGCATCTTCCGCATTACTGCATGTATTCAGGTGCATAGCCTGATCATACCCCCAAATAAAAATAGATAAAAAGTAAAGGATGGCTTAGAAATGCTGTGACTTTTTATTAAATTTATTAATCGTTAGGACGTACATTAACATTAATTCTTTGTTGATTTAATTTATTTATTTACTATATTTACAACAAAAATTAAAGGAATTTATAATTTATTGATCGATTTGCTACTATTTTAATAAAAAACATTTTTTAGGAACTTTTATTACCAGAGTAGCAGATATACGCCGATTTAAGGGAACTTCTCTGGTCGGTTTTTTAGTTTTAAATTATAATGGAACAAAATGCGGAGGAATTATTTCTAAATGATTGCTACTGTAATAACACAATGACATTCATTAACAAAAAGAAGGAAAGCTGAGATGAAAGAAATAAAAGCGAGAATAGACAATCCTCTGTCTGAGTTAATCAGTGACGAGATCTTTGAGCTTTTAGAAGTTCATGGACTAATTGACGAAAAAGCAGTTCGTGATTACCAGATTCGTAAGAAATTCAAAAGCCTGAGGGCTGGTAAGGTAAGTGCCGGCGATGCAATTGATGCAATCAGGGAAGAGTATCCTTATCTTCAGTTTGATACAATAAGAAAAATTGTTTATCAGATAAGTAAATAGTAGATACTTGACAAATAGCACTTATCGTATATATATTTCAAACGACTCTTTCAAAGGGTTCTCCCCTGCCCTTTGATGTAACAGAGTCGAGCCCAGTGGTCCCCCATCGCTGGGCTTTTTATTTTTTTAAGTAAGGAGTAATTATGGCAACAAAGATTAAGAAGAGAACAATCAAGCAGACGAAAAAATCATCTGTTTCTCCTTTCAACATTTATTGGGAGAAAAAGAATTATTACCTGCTTATACTTGGGCTCTTAGTTACAATCATCGGGTTTTACTTTATGACTATCGGACCGTGGGATAGTTTTTCTTCTTTAGTAATTTCTCCGATACTTCTGTTCATTGCTTACATAATCATTTTCCCGTTGTCTATCTTCTTTAGGAAAAGAGCAGAGAAAGCACAAACCCAGGAAAACGAAATTGATCCTGGCAAAAGTTAAGGGGAATCTGGTTTCTACTCAGAAAAATTCTTACCTTGTCGGGCAAAAATTATTGCTCGTTCATCCAATTGATCTGAAAGATAACTACATTGGCAAAAATGATGTTGTAGCTATTGATGTTGTTGATGCAGGAATTGGTGATACTGTTTTACTCGTCCAGGAAGGAAAAGCAGTTCAGCAAATACTTGGACATAAAAACGCTCCTGTTCATTCAATAGTTGTTGCTGTTGTGGATTCAATTGATGTGAACGACAATTACACTTCAAAATAATAAAACATCTTTAAAGTGAGTAAGCTAAATTTTGAGCAGTTAACCGACCTGTTTCTTCTTTTATCTGTTGAAGGAATCGGTCCAGGTAAATTGAGAAATCTTCTTGCCAAATTCAGAAGCACAAAAAATATTCTTACCTCAGATTACCAGTCTTTGATGAATGTTGATGGAATCAGTACCAATCTTGCAAAAAGAATCAGGCAAGCTTCGGGAGACAGAGAAAGCATTGAGAAATTTACTGAAAAGGAACTGAAGAAATTAGAAAAGCTCGGCGGCAGATTAATTACGATATGGGATCAGGAATATCCTCAGCTTCTTAAAAAAATTTACGACCCTCCGATATTGTTTTACATCCTTGGTGAATTTGCTGAAAGCGATCAGTACTCAATTGCCATTGTTGGAACTCGCCAGCCAACCAATTATGGTAAAGTGCAGGCGGAAAGAATTTCAATGGATCTTGCTAAACAGGGAATAACAATCATCAGCGGAATGGCAAGAGGAATTGATTCAATTGCTCACAACTCTGCAATTAAATCCGGAGGAAGAACCATTGCTGTAGTCGGTAGCGGACTAGATGTAATCTATCCTGCTGAAAATAAAAAGCTATTTGAAAAGATCGCAGAATGTGGTGCTGTCGTCAGTGAATTTACTCTCGGCACAAAACCGGATGCACAAAATTTTCCAAGAAGGAATAGAATTATTTCCGGATTAAGTCTGGGAGTAATTGTAATTGAAACAGGGGCTACCGGCGGTGCAATGCAAACAGCGGCATTTGCACTTGATCAGAACAGAGAGGTTTTTGCTTTGCCGGGAAATGTTGGAGTGAAACAAGCTGAGGGGACAAATTTACTTAATCCAAAAATCAGAAGCAGAGTTAATTATATCAGCAGAGGATGTTATTAATGAACTTGAGCTTAAATTAAAACCTGTGTTGGGAAAAAACATTCCAAAGCAGCAAATTGATTTAAGTCTATTCGAGGAGAAACTTATCAACGTGCTAAAAGCTGAACCACTTCAGATAGATAAGATTGCTTCTTTAGCAAATATGACCACATCAGAATGTCTTGTTAATTTATTGTCACTGGAATTTAAAGGATTGGTTAAGCAGCTACCGGGGAAAATGTTTGCGCTTCTTTAATCACAAGATTGCAATATTACAAAATTGAAAAAATTAATTCGTTAATAATCTTGTAATCTTTAAATCTTTCAATTTTGTAATCGTATTACCTTAATACTTCTTCTTCCCCTTCCATAAAGACTTTAAACGTTCTTTAAGATTTTTTTCCTGTCCGTTATCTGTTGGGAAATAAAACTGTTTTCCTTCCATCTCTTCAGGAAAATATTTCTCAATCAGAAAATTATTATCAAAATCGTGTGGGTATTTGTACTTCTCGCCATATCCTAGCTCTTTCATCAATTTAGTTGGTGCGTTACGAAGATGATTTGGCACCGAGTACGTTGGTTGAGTTTTAACTTCCTGTTCAGCTTTTGAAATACCAATGTACGAAGCATTACTTTTAGGAGAGGATGCCAGATAGGTAGTACACTGTGCTAAAACAATTCTGGCTTCAGGCATCCCGATTTTTTCTACTGCACCAAAAGCTGCTTCAGCCAGAACTATTCCATTTGGTGAAGCATTTCCAATATCTTCCGAGGCAAGAACAATCAGTCTTCGTGCAATGAATAATGGATCTTCGCCACCTTCGAGCATTCTTGCAAGCCAGTAAAGTGCTGCATCAGGATCACTACCGCGAACACTTTTAATGAATGCGGAAATTATATTGTAATGTTCTTCTCCGCCTTTGTCATAGAAAATGTTTTTTCTTTGAATGATGTTATCAAGAAGTTCTTTGGTGATCAGAATTTTTTCTTTTTCACTTTCCTGAACAATAGCTGATTCAAAAATGCTGAGCATTATCCTGGCATCACCGCCGGATAAATAAAGCAAGTAATCTTCATCTGCTATATCAAGATTAAAGCCCGAGATGAACTCATCTTTCACAATCGCATTATGCAGAATTTTATGAAGATCATTTTTTGATAGTTCATTTAATACATAAACTCTTGCTCTTGATCGAAGTGCCGGTATTACTTCGAAGGAAGGATTTTCAGTAGTAGCACCGATTAGAATAATTAATCCTTTTTCAACTGAATGAAGTAATGCATCCTGCTGTGCTTTATTGAACCGATGAATTTCATCTATGAAAAGAATTGTTCGTAATCCAAGACTCTTATTATGCTCGGCAATCTGAATGACATTTCTTACTTCTTTTACTCCAGCAGATACAGCACTTATCTGGTAAAATTTAGAATCGGTTTCCTCAGCAATAATTTGCGCAAGAGTTGTTTTGCCTGTTCCGGGAGGACCCCAAAGAATGAAAGGGCTGATGGTTTTATTTTCAATCATCAACCTGATTGGCTTGCCTTCGCCAACCAGATGATCCTGTCCAAAAAAATCGGAAAGTGACTTTGGTCTTACTCGATCTGCGAGAGGAACTGAAGGGATCACTTTAATCGTGTCACTCTTCTTCAACTTCAATTACCGTTTCACTTTCACGTTTCATATTATATTTTTCTCGTGCAACTTGTTCCATCTTGGCAGGAATCTTTTTTTGAAGCGAATCAATTTCATTTTTCAGTCGCTCATTTTCTAATTTAACTGCCTCGAGTTCTACTTGTATTGAATCAACCCGACTCTGTAATCCCATATATTTTACAACACCGCGCTCATTAAAAAAAATGTAAATAATACCAAAGACCACTATTGCAAGAAACAGATACAACACATATTTTCTTTTTCCTTTAACCATCAAAGAGCCTGTTGAATTATTCTTTTAATTAATTCTTCAAATGAAATTCCCACAGCTTTAGCAGCTTTTGGAACAAGACTTAGCGGTGTCATTCCGGGTAAGTGTGTTTACTTCAAGACAGTAAAGTTCATTGTTATTATTCAATCTGAAATCAACTCTTGCATATCCTTCACATCCGAGAGAATAAAATGCAGTAAGTGCTTGCTGCTGCGCTTTTATGGCAACTTCTTTTGGAATATTTGCCGGGACAATATATTCACTCATTCCGGAAGTATATTTGCTTTTGTAATCATACAAACCACTCTTAGGTACAATCTCAAGAACAGGTAATGCTTCATTTATTAAAATTGCAACTGTCAGCTCTCTGCCAGGAATATATTTTTCTATCAAAGCCTTTGAAGAAAATTTTTGAGCGATTACTATTCCTTCTTCAACTTCAGATTCATCTTTTACAAATTTTAATCCAACAGTTGAGCCCTGATCATTCGCTTTAATAATACAAGGAAAGCCAAATTTCTGTTTTATTTCATCAGCAATCAGGATTGGTTCAAAGCTTCGGTATTTTACAGAGAACCAATCCGGTGTTTGAACTCCAGCCTGCCTGAAAATTACTTTAGACATTTCTTTATCCATCGCCAAAGCGCTGGCAAGAACTTTTGAGCCGGTATATTTCAACCCTCTAAGTTCAAGAAGAGATTGGATTGTTCCATCTTCTGCCCATTTGCCGTGAAGAGCAGAAAAAACAACATCAACATCATCAAGCAAACTGGAATTGATGGCATCAATGCAATTACGATTTGAAATTTCTGCAAAATCTTTTTCCAGAAAAAATTGCTCTTCTTCTTTAGGTTGGTTTAATCCGTAAGCAGGATCGATAATAATGGTAGGATATTGAAGCGCTTTTAATGCCTGAAGCACACCTTTACCCGACATCTTTGAAACTTCTCGTTCAGGTGATGTACCTCCAACTAATAAAGCTACTTTTGGTTTTGATTTCATTGGTGACTTCTTAAAAATTAATCAAAAACATTTCTCGGATCCTGTGTAATTCCGTAAGTCTCTTCTGAAAGTTCAACTAATCTACGAACATCCTCCTGAGATAATTCATTCGGAGTTCCAAGCTGTCTGGCTTTGAAAATCGTCTCCGCAGCATGTTCAAGTTTTTCCATTTTGTAATATGCATCTTCAACATTTTTTCCGAGTGTTAAAGCACCATGATTCTGAAGCAGAAATGCCCAGCCATAATCAATGTATGGATCAAGACTTAATGGCAGATCATTCGTTGATGGTGTTGCATACTTACAAAGATGAATTTTTCCTAGAGTTAAAATCACTTCGGGGAAATAATGCTTAACCAATCCTTCACCTAAAAATGAAAACGCTGTTGCATAAACCGGATGGCAGTGTACAACTGCGTTGACATCTTTTCTTTTTGAATATGCATAAAGATGAAGCTTGAATTCAGTAGTAATTTTTCCTTCGCCCTTTAAGTGCTTTCCATTGAAGTCAAATTCAAGAATATCCTTTTCTGTTATTTCACCTTTGCAAATTCCTGAGCGTGTAATCAGAACAGTATTATCAGGTGTGATTAGAGAAATGTTTCCATCGCTGGCAGCAACGAATCCTTTTTGATAAACTTTATGACAAACGGAAATCAGCTTTTCGACTTCTGACATTTTCTTTCAAGCTCTTCCATTAACTTCATATTGATTAGTCCATCTTCACCGGTAACCGGAGGTATTTGATTTTTCAGGAAAGATTTTTGAACAGCCCTCATCATAAAAAGAAATTTGTTCCCTCTTTTTCTGAAACTTTTCTTGGCTTCACCATCAAGCTGAATTGTTAATTTTGACGGCGCACCTTTTACTCCAATAAAATTCTCGATACTTATAGCTCCTGTTTGACCAAGTATTTCAATTCTGTTAAATGCCTTCCTTGTGTTGTAAGAAACATTAAAAGAACCGTAACTACCATTTTCAAATTTTACTAAAGCAGAAGCAAAATCTTCAACATCATAATTATAAATGATATTATCCATATAACCGTTTATCTCAAAAATCTCTCCGCCAAAATATCTTAAAAGATCAATCATATGAGTTCCCAGATCACGTAATGCACCACCTCCGCTAAGTTCCTTATTAAATCTGAAATTGCTTCCAGGAGGAAAATCAAGATTGAACGAAACATTTACAGAGACAAGCTTTCCTATGGTTTGATTCTTAATTAATTCTTTTGCTTTGATTACATGAGGGTGCAGACGATGAAGATAATTAACAGCCAAGAAAAACATTATTCCTTTTACAGGCTTCAATCATTTCTTCTGCTTGCTTGCTGTTGAGTGCAATTGGCTTTTCGCAAAGAATATTCTTTCCAGCCTCAGCAGCTTTAATGACCTGTTCGTAATGGTGTGCGTTAACACTAGATACAAAAACACAATCAATATCCGACTTCAGAAACTCATCATAATTATCAAAGTAGCCTGATGCACCGGATTTTTCTGCTAATTCTTTTGCTCTATTTAAATTATGGCTGAAGAAAGAATGGACTACACTCCTCCTTAAAAACTTTACGGTTGGAATAAAAGTGTGTTCTGCAAATCTGCCGCAGCCGGCAACTCCCCATCTTAATTTTTTAACAACAGGTCTACGTACTTTAACCATCTGAGCTAATTAATTTTTTAAAAAACTTTATAAAATAATTTAAGTCGCTCCATCACCATGTTTATTGGTTTGGAGTTAAGCATTATATAAAAATGAATACTTGGAACATTCTTTTCAAGCAGTTCACGTACCTGGTTTGCAGCCCATTCAACGCCGATATTCAGAACTTCATCCGGTTTTGCATTTTCAACTTCATCAGATAGTGAAGAAGGAATAGTAACATGGAAATCTTTCGGAATAGAATGAAGCTGAGCTTTTGATGTTAATATTTTTAAACCAGGTATGATCGGAACTTTAATACCAGCCTCCCTGCACTTATCAACATAATCAAAATAAAATTTATTGTCATAAAACATTTGAGTAACTATGTAATCAGCACCGGCATCAGCTTTTTGTTTTGCAAATTTTATATCTGCTTTTAAATTCGGTGCTTCAAAATGTTTTTCTGGATAACCGCCGACACCAACACAAAAATTAGTAGGCCTTGCATCGAGCAAGGAATCTTCAAGATAAATTCCCTTATTCATCTTTACTATCTGCTCAACAAGTTCAATTGCATTTCTGTTCGCGCTCTTTCCAACTGGAATCGGTTTCTCATAACCACTATCATCTCCTCTGACTGCAAGAACATTATCAATTCCGAGATAATTCAGTTCAATCATAAAGTCTTCTGTTTCTTCACGGGTAAATCCTTTTACCAGAATGTGAGGAACAGCATCAACGTTATACTTATTTTGAATGAGCGCACAAATTCCGAGTGTTCCCGGTCTTTTTCTCTTAACTTTCTTTTTTATTCCATCAGGAGTTTCTTCATAAATAACCTCAGCAGAATGGCTTGTGATATCAATAAACGGTGGTCTGAATTTTATAATATTATCAATAACGTTTAAGACATCCTTGATATCACCCCCACGTTTTGGAGGAATAAGTTCGAAGCTTATCAGCGGTTCTTTTGTTTTTTCTAAATGATCAATTACTTTCATTTAAACTCTTGTTGTTGAACAAATCATTTAATGCAAATATAGACAAAGTTAATAATAATTGAGATTGGTGCGTAGTTATTTATTTCGGGAGTAATTTTAATAAGCTACTGTTAGAAGCCTTAATTGATTCTGCATTGGTATTAACTTTCATATACTTTCCATTAAGAAATAATTCTGTCTGATCCTGATAATGATCACTGAAAATATTTCCCGACTGCCCGGTAGTTAAAATCAGATAAAATATCATCAGGCTTTGCAAAATCATAAATGAATCTCATCGAAGGACCAAGCTCGCAATCAAAAGGATCGTGCCGGAACAAGGGGTATTTTTCAATACTTTCTGAGAAAGCATATTCTGTGTTGAAGATAGTGGTGCCATCTCCGCTAATTTCATAAGGACCAATATTAATTACATTATCTAACAATCCAGAGACTCCACTGAATGCATGTTTGAAAGTTACAGTGTGAAGTTTTCCCCACTGCCAATCTTTAACATCTTTACCTAATTTTCTTTCAAGTTCATCAAGTGCATCAGTTAAGCTTTGCCTGATTACATCATCCCTCGTTTTTCTTTCATTCTTTTTAACATCATTATACCATGAAGAAAAAGGATTCTGTAAAAGTTCAGGTATATTTCTATAAGGAACATTCGCAAGAAAAACATATTGGTTAAAAAGATCTTCACCCATTTCATCCATATAAATATTCTTCATCAGCTTATCAAAAAAAGTTAAGAAGATTGCCGGTGCCTGCTGATATTTATCCATCTCGAAATTCCATTCACGTAAAAGCTGAAGTGACTTCTCCAGATTTTTATCTTTTACTTCGGCACCTTCAAATGCAAATAAAATATAAGGCACAATAATTTTTGCATATGGTGAATAGATATCAGATTGATAATGCATATAATCTTCGGCCGAATGCTTGCTTTTTGCCTGAAGAAGTTCTGTTATTCTTTCAATTCGGGAAGATGGTTCCCATAGATTTGTTATATGATATTTAAAATCTTTAATCACTTTGTTGTTCGCAGTGGCGATATAGCCTGCCTGTCCGGTAGGCAGATTTGCTGGAGGATTGAATAGAAAGGGCAGCTCGTTTCTTGGTACCAAACCTTTCCAATCACTTTTTGATGTTGAGCCATCAAATAAAAATGTAGCTGTATTGCTTGTTCGTATTGGCAGTGCACCGCCAAAAACATAACCTATGTTTCCATCTCTGTCCGCATAAACAAAATTTTGACCGGGAATATTGAACTTCTCAACTGCTGATTTGAAATCGTTCCAGTTTTTTGCTTTGTTGATTTTCAGAAACGCATCCATCTCATCGCTGAATTCATTTCCAAGCCAGCGCATACTTATTGTCGGGTACGTTGATTCATCTTTATTGAAAATGAAATTGTAAGGATGAATGTTTGAAATAATCGGACCGCGGTGAGTGTATTTTATTTCAATCGGCTCATTAATTCCATCCCTGGTTTTGATTGTGTCTTCAATTATGACTAAATCTTTCCAGCTTCCATCCAGCAGATATTTTGTTCTTGATGAATCGAGAGTTTCAAAATAAAAATCTGTTTCATCAGTCATTATAGATGTGAGCGTCCAGGAAATATTATCATTCTTCCCGATTACAATTCCCGGAACACCCGGCAATGTAACTCCGGCAGCATTCCAGGTTGGAGATTTAATAACAGCTGCATACCAAATTCCCGGAGCTCTGTAAGCAAGATGTGGATCGTTCGCGATTATCGGTTTTCCTGAAGCTGACATTTGCGAATTAACCACCCAGTTATTCGAGCCAAGATGTGTGCCGGTCATTCCAATAAATTTTCTGAACGCTTTATCTGTCTCTATGAAGTTTGTGTTGATCTGTGCAAACTTTTTTATTTCAGGTGGAATGATTGTCGGTGCATTTTCAGGATAATCAGGAAGAATTTCTTTTACTTTTTCTTCACCAAGTTTCTGAACAAGCTCCGTGAAAGCTAGATCTGTCCACCAGCCGAGGTTCAGTTCCCAAGCCATCATCCTGATTACGATTATGCTGTGTTCTGGTTTCCATTCTTCGGGTTCGTAGCCAAGCACATCAAATTCAACTGGATATTTATTTTTCTTTTCTTCCAGATAATAATTAACTCCGCGTGAATATGCTTCCAGAAGTTTTAATCCTTCAGGATTCATTTTATCTTTTATCATCTTTGCAGTTCTGGCAAGACCAACAGTTCTGAACATTCTGTCAAATGGAACAGTCTCCGTTCCGAATATTTCACTCAATCTTCCTTCACCGGCACGACGAATCATATCCATCGAGAACATTCTTTCACGAGCGTGGAGGTAACCGAGAGCAAATGCAGCATCCTCATCATTTTCAGCAAAGATGTAAGGAATAGCAAGACTATCGAAATAAATTTTTACTTCTGATTTGAGTGAAGGAGCCTTTAATTCACCTTTATAAACAGGAAGAGATTCGGTAAGAGAATTGTAAAAAATATAACCACCGACAATGAAGATGATTATCAGCGAAACGATAATTCCGATTGTAACTTTTAGCCAGGTTTGCATAGAATAATTTAACTAAGGTTTACACAAATATAACCAATAAAGAGAATGATATGAATGGATGTTGTATGATTTATGGATGAATGATAGACGTGAAGTTAACTAATTGTAATGACTTTGCCTCCGACATCAGCCTGTCCTAAAAATCAATGGCACTCCATCTCAGAAGAGACTTCGCTCTGAGCATAGATTTTTGGACTGATGTATTTGTATTCCAAGATTCATTCCTCTTAAAATAAAAATGACTCCGAGAATGATTGCCAAAACAGGAACTGCTTTTCTAATTTTAGTGCGAATTCCAATGTTGATAAACTTTCCTAACACTGTGGCAGCAAACATTGCAGGAACAGTTCCGAGTCCGAACAGAATCATAACTGCTGCACCGGAGATTGCATCACCGCTGGCAATTGCTCCAGCTAGTGCAACGTAAACAAGTCCGCAGGGAAGAAATCCGTTTAGTATTCCAATCAGAAACATTGCAGAGAAAGTTCCTTTGCTAAAAAGCACACCGATATTTGACTTTAACGGCTGAGCAAGCTTTTGAATTACCGGATGCTGAGCAAAGTAGTTTTTATATTTCTGTGGAAGAAGAACAGCGATGATGATTACCACTCCAAGAATAATCGAAACAACTTGCTGTGCACCAGCGAGTGCAATTTTACTTCCAACCAATCCGAGAATTGCGCCAAGAAATGCATAGGTAACAACTCTGCCGAGGTTGTATAAAATTCTTCCTGTAAAAAAAGATAAGTTTGATGAATCAGGAACAGGTAAAGCAATTGCTATCGGTCCGCACATACCAATGCAGTGCAAACTTCCGACTAATCCAACTACAAATGCTGCTAATATTTCTGGTGACATAGTTTTTCTAAAATCCCGAACTTGTTTCGGGATCTTTTGAGATATCAAAACGAGATCCTGAAATAAATTCAGGATGATTAATGCTATTCAATAGTAATTGCTCTTTCATTATAATACCCATTTCCATCCATCGTCCAATTCAACTTCAAACGCCAAAAACCTTTTTCAAGTCTTTGCGTAGGGATGATCTGGTTGCCATCTTCCCCTAAATGCAAAGGAAGTTTAAAGTCCAAGGCTGGATTTGATGGACGATAGAAATAAATCTCACCGGAAAGATCTTTGTCCAGATATGTGGATGGAAATAAAATATTAATCACTTCTCCATTAAAATTAATTTTCACCTCTTCATCAAGTGATTTTGTTCTGCTCTGTTTATCAATCTCTTCCTGGTAGCTGAGAGATTTTTCGTAGTAATTATCGGAAACCAGACTAACATCCTGTGTCATAAAAATAACTGTCATCGTAATGCTGATTATCACAAAAACAATTATTCCGATCGCTATCCCAGTACCCCAGCTAATTTTCTTCATCTTCTTTTTCTTCAATTTGTTGTCTCTTAATCGGAGCTAAAAATGATGTTGAAACTTTTTTAATCAATTTATCCCCACTGATAAATACCAATATCAATTGGAGTGTTCATTTTGCTCAATTCATTTTTGGGAAGCAGAACTAAAAACTTAGAATCAATGTTCCCTTGCGGCTTCCATTACGATTTCATTTCCGACAAGCTTCAAGTCTCCCTCAATATTTTCAAGCTTGAGAGATAAAGAAATTTCATTAAAGGTTTTGTTGACGATATTCAAATCATAAAGATTGCTGACCATATCGTTGGGTTGTTCCTGGTAAAGAAGTCCGGCTGTTCTCAAAATTGTAACACTAAAATCTGTTCTGTTCGCGAGGAGAATAATAAGAACTGTAACAAGCACGGTTAACAAAGCCGAATATCCAATTGCACGAGGAGTGAATCTCCATTTGGCTTTATTCTCAATTGAATTCAGAGATGCATAACGAATCAGTCCTCTCGGTCTGTTGATTTTATCCATAATATCATCGCAACATCAATGCAGGCAGTGCAGTTCACGCATTCAAGCTGAATACCGTTGCGGATATCAATTCCTGTTGGACAAACTTCCACACATTGGTAACACTCGATGCAGTCGCCGCGGTTTTCCCATCCTTCATCTTTCTTAAATTTCTTTCTTGGTTCACCACGTACATTATCGTATGCTATAACAATTGAATCTCTGTCAAGCAAAACTCCCTGCAGTCTTCCATAAGGACAAACAATCGTGCAAGCCTGCTCTCTGAAATTGGAAAAAACAAAATAAAATATCCCAGAGAAAACAGTTATTGCAAATAATCCCTGAAGATGTTCGGAAGGAGGATCTGAAATAATTTTTATAAGCTCATTTACCCCGATGATGTATGAAAGAAATATATTGGAGATGAAGAATGCAATTGCAAAAAAGATTACCTGTTTGGTAAACTTCTTGAAAAATTTCCCTGCAGTCCATGGTGCAGCTTTTAGTTTACGCTGATCTTTTGAATCTCCTTCAATCCAGTATTCAATTTTCCGGAAGACCATCTCCATAAAAATCGTTTGAGGACAAGCCCATCCGCAGAAAATTCTTCCAAACACGGCAGTGAAGAGTACAACGAATACCACCAGGGAAATCATTGCAATAACAAGCAGATGGAAATCGTGAGGACCGAAGAGGATTCCGAACAGGATAAACTTCCTGTTAAGAAAATCAAAAAGCATGAAAGGATGACCGTTAACTTTTAAGAAGGGAGTTAAAGCAAGTATTAAAAGTAAAATCGTAGAAACAAATATCCGTGCTTTATGAAATCTTCCTGAGGGCTTTTTGGGATAAACCCATTTTCTTTCACCTTCATCTGTAACTGTAGCTAATTGATTTCGAAACGTTTCAAGTTCTTCGTCGTAAAGTTGCTTCTCAATAGTATCTTCATACATAAAATCTTAACTATAAAATTGGTTAGTCATTCTGGCTTGTCCAGAATCAGTGTTTCGTTTAGAAGTAGATTCCGGACTCTCCCGACTGAAGTCGGGATCTCCGGAATGACAGAATTATTCATTAGTAGTTACTTAGTCTCGGCTTCTTCCTTCCAGATTTCTCCTTCTGGCTGCTTTGGAGCTGCAGGCGTTGTGCCGTGCAAACTTAGAATATAGGTTGCCACTTCCTGCATCTGGTTTGGATTAAGCTGTGTTTGCCAAGCAATCATTCCTTTTTCAACAACACCATACTTAATTGTCTTGAAAACATTTTTAATACCACCGCCATTTATCCAGTAGTCATCAGTTAAATTAGGACCAACTATTCCTCCGCCATCAACAGCATGGCAAGCAATACAGTTAGTTTCAAATATAGCTTTGCCTGATTCCAGACCAGAGGCTTCTGTTAGGAGTGTTACAGTTTCTTCATTAACAAAAGCACCGGATTTAATTAATGCTTCCCGTTCGAGTGAGGCAGTCCGAACTTCGGCATTGTATTCTTCCTGCATAACCTGTCCGGATCCAATCAAGTGATAGTCAATCATATAGTAAAGAGCAAAAATAATCGTGAGGATGAAAAGCCATGCAAACCATGGTGGAATTTTGCTGTCGAGTTCCTTTATTCCATCGAAATCATGATCGAACATAATATCCTTTTCACGCTCGATTGGAGTGGATTTAGTAAGCATCTGATTTATTTTGGATAGTATAGATGCCTTCTTCTCCTTTACAATCTTTGGCTTACCTTCATAGTATATAATACTGAGAAGTGAAACTACGATAATCAGAAGAAGAATGAGTGCGACTGTATCATAGTAGTTAGGAGGAAAGTCGGATGCACCTGCTGCAAAAGTCTCTGACATTAATAAAAAAGAAACTACCAGCAGTGATTTAAAAGTTAAAATGATTTTATGGAGGACATTGTTCTTCATTTTATTCCACCTGTGAATTTTGAAACTTCATTGTTTTCTTCATTGAGCGGAAGCTCGCTCATTATCTTTATATACTTTTTATCAACTTTGAACAACCAGATTGTCATTCCGATAAAAAATAGAATGAGAATTATCATCGAAACGATAGTATAAAATTCAATGCCCTGAATCGACTGTAAAACTTCCTTAAACATTTTATTTACCCGCCTGTCCTGATGCTTTTATATCTGTACCCAGTCTTTGCAGATAAGCTATCAGAGCAATTATTTCTTTGTTGGGTTCGGCAGGTGCACCAGCATTCTGAAGATCCGCTGCAATAATTTCAGATTGCGCTTTCAAATGATCATTTGCAACCTTTTCAAATCCTTCAGCATAAGGAACACCGATACTTCGCATCGCATTTATTTTTGACTCTGTCGAGGAAACATCTAAATCGTTTGTCAAGAGCCAGGAATATGAAGGCATCAAAGAACCAGGTGACATACTAGATGGATTTTCCATATGCAGATAATGCCAGAGATTCGGATACTTTCCTCCGATGCGATGAAGATCAGGTCCTGTTCGTTTTGATCCCCAGAGGAAAGGATGATCATAAATATACTCGCCTGCTTTTGAGTATTCACCATATCTTTCTGTTTCACTTCTGAATGGTCTGACTAACTGTGAGTGACAACTATTGCAAGCTTCGCGGATATAAATATCTCTTCCTTGAAGTTCAAGCGGAGTATATGGTTTCACCGAAGCTATTGTTGGAATATTTGATTTAATCAGAAACATCGGGACAAATTCAAATACCGAGGCAAGAAGTACAACAAACAAAGTAAGAAGAATGAATATGGCCGGCTTTCCTTCCAAAAAGCGATGAATGACACCACGCTTCAGCGGGTCTTTGAATTTTTCGAGAGCCGGTGCTTCTGCAGGTTCTTCTTTTGCAAAAGATCCTTGCTTTGCTGTTTTAACCAGGTTGTAAACCATCACAATAACTCCGACAAAGTACAGCGTACCACCGATCATTCTTATTATGTACATCGGAACAATCTGGAGAACTGTCTCAAGAAAATTTGGATACTGCAAAACTCCAAGAGGAGTAAATTGTTTCCACATTAATGACTGAGTTATTCCTGAGAACCACATTGACAGTGCATAAAAAACTATTCCAAGAAAACCAATCCAGAAATGGAAGTTAGCAAGTTTTTTTGAGTAGAGATTTGTCTTCCAGAGTTTTGGTACCAGCCAGTACAGGATTCCAAAAGTTAAAAAGCCATTCCAACCAAGTGCGCCAACGTGCACATGTGCAATTATCCAATCAGTGAAGTGGGCAATCGCATTAACATTTTTAAGTGAAAGCATCGGACCTTCAAATGTAGACATACCATAAGCGGTTACAGCAACAACCATGAATTTCAGAATAGGACTTTCTCTTACTCTATCCCAGGCACCGCGAAGAGTAAGCAAACCGTTTATCATTCCTCCCCAGGAAGGAGCAATCAGCATAATAGAAAAAACTGTTCCGAGTGATTGTGCCCAATCAGGTAAAGCAGAATATAAAAGATGATGAGGTCCTGCCCAGATATAAAGAAAAACCAAAGTCCAGAAGTGCACAATTGATAGCTTGTAGGAATAGACAGGTCTGTTCGCAGCTTTTGGCAAAAAGTAATACATCAAACCGAGATAAGGAGTAGTTAAAAAGAAAGCGACTGCATTATGTCCATACCACCATTGCACAAGTGCATCCTGAACGCCGGCATAAATCGGATAACTTTTAAGAAAAGTAACCGGAACTTCAATTGAATTTACAACGTGAAGAACAGTTACAGTTACCCAGGTTGCAATGTAAAACCAGATTGCAACATACATATGCTTCTCGCGTCTTTTGATAATCGTTCCGAACATATTGAGACCGAAAGCAATCCAGACCAGAGCAATTGCAATATCAATAGGCCATTCAAGCTCTGCATATTCTTTGCTTGTGGTGATTCCCATCGGAAGTGTAATTGCGGCAGCAACAATAATTAACTGCCATCCCCAGAAATGAATGTTGCTAAGTACATCGCTGAACATTCTGGCTTTACACAACCTTTGCAGAGAATAATAAATCCCCATAAAAATTGCGTTGCCAACAAAGGCGAAGATAACAGCGTTAGTATGAAGTGGTCTGATTCTTCCGAAAGTTAAGAAAGGAATGTTGAAGTTTAACGCAGGAACAAATAATTGCGTCGCGATCAGAAGTCCTACAAGCATTCCAACCAATCCCCAGATTACAGTTGCAAGCGTAAACTTTCGAACTATCTCATTATCATAACTAAATTTTTCTAATTCCATTTAGGACTCCTTTATTTGGATTCAGAATTATTTTCTTCTTTATTTTCTTTTTCAGTTTCGTTGTCGAACAAAACTCTTATGGCAGGTGTATGTGTATCTTTATACTGACCTTTTCTAACAGCAATCAGAAATGCAATTAAAAATCCTATCGCAACTAACAGGCTAACTCCTATAAGCAATACAATCACCGAAATATTAATTTCCTCCCTTATCAGTAAGCCCAAATCTTTTTGCAATAAAATTGGTTGATAAAGTTGCAAAAAGTACAACTGAAATTGAACTTAGAGGCATTAATATTGCAGCTATGAGTGGTGAAAGCATTCCCTGTATCGCGAAACTTAATCCAACAAGATTATATAAAAATGATATGACAAAACTAATATAAATTATTTTAATTGCCGATTGTGAATACTTCAGAAATTTTGGCAAGAGACTAAGGTTTGAAGCATCAAGTATTGCATCGCAGGCAGGCGAAAAGCTGCTTATGTCTTCTGTCACTGCAATTCCAACATCACTTTGTTTTAGGGCACCGGCATCATTCAAGCCATCTCCAATCATCAAAACTTTTTTGTTTGAGGATTGAAGCGATTTGAACATACCTCAAGTTTATCTTCAGGTGATTGATTGAAGAGTAATTCATCTTCAATGTTGAAAAATTTCAGAAGATTGAATTTCTCACCTTCGTTATCTCCAGAAAGCAAAGACAACTTGAATCGTTTACTTAATGATTTGATTATTTCACCAATTCCCTCACGATAAGAATTAGTTACTGTGAAGAAACCAAGAACTTCATCATTTATTGACACAAATATTTTTGTAGCTAAGTTATTTGCTTCTGTATATTGATTTACAAACTCTTTTGAACCTACTTTTAATTGATTCCCATATACAACTCCTGTAATTCCTAGCCCAGGAATTTCATCAAACTTAGTAACAGGAAAGAATTCGTCAGCTTCAAGGGAATTGAAAATTTTCAAGACTCAGTGGATGAGTTGAATTGCGAACCAGCGACTTTAATCATTTTTTGCTGAAATGAGTTTAGAACAGTGCCAGTAAAAACAAGATCAGATTTTCCGAGTTGAGTAATTGTCCCTGTCTTATCAAATACAATTGAGTCAACTCTTCCCAAGGCTCTTCAATGACAGAAGTGTTTCGAAGATAGAATTTATTCCTTCCTAAGAATTCTCATTGCATTTCCGAAAGTGAACGGAACAGAAAGAGCAATTGCACAGGGACAAGCAACAATCAATACAGCAGTGAAAACATTTATTGCGGTTCCGAAACTTAATTGAATCCAAAATGCAGCAGAAATGATAGCTGTGAGCAAAACAAAAATTGTAAAGCGTTTACTTATTACATTTGAAAAATTTGTGAAGTAACTTTCAGATTTTTTATTGAAGATATCGTTATTCCAAAGCTGCGTTAAATAACTTTGTGAGACTTCTCGAATTACTTCAAGCTCAATTGCACTGCCGAGCTGTCGTCCACCAGCATAAATAAGTTCACCTGAAACTTTACTGAGAGGTTTTGATTCCCCCGTTACAAAGCTGTAATCAATTCTTCCATCACCATTAAAAAGAATTGAATCGGCTGGGATGATTTCATTTTTTCTGACGATTATTCTGTTACCAACCATTAACTTATTCAATCGGAATTGATTTTTCTGATCCATCTTGTTTAATAGTTACCGAAAGAGGGAAGAAAGATTTATAGTTTCTTTCGAAGTTGAGATATGAATATGTCTTCTCCTGAAAAAATTTTCCAATCAGCAGCAAGAAAATCAAACCGGTAAGTGAATCGAAATAACCGGCGCCTGATTGAGAAGCCACTTCATAAATGCTTCTTCCGAATAAAGCAAAGATTCCGAGTGAGATAGGAAAATCTATATTGATTATTTTCTTGCGCAGACCTTTTATTGCTGAGCCAAAGTATTCCCAGCCAGAAAAGAATACTACGGGCAATGAAAGAATAAAATTAAGAGTCACAAAAAAGGTTTTTAAGAAGGAATCGGTTACGTCAATTCCAAGATACTCAGGAAAAGAAAAGACCATTACATTCAAAAAACAAAAACCTGCAACGCCAATCCTAAGATGAAGTGTTTGTGACGTTTTACTATCGGTTTTCTGTTCAACGCTTTCAAGAAGTATCTGTGGTTCGTATCCAATTGAAGTAAGCAGTTTAACTATTTCTTTCAGTGAAACTTTATTATGGTTGAAAGTTATGCTTAATTCTTTTTTCAGGAAGTTAACTTGAGAATAGCTGACTGCAGTGTTAAGCTTATAAAGATTTTCCAGCAGCCAGATGCAGGAGCTGCAATGCATCTGCGGAATGTGAAAAGTTGCTTTGCTAATATTCTCATCCTGAAAGTCTAATATTTTTTGAATGGTAGACGGATCATCGAGATATTCGAAACGATTTCCGAAATTGGAATTTGGAGAGATACCGGGAGTTTGTTCGATGTTATAATAGTTGCAGAGTTTATTCTGATCAAGATATTTCATAGACGGTTTTACAGCCGTTGCAGCAGAAAAGTTTTTCATCAATTCTAATTGAATCATCTTTACATTCATCACCGCAATGATAACAAAGCAAAGACTGTTCAATTTTCTTTTCGGCACTCAACGTATTTAAATGGATTTATAAGTATTAGATAGTGAAATCAGAACCAGTGGAATGGATTCACTTTAATTTCGGGGAGAAATATAATCAGATTACGAATTTTAAAGAAGATTTTTCAATCTGAATTGAATGATATTACCAAAGAGTATCCTGACTAGATGTTTGGTTTAATCACCATTAAAATTGTTGCGATCCAAGGTGTGAGTAAGGCAACATAACCCCATAAGTCCCATTGCTTGGAAAGTTTGTGGTATTCATCCCAGTTAAATTTTTCTTTATCGGAGGCAAGAGCAGCTAATTGTTTCTGTAAGAGGAACAAGCTTTACCATAAATGCAACTCCGGAAATTGAAAAGAGTATTATCGACCAAAGATATCCAACCAGTTCCTAAAATCGGAATTCCGGCATGCATAGCCCCGGCTATTCCGAATAAAGTTATTCCAATAACTCCGGGCACAGTGAAATATCTATCGGCTTTAATAATTCCTTTAAATGCAAAAGCAATTTTATCCGGGTCTTTTGTTTTTTCGGCAAACATTTTCCAGAATAATCCGATAGTAATATTACCGAGAAATATAATTACAAGAAGAACGTGAATAAGTTTGATATAAGAATATGCCATTTTATTTATCCTGAATTTTTTAATGATTAAAATAAAAAATAAGTGTGAGATATAAATAGAAGGTAAAATAAAAAACCCCGCACGCAAAGCGAACGGGGTTAAAATAAAAGTTGGCGACTACCTACTCTCCCACACACCTGCGCATGCAGTACCATCGGCGTACTGGGTCTTAACTTCTCTGTTCGGAATGGGAAGAGGTGTATCACCCAGGCTATAGTCACCAAAATCTAATAAAAAAAAAGAAGATTGAAAGAGCTGAGCCAATAGAGAATGTAAAATAAACCTATTTATAAAAATAAATGGTTAAGTCGCACGACTTATTAGTACTGCTTGGCTAAATTTATTACTAAACTTACACCTGCAGCCTATCAACCTCGTAATCTCCGAGGAGTCTTAAGTTACTTACGTAAGGGATACCCAATCTTGAAGCGTGCTTCGCGCTTAGATGCTTTCAGCGCTTATCACAACCGTACGTAGCTACCCAACGATGCCACTGGCGTGACAATTGGTACACTAGAGGTACGTTCGCTTCGGTCCTCTCGTACTAGAAGCGACCCTTCTCAAGTATCCTGCGCCCGCATAGGATAGGGACCGAACTGTCTCACGACGTTCTGAACCCAGCTCACGTACCGCTTTAATTGGCGAACAGCCAAACCCTTGGGACCTTCTTCAGCCCCAGGATGCGATGAGCCGACATCGAGGTGCCAAACCTTACCGTCGATATGAACTCTTGGGTAAGATCAGCCTGTTATCCCCGGCGTACCTTTTATCCTTTGAGCGACGGCACTTCCACTCGCAGCCGTCGGATCACTAAGTCCTGCTTTCGCACCTGCTCGACCTGTATGTCTCGCAGTCAAGCTCCCTTGTGCCTTTACACTCAACGCATGATTACCAACCATGCTGAGGGAACCATTGAGAGCCTCCGTTACATTTTTGGAGGCGACCGCCCCAGTCAAACTACCCGCCTAACACTGTTCCTAATCCTGATTCAAGGATCGAGGTTAGAATCCAAATAAAACAAGGGTGGTATTTCACCTTTGGCTCCACCGAAACTAGCGTCCCGGCTTCAAAGCCTCCCACCTATGCTACACATGCCCTATCCGAACCCAATATTAGGGTGCAGTAAAGGTGCACGGGGTCTTTCCGTCCATATGCGGGTAACCGGCGTCTTCACCGGTACCACAATTTCACCGAGCCCGTGGTTGAGACAGTGCCCAAATCGTTACACCATTCGTGCAGGTCGGAACTTACCCGACAAGGAATTTCGCTACCTTAGGACCGTTATAGTTACGGCCGCCGTTTACTGGGGCTTCGATTCAAAGCTTCGCCTTGCGGCTAACTTCTCCTCTTAACCTTCCAGCACCGGGCAGGTGTCAGTCCCTATACATCGTCTTGATTGACTTCGCAGAGACATGTGTTTTTGTTAAACAGTCGCTTGGGCCATTTCACTGCGGCCTCTTTCAGCTTTGCCCGCGAAGGACATCACTTACAAGAGGCACCCCTTCTCCCGAAGTTACGGGGTTAATTTGCCGAGTTCCTTAACCACGGCTCACTCGAGCGCCTTAGAATACTCATCCCATCTACCTGTGTCGGTTTGCGGTACGGTCTAATAAATTTCTCCCGTACGAAGATTTTCTCGGCAGTATGATTACGGTCAGTTTATGTCCAAAGGACTCCCGTTCGCATCTCGGCCTTAAGAAAGCGCGGATTTGCCTACGCTTTCAGCCTACTTGCTTAGACCGCCTAATCCAACAGGCGGCTGACCTTCACTCCTGCGTCCCTCCTTACGGTCGAATGAAATTTACCAGGTACAGGAATATTAACCTGTTTTCCATCACCTACGCCTTTCGGCCTCGGCTTAGGATCCGACTAACCCTGAGATGACTAACATTGCTCAGGAAACCTTAGATTTTCGGCGTCTCGGTTTTGCACCGAGATTATCGTTACTAATGCCAACATTTGCTTTTCTATACGCTCCAGTTAACCTCGCAGTTAACCTTCGATGCATATAGAATGTTCCTCTACCACTCCGACAAGTCGGAGTCCACAACTTCGGTAAATAGTTTAAGTCCCGTGTATTGTCGACGCTAAGTCGCTTGACTAGTGAGCTATTACGCACTCTTTAAATGAATGGCTGCTTCTAAGCCAACATCCTAGTTGTCTAAGCAACTTAACATCCTTTCTCTGTTAACTATTATTTGGGGACCTTAGTTGGTGGTCTGGGTTGTTCCCCTCTCGGCTGTGAAGCTTATCCCTCACAGCCTGACTCCCGAAAAACATATGTCAGGAATTCGGAGTTT
>CAVUCF010000034.1:40000-89102 GCA_963739915.1 uncultured Ignavibacteriaceae bacterium
ACTATCTCAATATTTGGTTTTTCAGTATTTGCACCGACGTTATATACCTCACCAATTTTTCCTTTATCCAGGACAACTTCAACAGCTTTATTATGATCGATAACATAAATCCAATCACGAACATTCAGCCCATCACCATACACTGGCAGCTTTTTATTATTTAGGGAGTTGATGATCATTAAAGGAATTAATTTCTCGGGAAATTGGTAAGGACCATAATTATTTGAACATCTTGTAATTACAACAGGAACTTGATATGTATGATAAAAAGCAAGTGCCATCATATCTGCAGCTGCTTTGCTGGCTGCATAAGGACTATTCGGCTGAAGTGGAGTTGTTTCTTCAAATTGTCCTTCCGGTCCAAGGCTGCCATACACTTCATCAGTAGAAATCTGGACAAATTTTTCGACTCCAAATCTTTTTGCATTTTCAAGAAGGACATTCGTTCCTAAAACATTCGTCCTGAAGAAAATTTCAGAGCCAAGAATACTTCGGTCAACGTGTGACTCAGCTGCAAAGTTTATAACGTGTGAGATTTCATATCTCTGAAAGATATAACTAACCAACTCATCGTTTACAATATCGCCTTTTATGAACGTATAGTTTTTATGATCTTCAACACTCTTTAAGATTCTGGAGATTTCCTGCGTAAGTTAGTTTATCAAGATTGACGATGAAAATGTCATCACGATTTTTGAGAATATGATTAATAAAATTACTGCCAATAAATCCAGCGCCACCGGTTACAAGTATTCTTTTCATAATTAAAAAGAGAAAAATCCCACGAAGATTCCAGACTGAATAAAAAATGAATTGCTATTTAAATCGGATGGAATGTTTGATACAGGTTGATCATTATCAGCAGTCCATTCATCAGCAAAAGCTAACTGATAACCAACACCGAGTCTTATTAACACAAATCTGTAAATAGCATAATCCAGGTTTATAGTTGGAGTGAACATCCAGTAGTGATTTCTTAATTTACCATAATAATCATCTGATGTTTGATTGGGCTCATTCAATTCATCCCACATTCCTCCCCAAGAAAAATTTCCAGAATTTCTATAAAGATCCAACTCTAGACTACCTGCCCCAATTACAGCACCAACCGAAACACCAACATTTTTAATAAATGGAAGTGTATACTCAATTGTTACACCGCCACCACTAAGGCTATAAACAACTTCTCTATTTATATTATCAATTGTCTGAGAGGCTGAAAGGCTACCTCCAAAACCCATTCCGCCAATTCTTAAATCCTTCACAAATCCTAAGTAAAGAAAACCAGCAATTCCTGAAGAATAGAAACCACTTGTAGACAGCTCCGGCATACCAATTTGACTCAGTTGAACATTTACAGGATTAACATTTGGAATATACCACGCTGGTACGTAGCCAATTCCACCTCCGAAAGGTGCATCAAAGAACTGACCTGCCTGACCATAAACCATTGTACCAGTTAAGAATAGAATGGCAATTATTATTGTTTTATACATATAATTCCGTTTGATAATTTATAAATTTACCAAAGGCTCGAAGTAAATCCAAAGAATCGATGAGTATTAAAATTCAAAACAAATCTAGTATTAAATTGTAAATGGAATAAGTCACTAATTCGGTATAATGAATGAAGAAAGTTTTAATAACAGGCGGTAGCGGATTGCTGGGACAATATCTGAATCTGGTTGTCTCAAAGAACTTCAAAATTATTACAGCTTATAATAATCATCCGGGTAACTGCAGAGAATTTTTATCAAAAAAAATTGACTTATTGAACGAAAAGGAATTACAGAATCTCTTTAATGATTTCAAACCTGAAATTGTAATTCACACAGCTGCAATCACTAATCCGGTTCCAAAAGAAAACCAATCAGCTAAAGATTATTTTGATTTAAATGTTACAGCAACAAAAAATATTGCAATGCTCAGCGAGCTTTATCATTCGAAACTTCTCTACATTTCAACAGACCTTGTTTATGCTGGATACAGAGGATCTTTTTTAAAGGAAGACGCAAAACTAATTCCCGCTTCTCTCTATGCTGAGACAAAACTTGTAGGCGAAAGTAAGGTAAAAGAATTCACTGATAACTATTTGATTCTGAGAACTGCTTTGCTTTACGGTTTTGGTCTAAATCACTCACAATGTCATTTTCATTTTATTTATAATGAGTTGAAGAATAACAGACCCGTTAAGCTATTCACTGATCAATTTAGAACACCAATTTCGTTAAATGATGCGTCAAGTATAATTGCAGATCTAGCTGAAACGGATATAACTGGAGAGATTGTCAATCTTGGAGGTGCTGAAAGAGTATCGCGATATGAACTTGGGGAAATGCTATGCTCAATTGCCGGCTTTGATAAAAATCTGATTCAAAAAATTACGATGGATGAAATTCCAAATCTCCCCAGAGTTGAAGACGTATCTTTGGATACAAAAAAACTTCAGTCATTTGGATTGAGAGCAGGGAATATAGAAGAAAATATTTTGAAAATGATTCGTTGAACTTAGGAAATTAGTTCGTGGGTTCTAAAACTCTCAACACAATCACACCAGAATGTCTTTTATATTTCATCAAGTAGTCTTGTAAAGTAGCTTCCGTGATATGAACTTTAGTATTTGGACTGGGAGCGTGAAGCAAATGAATTCTTCCATCTTCCATTCTTACAGCTATTCCAACGTGACCGATATCAATCCTTCAACGGTCGTGGTAATTGCAATTATATCACCACTGTTAATTAGCTTTTCTTTTGATTCAAACTCGTCTTTAGGTATATAGTAATATTCTCTTGAGCTAATTTCTTCTTCCTGAATCTTGATGATAGGAATCAAATCAGGATTTTCTTCCAACTGTTTGTAACTATCAGGATGAGTTGACATAAAGTCCAGATAAAATTTTATCGGTTTACCACCCATTTGCATAGTTACATCTTCAACCACTCCTTTTGCAATGTTGTTAGTAATCCAATCTGAAAAATAATGAAGCCTTGAAGTGTAGCCATTGATAACACCATCTCTGTAGCGAATGAATTGCAGTTCTTCTATAAAATCATCGAATGAAGTCTTTCCTTTCTTTACACACCTTGAAAGCGCAAGCGAATATTCTACGAAAGTTGTACAATCGAGTCCACTTAAATTTACTACAAGCTGCTCTTCACCATCTGTTTCCAATGAATGTGCAAGGTAATCTGTTCCTATAAAACTTTTTCCGATCTCGACAATGACTTCGCCAATCGGTTTCTCAGCTAGGTTTTCATCTATAGCTAATTGAAACTTGGAATCACAAATTTCAATATCTTTCTCTGAAAATACTTGTGATAAAATTAATGGGGCGAAAAAACAAATGAAAAGTAAAGTGAGTGTGGGGCGGATCAATTTTTTAATTCTTAATTTTTTCAGCCAGAGGCTGATCCGCCTTTGGCGGAAATTGTTAATTTTAAATAATATCTTCATCAGCAGGAAGTGATGCAAACTCCTCAATTTGCCTTGCGTGAGCCAGATTCTCGAAGCGTGCATATTCTTTAACGAATGCTAGTCTAACTTCACCCGTAGGACCATTTCTTTGTTTACCAACAATGATTTCACAAACTCCTTCGGTACTTGTATTGTCCGGGAATTGCTCCATTTTATAAACCTCAGGTCTATTTAAAAATATAACGACATCAGCATCCTGCTCAATAGAGCCGGATTCCCGTAAATCTGAAAGCTGAGGTCTTTTATCAGATCTGGCTTCAACAGCTCTATTCAACTGTGCAAGAGCAACAACAGGAATGTTTAACTCCTTAGCTAAAGCTTTAAGTGATCTCGAAATATGGGAAATTTCCCTTTCGCGGGATTCTGCCCTTGCGGGTCCGGTCATTAACTGAAGATAATCTATGATTATCAATCCAATTCCTTTTTCTGATTTTAGTCTTCTTGCTTTGGCTCTGATTTCAAGAACAGTTGAAGCAGGAGTATCATCGACATAAATTGGGGCATCGGTTAACTTGTGTACCGTTTTGCTGAGTTTTGGTCCTTCAGAATGAGGAAGTTTTCCAGTTCTTACCTGGTGTGCATTGATTCTAGCTTCAGCACAAATCAGTCTGATAATTAGCTGCATGGTTGCCATTTCAAGACTGAAGATTCCAACAGGTACTTTGTGATCGATAGCAGCATTACGTGCAATGGATAATGCAAGCGCAGTTTTACCCATTGAAGGTCGGGCAGCTATAATAATCAAATCGGATTTCTGAAGACCGCCAAGGATTTCATCAAGCTCGTAAAATCCTGTTGGAACAGAAAACCTTTGTTGAGTTGATGAGTGAATGGTCTCGATATATTCCATCGCTTCTCTTACTGCCTTATCCATTCCCTGATAAGATTTTGTAAGATGGCTTTCGGTTATATCAAATATTCTTCTTTCAGCATCATCAAGAATATCAAATGCATCGGCTGAGCCTTCATAAGCATTTCTCGCTATCTCGTGAGCACTTGTAATTAAGCCACGGAGAATCTGTTTTTCCAGAATTATTTTTGCATGGTATTCAATATTAGCTGCTGAAGGTATGTTCTGCGAAAGTTTGCTGAGGTAAACTGCCCCGCCTGCTTCCTCGAGGTGACCGCGTTTTTTTAATTCTTCATAAAGAGTAACAGTATCAATCGGTTCATCGGAATCGAACAACGAAATCATCGCTTCAAAAATCAATCTGTGAGCCTTCACGTAGAAACTATCAGGAGTTAGCATTTCCATTGCTTTCGCAACAGCTTCCTTCTCAATCATCATTGCACCAAGAACAGATGCTTCTATCTCCGGCGCTGCCGGCGGTTTCACATCGGCTGAGTTTGAATTATCAAAACCATTACCGTTGTTATTTACTTTTCTTGTTTTTGCCATTGATGAGATGAAATACCCCGACTAAGTCGGGGTTAAATTTTTAAGTTCTTTTTAATTACACTCGGAAATTAAAAAGTTTTGCTCAAGAATCAAATCAATTAAAATCTGTTAGATGAAAATAAGCCTTTTTTCAATTTTTATTCTTGCATTAAATGATAAAAGCTTGACAAAATTATTTTTCATTGCACATAAACTGAAATCAATAAGAAAGCTATTATCTGGTTGATTTACTTTTATTTGAAAAATTCCTATCTGATTAAGAACTGTTTTACATTCTTTCCCATCTAAGTAGACCAATAACGGTTGGACAAACCGTTTCAAAGTTTGGTTTGGATCCCCAAACTGTTAATTCTAACTCGTTTGTTCTTTTATGCTCTTCAAAGCGTGAAAATTTATGACATCCATCGGGACCGACAAAGCCATAAAATTTAATTCATCAGTGTATCACTCACGGAAATGGTATTCGGATGGGAAATGCTATCAACCATAATTTTAAAGTAGGTATAATCATTTTCTGGTTCAGTAGAGCAAGAGTTATCATGAAGCAGTAAAACAGAACCAAATATAAATAACCATAAAGCTTTCATAATTCAACTCCGGTTACTAATGAATTACATCACCAATATCTAAAACAACTATATTCAATTCAATGGAAAAATTTGAAAGTCGGTTGCTTTTATTAGCATTGCTTTACCCAACAATCTCTTCGTACAACTTCCTGAACTTCTTCAGATCTTCCCAGCAGTCTTTTTTCCAGTTAGGATTTCGTAACAATGCAGCCGGGTGGTAAGTCACTATTACTTTTGCACCTTCATATTCAAAAATACTTTTTCTCAATTCACCGAGCGATTCTCTTCTCTTTAATAATCCTTTTGCTGCAGTTAAGCCGAGACACAATATCAATTTCGGTTTTATAAGTTCGCATTGTTTTTTAAGATAAGGCATGCAGGTTTCCATTTCATCAGGCAATGGAGTTCTGTTTTCAGGAGGGCGGCATTTAACAACGTTGCCGATGTAAACCTCTTCTCTCTCAAACTTGATTGCTTTTAGCATATCAGTTAAAAGTTTACCTGCTCTTCCAACAAAAGGCAAGCCCTGCTTATCCTCTTCTGCACCAGGACCTTCACCAATAACTAAAACACTTGCATTGGGATTACCAGTTCCAAAAACAAATTTATTTCTTTTTTCGTGAAGACGGCATTTTGTACAATCGCAGATTAACTTTTCAAGTTCATCAAGCGATGTTGCTTTTTCCCACACCTCTTTTTTTTCGGGGAATAGTGCAGGTTCTTCATAATGAATTGAAGGCTCTTTTGCTATTGATGTTTTTCTTTTCTTTTTAGGAATGAATAATTCATCTCCAAAAATTTCTTTTTGAAGAGTTAAGGATTTTATTATTTCGTTTTTGGTTGATTTGGTCATAAAATTTAGAAGTTACTTAACTGTCAAGCTGAATTTATTTCAACTTCTTCTAATTAAACTCAGATTCTGAGATTCCGAACCAAGTTCGGAATGATACTTAACTCAAAATACTTTTCGCCTCTGTTAAAATTTTATTCGCTACCTGGAACTTGGAAAGCAACGGAAGCTTAATCGATTTACCATCTTGCTTCAGTATTGTTACTTTATTTGTGTCGACTTCAAATCCACTTTCCTTACCGGGAGAATTTAATACAATCATATTCAGATGTTTTTCTTTCAGTTTTTTCTTTGCATTACTCAATCATTTTCTGTCTCAAGTGCAAAACCGATAACTTTTGTTTTCTTTGTTTTAATTGAAGAAAGAATATCAGGATTGAGTTCAAGCTTCAAATCCATCAAGCCTTTTTCCTTCTTTATTTTGTTTAGTGCAGTTTTGACGGGACGAAAATCTGAAACCGCAGCTGACATGATCAACAAAATATTTTTATCGACTTCTTTCTTAACTGCCTTTTCCATTTCTGATGCAGAACGAACTTTTATCAATTTAATTTCAGGATAACAGTCCTGTGATGTTGGACCGGAAATAAGAGTAACCTCAGCACCGCGCAGATAAGCAGCTTTTGCAATTGCATAACCCATTTTACCTGAAGAGCGGTTACCAATGAATCTAACAGGATCAATATCTTCATAAGTTGGTCCAGCGGAGACCAGAATTTTTTTGCCCATCAAATCTTTTAAATAACCTGAAAAGACCAATTCAACAGTATCAATAATTTTATTTACTTCTGCTAATCTTCCCTCACCGGAGAGTCCGCTGGCAAGTTCACCAGACTCAGGATAAATAATATAATGTCCGAGTCCTTCCAGCTTCTCAAGATTTTCTTTATTGATAGGATTATTATACATATCAACATCAGCGGCTGGTGCAATTACCAACGGTGATCTTAAAGCGGTAACAAGTGTTGTTAAAGCATTATCAGCAAACCCATAAGAAATTTTTGCAATTGTATTTATTGTTGCCGGTGCGATTAACATCAAATCAGCCCAAAGAGCATAATCAATATGCCAGGTTGAAAGTTTTGTCCCATCTTTTTGAGTAGCTGGAAAGGTGTTCACAATAACTTCATTTTGAGAAAGGGTGGCAAGAGTTAGCGGGGCAATGAACTGAGTTGCCGATGGAGTCATAACAACTTTTACCTCGGCTCCTCTTTTGATGAGTTCTCTGACTATTAAACAGGATTTATAAGCAGCAATGCAGCCTGTTACTCCAAGCAGTATTTTTTTACCATCTAATGGATCTTTAATCATATCGGTACTTTCAATTTGTTCACCGGAAATTTACTGTAAATTGTAACAAGATATTTTAAAAAAACAAATCCGGCAATGGGCCGGATTCGTAAATATCTGAATAATTTAAGTGTTAAAAAGATTATTTCTTAAATTCAAAATCAATATTACCATCTAAAAATTCATTTAAAGCCTGGAGATGAGGTTTTTTTCGTTGCTCCAATTCAAGTGCAATTTTTAATTGAGCCGGATTATCGATATCCTCACTCTCATCATCAGTGGTTGATTCTGGAATCGTACTCATCAAAGCATTAAACTCAATTTTATTTTCAGCGTTAATTTGACGAGCTCTCTTTGAAGCAACAATTATACCTTCGTAAACATTTCCTGCTCGTTTATCAATCTCTCTCAAATCAATTGGATTAATTTCCATTTATTACTTCTCCTTTTAATATTTTATTAACTAAAATTTTTGCTTCGTTAACTGCAGTCTTGAGTTCCTTGTTCTCAATTATATAATCGAACTGATCTTTTAAACTCAGCTCCATCTTTGCCCGATCAATCCTTTTCAAAAAATCAGATTCACTCTCTGTATTCCTTTGCCTGAGCCTGTTCACGAGTTCTTCAAAACTGGGAGGGGAAATATATATTAAATGAGCATAAGGGTAAAGTCTTTTTATTGTGAGTGCTCCTTTTACGTCAAGTTCAAGCAATACCGGCTTTCCATCATCAATATTCCCACTAACAAAGCTTTTAAGAGTGCCATAATAATAGTCGTAAAACTTTTCCCATTCAATAAAATCATCATTTTCAATCTTTTTCATGAACTCTGCTTCAGTCAGAAAAAAATACTCCATGCCATTTCTTTCAGTTTCTCTTTTAGGTCTTGTGGTGGCTGAAATTGAGAAAATGATCTGAGGAAAATCCTTTAATATTTCTTTTACTATGGTGGTCTTTCCAGCACCACTTGGTGCGGAGAATATAATTAGCTTTCCTTCGGTCTGATTCAACATTTACTCGATATTTTGTAATTGCTCTTTTATTTTTTCAATTTCCTCTTTAATCAAAACAGAAGAGTGAATTATTGATGTTGAAACAGATTTAGACGATATAGTGTTGGTTTCCCTGATTCATTTCCTGGCAGAGAAAATTTAATTTTTTGCCAGGCTCTTTTTCGTTTTTAAGGCTTTCCTTAAAAAACTTAAGATGACTTTTTAATCTTACACACTCTTCAGTTATATCTGCTCTGTCTGCAATCAGAGCGAGTTCAAGATTCAACCTGTCTTCATTTATTTCGACATTCTCCATCAACTCCTGAATGCGCAGTTTAAGTCTGACATGATATTCTTCAATGCTGCTTCTGTAATCATTTTCAATCCTCGAAACTTTACTGCTGATTTTTTCAATTCTATTTGAAAAATCTCTGGAAAGTTCCGCACCTTCTTTTTTCTTCATTAGTATCAGTTTATCAAGTGCTTTATTCAAAGCTGTTTTAATAATGTCGAGTTCAATTTTGCTTATTTCGGTATCCTGCGAAGTGAAAATTTCTTTGCTATTCAGAAGGTGCTCAAGTTTAATATCTTCCTTGATGCCTGCAGCTTTTTTAATTTTCTTTATTAATGATAACTGAATTGATAATTTTTTAGGATCAACCGAAATAAATCCGTTCTCAACTCCATCCTTTTTGAAATGAATTACAACATTGAGTTTTCCTCTTTGAACTTTTGTTTTAATCAGCTCTCTAATTTCATAATCATAAGCTGAAAGGACTGACGGCAGTTTCAGAGATATTTCAAAAAATCTGCTATTGACACTTTTTACTTCGACCTCTGCGGATATTTTATTTTTCGAGCTGCTACTTTTTCCGTAGCCTGTCATACTATAAATCATTTATCACCATTCATTCATTTTAAATTTTATATTTAATTTTTTAAAGATACAGAGAACTCTACTAACCATTTAATCAGAATGCTTCACCTATACCGAAATTAATGACCATCGTCTCTAAGAAAGGTACATCGTAAATATATTTAAGATCTTTGGGGTCATATAGTTTAAAACCAAAATCTAATCTGAAAGGTGCAATGGCTGAGTAATATCTTATACCTGTTCCAATTGCTACAGCTACCTCATCCCATTGGAATTGATCAGCTCCATTCCAGGTATTTCCATAATCGAGGAATATCACATAACCGAAGTCTTTATCAAAACGTCTGCGGAATTCGAAACTTCCCTCGAGTAGAAAAGTACCGCCTCTAATTTTCAATTCTTCGTTCAATGATTGCGGAAACAAATTATAAAACTCGTCTGGCGGAATTAGTTCTCTTGACTTCCAGCCTCTTACCGAATTACTACCACCGGCAAAAAATGTTTGATTTGGGGATACAAGGGCTGGGTCACCTCGAAGCATCTGAATTAATCCGGATTTAAGTTTTAATGCAAAAATTGAATTTTTATCTCTGGACACTGAATAATAAGAACCCCACGTTAGCTGAAACTTTAGATATAGACCAACTGAATCAATTTTAAGAATTACTTCATCAGTATTAAGATCTTTTGCGTCCCATTTAACATTCGATGAAGAAAATTCAGTAATTAATGAAATAATTCTGCCTTCCCTGGGAAAAAAAAGATTATCTGTACGCGTTGAACCCGTTTCAGCACCAAGTGAAGTAGTAAATGTTCTTGGAGAAACAGTTGTTGGATTTTCATTATATATGAAATAAGGAATGTTATAAGATAATCTGTCAAATCTCAGATACGGACTTAATAGATTAATAAATGTATAACTGGGCATATCTACTGCCGAATTAAAATTAGCACCATAATTTTGATAATCGATTGATTCTATATTGTATGACTTGAGGTAAAATTCTAATCTTCCGGCAATATTTCTGCTGAATAAAAATGGCTGCTCTAATATTGCTGAAAGTTCAACTTCAGATTGAATTGCATCAAAAAAATAATCTGAGCTCAGGTCTATGTTTGCAATATCATTAACTCTAAAGCTTGCCCGGATAGTTAATTTACGTGCATCTCCAAGAAAATTTTTCCGGACATAACTTGCGCCAACACCTAAATTAAAATAGCCTAATTCATTGTCGGCAAATATTTGAGGCGAGAGTTCATTTAATGGTGTAATTGTGCCAGTGATTTGAAGCTGCGCTTTACCAGCAACTGAATCCTGACTAACTCCTTTCAGATTTATTGAACTGAAAAGGCCTGTTCTTGCCAACCTCAATCTGCTTTTTGAGATCTCATCTTCTCTATAAGTATCGCCAATATTAATGTTTGTTATATATTTTATTAAATCATAACTGACCTCTGAACTTGCATCACCTGTTTTTTCAATTTGAATATCATTATATCTGTAAAAGCTTTCTGTTGTAAAATAATTCAGTAAATCTATCTTTGAATTGCTCGTATCTATTTTAACGATAGAGCTATCGTACGTGGCAAACATGTAGCCGTTGTTTTTAAGGAAAGTTATTATATCATCATTTTTTTGCTGAACTTTTTCCTGAGAATATCTCTCAGATTCATAATATTCCATGTAATCATCGATATTCGATATTATCCAATCGTTTAATTTTTCGAGGCCAGGAAATTGAACAGAATGATAATCAAATGGTGAGTTTTCTTTTATATTGTACGTTAGATCAGCAGATTTTCCTAAAGTGTCAATCTCAAATGAATAATTGATCTCTGCTTTAAAGAAACCATTAACTGAATAGAATGATTTAAGAGAAATTAAATCAATAGAAATTGATGAAGAATCGAAGTAATTCGGTGGTGAACCAAGAAAAGTAAAAGAGTTTAAAAACATCCACAACCACATGGGTGATTCTTCGCTCTGAATAACCTCCCTTAAATCTCCATCAGAGAATGTCTCGTTCCCGATAAAAGTTATAGATGATAATTCGATTCTGTCTTCCTCCTGAGCAAAGTGACATACACTAAATAACAGAATCAGATTAATGATGTAAAAGAAAAACTTCATTAAGGAGCGGAATCTTTTCTTAGTTGTAGAATTAAAACACAATCAGGCAATAAGTCTGATTAAAAATTAAATTGCTTTTTCTACTAATCTTAGATTAGGATAATCTCTTCTGAAATAGCTGATAAAAAAGTTTTTTAGCATTGGGTTATCTATATTTTGTGAAAGATCCAATGAAACCCTTCCTTCTGTAATAACTGAAAGGTGGGCGCTATAAACTTTAAGTTTTTTCATATCGATAACGTGCGAATAAACATCTCCGCTTGCGTTTCCTATAAAGTAATTTTTAGAATTGTAATAGATCAGTTCAGTATCAAAGTCAGAAAATTTTATTTTATTAACCAGGCATTGAACAAAAGATCCATTTAGTAATCCTGTTTTGTACTTAACTTTAAATTCACCTTCCATCCAGCTAATCAGGTAAAACTCTATTCCCCATTCATTTTTTTCGGATACTTCCACACCTGCAACAATTGATTTTAGAGTATCACTTTCAAAATAACCTGCACTCGTGAAAGAAATATTATCGCCGACCAGGTCTTTCGCGGTTTTAATAACGAGTTGTTCATTCTCAAACAAATTATGCGGTGGAGGTTCATAAGATTTTTTACATCCTCCTAAAGCTAAAAACAACATAGCTAAGGAAAAACAAATGGTAATTTTATTTAATAACAACTTCAATTCCCTCTCTAATTACTGAATAAATTTCGTCTATGTTTTCATTACTCATTGCAATAGATCCGTCTGTCCAATTAAAAACGAAAGGAAGATTTTTAAAAAAATAGTTTAATTCTCCAATACCGTGAATCCCAATATTACCACCAAGTATGTTGTGATATCTGGTGCAACCCTCGTAATAGTATTCGAACTTTATATCATTGTATTCTTTCTGTGATATTAATCCTTTCCTTAAAGCATCGGCACCATCTTCAAGATTCGGATAATTTAGCTGGAAAAACTTATAATATTTATGCGTTGTGTAAATCTTACAAATTTTATAAACACCAACGGGTGTTGCTTTATCTCCTGCTCTGGTTTTTGGTGTGTGGACTGATTTACCAAAACTAACTCTGTAATTTTTAATTAGAACGCTGTCTTCGTAAATACCTAACGTATAATTATGCCTGTCCACAACGATTTTAGGATTTGTAATTTCGGTGTAACCATTTTTAAGCATAGCTTCTGATAGAGGAACATCACGAAGGTTGAGCACGATTCCATAAACAATCACACCAAAAAAGAAAATAATAATCGCAAAAGTGAGATAGATTACATTCTTAAGAACATCTTTGTTTAAATAGTCCGAAGCCTTTATCGGACCAAATTGAATATTTTGTAGCTTTTCTAATAACTTCAAGCTTAATCAGGAACTTCTATGATTATTTAATTCTTATTTAGTGAATCAAAATTTACTTAAAAATCAACTAATTTATAATTGATGCCATTAAATTTGCTAAGTGAAAATCTGATGTGATAATAACTATTATGGAATTACAGTAATCAACACCATAACTGAAAATAAAAAACCCGGTCTTGCAAAGCCGGGTCAATAAAAACTTATAGCTGTAAAGGAGTTATACTTCCATTATTTCTTTCTCTTTGTGCTTTAATGTATCATCAATGAGTTTAATATGATCATCAGTTAATTTTTGCATTTCTTTTTCAGCATCATGAAGCTGATCCTCAGTCATTTTTTTCTCCTTTTCCTCTCTCTTAAGATGATCAATAGCATCGCGGCGGACATTTCTAATAGCAACTTTTGAATCTTCACCGAATTTTCTAACAAGCTTCACCAGCTCTTTTCTTCTTTCTTCATTTAATGCGGGAATAGGAATTTTTAGATTTGTTCCATCACTGATCGGATTCAATCCAAGGTTTGCTTCAAGAATTGCTTTGTCAATAATCTGAACCATTTGCTTTTCCCACGGAGTGATTGCAAGCGTATGAGCATCCAGAACAGAAACATTACCAGCCTGGTTCAACGGAACCATATTTCCGTAGTAATCAACTCTTATGCTGTCAAGTAAAACAGTAGTGGCTTTACCTGTTCTTATTTTAGCAAGTTCACTTCTTAAAGTCTCAATCGTTTTGTCCATTCTGCCTTTGGCATCTTTTATTAATTGATGCATAACTACCTCAGTTTGTTGTTAAGCTTCTTTATTAATTTTTTCGCCGTTGTTAATTAGAGTACCAATTTCTTCGCCCATAACAAGCTTTAATAAATTATCCTTCACATCCATATTAAACACAATCATCGGAAGATTATTTTCCTGGCATAAACTTACTGCCGTCAGGTCCATTATGCGAAGATTTTTCTTTAATACATCAAGGTATGAAATGTTATCAAATCTGAATGCGTTCGGATTTTTTTCCGGATCGCTGTCAAAAACACCATCGACTCTTGTTCCTTTGATGATAACATCAGCATGTATTTCCACTGCACGAAGCGATGCTGCAGTATCAGTGCTGAAGTACGGGTGACCGGTTCCTGCACCAAATATTACTATTCTTTTCTTTTCAAGATGTCTCATTGCTCTTCTTCGGATATAAGGTTCGGCAATAGCTTCCATGTTGATAGCACTCATCAGGCGAGTATACATACCTCTTTTTTCGATGGCATTCTGTAAAGCAAGTGCGTTTATCACTGTTGCCAGCATACCCATTTGATCACCAGTTGCTCGGTCAATTCCCTGAGAAGCAGCGCTTAATCCACGATAAATATTTCCTCCGCCAATGACTATCCCCAGTTCAGCACCAGCTTTATATGCTTTCTGAATTTCTTCAGAGAAAAATTCAAGCACATTATTATCAATTCCGAAACCCTGCTCTCCCATTAGGGATTCACCGCTAAGTTTGAGTAAAACTCGTTTATATTTTAAGCTCATCACTTCCTGTAGAAAATTAACATTTAAATATAAAAAAAGGTCTTAATATTTTTAAGACCTTTGTGTTCGAAATTACTTTTTCTCATCGCCGAGATGAAATCTATCAAACTTGGCTACCCTGGCATTGGAACCATGTTTCGTATTGAATTCTTTCAATAAATCACCCACGGTTTTTGAATTATCTTTAATAAATGCCTGTTCAAGCAAAACATTTTCCTGATAAAATTTATTCAACCTTCCCAATGCAATTTTCTCTAGCATTTGCTCTGGTTTACCTTCTTTTTTCGCTAACTCTTTGTAAATCTCAATTTCTTTATCCACCGTTTCTTTTGGAACATCTTCCCTCTTAACACTGATTGGATTCATCGCAGCAACCTGCATAGCCATATCTTTTCCCATCAGATAGAGTTCATCATTTCCGCTTTTAACATCTTCAAATTTTATCATAACACCAAGCTTTGAACCCATATGGATATAATCCACAAGCAGACCATCTTTAGCTTCAATATTATCAAACCTTGAGATTTCAATTTTTTCACCAACCTTACCAAGCACTTCATTCAATTTATCCTGAACGGCAGAGTTTTTCATAAGCTCTTCACGATTCTTTGGCTTGTTTTTGTAAACTTCATCGATAACGAATTTTGCAAGATTAACAAAGTCATCGCTCTTTGCAACGAAATCTGTTTCACAATTTATTTCAAGAATGGTTGCAAATTTTTTATCATCAGAAACTTTAGTAACAACCAGACCTTCATTGGCAGTTTTTTCAGCTCTCTTTGCAGCGACTGAAGCACCTTTTTTTCTAAGAATTTCAATTGCTTTTTGAATATCGCCGTTTGCTTCTTCAAGTGCACGCTTGCAGTCCATCATTCCGGCGCCGGTTCTTTGTCTTAAATCATTTACTTGTGCAGCAGTAATAGCCATATTAATTATTTCCTTTCAAAATTAATTTTCTGAAGAAGGTTCTTGTTGAATTGAATCTTTTTTCTCCTCAGAAATATCTTCTTCCTTTTTATCTCTTCTTTTCAAATGTTTTTTGGATACTTTTTTATCGTCGCTCTGCTCTGTCTCTTCGTGGTGTTCTTTTCTTGCTCGTTCCCTTTCAGCAACTTCTTCAGCTTTTCTCTCTTTAAATTTGGCTTGCCCTTCAATTACTGCATCAGCCATATGTTTAACAATTAGTTCTATTGTCTTAACTGCATCGTCGTTCGCTGGAATCACATTGTCAATGGGATCAGGGTCGCAGTTTGTATCAACCATTGCGAACACAGGGATATTCAGTCGTCTCGCTTCTTTTACAGCAATATCTTCTTTCTTTATATCAACAACAAAGACAACTCCGGGAAGCCTTGACATTGTCTCAACTCCCTCAAGAATTTTTTTCAATTTATCTCTTTCGCGAGTGAGGAATAATCGTTCCTTTTTAGTAATCTTTTCGAATGTACCATCAGTTTCCTGCTTTTCGATGTTCTGTAATCTTTTTACACTTTTTCTAATTGTGGAAAAATTGGTGAGCATTCCACCGAGCCATCTTTCACTCACCCAGTTCATTCCACACCTTTTTGCTTCGGATTCAATAACTCCCTTTGCTTGTTTTTTAGTTCCAACAAAAAGAATTGTACTTCCCTGCGAAACGGCTTCCACCATTTCCTGATGTGCCCGAATAAGTAAACCAAGACTTTTCTTTAAATCAATGATGTGAATCCCATTTTTCTCCATAAAAATGTATGGTTTCATCTTGGGATTCCAGCGGCGAGTTAAATGCCCGAAGTGTGCACCAGCCTCAATGAGGTGTGCTAATTCTAAAGTTGCCATTAGTATATCTCCTGTTTATTACTGCCTAACGTCAGACAGGTCTTCTACCTTCGTCGTTTTTACCTTTCATCCCATATTATCAGGACACAGGAGGTAAATCGGAAGATATGAATGTTAGTTAATAAATTATCTCTTAGAAAACTGAAATCTTTTTCTTGCTTTTGGTTGACCGTATTTCTTTCTTTCAACCATTCTGGGATCTCTTGTTAAAAGTCCCTCAATCTTAAGTGATGGTCTGAATTCGGGATTCATATCAATTAAAGCTCTTGCAATCCCTAATCTAACCGCCTGTGCCTGACCAGTTGAGCCTCCACCTTTTACATTAACAAAAACATCGAATTTACCCTTGGTCTCTGTTATATCGAAAGGTTTAGTAATGTCTTCACGGCTAACCAGTAAAGGGAAAGCTTTTTCAAATTCTTTTCCATTGACGGTTACTTTTCCGTTTCCACTTTTTAAAATGACTCTTGCTACTGATGTTTTTCTTCTACCTATAAAAATTCTATCAACCATTACTTCTCCGATGGGCTTAATATTTCAGGTTGCTGTGCTTTGTGCGGATGCTCTTCGCCAGCATAGACTTTTAATTTTGTAATTAGACTTTTACCTAATCTGTTTTTAGGCAACATACCTCTAACTGCTTCCTGAATTACGAACTCAGGTTTTTTACTTTTCATTTCTTCGTACGACCGAATCTTTTGTCCGCCTGGATACATACTGTGCCAGATATATTTTTTTAGCTGTTCACGTTTTCCGGTCATCCTAACTTTATCAGCATTTATAACTATCACGAAATCACCGGTATCCATATTTGGTGTAAAAATCGGTTTCGTTTTTCCTCTGATAACTGATGCAACTTTGGAAGCAAGTCTTCCTAATACTTGATCCTTCGCATCAACGACATACCATTTCCTGGCGGCATCCTCGGTTTTAATAAACCTGGTCATTCCTACCTTTTTCAAAATTAACTCCTTGGTTAAACAAATTCATTTTTTGAGCCCGAAAAAATAAGCGGATACCCGTAAAAAGTCAAGAAATTTTAATGCTATTCCTGTTGACTAATAAAAAGCATGGGTCATTATCTCTGGATAAGTTTAATAATCGACCAATTTGAGGCAATTCAAGCTCATGCCCGCCTTAATCATAAACTGCATTTTATTTGAAGCCCTCTTCAAAATTCGTAATTTTGCTGCCTCAAGTTCTAATTTTCAATTTTATAACATGGCAAAATGAAATTTCTCGTAACAGGTGGATCAGGGTTTTTAGGAATAAACCTGATCCGTCATCTTCATTCCAAAGGACACCAAATAAAATCACTTGATCTCGTTGATTTTGACTATCCCGATATGAATAATAAAATCGTCGAGATAAAAGGAGATATTAGAGATAAAACAGTAGTTAAAAAAGCAGTCGAGGGAGTTGATATAATTGTTCATTGTGCGGCAGCTCTTCCGCTTTACACTGCAGAAGAAATTTTTTCAACTGATATTGACGGCACAAAAAACATGATTGAAGCAGCTAAGAATGCAAAAGTTGATCGCTTCATTCATATTTCTTCAACTGCAGTTTATGGAATTCCTGATCATCATCCGTTATATGAAACAGATAAGCTAGATGGTGTTGGTCCTTATGGCAAAGCCAAAATTCAAGCCGAGGATGAATGTATAAAGTTTCGGCATGAAGGAATGTGTGTTCCTATCATCCGTCCAAAATCGTTTATTGGTCCGGAAAGACTTGGAGTATTTGATTTACTTTTTGATTGGGCAAAAGACGGGCATGGATTTCCGATGATTGGAAATGGAAAAAATCGTTACCAACTTTTGGATGTGGAAGATCTTTGTGAATCAATCTACCTCTGCTGCACTCTTGATAAAAATACTGTCAACGATACCTTCAACATTGGCGCGAAACAATTTACAACGATGAGAGAAGATTACCAGGCTGTTTTAGATTTTGCAGGTCACGGGAAAAAGATTAAAGGACTTCCTGAGAAACCGATTATACTAACACTTAGACTTCTTGAAGCGATGAAACTTTCACCTCTTTACAAATGGGTTTATGAAACTGCTTCGAAGGATTCTTTTGTATCTATTGAGAAAGCAGAAAAAGTTCTCGGTTACAAACCAAAATATTCAAACAAAGATGCTTTGATCAGAAACTATAAATGGTATCTTGAGCATCACGAAGAATTTAAAAATAAATCTGGAATTTCTCACAGAGTTCCGTGGAAGCAAGGAATTCTAAAAGCTGCAAAGTTTTCTTTTAAAAGATGATTTTCAATAATTTTAATTCTAAATAGAGAAGGAGAAAAATAGATGGCTCAGAAAAAAGATTATTTAAAAGAAGTAATTGAACATATTGATATCAAAAAGCACAATGTCGTTCAGCTGGTTGATGCGATGGAGAATATGGCTTTTACCGCACGTGACTTGAATCGTGCTGCAAGAATTTATGATATGATGCTAAAGGATAAAAACTGCGGAATTATTCTTACTCTTGCCGGAAGTTTGTTCAGCGCAGGTTTGAAGAAAGTAGTTTATGATATGATTATGAACAATATGGTTGATGCGATTGTTTCAACAGGTGCAATTATAGTTGACCAGGATTTCTTTGAAGCGCTTGGTTTCAAACATTACAAAGGAACAAAGTTCGTTGATGATAATGAAATGCGAGATTTACACATTGACAGAATTTACGATACTTTCATTGATGAAGATGAATTGAGAATTTGTGATGACACCTGCGCAAAAATATTTAATAGTATGGAACCGAAACCATATTCTTCAAGAGAATACCTTTGGGAGTTTGGAAGATATTTAGAGAACAATGGTGGACCAAAAGTAGATGATTCTGTTGTTTGGGCTGCATATAAAAAGAATGTTCCGATTTTCGTTCCTGCTTTCTCCGATTGCTCTGCAGGATTTGGTTTTGTAGTTCACCAGACTCAAAATCCTGATAATCATTGTTCAATTGATTCTGCTAAAGATTTTCTTGAGCTGACAAAAATAAAATTAGCCAGCAAAGACACTGGTATCTTTATGATCGGCGGAGGTGTTCCTAAAAACTTTACACAGGATATTGTTGTTGCGGCAGACATTCTTCAGGAAGATGCAACAATGCATAAGTACGCTGTTCAGATTACAGTTGCAGATGAAAGAGACGGCGCACTATCCGGTTCAACACTTAAAGAAGCAAGTTCGTGGGGTAAAGTTGAAACAACATTTGAACAAATGGTTTACTCAGAAGCTACTATTGCTATGCCTTTGATCGTTGGATATGCATACCACAAAGGAAGCTGGAAGGAAAGGAAAGGAAAAGAGTTTCAAAAGATATACTCAAAGGTTGAAACTGAAGCATAGTAATTAATGCGTTAGAAAAATTTTCAGGCTGTCACGGTCATCCCGTGACAGCATTCAATATTATCCACCACAATTTTTATTTTGATCTTTATTCAGCAGTAAGTAAAGTGCATTAGTTCATCAATTTGCTTAGCTCTTCGCCTTATACTACTTCTATAAATCCATTTTAATCGGTAAGATCATATTTGGTATTCCATTCCAATGAAGTACACGTTGAACTGCAAATGCAGTTTCATTATGAAGTAGTTTGTGATAGAATTTTTCATTCCTGAATGACAGCTTACCTGAAAACACCATAGATTTGGGAAATTCCCGACTGATATTTTTACATGCATCAGAAGCAGATTTTACTACATCAGTACCCACCTCCATTCTATAATCAGATTTTAGCCCGAGTCTGCGCGCCAATTCTACATATTTTTTTAATGCTGCTTCAACTGAGTCTTTATGATCCGGCAATCCTTCCTCTCCTTTGAATAATCCCTGGTCAACAACAACAATCGAAACGAAAATAAAATTTTTATAGAAATCCGGGAATTGACGTATTATTGTTAAGAATGTGTGCACCCCAAATCCGTTATATCCATTAACTAACAAGATTGCTGAGTTCTCTTTCGGATTAACAGGTTGGTTATTGATTTCACCAACAGTTGGAATAGTTGTTAATAAATCATCAAACTTTTTCTTATCATTTTGGATAATTGTATAATGTTTACGAATAAAATGGCATATTACAATTACAACCGAAGTAATAACAAGAGTTAACCACCCGCCCTCTAAAAATTTTTCAAAGACAGTAATACTTAGAATTATAGAGCAGAGAATTAATCCGGTAAGATGTACGCTAAGATGCTTCTTCCAGTATTTTTCCTTTTTTCTGTGCTTGATAAAAAATCTTGACATACCAAACTCAGATAATGTAAAAGTCAGAAATACATTTATAGAGTACATTATAACTAATGCAATAATTGATCCTTGTGTATAAAATAAAAGTGCGAGAGCCGCCGTGCCAACCAATATAACCCCGTTACGCATTGTAAGCCTGTCAGAAAATGCAGCAAACCTGTGAGGGAGCCATGAATCAACAGCCATATTTGCCATAACTCGTGGTGCATCAATAAAACCGGCTTGAGCAGCCACCAATAAAAGTGCGCCTTCAGAAAATATTGTAATTACGGCCAGAGTATTACCGAAAGCCCAATTTCCGTAGAGAGTATCAGCAAGAACCGAATTAAGCGTTTTTCCCGCTGTAGGTTGTACTCCAACAAGTAAATATATTACTGCAAGTCCTCCGGCAGTAATTGCAAGCGATGTTGCCATATATAGCATTGTTCGCTTACCTGTTTGAACTTTTGGATCTCGCATTATTTGTAACCCGTTCGATACTGCTTCAATACCAGTATATGTTCCTCCTCCCAATGAGTACGCTCGTAATAAAATTAATAATATACCCCATACTCCTATTGTTGACAAATCACTTTGCAGACCTGAATTGATTTTATTTGTAACGCTTCCAATTTCACCAATGTGCCAGAAGAATCCGTAGCCAAGTAAAATTATATGAGATACTATAAACGTCAGGAAAATAGGCATCAGTCCGGTTATTGATTCCTTCACTCCCCGCAAATTTATGATTATCATAAAGACAATAAGTAAAGCAGCAAAAAATATTTTAAACTTTTGATACTCAAGCGGCAAATAGCTGAAAATTGCATCAGAGCAAGATGCTATTGAAACTGTGATCGTTAAAATGTAATCCACTATTAATGCAGCACCAGAAACTACTCCGGCTTTTTCGCCAATCATGTGTGTAGCAACAATATAACCTCCGCCACCATAAGGAAAATGTTCTATGATCCTTGAGTAAGCGTATGAAATAACAAAAACGGTAATGACGGTAGCGAGAGCAATAAAGACCGCCAGATATGTATGTTGTCCTAATGATCTGAATGCCTCTTCTGGTCCATACGAAGAAGAAGATAAACCATCAGCACCGAGACCAACCCAAGCGAGTAATGGAATCAAAGCAAGTTTATGAAATATTTTAGGGTCATTTATATTGCGGGGTGAACCTAATATAAAATATCTCAACTTTCGTAGATAGGACGATATATTAAAATTATCAGACATTGACTATACTTTAGAATAAATACAATATTTATAAGTTTTTAGCGGCTTCAATATCCTGATAATATGAAACTCTTTATAGGTTCTTTATTAATTCTTTACACATAGCACCTTATCTTTATAAATTTTTTATTCTTATTACTCTTCTTTATAAATATTTTATGCTGGCGAACATTTTATTTACAGCGTATTTATAATCTGTTTATTACTTTTAGGTTGTAATTAATAGATAAAAGTACAAGATGGTTTTTTAAGAATTTTGTTTTTGTGAAATGAAAGGTGAGTCAGTTCAAATGAAAAATGCTGAATCGTCAATAAATAATCAGGTTACCAGAACCTCAAGCCAGAAACCTCTTTCCGATATTATTGTTCGAATCTGGAACTCCAATCCGACCAAATATTTTTTATCGGCTTTGATAATCTCTGTTGTCGGTTTAATATTTTATTATTTACAGATACACATAAGCTATCAGGCAGTTTCGCTCGTCTTCTTATTTGTTATATCCCTCTTACCTCTTTTAAATTTCAAACCTGGACCAATTTTTCTTGCCGCAATTATGAGCGCATTTATATGGAACTATTTTTTCATACCTCCGGCTTTTACTTTAAGGATTGGGAAAGTTGAAGATGTACTAATGTATGTTATGTATTTTGTTATTGCTACTGTATCAGGTTTTCTAATATCGCGCATACGGATGCAACAATTAACTATAAACCAAAAAGAGAAAAGAACAGCATCGTTATACAATCTTACGAGGGATCTTTCTGCTGCAAAGAGTCTTGATGACGTAACTGAATTTTCTATAAAACAACTTAAAAATACTTTTCACACCGAAGTTTTAATTATATATGCAGAGAGTGATAAATATCTAAGTAAAAATTCTCACCGCTTCAGCACAATTACAATTGATGAAGGAGAGTGGAGTATAGCACAACTTGTTTATTTGAACTCAGAAAAAGTAGGTCGATTCACCCAGGCAATTCCATCAATCTCTCAAATAACATATCTTCCACTATATACTAAGGATCGAAAACTTGGTGTTGTAGGTCTTCTATTTCCGGAAAATTCATCATTTGATCCTGATACAGATTCTCAGCTTACCGCTTTTATAACTCAGATTGGTGTGGCTGTTGAAAGGGAATATCTTAAAGAACTTACCAAACACAGCCTATTAATTGCGGAATCAGAAAAGCTCTATAAAACTCTTTTCGATTCTGTTTCACATGAACTGAAAACCCCTATTACTACAATACTTGGTGCAGTAACTTCCTTCAGGGATGATAAAATAATTAATAACAAGCCAATATTTTACCGTTTAATAAATGAAGCCAACATTGCCGCTGAAAGACTGAAAAGATTGGTTGAAAACCTGCTTGATATCACACGCCTGGAAAGCGGTACACTCAGACTCAAAAAAGAGTGGCATTCTATTGCTGATCTAATTAACTCTGCTTTGTATAAAATAAAAGTCGAATCTGCTGAGCACAGAATTAATTGTCACATTGAAGAAAATACTGGTCTATGCAATTTTGATTACCCACTTCTTGAGCAGGCATTATTAAACATAATTCATAACTCGATAGAATACACATCGCCGAATAATACAACTGAGATAATTGCTGAGAGAAAAAAAAATCAAATAGTCATAACAATATCAGATAATGGTGCTGGATTTCCAGAAGGAGAATTAAAAAATATTTTTAAGAAATTTTATCGTATTCCCGGTACGAAAGCCGGTGGTACGGGCTTAGGTCTTTCAATTGCAAAAGGATTTATTGAAGCTCACGGAGGATCTATAATCGCAAAGAACAATGAATCAGGCGGTGCCAAATTTATTATTTCACTTCCATCAGAATAAAAAATATATGACTGTTCAAAACACAATCGTTGTGATTGACGATGAATCACAAATAAGGAAAATCCTTTCGATCACTTTAGAAGCACAGGACTACAAAGTAATTGAAGCAGCAAAAGGAAAAGATGGAATAATCGCTGTTGCAAATTATCATCCGCAGTTAGTTATTCTTGATCTTGGCCTACCGGATAAGGATGGATTTTCTGTTCTTGCAGAAATCAGAACCTGGTCCTCTGTGCCAGTAATAATTTTATCTGTCAGAGATTCTGAGGATAGTGTTGTTAAAGCGCTTGATCTTGGGGCTGATGATTATATTACAAAACCATTTAACACAAAAGAGCTTCTTGCAAGAATCAGAGCCAATATTCGCAGGGTTCAGCTCATTGACAATGAATCAATCTTTGAAAATGGAAATCTTAAAATAGATCTTGTAAAAAGGCTTGTCTATAAAAATAATGTCGAACTAAAATTAACTAACACTGAATATCTGCTTCTACAAATATTCTTTAGAAATATTGACCGGATTTTAACACAAAATTATTTATTAAAAGAAGTCTGGGGCCCGACTCACACAGAGGATACACAATATCTCCGGGTATTTATCGGACAAATAAGAAAAAAAATCGAAGACGATGCAGCCAATCCTAAGTATCTTGTTACTGACTCCGGTGTTGGTTACAGAATGATGGCAGTTAGTAATTAATTTATTTTAGAAAATAATTCTCTACTGTTTTCACCAAAAAGCAATTTAAAAAGTAAAAATCTTATCAGCTTCGATAGACCATTGAGCAAGCTCGTTCATATTACTTCTGACACAGCCTTCAATAAATGGAAGCGATGCTACACCACGTGCATCAATACAACCTCCGCAAATCTTTACTTTTCCGCCTTTGTTGATTATATTTTTTAACATCCGTTCTATATTATAATATCCCTGTGGTGTTGTTCAATTTACCAAGGCGCCGGTAACAGAATCAGCCATTAAGAAAACAAGAACTTCAGTTTGCGTATGCTCTTTCTGTAATGTCATAACAAGTCTGCAAGCGTTATAGAATTTTTCAGTTCCGTAAGGTGTATCGTTAATTAGGAAAAGAATTTTCATTTATTATTCTCTATAATATTTTAGTGATATTTTCTAATTTGCTAAAGAGCGATGATCATTAAAAAAATTTAATATTTCATTCATCTTTTTTTAGTTCTTATAGTCCGAATATTTTAAACAGATAGTATTTCGGAAAATCAATTCCGAACGTAAAGAGAGTTGAGAATCCCAAAATAGTGATAACTATTACTACGTTTAATGGAGGAATAAGAATTCCGAATATAGCTACGAGAGTAAACCCAATTATAGTTGCTATGCCCGATATAAGCAATCCTTTACCAGGAAGAGATGACCAGAAATGTCTTCTTTCTCTTACGATCAACACCCTTAATTGACTGTTGAATATAAGACTCAGCATAACGAGTGTGGTTAATTCATCCCATGGTAAATGAAAATAATATTTCCCTATCAGGATTATAATAACGTCTCCTAAAACATATGACAGCGCTGGAAGAAGAGATGCTAAAATATTATTCTTTACATTCCATTTATTCGGATTACTTGTATGCTTAACGTTGTCGGTTGCCAGAGACATGGTTACAAAATCATTTGCAAATATTAACATTGACACTCCAAGAAGAGAAAGAAGAATGTTATGCAGCCAGAAGAAGCCTATGGTGAGTAAAATGACAAATTCTATAACTTTAGCAACTTTATTTATTACCCACGTTAACATTCGTTGATATGTCTGTCTGCTTATTGTTACTGTATCGATTATTACTCCTACACCTGATTCAGTTAAGACTACACTCGCAGCTGCCTTTGCCACATCGGTGGAATTGCTCACAGCTATGCCCATCTCAGCCTGTTTCAGGGCAGGGGCATCGTTAACTCCGTCCCCTGTCATTCCTACCATGTGCCCTCCTGATTGCAAAAGTTTCACAATCATATACTTGTCCTCAGGGTATATCTCGGCAAACCCATCGCACTCACTAACGGTCTTTAACTGTTGATCTGCACTTAGATCTTTAATATCCGCCATTCGGATAATGTTATTACCAATACCAATCTGATTAGAAATTTCTTTTGCTATCTCAATACTATCGCCGGTAAGCATCAATGGCTTAATACCCAGCTTCCTTGCCTGATCTATCATACTTTTTGAATCCGGTCGGGGTGGATCCGCAAGCGGCAGCAATCCTACAAACTTAAGATTATTCAGATCGTCTCCTTCTGACCTGGCAACAGCGATCGTTCTGTAACCTTTTTTTGAAAATCCATCTACCGTTTTATTAATTTCCTCTATTGTCCCTTTATCTGTGTCATGGCATAGAGACAGGATCACCTGTGCAGCGCCTTTAACGGCTCTAAATCGCTTTCCACCGGTTTCAATAATTGCCTCTGTTCTCTTTACAGATGGATCGAAAGGAGTGTAGGATATTTGTTTGTAATCATAAAAATTTACACCGGATTTATTGGCATACTCAATAACGGCAAGATCAATTAGGTCCATTCCTTCTGAGTGAGATGTGAGTGAGGCTATTCTCAGAACATCTTCTTTCTTGTTACCGGAAAACGAAATGCTATCAACAACCGATAACTTATTTTGCGTTATCGTACCTGTCTTGTCAAAACAAATAATGTCTATTGATGCGGCATCTTCTACCGACTCAAGCCTGGTTACCAATGCTCCTTTTTTTGCCAACTCTGTTGCTCCAACAGATTGTACAATGGTGAGAACTGCCGGAAGAGCCACAGGAATCGCTCCCAAAAGGAAAATAACTACGAAGGTCAATATTAATAAAATGCTTAAATGCATCAGTAAAGCAGATACCATAACTAAAATAGATGCAGCTATACCAAGGTACATCATATATTTTACCACAGCCATCATCACTTCTTGTTGATGCGATTTTGGCTTAGCAATTTTTACCAACTCGGCTGTTTTACCCAAATAGGTGTTTGCGCCGGTATTGATAACAATACAAGTAGCTTCTCCACGCCTTATGATGGAGCCAGAGTAGATAATATCCGATATTTGTATTTCTGCTGGCAGGGATTCCCCGGTTAGAACTGATTGTTCAACCGAAAGTTCACCGGTTATAATCCTGGCATCTGCCGGAATGATATCACCAAGTTTTACAGAGATGATGTCTCCATCTACAATTTCTTTAGCATCTTCCTTAGACCATTTTTTATTCCGTAAGACCTTTGCCTTGATAGCTAATTTTTTCTTTAAAAGCTCAATCACGTTTTGTGAACTACTTGAGTGTATTTGTCCAATGATTGCGTTCATCGTGAGCAGTACAAAGATTATTATTCCCTCAAGGTAATGACTCAATACAAAAGAAAGACCCATTGCCACTTCCAACAACCACGGCATGGGGCCCCAATAGCGTAGCAGAAATTCAAGAAGAGGATTATTTTTTTTCTCTACTATTTCGTTATAACCGAATTTTTCAAGGCGATTCTTTGCTTCAGAATTAGAAAGACCGTCTGCTGATGCCTCTAAGAATATAAAGGTCTCTTCTAATGAGATATTTTTATACTCAGATGTTGCTCTAACTTTTAAATCCATTTTGATACTTACATTAAATACTATAAATCAAATATATTCTTACGATTGTCGAATATCCATAAGAAGTTTACACAATGATATTATTGCTTATCCCGCTCTATTACCGGTTGGCGTTGAGGCACGGATTAGCCCCCACGCTCAGCTGCTAGTAAAAAATATGCCGCGTCCATCAGTGTTTTAGGAACTAATGTTTTAGGGAACGACTGTTCAATTAATGTTCACCAGAATGTCGATCACAAAACGATACAAGCTTGATCTGATAGCTGGCTTTAAATATCAACCTCTTTCTTTTTTTATTTCCTCCAGCAGTTCTAATTGTAATTCCTGAATTTCTACCATTCTTTCCCATTGCTGAATAAGTAAATGATCAACCTTCTGATGTAGTTGTCTTAGCTCCAGCTCAGATTTTAGATTTATTTTATAATCCTCTTCGGCTCGTTTCCGGTCTCTCAACTCTTGTCTGTTTTGACTCATCATAATAATTGGAGCCTGAATAGCTGCGAGACAAGACAAAATCAGATTTAATAAAATAAAAGGATACGGATCAAATACTTTTGATAATAAGAAATAACTGTTAACAGATATCCATAGGACAAGAATAACACCGAAAATTATAATGAATCTCCAGCTCCCACCGAAGGTTGCAATTTTATCTGACAGTCTTTCACCGAATGTTAGTTGAGTAGCAAATTTACTTTCTACATTTACTGAAATAGTTTCATAGTCAGTAAGTTTTTCAATAACATCTTTTTCTAACCTTGTTAATTCTCCTTTTTCATCTTCCATAATCTTAAAAAGATAAGCACTACGAAATTTTCTTAAATCGTCCCGGCAAATAAATCCTTTAGCATCCCAATTAGGAAATGATTGGGTGATTAATTGGGATAAGACTGGTCTTACTATTACTGCAGAGAGTATTTCTACTTTTGTTGAATCTCTTTTACAAATTTGACATTCTTTTTTCATACTCATCTCTTTATAAATAGTTAATGTTTAACAGCAATTTTATAATTTAACTTACATTTTGAAAATTCAGATTTATCTTTATTGATTTTGCTGGATCAAGCATATATGGGAAATTCCGCCCACATACGATATTGAAACATAAGACTTGTAAATGTTAAACTCAAAGATCAATCACCAAAAAGTAAAAATTAAAAACTATAAAAATATTTTAGAATATCGTTTTGCTATTCTTTTTTTGCTTTTGATCCTAATTTTATAATTGGATTTCTTTGGGAGGGAAGGTTAATATCGACGCACTAAATAAATGGATACAAAATTCAATAGATTAGACTTCTTCACTCTTATAAATTCAGTAAGTTGATCTGCAAAGATCGCCTTATGCTAGTCGAAATGTAAATTCCTAATCAATTGCTCAGAAAATCAATATTAAATACTTATTAATTGATTAACAAAATTTAATCTTTTGTTAATATGTGGTTCATCTTCCGATGTTATAATTAAAAGAGAAATTCAATAATTATTTAATCTGAGAAATATATGGAACTAACTAATGTTAATGGCGCTGACCAGGTTTCAGTATTTTCTTCATTTATCATATAACTATTGCGTCAAAGGAACCCTCATGGCTGATGAAGGAAATCTTGAAGAGGCATTAGAAAATTTTAATAGAGCCATCGAAACCGATCCGAACAATCATATCGCTTACTATAATCGTGCGACAGTAAAAATCGATCTTGGTGATATTGAAGGTGGAAGAAATGATTTTATTGAGATTTGATTCAATCATAAGCAAATAGCTAAAGATTAATATAAATTAAATTTTAACAGTAAATGTTGTCAGACCATCGGGTTTTGATTCCACGCCAATTTCACCTCCATGCATTTTAACTATAGATTTAACTACGGATAATCCTAATCCAGCTCCCCCAGTATTTCTGTTACGTGATGACTCTACCCTGAAAAATCTTTCAAATATTTTTTTGTGAAATTCAGGTGGAATATATTCGCCTTTATTTGTAACCGAAATAGATGCTTTATTATAGTTTATTTTCTCTAAATGAATATTCACTACATCATAGGGATCTGTGAATTTAATTGCATTCTCAATAAGGTTATACAGCACCTGATTCATCAATCCTGTATCTATTTCTGCATAAATTTTCTCTTCCCATAAAAAATTTAGTTTGACATTTCTTTCTTCGGCAACTGTCTTCATCGACTCAATGGCATTGAGAACAAGGCTATTAAGTTCGGTTTTTTCTTTGTTTATTTTAATGAGTGAGTGATCGGTTTTCGAAATAAAAAAAAGTTTATCAACAATGTTGATCAATCGTAAAGTTTCATCAAGATTGCTTTGAAGCACTTGTCTGTATTCATCAGGTTTAATTTTTGATCGAAGAGCAAGTTCAATTTCTCCCCGTAAAATTGTCAGAGGTGTTTTTAATTCATGTGCCGCAGAAATCGAGAACTGATTCATATAATCAATCGATTTTTTGATTCGTGTTATCATTTCGTTCATAGTTTTTGCTAACCTACCATATTCATCATCAAATTCATCTCCACTAATTTTTTCATCCAGATTTCTGGCTGTGATGTATTTTGTCCTGTCAATTATCGAATCAATCCTGGAAAGCGACTTTATCGAGATAAATGCTCCCCCAATTACTGATATCAAAAAGAATATTGGTGCAATTAAAACATACAAGTCCGTTAAACTTTTAAGAGCATCATTTATGAGAACAACAGGGAAAGCAGTAATTATCTGATATCCATTTTTATTAAAAACTGCAGCACGTATATCATGAGGAGAAAGAAGTTTATCAGAAAAGGTTTTTATTAACTGGCTTTGAGATGAACTGTCAGCAAGATTTGTATGAAAACCTTTAAGATTTTCAGTCTTGAAAATTATTTTATCTTTAAATCGAATCTGAATAAATGTATTGTTCGGATTCAATGCAACTGCTTCAAAAGCAAGATCATATACTAACTCATCGGGTGAAGAATAAATTGAATCGGGTGTAAATTCATAAAGGTCTACACTTTTCTCACTCACAAAATGATAGATAAGTTCGCATTGCTTGGTTAATGACAAGTCGAGCTGGGTATATAGACTGCTGCGGAGATAGAAATAAATTAATGAGCCAATTACAATTTCTAGAATTAAAAAAACAAGCGAATACCAGATTGATGTTTTGAATCGTGTGGATTTAATAAATCGTTTAGCCCTGTCATACATAGCAGCACTTGAACTCACTTGTTCTCTTTAATCATATATCCAATACCTCTTATTGTATAAAGTATTCTCCTATCAGAATCTTTATCAATTTTATTTCTTAGTTTGTTTATATATACATCAATTACATTTGTATCAGGGTCAAACTGATATTCGTAGACATGCTCTGTTAGTTTCATTCTTGAAACGACATGATTTTTATTCCTCAGCAGGTACTCAAGTATTGAATATTCCTTTGGAGTAAGTATGATTTCACTTTCACCCCGTTTGACTTTGTGTGTCTGAGTATCCAAAGTCAGGTCTTCCGCAGAAAGAATAAGATTCTTTACCTTTTCTTTTCTTCTTATCAAGGCCCTTACTCTTGCAAGAAGCTCTTCAAGAGCAAAAGGTTTTGGAAGATAGTCATCAGCCCCGGAATCAAGCCCTTCAACTTTATCCTGGGTTGAATCTCTTGCCGTTAACATAAGGACAGGAACTTCGTTTTTTGCATTACGAATTTCTTTAAGTAACGTCATTCCATCCAGCAGAGGCAGCATAATGTCAAGAATAATAAGATCATATTCTTCTGTAAGAGAGCGATCCAATCCAACTTTCCCATCATAAGCTAAGTCAACAGTGTAATATTCCTGTTCGAGTCCCTTTTTTAGAAAGGATGCAACTTTCTTTTCGTCTTCAACCACTAATATCTTCATAACCCAAAACTAAAAATAAAAAAGGAGAGTCGTTAACTCTCCTTTGCAAAAAATTAATTTCATTTTACAGCGATGAAATTATTTAGCCTGTTTGTTAGCATCTCCTTTCGCAGGCATTTTTTCTTGTTTTTGCTCCTTGGTACTATTTGTATTCTGCTTTTTATGATATTGTGTGTTCACCGGCTCATTATTTTTTTTATCCTTTGTCACCGTAGCCTGTTTTGTATTTTTATCCATAGTGGTTTTACTTTCGTTCATCTTTGCATCTTTTTGAGTCTTATTAGTCTGTGCCACCTGATTCTGGTTTGATTTCATATCTTTTTGATTGTTTATTTGCGTCGTTTGGTTTGTTGACTTGGTGTCTTTCTTTTCAGGCTGATTTTGTGCAAACGACGAGTTACCTATGAAGAGAAATAGAATTGCTAACGAAAGTGCGAGTGATAATAATCGGTTTTTCATTTAAGTGCTCCTTTATTTTATTGATTTTTTTAATAAAGATTTAAAAGACTTACACTGGAAACTTAAACCTGTTAGATTAAGCCAGAATTAATAAAAGATTAAAAAATATTAATCCTGTAATGATTGAAACTTTTTTCTCCAAACACTAATCTTTTTTAAAGGTGAATTTTAGAGCAGTTTATTAACTCTTAGAGCAAAATGTTAAAATTAGCAATAGGCTGTTTAATTTTTCCTGATGAGTGGTAAGTCCAGGAAAATAGTCTGGCTTAATAATATAATATTCCAACAAATTACCCTTTTTAGTCACGGCATATAGATTGTATTTATATTATATTTGTGCCCGATTAGAAAGATCAATTACAATGACTGGTAAAGAAATACTTAAGAAATATAAAGATCCAAAGAACTTTTTTAACAGGGATTTAAGCTGGATCGAATTCAACCGCAGAGTGATGGAAGAAGCACTTAATCCCAATCTTCCGCTTCTTGAAAAAGTTAAATTCATCTCCATCTTTTTTTCAAACCTTGACGAGTTTTATATGATTCGTGTATCCGGTTTGAAGGAACAGATTGCGGCAAATATTCTGGAACCGACAATTGACGGACTTACTCCTCTCGAGCAGGTTCAGAAAATTGAAAAAGCTTTGCGGCCAATGCTTAAGCAGCTCGATGATTATTGGAATAATGAAATTGTTCCCGAACTTAAAGAGAACAAAATATTCTTATGTAGATTCGAAGACTTTACACCAGAAGAGAAAAGCAGATTAAAGGAATACTTTAAAAAAGAAATTTACCCTATTCTTACTCCGCTTGCATTTGATCCGGGTAGACCGTTCCCGTATATCTCAAACCTTAGCCTGAACCTTGCAGTACTTATCCGCGACCCAAAAGGTGACACACATTTTGCAAGAGTTAAAATACCAAGTACTCATCCGAGATTACTTCCGGTTGATGACATTATCGATCCTTCAAGAAAACCAAATAACAACGGAGGATTTGAAGCAAAGTTTCTCTGGTTTGGAGATTTAATTAAAGCTAATCTTGACTTGCTCTTTCCCGGTATGGAAGTAATAGAAGCCTACCGCTTTCGTGTAACACGAGATACTGATATAGAACTTCAGGAGGATGAAGCTGATGATCTTCTTCATGTCATTGAAGAGAATATTCGACAAAGAAGATTTGGGCAGGTTGTTCGTATGGAAGTTGAAAGCAATATACCTGAATATATGCTGGAAACATTGATTGAAAATTTGAGAATTAAAAGAGACGATGTTCATATTTCCGATGGTCCGATAGGTTTAAGTGACGTGATGAGTCTATACAAGCTTCCTCTCCATCAATTGAAGGAGAAACCATTTTATCCTGTTCTGCCAAAAACTTTTGAAACCGATGAGGATATTTTCACAATCATAAAACAGAAAGATATTCTGCTTCACCATCCTTATCATTCATTTACACCTGTAATCGAATTCATAAAGCAGGCGGCGAGAGATCCTGAAGTGCTGGCAATTAAGCAGACACTTTATCGGGTTGGCTCGGACTCACCAATTGTCAGAGCTTTGATAGAAGCAGTTGAACGTGGTAAACAGGTTGCAGTTCTGGTTGAACTTAAAGCAAGGTTTGATGAAGAGAACAATATTTTCTGGGCACGTGAACTTGAAAAAGCCGGCGCTCACGTTGTTTATGGATTGGTTGGATTAAAGACTCACGCAAAGATGACTCTTGTTGTGCGAAAAGAGTTTGATGGAGTGAAACGATATGTTCACCTGGCTACCGGAAATTACAATGCAATCACAGCAAAAATTTACACCGATCTCGGACTGTTTACCTGTGATGCTGACATTTGTTCGGATGTTTCGGATGTCTTCAATTACTTAACAGGCTACTCAAAGCAAAAAGAATATAGAAAGCTTTTTGTCTCCCCGGTAAATATGCGTGATAAAATGCTTGAAAAAGTTTTCAGGGAAATTGAAAATGTAAAAGCTGGTAAAGAAGGTAAAATAATCTGGAAGATGAACTCACTTGTTGATCCTCAAACTATCAGTGCACTTTACGAAGCTTCTAACGAAGGAGTTAAAATTGATTTGGTTGTCCGTGGCATTTGCTGTCTTGTTCCCGGAGTTGAAGGTTTAAGTGAAAACATAAAAGTCAGAAGCATCGTTGGAAGATTCCTTGAACACAGCAGGGTATTTTATTTTTACAACGATGGCAACGAAGAAATGTATATGGGAAGTGCAGATATAATGCAGAGAAATCTTGACGGAAGAGTTGAAACATTATTCCCGGTTGAAAACGAAAAAATCAGAACTGATGTGATGAAGACTCTAATGAAAGCCGCACTCAAGGATAATCAGAAAGCACGTACACTCCTGCCTGATATGACTTACAAAATGGTAACTCCTCTGAATGGGGCAAAACCTGTCAACAGCCAGGAATGGCTGATGAAGCAAGTTGAAAAACATTCAGGGCAGATGATAAAATCTTAAAAAAGAGATTCACAAAGGAACTTCCTCTCACCTTAGATTTGCTTATCTTTTAACCACTTATTTTTCATAACTCATTAATGAAATTCAGATAAAATTATGACCGAAATAACTAAAAGCTCAGTACTAAATGCCATCAAGAAAATTGAAGATAAAAATTTCAATAAAAATTCTTTAACACTTAACTCGATTAAAAAACTCGAGCAGGTTGGGGATGCCTTAACTGTTGATATCTCTATTCCTGCTCTAAATAAAGCAACAGACTTTGACTATAACACTATAGCTGATGCAATAAAGAATGAATTCCCGGCAATCAAAGAAATTCATTTGAACATTCAGGAAAGAGTTTCAACTATAACTACACACAAAGACCCAAAGAAAGAGGCAATTCTTCCGGGAGTAAAAAACACAATTGCTATTGCAAGCGGTAAAGGTGGTGTTGGTAAAAGCACTGTTGCTGTAAACCTCGCCGTTGCACTTGCTAAAGATGGAGCGAGTGTCGGACTAATTGATGCTGATATTTATGGACCAAGCATTCCTCTAATGCTTGGTGTAAAAGAAAAACCTAATGTTATTCAGGATGATGGTAAAGTAAGATTAATTCCTCTTCAGGCTTTTGGACTGAAAATGATTTCAATCGGATTGCTTGTAGATGACAACGCTCCGATTATCTGGCGCGGACCGATGGCAAGCGGAGCTATCAAACAATTTATGACCGACGTTGCATGGGGAGAATTGGATTATCTTGTCTTCGATATGCCTCCCGGAACAGGAGATATTCAATTAACTCTTGTGCAGACTATTCCTCTCACTGGAGCTGTTATTGTTACAACACCACAGGAAGTTTCATTCATTGATGCAAGAAAAGCTTTAAAGATGTTTGAGCGGGTGAATGTTCCTGTGCTTGGTTTGATTGAAAATATGAGTTACTTCATCGCACCGGATACAAAGATAAGATATGACATTTTTGGAACAGGCGGCGGTGAAAGAGTTTCGAAAGAATTAAACGTTCCTTTCCTCGGAGGCATACCGATAAATCCACAAATAAGAGAAGGTGGTGATAAAGGAATACCAATTGTATTTGATATTCCCGATTCAAATGAAGCTGAAATAATTATGGATCTTTCAAGAAATCTAACTGAACAGGTAAACATCAGGAATTCAAAAGCTCCCGGGAAAGTTGAAATACTTCTTAGGGGATGATGATTAGATCTAATGCCGATCACTGAGCGTAGCGAAGTGATCTCATTTTTCAATTAGTATTCGGTAGATTGCTTCGTCCGGCTTATACCGAGACTCGCAATGACAACACTCAATTGATTTAATATTTTTCATTAGATTTACATATCTGAAATACTCAAAGACGATGAAAGAAGAAATCTTAAAAGCACTTGAATCAATCAGACCCTTCCTGCAGGCAGACAACGGAGATGTTGAGCTGGTTGAAGTTACCAAAGACGGAATTGTAAAAGTAAAGCTAACAGGTGATTGTGAAAACTGCCCGATGTCAACATTAACTCTGCGGGCTGGTATTGAAAGAGCTTTGATGAATCAGGTGCCGGGAATCAAAAGAATTGAAGCAGTGAATTAATTTTCAATAATTATGTCAGATTCAACTTACAACAAAGCAACTAAATTTTTTCTTTCTACTGCCGCTGTAATATTATTCCTATATCTCGTTTACCTCCTCACCGAGGTCTTAATAATTCTTGCACTGGCAATTTTGCTTGCATTTATCTTCGCACCGTTTGTTTCCTTACTTGAAGCCAAAGGATTCAACCGTCTCACTTCAACTTTACTAATTTTCGGAGTTTTTGGATTCGTCATATACTTCAGTCTTTCTATAATAATCCCAAAATTTATTTATCAGTTGGACCAACTAATAAGCGCGTTGGAAGGATTTTCATTTGCAGAAGAGTTAAAGACACTTGAGGGAACATTAATGCATTACGTTCCTTTTCTCAAAGCTGGTGAGCTGACAAACAGAATTGAATTTTTCATTACCTCACAGGTTACTAACATTTTCGATACAATAACATCCGTTCTATCAAGTATTGTATCCATCATTGCTGTACTTGTAATTGTCCCATTTATAACATTTTTCCTTTAAAAGATTATAAAAAAATATTGTCGGGTCTTCTACAAACCATTCCAAATAAATATTTTGAAATGTCTTATTACATTTTGAAGAAAGTAACACTACGACTTGGCTTGTTTGTAAGAGCCTGGATTTTTGATGCTACATTTGTTGGTGCGATGATTGGATTCGGATTTTTTTTCATTGGTGTTCCGAATGCTCTGCCGCTTGGAGTAATTGCAGGACTCGGACATTTAATTCCATACTTCGGACCAATTATCGGAGGAATTCCAGCAATTATTGTGTCTATAGTTCAGTACGGAGATCTTTCACAAGTTCCACTCATTCTGCTTGTTGTTTTAATTACCTACGCTTTTGATAATGGTTTTGTTCAGCCATATATCTTCGGTAAAAGTACGGATATGCACCCTATCGTAATTATCCTGCTTATCATAAGTGGCGGAATCTTATTTGGTTTATACGGAATGCTGCTTGCCGTACCGGTTTCAACAGTTATTAAAACCTTCTTAAAAGAAATCTACTTCGCAAGAAAAAATTATAGGATTGCACGGGTCTAATTTTCTGACAATTCACCGGCACAATTTTAATACTCACATTGTATTTGTAGGGACAGGTCGCGACCTGTCCCTACGATCATTATCATTTGATCAATAACATTTTCCTGGTTTGAACGAAAGTGCCTGCTTTAAGTTGATAGAAATACACTCCACTTGGCAAGCTTGCTGCGTTAAATTCCGTTTCATATCTCCCTGCAGGTCGATATTCATTAACCAGCGTTGCGATTTCTCTTCCAAGAATATCATAAACTTTAAGTGTTGCATCGCTACCTGCTGCTAATTGCCAGCTAATTGTTGTACTTGGATTGAATGGATTAGGAAAGTTTTGTTCTAAATAAAAATCTGAAATCGGATTACTTATTTCTTCTGCTTCAGTAATATCCTGGGCATAATCACAGATAGCATTTACTATATATCTTACAACTCCCCAATCTGGTGCTGAATTCATAAATAGAATTACTCCCCAGCCTTCTTCCTTTTGGAAAGCCATAACAGTTCTACATCCAGTGTACCAGTGTCCGTCATGTCCCCAAGGCCATCGATCATAGAAGTCCGCAAACTGCTGCCATATTATTCCTTGATAACAACCCCATACCGGTACAGGATATCCTAGTTGATCAGATGTCATCATATCAACAGTGGAACTGTCAAGAATATTAATACCTTTATATCTTCCCCAATTCATATATGCTGATAAGAAATGTTCAAGCTCGAGTTTATTTGTTCTTAAAAAGACAGCAGGATAAACAGGAAATCCCTGGTGACAATATGGAATATTTTGTCCACCTGACCATTGGTATGGGATAGCTATAGCAGACAAATTCATTCCTTGCAAAAACCAAGATGATTTATTCATCTCTAATGGAATAAAAATATTTTCGCGACAATATTGATTGAATGACATTCCAGAAAATTTCTCGACCAAATATGCCAGTATGCTTGCCCCGACATTTGTATAATTATAGACAGTACCCGGTGCTGCATTTACAAAATTAAGTCCGGTATTATAATATGTACCTCCAGGAGTAAAATAATTAATCAGAAATGTATCAAGCGGTATCGGACTATCACCGCAAATAGTAAGTGCATCAAGAATAGGCCAATTATCTGCGATACTTGAGGTATGTGTCATAATCATTCGAATAGTAACGGTATCATTGTAATGATATGGTATATGCACCTGAAATTCATCAAGGTAATCATTGATATTATCATCAAGATCGAATGAATCTGCCTCCCAGAACTGCATTATAGCCGTAGCTATAATTGTCTTGGATATCGAAGCCAATAAAAATAATGTTGAATCCTCAACAGGTTGACTAAGTGCAACATTTCTATAGCCATAGTTACGTTTCCAAATTATCCCATCATCTTTTGTATTAATTAAAGCAGTTAACCCCGGAATATGGTGATAGGTCATCCTTTCATTAATTAAAGAATCAAGCTGAGTTGAATCTAGCAGAGCTGGTTTATAAAAATCATTTACTACTGCTTCTTCATTGATTGGTCCCTTTAGTGTTTCTAATTGAGCAAATACATTTAAGTAGGACAAAAAAAGAATTGTTAAAAAAAGTGTAAGTGTTTTCATAGCGAGCCTCCTATTAGAAGTTGAAAGAGTTAATTTCAAATCTTCTGCTTCGGGAGAGTTGTCGGGATGTTGACTCAGTAAATATTCAGTAATTCAACTCAGAAAATCTAACGCTCTCGGAGTAGAATAAAATTTCTATCTAAAACTTGCAAACATTATTTGGTAAAAGCAACAAATGGTTCTGCTTGACTACTTTTAGCGATTGGCAATTAAACTATGGCGATTTATGCCGGGTGGTGCAAAAAGGAAGTGAGTTTTTAAACCTCTTTACTCAACCTCTCAACCACATCAAGAGATTTTATTCCATCAGCTTCAGCACTGAAGTTTGTGATTATTCTGTGGCGGAGAACGGGAAGCATTGCAATTTTAACATCGTCGATATTCGGTGTGAATCTTCCCTGAATAACTGCACGGGTTTTCGAAGCAAGTATCATATACTGGGAAGCTCTTGGTCCGGCACCCCACGTTATCCAGTCCTTTATAAATTGAGGTGAGTTACCGTTTGTTGGGCGGGTCATACTTGCAACTTTAACTGCAAACTCAACAACATTATCGGCAACAGGAACTTTTCGAACCAGTTCCTGGAATTCTAGTATTTCATTTGCATTCAAAACTTTTTCAAGCTTTGCTTTGTACTCGCTGGTAGTTGTTTCGACAATTCTTATCTCTTCTTTGAAAGAAGGATATTCGAGCCACAGATTGAACATAAACCTGTCAAGCTGTGCTTCAGGCAAAGGATAAGTACCTTCCTGCTCAATCGGGTTTTGTGTTGCAAGAACAAAGAATGGTTGCGGCAACTGATATGTTACTCCAGCTGCTGTTACTTTATTTTCCTGCATTGCCTCAAGAAGCGCAGCCTGAGTTTTGGGTGGTGTTCTGTTAATTTCATCAGCAAGAACGATGTTAGCAAATATAGGCCCTGATATAAATTTGAAATTTCTTTTTTTACTTACTGCATCTTCTTCAATTATTTCTGTGCCGGTAATATCGCTCGGCATTAAATCGGGAGTGAATTGTATCCTGCTGAATTTCAAATCCAAAACTTCAGATACAGTTTTTATCAGAAGAGTTTTAGCAAGCCCGGGAACTCCAACCAGCAAACAATGTCCCCTTGAAAAAAGTGAAATTAAAAGCTGATCAATTATATCATCCTGACCAACAATTACTTTTGCAATTTCAGATTTTACCTTTTTAATTTTTTCGGCAAGCTTTTCAACAAGCTCAACATCTTTTGTTCCGGAAGGATTTTCTTTCAAGCTTTAATTCCTTTTGAGTGAGTAAGGATTGGTAATGATTAAATTCTGACTTCCCAGTAAATCTTATCTCTTAAAGAGGCAACCCAGGCATCGTATTGCTTTTGCTTTTTATATTCGTCGGCAAGTCGTTTCAACTCAGCATAATCTTCTTCAAGGCTGGGAGGATGCTGTGGGATTCTTGATTGAAGATAAACTATATGATAGCCATATACACCCTGTCCATAATCAATTCTTTTCGGGAAGCATATCTCTCCCTGCTTCATCTTGGATACAATTTCGAGTAAGTTTTTATCTAGCTGATTAATGTAAAATGTTCCAAGGTCTCCATTGAATGGTGCAGTCTCTTTATCTTCGCTATACTTTTTAGCATAATATTGAAAAGTTTTAATTTCTTTTATAACGCTGTCGCGTATCTCAGTTAAGAATGTAATCGTTTCAAGATCAGCACCTTCATCAGTTTTGAATTTAAAAAGGATGTGCCGTGTGTGAATTGACTCCCCTCTCTTTTCAAGCAATTCAATAATATGATAACCTACAGGTGTCTCAATAATATTTGATATCTCACCAACTTCAAGCGCATATGCAGCGGCTTCAAACTGGGGATAAAAGACACCTTTTTTAACAAAACCAAGATCACCTCCAAAAGCCTTACTACCAGGGTCTTCGGAATATTTTGTAGCCATATCTTCAAAACTTGAACCTTGCTTTATCGAATCAAGAACTGCCTGGGCAAAATCGCGATACTGCTTTTTAAGTCTGTCTGTTGTTTTAGGATTTCTGAAAATGTGATAGATTCTAACCTTCTCCGGAATCATACCAAGACTATCTTTGAAAGTGTAATAGAATTCCTCAACCTCACGTCGTGAGGCTTCAATTGGTGCAAAATTCTTTTCACGCAAACGCTGAACCATCAGATTTTTTCGTACATCTTCCCGTAATTCTCTTTTTATTTTTTCGATGGGCATTCCATACATTTCTTCAATATTCGCAATTGAACCGTATTGCTGCTGCAACACTTTAACCTGGTAATCTATTCGCTGGGAAATTTCTTCATCGGTAATAACTATTGAATCCAGTTCAGCCTGAGCATAAACAAGTTTTTCATCAATCATCGATTTAAGAATTTGGCTTTTTAATTCGGGGGATTTTGGATCCATACCACGTTGTGAAGCAAATATTGAAATCTGAAATTCGAGTTCACTTTGCAAAATAATTTCATTATCAACAATGGCAATAACTTTGTCAATGACTACCGGTTGTGCAAACAGTAGACTCGTCAGAACAATTGCGAGAAAAAGAATTTTTAAGCTCACATTACTCATTTATTAATTTCTACTTCACTTAAGGAATATAATTCGTTAATATAATTTTCAACTGCTAACTCGGTTAACGCAGCTTTGTATCTTCTTTCAACTTCACTTTTTACGGCATGAAAAGCCGGGATAGATCCGGCTGTATATTTATCTAACAACTGCACCACGGAATAATAGCCCCTTTCATCCGGAATGACAATGCTAATTTCAAGTGGGTAAAGTCCTTCTAAAATACGCAACAATCTGACGGGTTGAATATCCTGTTCTGAAACCAGCACTGCGTTTTCAAGATTAACGAGATTTGAATTTTGTTCAGATTTTTTAATTGCATCATCCCATCCGTTCATTATCAAATCCGTACGAAACTCAACTGCGGCATCTCTATTTGAAAAGTTTACCCGGTTCAGATAATAGGCATTAAAGGGAAGCTTGAAACTTGTTTCATTTTCCTCAAAAAAATCTTTCAGTTCATCATTAGTAAATTGCGGTTGAGCAGCGGCAGCAATTTTTTCAAGAATCAAAGCTGCAGCTAACTGCTTTTTTGTGTTTTCAAGTGTCTCTTTAAATCCCTTCGTTTCGGTAAGCCCTTCCTTAAGAGCTTCCTGATAAAGAATTTCCTGCCTTACCCAATTTTTAATTACTGCTGATTTGCTTGCATCTGAGACAAATTGTGAATCGATAAGCTCGGCATATTCGGATTCAGTGAGATACGAATCATTCACTTTTGCAATATATGAATCCGGTTTTTTAATCTCACTGCAAGCACTGATAATTAAGAGAGGGAAGATTATTCCCTCAATTATCTTTTTCCAGCTCGAATGCATATTGAAGTTCGTCATAATAAATTTCCGGCTTATATCTCTTGTTTAGACTTTCAATGTAATCGCTTTCAAGTTTTTTGCTTAACATTTCCTGATATTCACCAGATACTTCAGCTTTAGCTTCTTCAAATATTTTTAATCTTGGTGCTTGCCTGTCCTCGAGCTTAAATATTACAAATCCTCCGGAAAATGCAAATGGCACTGTGTATTGACCAACTTGAGGAATTTTATTTGCTTCCTTGTAAGAATCGTTAAAATCAATTGGTTGCAATCCATAATAGCCGTTCTCTTTTTTCTTGGCACTTCTCTCAGTGTACGTACCTGCCACTGATTCAAATGAAGTTCCACCCTGAATCATATCATAGTATGTCTGTATCAAAGAATCTTTGGTCGTAAATATTTCGCTGAAGCTGATTCTTTCAGGCCAGGAATATTTCTCCTTGTTTTCATTCCAGTAATTATAAACATCAGCACTATCAACTTTTACACGACTCCAGACTTCTTCTTCCTGTAACTTGAATATAAAAATACCATCCTTATAATCATTCATTAACTGTGCAAACTCAGGATCAGTTTTAGTCAGATTTAATGCTTCTTCTTTAAGCAGCATATCTTCAGCTAATATGTTGATAGCTTTGGTCACTTCAGCTTCGTCATCCATCGGTTTTGAAGTTATCTTTGAATTTTGATTTGCTAATTCAAGGAACTCACCAATCATTACACTCTGGTCTGCATATGAAAACAGAACCTCGTCAAATATCTCATCATATTTTGGGTGAACCATTCCAAATCTTAAAGAATCACTTGATTCGATAAATAAATTCAATGATGCCTGATCAATTTTGAAATCATACTTTTTCTTCAGTGAATCAATTAAAACTTCCAGTTCGTGCTGATACCTTTGTTTATTAAATATCGTCTTAAGGTTTTCATATTCACTTTCGTAAGGCTGTGTATCCATTTTATCAGTTAACAAAATAATATGATAGCCAAAATTGGATTTAACTGGCTCAGAGATTTGACCAATTTCCATACTGAAAGCAACTTCATCAAACTCTTTGACCATCATCCTTCTTTCAAAATAACCAAGATCTCCGCCTTTATCTTTGGAGCCTGGATCATCAGAATATAAAACAACCATCTCTTCAAATGTAGCTCCTGCTTTTAACTGAGCATAAACAGAATCTGCCCGGTTTTTTGCTGCCATAGTATCAATTTGTCCATCAGTATTATGAAAACCAATTAGTATGTGGCTTGCTTTTATTTTTGGATAGCGATGCTGTTTAACAGTAACTTTTATTAAATGGTATCCGAATCTGGTTTGTACAACTTGAGCGTAAACTTGGCCGGCGTTAAGAGTGTACATTGGGTCTTCAAATTCATAAGGAAGCAAACCCGCTGTAATAAAATAAATATCACCTCCGTTAACTGCAGAGAATTTATCATCTGAATATTTCTCCGCCATAACTTCGAATGATGCACCGTTCTTAATACTGTCTAAGATTGCCTGTGCTCTCATCTTAGCTCCTTCATCACCAAGAGTATCAGTTCGTATCATTATGTGGCTTACTCTGAATTCCTCTGTCCTTCTGTCATAAAGTTGCTTGACGCCGGGTTCAATTATCCACTTTTCTAAAATATATGAAACACCAACCTGTTCCTGGTAATCCTTAAGTTCATTCATTAATTCTGGATCTTTATTATAACCTCTAACCTGGGCATCGCGTAATTTCATTCTGAAATTAACATAGAGATCGAGAAATTTTCTATACTCTGATGTATCCTGCTTAGCTGCAATATCCCATCCACCTAAATTTTTAGCATAAGCATGCTCAAACTCATCAAGAGTAATTTCATAACTTCCAAACTCAGCAACAACCTGAGCGGGAATATTTATAAATGCGACTATTTGTATGAAAAGAATTGAAAGAAATGTTCGTATAAAACGAGTTATCCACATATTAGTACTTCTCCTATAAAATTCTGAAAAAATGAGAGGGGAATTTTAGCTATAGTGTATCTGAAAATCAAGGGAAATTGAGCCTGACCTTGCAAGTTTATTTACAAGATCAGGCACAAAAGGTTACTTTAGAAGTGTAATTTTAATCGTTTGCTGATAATTATTTGTTATCATTCTAACCATATATATACCACTTGATAAATCACTTCCATTTAACTCAACTTCTTTAACGCCGGGGTTTAGTTCTTCATCCAAAATTATTGCTAATTCTCTTCCTAAAACATCGTATAAAGCAAGCTTAACTTGAGATTTTTCAGGAATTGCAAAACGGATTTTCGTTGATGGATTAAATGGATTTGGGTAGTTCTGGAGTATGTAATAATCTTCAGGAGTTTCAGTTGTATTATTCACACCAGTCACAATTGATTGAACTGCAGCATAAGTATTTATAATTCCCCAGCCATATAGATTATTCGGACTTGTGCTGTTTGATGCCGTATTCTTTAACACAGAAGCTAATTGCATTGGAGTAAGATTTGGTGAAACCTGAAGCAAAAGTGCAGCGGCACCCGCAGCAAGTGGACAACTCCAGGACGTTCCGCTGCCCCAATCACTGTAACAACTATTAGAACTATTACAAGCCACATAATCATTAGAACCCATAGCCATCAAGTCAGGTTTTATTCTTCCATCCGAAGTAGGACCAACGCTGCTGAAACTAGACCGAGCACCACTGCTGGTAACTGAACCGATTGCCATAACGCTATCACCATCGGCCGGTGCACCTAGAGTATTATGGTTAGGATTATAGCCAGCATTTCCCGCAGAATTAGCAACAAATATCCCTATGTAAACTGCATAGTCAGCTCCATTGGTTATTCTTGCAGTATTTCCATCCATATCCTCCCAGGTGTAGCTTGGGTAAGGAGGGTCATAATCTAAATAAGATAAGGATGTGCTGGTAACATCAACTCCAATACTATCTGCCCATTCCATTGCAGCTATCCAATTATCTTCTTCAATGGGAGTTTCGCTATCCGTATTTTCTGTTTTAGCAAGAATGAAGTCTGCTCCAAAAGCAGGACCAATTAACTCTCCCTCATAAAATCCGCCGATCAATGAAAGAGTAGATGTTCCGTGTGAACCGTCTCCCATATCACCTTGGTTTTGAACATTAGGATCACCATTCACAAAATCCCAGGTTGCAATAATATTCATAGAGCTAAATGCCTGATGGGAAAGAAGATCAAATCCTGCATCCATCATACAAATTGTGACTCCTGCACCGGTATAACCAAGATCGTGAACCTGGGGTACCGTAATTTGATTTAACTGTGTATATGATTGTCCGTAATTAAGACTATGTGATTCCTTCAGGTTTTGAAAGATTTTGATTTAATTCTTCAGAGTTATCATTCAGAGTTTCTTCCTCAAAATTATCCTTCCTGAATCTGTAAACAATATCAAGCTGTTTTACAAATGGCATATTTGCAAACTGAACAAGCTCAGATGTAGTTGCCCATCCACTTACTCCATTAAACCATTTTGTCTTTTGCTTTAATTGAAATCCAAGAGATTGAATTTGTTCAATATAATTTTGATTAACCGGCAAATCAGTCGTGGATATAAGTTTATCTTCACTTAAAACTTTTGCTCGTCTTTTAAGCGACTTCTCACTTACAACAGTGTTTGGTTTACTCAGATAATTTTGAGCATTATCTCCTTTATCTGAAAAGAAAACCCAAACCAATAATTCCTCATTCTGATTGGCATTGCTTACAATAGCATTAAGTTGAGGAGAAAACTTCTCGACTGAAGATTGGGCAAACATAATTCCTGCAAACAGGATTATTGAAATTCCGACTAACTTCATTTTTTATTCCTTTAATGTTTAAAACTATTACTTAACACGAGTTCCGTTTTTAACTGAATTATCGACTATTAAAACTTGCAAACCTCCCTGCTCTTTGTCAACGGCTAAAATCATACCATTGGATTCTTCTCCCATCAGTTTTGCGGGTTGCAGATTTGCTACGACGACAACTTTTTTACCTATCAAATCTTCCGGATTGTAGTGTTCAGCAATTCCCGCAACAACCTGTCGTTCACCATCGTCAAGCATCACTCTAAGCTTCATTAGCTTTTTACTTTTAGTAACTTTTTCAGCGCTCAATATTTCAGCAACCTTTAACTTCGTCTTCATAAAATCATCATATGATATTAACTCATCTAGTTTTTTTTCATTCTCTGCTTCGGGGTTGCTGAGCTTTGATACTTGTTCTTCTATCACTTGGTCCTCTATTTTAGGAAATAATATTTCAGCACTGTTAATTTGATGCCCTTCTTTCAAAAAGGATTTACCGCTTTCTTTCCACTCAACAGGCTTTGAATTCAACATTTTAAAAAGTTTTTCAGAAGAAAATGGCAGAACAGGATAAAAAAGTTCCGCCAGAGTATAAATAGCCTGCAAGCAAATATTCAAAGTTGTCCCGCATTTTTCTTTGTTAGATTTAACGGTTACCCATGGTTCCGAATCATTAAAATATTTATTACCATCGCGAGCAAGATTCATAATTTCGTTAACGCCATCTCGGATTTTAAATTTCTCAAAAAGCTCCGCAACTCTTTGGGGATAGCCACCAATTTCATTCAGCATATCTTCATCAATCTGATCAAGCTTACCACGAGCTGGAACTTTGCCTTCAAAATGCTTATGAAGAAAAGTGAATGTTCGATTAATGAAATTACCAAGAATATCAGCAAGCTCGCTGTTATTTCTGAGCTGAAATTCTTTCCAGTAAAAATCTGTATCACGTGTTTCCGGTAAATTTGCAGCGAGAGTATATCGCAAAAGATCTGCAGGAAAAATATTTAGAAACTCATCAACATCAATTCCCCATCCCCGGCTTTTAGAAAATTTTTTTCCTTCAAAATTCAGAAACTCATTTGCAGGCACGTTTTGAGGAAGACAATATTTTCTTTCTTTCCCTCATTCCACGCCATCAAAATTGCTGGAAATATTATCGTGTGAAAGACAACATTATCTTTTCCAATGAAATGCGATATACTTTCGTATTTACATCCTGCCAATATTTTTTCCAAAGATCAGGTTGATTTTTTATCTGAGAATATTCTTTAGTCGATGAAATATATCCCAACACAGCTTCGAACCAAACGTAAATTACTTTTCCTGCTGCACCATCAACAGGTACTTTTATTCCCCAATCCAAATCACGCGTAATTGCTCGTTCCTTTAATCCATCTTTGAACCAACCACGGCAATATTGAAGAACATTATCTTTCCAGCCATACTTTGCATTCATTTCATCAACATACTTTTCTAGTGCCGGTTGGTAATTACCAAGCGGGAAGAAGTAGTGAGTCGTTTCTTTCAGAGTTGGCGTACCGCCGGAGACTTTACTTTTGGGATTTTTCAGTTCAGACGGATCGTAAAGTGAACCGCAGTTTTCACATTCATCACTTCGTGCTTGTTCATTTCCACAACGGGGACAAGTTCCTTCAACATATCTGTCTGGTAAAAACATTTTTGCTTTTTCATCATAAAACTGATTCGATTTCTTTTCGATAAAAAGTCCACGATTAAAAAACTCAAGAAAAAATTCCTTTGCTGTTTCGTGATGAATAGGAAGACTTGTTCTTGAGTAATTATCAAAACTCATCCCGAATCTTTCGAAAGCTTTTTTGTTCGCTTCGTGAAATCTATCAATAATTACTTGCGGAGAAACTTTTTCTTTATCTGCAGTAATTGTAATCGGAACTCCGTGTTCATCAGAACCACAAATGTATAAAACATCATCTCCGTTCAGTCTTTTATAACGTACATAGATATCTGCAGGAAGATATGCACCGCTGAGATGTCCGAGATGAATCGGGCCGTTTGCATAAGGGAGTGCTGAAGTGACTAATACTTTTTCTTTACTCAAGATTTAGCAACAACTTAATGATTATCAAAATTTTGAGAGGAAATATAAAGATTTTGTAATGAAATTGAGTTAATAAACTATTGCTTTTCTCTAATACTTTACTGAAAATCCTTAACTTTGTAGCATCAAATAAAAAAAATAAAAAATTTTCAAAACACTTAGAGATCGGGAAAAAAGGTAGTTAAATGAAGAATCATTCCAAATTAGACTTTAACACAAAATGTGTTCATTCAGGTATTGATGAATACGAATATGGTTCAGTAGTTCCACCGATTTATCAAACATCAACTTTCAAATTCAAGTCAGCGCAACACGGTGCTTCATTATTTGCCGGAGAAGAAAAGGGTTACATATATACACGAATGCTCAATCCAACTATCGAAGCAATGGAAAATGCAATTGCAGAACTTGAAGGCGGACACAAAGCACTCGGCTGCGGAAGCGGAATGGCTGCTGTTCATACAATCTTTGCAGCACTTTTATCAGCAGGAGATCACGTTGTTTGTTCTGCCGCAGTTTACGGTCCAACCACTACTTTGCTAAACACAATTATGAAAAAGTTTGGAGTTGAAACTACTTTTGTTGATACGGCCGTAATTGAAAATGTGAAGAATGCAATTAAACCAAATACAAAGGTTGTTTATGTAGAAACACCCGGTAATCCTACTCTTTGTATTTCAGACATCGAAGAGATTTCAAAAATAGCTCACGGCACGGAGCTAAAGTTGTTGTCGATAATACTTTTATGAGTCCAGCACTTCAAAACCCAATTGCACTTGGTGCAGATGTGGTGATGCACAGCTTAACAAAATTTCTTAACGGTCACGCTGATGTTGTTGGTGGAATTATCGTTGTTAAAGATGAGGAAACTTATAAACATTTCAGAAAAACACTCAACCAGCTTGGTGGAGTAATTGATCCATTCAACTCATTTCTGGTTCATCGTGGATTAAAGACGCTGGGAATAAGAATGCAAAGACATTGTGAGAGCGCTCAGAATAATCGCTGAATGGCTTGAGAAACATCCGCTGGTAAAAAATATTCGCTACCCGGGATTGAAAAGTCATCCTCATTATAAAGTTGGATTAAAACAGCATAAAGGTCATGGAGGAATGATTACATTTGAAGTCGAAGGCGGAATTGAAGCAGGAAAAATTCTTATGAATTCAGTTAAGCTCCATCAGCTTGCTGTTAGCCTTGGCGGAGTTGAATCGTTGATTCAGCATCCTGCAAGTATGACTCACTTCTCTATGGGAAAAGAAGCAAGATTAGCAGGAGGAATATCTGATGGGCTTGTTAGACTTTCTGTGGGAATTGAAAGTGTTAATGACCTAATCGCCGATCTTGAACAGGCTTTCGAAAAAGTGAAGGAAGCCAATCTCGTAGCGGAAGAAGTTTAGTAAGCTCATTAATTCTCTTGGATGGATGTATGACTTGATATTTAAAAACCATACAATCATACACCCATACAATGCTTCATCCCCTTT
>CAVUCF010000035.1:0-69475 GCA_963739915.1 uncultured Ignavibacteriaceae bacterium
AGACAATTGAAGAAATTGAATTGTCCGAAAAAAGATATTTAGATGCATATGAAAAAAATCCGTTTAAGACAGATATTAAGTATTTTATTAAAGCAGTGGATAACATTTTAATTAAGGAAAAAAGAAGCGCGTAACTATTAGAATTAAGTATCCTGTGTAGCTCTTACACCAGACTTTGTCTATCGAAAATTGTAAATTACCTCATTATTTTTCAAAATTATCACTTCAGTATAATCTGTATAGAATAATTCGAATTATGTCACTTATACTTTGGGGTGAATTGGTTTACTTAAATTTCCATATTTTAATTATTTCTTCTTTGAAAACTTTAATGATCTTTATATAGTTAACTAAATTAAAAATATACGAAGGTTCATTTTGATGTCTATAGAAAATTTAGGCAAATTTTTTTTTATCTCGTTATTATTATTTTTCAATAGTTGTAAAAACTCCGAGGGAATAAAAATGGAAAATCAAACAAATATCATTTTTTTACATCATAGTACAGGCCGTTTTATTTGGAATGGTGGTCTCTCCAAAATACCAAGTAAATTAGGATTTGCTGGCGATGTGGAAAAATGGTTTGAGAAATATAATGAGGAGAACAATAAAAATTATAACATTGAAGAACTATTTTTTCCTAAAAATGAACCTTACGGACGAAGAAATTATCCATTCGATTACTATAATATCTGGGTAAAAAATGCCGGTGATCAGCCATATAAAGAGGAACCGACTTTAGAAATCTTAACAAAAAAATATGATGTAATAATTTTTAAACATTGTTTTCCGGTTAGTGGTATCGAAGAAGACACAATAAATCCTGATATCAACACCGATATAAGTACTCTCACTAATTATAAATTACAATATAAAGCATTAAAGAAAAAAATGCTTGAATTTCCCAGAGACAAAATTTATAATTTGGACTCCACCTGCACTCCTGCAAATTCATACTTATAAAGAAGAAGCTGAAAGGGCTAATGAATTTTCGGAATGGATTAAAAATGTTTGGGATGAAAAGGGTGATAATATTTTTGTCTGGGATTTCCGTGAACTTCAGGTAGAAGGAGGATTATATTTAAAAACTGAATATGCTCTAGATGCAAACGATTCTCATCCCAATAGAGAATTTTCTAAAACTGTTGCGCCATATTTTTGCAAAAGAATTGTTGATGTGATTGAAGGTAAAGGTGATATTACAAGCTTAACTGGAAAATAAAAAATACTTGTAAGAAAAATTTTTGTTTTTAATAATTAAAATTTTTAAACACAAATTAATATGGCTGCATAGTAAGATTTATGATAAGAAAGGATTATCATCTTTCGGATTCTTTTCATGTAATTCAAAAAACCATCGTCTTTGACGATGGTAATTAGAATAAGCTTTGCGTTCATTTCGGTCGAGCAAAGCGAAGATCCGGAATTCAACACCAAAGTTTTTTACTGGTTTCTGTGTTAAGCACGAATGACAGAACTTATTGTGAAAGCCACCACCTTTGGTGGTGGTCGTTTACTTGCTTACTTAATTAATAACATTTTACGTGTTGAAATAAAATTATCGGTTTTTAATCTGTAGAAATATATTCCTGATGTAAATCCCTAGCATTAAACATTACAGAATGTTTTCCTTCATTCATAAATCTATCTACGAGTGTATCCACTTTTGAACCAGAAATGTCATATACTATTAACGTTACGTTTCCTGATTTTGCCAAAGAAAAATTTATTTCTGTGCTTGGATTAAACGGATTCGGAAAATTAGGTTCAAGGACATAAATAGTTACTGAATTATTTTCAACGTATACTGGGAAATTTGATTCATAAGCAATCGCAGCATCAAAGGCTTTCTCAACAAAATCAGGAGCTACTAATTCAGAAGCAGCAGCATTTGGATGAGAGTCAGTCCAAGAATCAGCTAAACTGAGCGAAGAAAATTAGCTGAATCAACTAATTCAAAATAATCATATATATAAACATTATCAGGGAAATCACCATAAAGAGTGTCAAGTCCTGCTTGCAATGTATCAACCATCCATTAATTAAACCATCTAAGTCTTTGCATATCTGCCTCGTTATTATTCTCGCCTGGAACCATTGGGGGTATATTCCACCACACGAAAAACTTTTCAGGGTACTGTTCCATTTTCCTTGCAATCTTTCTTGTATACCACTGATAATTATAAATGCTTTGAGTATATGGATAATTAACTGTGTCACTTGGACCACCATACCAATAGAACCATATATCGGATTGAGAAGCAAAGCAATGCTTAATCATTATTACGCTATAAGTAGAAGTCTCTAATATATCTTCCTTAAATGAGTATCCAGGTGCATCTCTAAAAGCATCCCACCACTTCCATAATTGGTTGCCACCTGGAGGGTAATCATCCGTAACACTAACTTTTGTTATAGTTACTGCATCATCACCAGTATATCCGTAAGCAATATTGTAAGCGGTAACTTCAGCCTGAACATTTGTTGATGCCCCTGCGTGGTTGTAAATATGACCACCAACTGACTGATTTAGATAAGCCATTTTCCTAAATGTTTGCTGTGGAAATATGTTTAAAACAAGCCCAATGAAAATAATTACTGTTAATATTATTTTATTTTTCATTATTAGGTTCTCTCTTAGAGGTTAAAATTTGACTCAACTAGAAGCAAATATAACAAAATATGCACCACAATAATTCATCTTTTTTTAACCCTTATAAAGTTAGGATATGGCTTACATTTGTAATCATTGTAATTTTTACTCAAATAATAAAACGCTCAATTGTTCGAGCGCTTTTCAATTTTTACCTTTGTCTTTTGTGGCGGATTTGAATTATTTAACCAAGGTCATCTTACGAGTTTGAACAAATCCATTTGCTTCTATTTTGTAAATGTACATCCCGCTGTTAAGTCCACTAGCATCAAAGCTTATTGTGTAAACACCGGACTCTTTGTATTCATTTACAAGTGTTCGTATCTCCTGACCAAGTATGTTATAAATGGTTAGCTTTACATTCCCTGCTTCAGGAAGATTGAAACGAATTCTTGTTGCCGGGTTAAATGGATTTGGATAGTTCTGCTCAAGTGTATATTCAATCGGAGCGATTATCTTACCTGAAAGTACATTTAATTTATCAATTGAGTTATCAGTGATTGTAATTTTCTCTCCCGGTTTTAATTCTGCATTAATTTCTTTGCCTGAAGGATCCTGCAACTTAACATTCATATTCTCTACTCTTACTGTCAATGGATATGTCACTCCACTCATCTCGATTGTCTTTATTGCACTGTTCAGGTCTTCTGCTATCCTTCCACTGCTGTACCTGATGTCAAACATTCCTGCCATTGGTGCTGGTGGTAATTCATACTGACTTAAGTCTGTTTCGCCTTTTACTGCATACAATGTATAATTTACTCCTGTTGCATCGGTAAGTATTATTCTTCCCCAATTCTCTGGGAAGTATTCTACTGGTCTCCTTTCCTTTTGCCAATGTTTCAGGTATGATTATCTGTCCTGCACCTGTTAGCTTTATCCAGTATCCATATCCTGGATCCAATGTATTTGCTATCTGGTATCCACCTGAATACTTATATACTGGTCCACTTTGTAGTCCAGGTGGGATTGTTGTAATGTTAGCTGTTGCTACACTCAGTTCATATCCACCTATTAAGTTCCAGCCTGCCATCTCCGCTTATTGGATGGTGTGCTACTACCTGTATTCCGCCCGCTGGCCATTCATCGCCGGTATTATAAATTTGTGCGCCGGAGTGTTTCATACTGTAGCCTATCCCCGGAGAAACTGATGTAACAGATTGATAGCTTCCGTTGTATCTGAATACATTAGCAAAAGGATCTCTGTTCATCCACCAGGTATCTACATTTTGATTTGAAGGATGTAAACCAGGGATAGAAACAAGATTCCAACCATTTTGTATTGGTACTGATAACTGGAAAGTAACAGCATTTGTTTCATAATTTATAGCAGCATCAAAGGCTTTCTCAACAAAATCTGGAGCTACTAATTCAGAAGCAGCAGCGTTTGGATGAGAGTCAGTCCAAGAATCAGCTAAACTGAGCGGAAGAAAATTAGCTGAATCAACTAATTCAAAATAATCATATATATAAACATTATCAGGGAAGTCACCATAAAGAGTGTCAAGTCCTGCTTGTAATGTATCAACCATCCATTTATTAAACCATCTAAGTCTTTGCATATCTGCCTCGTTATTATTCTCGCCTGGAACCATCGGAGGTATATTCCACCACACGAAAAACTTTTGAGGGTACTGTTCCATTTTCCTTGCAATCTTTCTTGTATACCACTGATAATTATAAATGCTTTGAGTATATGGAGAATTAACTGTGTCACTTGGACCTTCATACCAATAAAACCAAATATCAGACTGAGTGGCAAAGCAATACTTAATCATTATTACGCTATAAGTAGAAGTCTCTAATATATCTTCCTTAAATGAGTATCCAGGTGCATCTCTAAAAGCATCCCACCACTTCCAAATTTGATTACCGCCTGGAGGGTAATCATTGTTATCACTCACCTTTGTTATAGTTACTGCATCATCACCAGTATATCCGTGAGCAATATTGTAGGATGTGACTTCAGCCTGAACATTTGTTGCTGCCCCAGCGTGGTTGTATATATGACCACCAACTGATTGATTAAGATAAGCCATTTTTCTAAATGTTTGCTGTGCAAGTATGTTTGAAACAAGTCCAATTAAAATAATTACACTTAATATTATTTTATTTTTCATTACTAGTTTTCGTCTAAAGGATTAAAATTTGACAAATATTTAATTTAGTAAATTTGATCTGCCTGCATGAATAACGACAAAACAATAGGCGTATTATAAGCTCAGGACCTCTCCTGATATTTGAGTTTTATTTGAGATCTAAACAGAAATTACACAACCTCAGCATAATTCTCTAATATACTTCCGTGAAGATAAAATTTCTATATTATTGTTTTTTATTTGCACAGCACCCTATCTCATAGAAATGCATCTCATTTTGAAGGATGGTAATTTGCTACCTATGAAGTAGCTTCAAAATTAGGAGTCATATGCAATAGAACACATTCCCAGAGATAAATGGAATAGCAATAAACATCTTCTTTAAAGTGAACTCCAATAGTTAAAATCGTTAATTCACGTGACAAAGTCAAGATAGAAAGTGAACGATTAGCAACGAATGAAATATCTTTTTTACAGATTACACATAAGTCTAACACCTGCTAAATAGATTAAATTAAATCAAGATATATTAAGAAATAAAATCTCATTTTAGTACTTAAGCAAATAAGAAATTTATATAAATATTTATTTTTTGTTATAATGTTTGGTCTAATATTTGATAGTAAATATCTGTAAGGAATAAAAATAATTTTTATATATATACTTTTAGAGTCTTAATTCAAACTATTTCATTAACTTTTTGGAGGGCTAAAATGAAGCCAATAAAATCTTTTTTTCTTTCAAGTCTTTTCCTGGCAGTAATTTTTATTGCTGGTTGTAACGAGGCACCAATTACCTCAAATGAAAATGTTGGCAGTACCAATTATCAAAAGCTGCTACTTCAGACATTACATATTTTCAATACCAGTGCGAATATGCAAACTGTAAATATTTACGCAGTTAGCACAGATTGGGATGGAATGTGTAGTTACCTGTAATACTCAACCAACTATTCATGCTGGACTTGAAGCTTCATTTGTAACCAATGTACAATAAGACTGGATAACAACAGATATAACAGGAATAGTTAATAAATGGTTAGATGGGACATATCATAATTATGGTATACGTCTAACTTAGATCAGGCACAAATCTGGAAGATTTGGTAGTAAAGAAGGTGCAAATACACCGTTTATAGAATAATATATGCTGATGGGTCGGAGGATATAGTTGATATCGCTGATACAGAGCTTAATGAGTTAAATCCAGAGTATAATTATGGTAATGACACTCCATTTATCTATGGAATTGTAAATGGATATGAGAAGAAAGCTTTACTTAAATTTGATATTGAATATGTACCACGAATAAGTGTGAAACTGCTTATGCCTATGGTGGAAGTATAGCACACTTGATTCTTGGATATAGCACCTGTATGCATAATAATTGGGCTCAGTTACTAATGGTGCTGGAGCACCTTCTTATTAGCGGCCAAGGCACATTATACTTGCAGGTCATATGGACATCTCAGCAGGAAATGTTACTACATTATCTTGTCATTACGTTGCAGTTGGTGTAAACTTCATGAATGAACTGATCCGAGTGCAGTCAAGCAGCATACGATGCACACTGTACTGATTTAACACGTTGCACAACTGAACAAATAAGCTTCCATGAAAGGAAGGAATCATATCAACAGTTCATTGTCAGCCGGAAAGCTTATAATTACAACGAATGGATATAAATTGGTACCGGTTAACTGGATGAATAAATATATTGCACATGCAGGTGTTTGTTAGGCAATTGCTAATTAAGTCAATTATAGATCCTAATGAATTATTTAACAAAGGCTGTTTCAGAAGGCAGCCTTTTTTATTTTAAATGTCTATTTCGACAGAATTGGTAATGAGATTTGCGAAGGAGTAAGACTAACTAATTAAGTCCTCTTAATAGATTATTAAATATTAATTTTATTGTAACTAGAAATTTTCACACTATTCTGAACATCAAAAACATATGTAATTCTAATCCTTCCTTATTATTATCACCCTCCTATTAGCACTTCTGCCTTCTTCAGTATTATTGTCAGCAATCGGTGAGGCACTACCAAGGCCTGATACAGTAAATTGATCAGGAGAAAGACCTTCAGAAATGAAGTAGTTATAAACTGCATTAGCTCTCTGAGTTGAAAGTTTTTTCAATAACGAGGCAGAGCCTTGATTATCCATATATCCTTCAATTTTCCACTTGCTTTCAGGCTGACTTTTAATATACACCGCTATTTCATTTAAGAGAATATTTGCTGACTCCTTCATTGTTGCTGAATTAGATTCAAAAGTATCGTCTCCTCTTAAAATAAATTGATTAAATTCTTCTCCCGGTTGTTCAGTCGTACCGGAATTACTATTATTCTTCAGCAATAATTTCAATTCTTCTGTTTTCGATACGACCTTCTTCAGTATTGTTATCCGCTATCGGAAAATTATCTCCCATACCGAATACCTGGAAGTTCTCTCTATTCAATCCACCAAAGTATGTAAAATACTCAAGTACGGCTTTTGCACGATCTAATGATAAATTTCTTAAAAATCTCTTATTTCCATTTGAATCCATATGACCTTCAATTCGCCACTTTTCATCAGGAAACTTTTGCAGCTGAATTACAACCTCATCCAGAATTTTTTTCCCCCCTACCATTATCATTGCCGAATTTGGTGAGAAGATTTCATCACCCTTTAATATAAATTTTCCTTCACCAATTATTTCTTCCACATCAGGACAGCCATCATCATCTGCAACTCCGTCAAAGTCCTCTGGTTCATTGATGCATTTATCATAGATATCTAATATTCCATCTCCATCATTATCGAGATCAGGACATCCATCCTCATCCTCAAATGCGTCCAAGTCTTCTGCCTCAATTGGACATTTATCAGCAACATCCAAAATACCATCACCATCATTATCAACATCTGGGCATCCATCTTCATCTTCAAAGCCATCAAAGTCTTCCGGTTCATCAGCACACATATCTGCGGAACCTTTTAATCCGTCATTATCCGGATCATTATTAATGAATGGTGAGAATGAAACACCAACCAGTACCGTTGTATAGGCATCATTTGAATATGCAGCTGCCACATCATCAAGATAATCTGTCTGCGGCCAATATTGATTTGCTGAAAGGTTTATACTTACTTTATCGCTTACAAAAATTTTAAAACCGGCTTCTAAATTATATGCAATGGTATTTTTGTCGTATAGATTTGCAGCGTTACCTGGTGCCGGTTGACCTTGACCGTCGGTCGGATCGAACCACGAGCTTGCTACCCCTCCAGATAAATAAGGCATAAATACTTTTCCAATTAAAATACCATATGTTGCTGCCAGACCTAAAGTGAAATTACCCGTGCTAAATTTCGGTGGAATAGCTTGAGACCCGGTTTGTGTTGATATCGTTCCTCTTGAGTCCTCACCCGTTACCTGATCATAACCTATATTTAGTTTTAATCCAAAATAGTGAATAGAGTTCGTCTTAAAGAAATATTCTCCTGTTCCTCTTAATGCATATCCTATTTTCGTGGTTTCATAGTCAGTCTGAGGTAGTGTTATTCCTCCGCCAAGACCAAATATCATTGTATTTTGAAAGGGTCGATTTTCTATCGCTGATGATTGTGGATAGATTTCAGTAAAAGCCATTAACAGGATTAGGCCTATTCCGTATTTGAGGAATCTAATCTGATTAAAATAAGTGTATAGAATTTTCACAATTAATGCCCTATCGTTATTATTAAGTTGCAAACATTACTGTATTAAATTAATTCATATACAAATCTTATGCGAATTTTTTTTTCAAAATGAGTCTACGGAAAGATTGATTTTGGCCCGAAAATAGATAATATTGTCTGCATAAAATCTTCGATATGTAATTGCTACATTTAGATACATGTTATTTGTTTAATTTAATTACGACTTATAATTCGACAATTTACTAACCTACTTAAAGAACAGGAGCGAAAATGTTCGACACCAGCATCTATACAAGCAGAAGAAGAATATTAAAAGAAAAATTTGATTCGGGTTTGATTTTATTTTTAGGCAACGAGGACAGCCCTGCAAACTACACTGCGAATACCTACAATTTCAGACAGGATAGTAATTTCCTCTATTATTTTGGAATTGACAGACCAAGATTTGCTGCAACAATAGATATCGATAATAATCTGGAAACTATTTTTGGAAATGATAGTACAATAGATGAAATAGTTTGGACAGGTCCCCAGCCTACTGTAAATGATTTTGCTGAAATAGCAGGGGTAAAAAGAGCTACGACGACTGAAAAGCTTGGTGAACAAATAATTGGTGCAATAAAAAAAGGTCGGAGAATTCACTTTCTTCCACAGTACCGCCTTGAAAATATTATGAAGCTCGCAGCAATAAGTGGTTTGAAATCCAAAAATGTAAACGATTATGCTTCGGAGAAATTAGTTAAGGCAGTCGTAGCTCAAAGGTCAGTTAAATCAAGCGAAGAGATTGCAGAAATTGATGAAGCTGTTGACATCGCTTCCAAAATGCATCTTGCAGCTATGAAAATGGTAAAACCGGAAACTGATGAAAGAAAGATTGCAGGTATGATTGAGGGCATTGCACTTTCACTTGGGTATGGTCTCTCATTCAGACCGATAGTTTCAATTAACGGACAAACTTTACACAATCCCTATTACGAAAACAAAATGAAAGCCGGTGATTTACTTGTAAATGATTCCGGTGCTGAGAGCAAACTCCATTATGCAAGTGACATTACAAGGACAATTCCTGTAGGCGGTAAATTCACCGATAAGCAAAGAGAGATTTATCAGATTGTACTTAAGGCTGAAATGAATGCAATAAATTCGGTGAAACCAGGAATAACGAATAAGGAGCTTCATCTTTCCGCAGCTATGGATATAGCATCAGGGTTAACTGAAATTGGTTTGATGTTTGGTAATCCTGAAGAAGCAGTAAGTGCTGGTGCTCATACTCTGTTTTTCCCTCACGGTCTGGGACATATGCTTGGTCTTGATGTTCATGATATGGAAGGACTTGGAGAAGAGTACGTTGGTTATGATGAAACCGTTAATCGAAGCGATGAATTTGGATTGAAGTACTTACGACTTGCTAAAACTCTTCAGCCAGGATATGTGTTTACTATTGAACCGGGAATTTATTTTATTCCTGAATTGATTGATATGTGGAAGACCCAAAACCGCTTTCCTGAATTTATTAATTATGATATGTTAGAAAATTACACAAACTTCGGTGGTATAAGGATCGAAGATGATGTTTTGGTAACTGAAGATGGGAACAGAGTTCTTGGTTCAAAGCCAATTCCAAAATCTGTTGAAGAAGTTGAAGCGATTGTTGGGAAGTAATTAAAAGTTCAATAATTTGGAAAAGATAGTTAAGACAAGAATTTAGCGTCCTATAACTTTTAATTCTTGACTAATACTCCACTACTAAAATACATACGCTGGTAACGATTGAAGACCTCTCTCGTAACATTGTTTTATTTACTTTCACTTTCCCATTATGTTCATGCACAATCAGCTTCCAAGAATTTATTTCATCCTTTATCAAATGCATTTGGGATTACCATTGAAGTCGGTGGAACTATTCCAAAAACTGATTATAAAATTGATGAATTAGATATTTCAGGTAGATTATTATTAGAATATTTTTTTACCTCACATTCAATTAATGCATTTGGGATGAGGATATTAGGAGGCGGAGGTTATTTAAATGGACAGGTTTTTAGCAACGATTTGATATATCCTCCGGTCCCAGACAACTTCAATACCGAATTTCTATTTATGGGTGGTGGTTTAGTCTACGCTTTAAACCTGCGTAATTCAGTTCCATACATTTCAGTCTCAGCAAGTTACATATCATTTAATCCACTGGATGAAAATGGTTATCAACTGCCGAACAATCAATTTTCTGTTTATGATAAAGGAGCTATGCTTTATTCTGCAGAAGCAGGTGTTAGGTTTCCTTTCAGTGACAAGTGGAGCCTAAATCTTGGTGTCAACTTTAATTTTTCCGGTACAGATTATTTGGACGATATTAAAGCAGGAAATAATAATGATGCTTTCATAGAATTCTTTACAGGAGTTTCCTATTATCTGGGGAATAATTTTGACAAAGATAATGATGGAGTCGATGATAATATCGATTTATGTCCCAATACTCCTGAGGGTGAAGAGGTGGATGAATTTGGCTGCAATACTATTGATATTAATTCACAGGTAATAGTTTACGATACTCTAAATGACCATTTCATTTCAGACGGCATATTTACAGATGGTAATTCATACTGTTTTCAGGTTGATGTTTACAAGGAATTGGATAAAGCAGAAGAATTACAAAAGGTGATTACTCCTTCTGGTTATAAAGCAGACATTCTTAAGATAAAAATCGGAAGCCTTTTGTGGTATTCGGTTAGGATTGGTTATTTCGATTCATTTGAAAACGCTAAGTATTATAAAAATAATTTCTTCAAAAAAACTAATCTTAAGCTTAAATAGTTACTAGTCACTACAAACTTGTTGTTATTTACTCCCAACCGGTGTATGCGCTACCGCAAATTCACGACCCGCTTTCAATGCATCCAAATTTAGCTGAACAACCTTTTCCCCTTTTCTGCCAAAAATCTTTTTGATTCCAATTTCAAGATTCTCATACGGAATATCGAGGAAAGGTGAAGCTGCACCGAGCATTACCATATTTGATGAACGTGGTGATTTAACTTGTCGTGCTATTTCATCTGCATTAATTGCAATTTGATGAGGCAGCTTTTCTATTTCTGCGAGAAGCTCTTTCATATCAGGGTAATTCGGTATGTTTACAAACGGAGTAGTATTCGTAACCAGCCAACCTGTTTCTGATAACCAAGGTAAATAGCGAAGTGACTCCATAGGTTCAACTGAAATAATAAGATCTGCTTTGCCGAGAGGAATTAAATCACTGGCAATTTCATTTTCCGAAATTCTTAGGTGAGACTGAACAGCACCACCGCGTTGACTCATCCCGTGAACTTCCGCCTGTTTTATTTGAAGATGATTTTCAAGTGCTGCCATTCCAATTGTAGCAGCTATTGAGAGGATTCCCTGCCCCCCAACTCCAGCTAAGATTATATCTGATTTCATTAGGCAACCTCCTCTGTTTTCACTTTTCCTTCTTTCTTACTCTTCGCTACAGATTGCACAATACACTCTCTTCTCGGAATAATAACGGAAATACCTTCATACAGAAATTCTTCTCGTAAAGTTTTTACCATTTCATCATGATATTTTGGAAGCGGAGTAAGAACTTTTACATGTTCCGGCTTAACACCAAGCCCAACGCAGATTTCTTCCAGTCTTCCTGTTGCGTGAGATGCCTGTCCACCTGTCATTGCAGTAGTTGAATTATCGGAAATGATAACTGTAACCGGAGTGTTTTCATAAACGCAATCTAGTAAGGCAGTCATACCACTGTGAGTAAAAGTTGAATCGCCAATAACCGCAATAGAAGGACGAACACCTGCATCTGCGGCACCTTTTGCCATAGTGATTGATGCACCCATGTCCACACACGAATTAATCGAGTTCCAGGGTGGAAGTGCACCGAGCGTGTAACAACCGATATCAGAAAAAACTTTTTGCTTACCGAATTCTTTCATCGTCTCGTTAAGTGCATTGTAAATATCCCTATGACTGCACCCGGAACAAAGTTCAGGCGGACGATTTGCAACTACTTTTGGAACCGGTAAACCTTGCTTCACTTCCTTCCCTAATGCCTTTGCCACGATATCTGGATTTAATTCACCATCGCGAGGAACTGTTCCATTTAATCTTCCAATAATCTTAGAGTTAATATTCAGGAAACCTTTCAACTGTTCTTCAACAAATGGATAACCATCTTCAAGCACAAGAACTTTTTCACATTCATCAACTATCTTTTCTACTTTTGAAAAAGGAAGCGGATACTGATTAATCTGAAGAACCGGATGCGGACAACTTTTGGAAGGATAGTTTTCTTTCAAATAATTATAGGCAATTCCGCAGGCAATTATTCCAAGGGACTTATCTCTACCAGGAAGATATGTATTATAAACAGAGAACTCTGATTCCTGTTCAATCAGAGACTGAATTGCTAGCAAGCCTTTATATCTCTTTCGAGCATTTGATGGAAGCAGAACAAACTGAATAGGATCCTCAGGATAGGTCAGAGGATTTTCATTTTTGATTTCTCTTCTTTCTACCGCTGAACGTGAGTGAGAAAGACGTGTGGTAATTCTTATCATCACAGGAATTTTAAATTTTTCAGAAAGGTCAAAACCTTCATAAGCCATATCGTAAGCTTCCTGCTGGTTCGCAGGTTCAAGAATTGGAATCATCGCAAACTTTCCGAAAAAGCGTGAGTCTTGTTCATTCTGTGATGAATGCATTGATGGATCATCAGCAACTGTAACAACAAGTCCACCATTCACACCTGTGATTGCAGAATTGATAAAAGCATCGGCGGCAACATTCAATCCGACGTGCTTCATACAGACCATCGCACGTTTTCCTGCATAGCTCATTCCAAGAGCTGCTTCCATTGCTGTTTTTTCATTCGCAGACCACTGCCTGTGAAGGTTTCTTTCAATTGCAGTTTTATTATGTTGTACGTATTCAGTTATTTCTGTGGAAGGTGTACCAGGATAAGCATAAACACCAGACATTCCCCCATCAATAGCACCCTGAGCAATTGCTTCAGCGCCGAGGAGCAGTAATTTTTCCATAATTCCCTCTTTGTTTGCATTCAAAGAAAAGCCTTCCGCACCAGGCGGAAAAAGCAAAAACTTCTATTCGAAAAATAAGCAAATCGTCTCTAAGTCGTAAAGAAAATCGATGATTAAAAGTGTCTTTTATCACTCAAAATTAAATTTATTCTTGTATCGAAGTAGCCGTGGATTTTCAGGGGATTTTTTCTCTAATTCAAGGAAAAGAGATTTTGCATTTTCAATTTGCCCGGTTTCAGAGTAAAGGTCAAGTAAATTGATTTGTGGGGCAATATAATTCGGAAAATATTTTTTAACCTTTTCAGATTGCTCTATAGCTTTATTAAAATTCTTCATTGAGTAGTACGAACTAGAAATGTTTCGCATAATTATAGGATTGAACGGTGCAAGTTCCTGAGCAGAGAGATTATTTTTTAAAGCCTCCGAATACCTTCCCAGATATGAATTAGCAATACCGCGGTAATAATCAATTGGCTGCTTTGAAGCATCGAACGGATAAAATATTTCAGATACTTTTTCAAGTCTTTCGAACATTAAAGGATATTGTCTTCTGTCCTTTAAGTAAATTGATTCTCCAAACAATAATTCCGATTTTAGTTTGATGTATGATGTACTGCCGCCGATAATTATTAATAACAATAGTGCCCATTTCAGATAATCAAATTTCAAACTTAAAGATTGTTTCTCCATCCCTTTGTTACTGATCAATACTGTTCCTGCAACAACTGCTGACAAGAAAGTATGATGAGAATTTGTGATTCGGAAATGCCACAAGCGAATAAGCAAAAGTTATCAGAAATGTGAGCAGTAAAGGAAAATATTTTGGATTGTTCTTGATACGTATCAATAGAAGGAATGAGATCAAGATAAAAATCAACAAGAAAGTTAATGACGCTAAAATCCCATTCTCTGCAAAAAGCTCGAGAAAATCATTATGAGCGTGAATGCTGTGAATATGAGTTACATTTTCATCATTAAAATAATTACCATTGTATTTGGGATAGTAACCGCTCCATTTGAATAATCCTATACCAACGAGCGGTTTCTCTTTAATCATTTGAATCGATGCGTTCCAGAAACTCAATCTGAGCATATTGCTTTTAAATTCAGAATCAAAAAAAGTGCTGGCAGTGGTTTGAAGATCAGGTCGTTCAGTTCCTTTCACTGGAATAAATGAAATCAAAAATGAAATTAACAATACCACAAGAATTGGGTTTAATGATTTTAGCTTATTTCCCTTTTCTTTCTTCAGGAGAATAAAAATGATATAAAGAATTGCCACAACAGTTAAAATTATTATTCCTGAACGATTTCGGGTAAAGAGCAAAAACGAAATATTAATCACAGCCGCTGCCAATAAGTAAACTTTTTTTTCTTTAGATATATATTCATTCAAGATTAAAATGAATGGAAGTGAAGGAAGTAGATATTCAGCAGCGAAACTTCTGTGTCCAAGCATTGATCCCGGAGGAATGACTGAAGGAAGAGTTAAAGTTTTAATTTGGAAAACTTCGAGCACACCAACAATGCTGAATAGTGTTGCAACGATGACCACAGCATAAGAAACAACTTTCAAGAATTTTTCCTCACCCAGAATAATGAACAGAATTGCAGACTGAAGAAGAATTGACAGCGGTATAGTCAAATCGCTTAATTTAAGAATCAGCAAGGAAGATGAGCCGTTGATGAAACAAGTTAAAAAGGTAAATGGAAAAAAGACCATCAGCAAGAAAAGAAGTTTATTCAACTGAATATTTTTTTCAACTTTAATCTTCCCAATAAAAACAATAAATAAGAGCAGAGAAATTGTAAAGAAAAACACTCTTTGAACAACATCCATTTCATAAGCCAAAACTGAATAAGTAACGGGGGAGATGAATGTTATCCCGAACAGTAAGCTTAGGCCGCCTTGTGTATCTTTTTTCTTCATAAAAAGTTAATTTATCTTAAAATAAATATAGAAAATGCAGGCTACAATTAACTATTAAGTCAGTCAAGAACACTTGAGAACTATAGTATAATTTTCTTAACTTAATAACCGAATTAGTAATACCTCTTTAAGAAACAAAAATTCAAGAAATATTTTGAACAACAACCTTACATTAAATCCTTTAAAGAGAAGCATAATACGCACTCTCGCTTATTATGATATATTTTCATATCCTTTAACGGCTGACGAAATTTACTACAATCTCGACGAAAACCATACCACTCCTGAAGAGGTAAAAACCGAACTGGAAAATTTATACTCAAATCAGCTTATACAGTTTAAAGGAAAATTTTATTTACTTAATAATGATGATTCATATATCAAAAGAAGAGAAGCAGGAAATGAGCTTGCAGTAAAAAGATTGAAAACTGCCCGACGTGTATCTGGATTTATTTCAAGGTTTCCATTTATACGTGGTATTTTACTTTCAGGTTCTATCTCCAAAGGTTTTATGGAAGAAGATTCAGACATAGATTATTTCGTAATAACTCACCCGAACAGGGTTTGGTTTTCAAGATTGATGCTTATGGTTTTCAAGAAAATATTTTTATTCAACTCGAAAAAGATATTTTGTATAAATTATTTTATCGACTCAGAAAACCTGGAAATAGAGGAGAAAAATATTTTTACAGCAACAGAGATTGTTACACTGCTTCCCACATTTGGAGTTAATATCTATGAGGAGTTCTACAATAAGAATTTATGGGTAAGACAATTTTATCCAAATTTTCCAATGAGAAAGACCAATGAAGTATTAGATAGAAAAAACGGGATTGTAAAATCTTTATTGGAAAAAATTCTGGGAAACAGGCTGGGTGATAAATTCGATGACTTTGCTATGGCTTTGTTCGACAGGTTTAATAAAACGAAATATAAGGATTATGACAAAGAAGAATTCAAGCTTGCATTCAAATCATCCAAAAAGGAATCGAAGCATCATCCAAAATTTTTTCAGAGAAAAGTGCTTCAGGAGTTTGACAATAAAATACAATCACTGCAAGAACAGCTAAAGATTTCTCTCTAATCGGTATGAAAAATATTCTCTTCACACATTCATATTTCTACAGGTTTGATCCAAAGCAATGGAATACTAAACAACCTTATCCTCCGCTTGGAACAATTTACGCTGCTGCTGTAATGCGTGAAGCCGGTTACCAGGTTTCACTGTTTGATACCGCTTTGATTGACTCGCCAGAAAAAATAATTCCTGTCATTGCAAAAGAAAAGCCTGATTACCTGGTTATTTATGATGATGGATTTAATTATCTGACTAAAATGTGCCTGACAAATATGCGCGAAGCTGCTTTCAGGATGGCAGAATTAGCAAAGCAAAAAGGAATCACCATTATAGCTTCCAGTTCAGATGCCGCAGACCATTACGAAAAATATTTAGCTCACGGAGTTGATTTTGTTATCATTGGCGAAGGCGAAACTACGTTGAAAGAATTAATTAATGTGATTGAAAAAGGTGAGAATGATTTTAGAAAAATTGATGGTCTGGCATTCAAAGAAAAAACAGAAGTAATTAAAACTACCCCTCGACAGATAATTAAAGAACTTGATTCGTTTCCAATGCCTGCCTGGGATCTGGTAGATATTTCATCCTACAAAAAAATCTGGATGGAAAGTCACGGCTACTTCTCACTGAATATTGCCACAACGCGAGGCTGTCCTTTTAAATGTAATTGGTGTGCAAAACCGATTTATGGAAACAGGTATAATTCCCGCTCTCCACAAAAAGTGGCTGAGGAAATTGAATCCCTAATGAAAAATTTTGAAGTAAAAAATTTCTGGATGTGCGATGATATTTTTGGTTTGAAACCCGGCTGGGTTCAGGAGTTCAGAGATATTGTAAAATCAAAAGAGCTGAAATTCAAATATAAAATCCAATCAAGAGTTGATTTACTATTACAAGAAGATACAATTGCGGCACTCGCCGAATCTGGTGCTGAAACTGTCTGGGTTGGTGCAGAATCTGGTTCACAAAAAATTCTGGATGCAATGGATAAAGGAACAACTATTGAGCAAATCTATGAAGCAACAAGACTGTTAAAGAAGAATGGAATTAGACCTGCCTTCTTCCTTCAATTTGGTTATCTTGGTGAAGAAAAAGCAGATATTGAAAAAACGATCAATATGTTACTTGATCTAATGCCTGAGGAAATTGGAATTTCAGTTTCTTATCCTCTGCCGGGCACAAAGTTTTACGATATAGTTAAAGAACAGTTGAAAGAGAAAACTAACTGGACAGATTCAGATGAACTTGCTCTCATGTATAAAGGAACTTTTTCCCCCTCGTATTATAAAAAACTTCACCGATATGTTCACAAAGTATATAGACGTAAACAGAGTTTTTCCAATCTTAAAAATCTTTTTTTGAATCCTGCTAACATTAACAGGACAAAGCTTCGTTCTGCTGCTGCTTTAGCGTATTATTCCCCGATGGCTCTTCTTGATGCTTTCCAATTAAAAAGATTAGAAAAAATCACCTGATGCAGCAAGCCTTCGATACAGTTGCGCAATCATACGATGCATCTTTTACCCATAGTGTTATCGGAATTGCACAGAGGGATGTTGTGTGGAGTTACCTTGAAAGTTCTTTATCATCAAGTGATAAATTAAACATTCTTGAATTGAATTGCGGAACTGGCGAAGATGCTTTATGGTTTGCAAAGAAAGGACACAAAGTTTTAGCTACAGATATATCAGAAAAAATGCTTGGGATTACTCAGGAAAAAATACATGAAGCCAATCTGCTCTCCCGTGTTCAAACAATGCAGATTGATATTCGAAAAATTGATAGTGCCGAGAATCAAAGAAAAGTTTGATTTGGTTTTTTCGAACTTTGGCGGGATGAATTGTATTTCATTTGAAGGAAATGGAAAAGCTGCCCTCTGAAGTTAAAAAACTTCTCAAACCTGACGGTCAGCTTATAATGGTTGTCATGCCTGCATTTTGTTTGTGGGAAACGATATATTTTATTCTGAAATTAAATTTCAGAAAGGCATTCAGAAGACTTTCAAATGAAGGAACAATTGCAAAATTCAATGGTGCTGAAATTAAAACATTTTACTTTTCACCCGCGAGAATTAAAAAATTATTTAAACAAGATTTTGAAGTTTTATCAATCAAGCCAATAGGATTTATTATCCCTCCTTCCTATCTGGATAACTTTTTTTCCTCTAGGCAAAAGATGATTAATACCTTGGGAAAATTAGAACAGGCAGTTAAGGAGTTTAGTTTTCTTTCCGGTTTTTCGGACCATTATTTAATTGATCTTCAGGTAAAAGAATGAAAGTGCTTCTTACACACGGATACTTTCTTAATGAAGATCCCACTGAACAAAGGATAATGAAGCCTTACGCCCCGCTTGGAATTCTTTACATATCAGCTTATCTGAAAGAGCATGGAATTGATAATAAAATTTTTGATACAACCTTCTCCTCAAAGGATGAATTAAAAAAATATTTAGTTAATGAGAAACCAGACTATATAGCTATTTATGTTAACCTGATGACAAAGATTAATGTTCTTGATATTATAAAATACATCAAGTCCACCAACTCAATTAAGAATGCGAAAATTATTCTTGGTGGTCCGGAAGTAAGATACAACGCAACATGACTTACTCGAGCATGGTGCAGATTTTGTGGTTATCGGTGAGGGTGAAGATACCACTGCTGGAACTAATTACAACGATAGAATCGAAATAAATGATGGATATGATTTAAAAAGTATCAAAGGTATTGGATTATAAAGATGATAATGGAAAAATAATTTTTAATGCAGAAAGAAGTTTAATTTCTGATATTGATACTTTGCCAATTGCAAATCGATCCGGAATCGACATTAGTAAATATCAGGAAGCCTGGAAAAAGCATCATAACCTCGATGCAATTTCTGTCAGCACAATGCGAGGCTGCCCATACACTTGCCGCTGGTGCAGCCGTGCTGTTTATGGTCTAACTTACCGCAGACGTTCACCTCATAAAGTTGTAGAAGAACTAATTCAGATTAAAGATGAATATAATCCCGATACAATATGGTTTGTAGATGATGTGTTTACAATCAGTCATAAATGGCTATCAGGTTTTAGTGAAGAAATGAAGAGGAAAAATCTCAAAATAAAATATGAGTGCATAACCCGCGCTGACAGATTGAACGAGGAAGTGATTAAAGACAATGAAAGAGACCGGATGTTTCAGAGTTTGGATTGGCGCAGAAAGCGGTTCACAAAGAATAATTGATGCAATGGACAGGAGAGTTAAAGTTGAACAGGTACGTGAGATGATCCAGCTTTCAAAGAAGAATGGTATCGAAGCAGGGACATTTATTATGCTTGGATATCCCGGCGAAACGGAAAAAGATATCGAAGAAACAATTAATCATCTTAAGAAATCTGATCCCGATCATTTTACAATAACAGTTGCATATCCGATTAAGGGGACAGAATTTTTCCAGGAAATCGAAACTAATCAGGTGAACGTTTTCAGTTGGGAAAAGCAAACTGACCGGGAAAGGGATTTTAAAAGGACTTATCCAAGAAAATACTATAACTATGCGGTTCGTCGCGTTGTAAACGAAGTCAAATTTCATCAAAACAAAAATAATGGATCCTTCGATCCTGAAGTTCTAAAGTTCAAGTTGAAATCCTATGCAGCCAAAGCTGGTATGCTGTGGATACGAAAATCAAAATGGATGAATTCAAATTAAATCGCGAATCTTTTCAAGATGCTGTCTATATTCTCTCAGAAATTAACGATGAGTTTGAATCGGTTTATTTGAAGGTAAGAGAGAAAGAAAAAAGAATATATTCAGATGAAGAATTAATAAAACTTCCTTTTGCATCTAAAACCAATCCTCATAAAAAAGAATGGAATCTTAGAGCTAAATCATATCTTCGATTCAAAGAATATTTGAGACAAAAAAAAGACAATTTAAACTTCTTGATCTTGGATGTGGAAATGGATGGTTTTGTGGTCAGCTTTCTAAATCATTCCGCCACTATTTCTATTGTGTTGATGTTAACCAAGGCGAATTAAAGCAAGGCAGAAAAGTTTATAATTCTGGAAAAGATAAAATTTATTTATGCAGATATATTCAAAGCTGATATTCCATCGGCTTTTTTTGATATTATAATAATTAATGCCGCTGTGCAGTACTTTCCTGATCTCAAAATACTTCTGGGAAAACTACTGAACCTCATAAAGGAAAATGGTGAAATTCATATTATAGATTCACCTATATATACCGTGAATGAAGCCATCCAAGCAAAGCAAAGAACAAGGGATTATTATTTATCATTGGGTTTTCCTGAAATGTCGAATAACTATTATCATCATAATTGGAATGAATTTCGCGGATTCAAATATAAACTACTATACAATCCTCTATCGGTTATAAAAAAGCTCAGACAGTTAATAGTCAAAGATTCCCCTTTTCCCTGGATAAAAATATCCAAATAGAGATGACAAAAAACAAAGCTCACATCTTGATCTTAACTCCGGGTTTTCCAAAAGATGAAAATGATTTTAACTGTATTCCTCCACTTCAGGAATTTTTAGTCAAATTTAAGTCAGACATATCCTTCGGCAAAAATTTCAGTGATTGCTTTTCAATATCCTTATCGATCAGCCAGAATATGTATGGAATGGGATTGAAACGTATTGTCGCTCAAAGGAGAAAATTCTGAAAATAAAAAAACCATTAGTATGGTTAAAATCATATTTTAATGCAGTTAGGATTAACAATTCTCATCCAATTGATGTTATTCATTCTCTCTGGCTTGGTGAGTGTGCAATGATTGGAAATATTTTATCCAAAAAATTTAATTGTGAACATATTTGTACTCTAATGGGTCAGGATGTTAAAATTTCAAACAGATATCTGAGATGGTTAAAAAGTAATAAAACAAAGTTCATCGCTCTTTCAAAAAATCAGGCGGAAATGTTTTCAAAGCTGACAAGCAGAAATGTTGACGAGATAATTCACTGGGGAATTGATGACCAAAATTTCAAAAACAGTGAGCGTGACATTGATCTTTTAGCTGTTGGCTCTCTTATTCCCCTCAAAAATTATTCTCTGTCTATAAGGCTCATTGCTGAACTAAAGATTACCTATCCCAACTTAAAATGTAAATTGGTTGGCACTGGTCCTGAACTCTCAACTTTGATGAATTTAGCAAATGAAAAAGGAGTCGGGGAGAATATTGAGTTTACAGGATTGTTAAGCCGAAAAGAAATTTTTAAGCTGATGCAAAGAAGTAAAATATTTATTCATCCATCGCAATTTGAAGGTTCGGGTTTTGTTTTTGCAGAGGCTCTTGTAAACGGAATGAATATTGTTTCTTTCAATGTTGGTTATGCACAAAATCATCCAAAATGGTTCATCGCTAAAGATGAATTGGAGTTTATTCAGATGACTAAAAACCTGCTTAATAAATCGTTGGATTACAATCCCGTGAATCTCTTCCCATTAAAAGAGACTGTTGAACGTTATGCTTCGATATACGGCATTGGATGATATCAAAATTCCAAAACCATTTTAGTTTGAAACCAACAAACTTCTCTTATTGATGTCTCATCATACTTTCATAAAATGCTTTAGCCTTCTTGCCGATTGCTGTATAGCTCAGGTTATCTGAGAAAAAATCCAGCGCCTTCTTTGATTCAACTTTTATAGGTTTCTGAATAATTTTTTTTGCGATATTATAAAATGAATCCGCATCACCGCATTTCCATAAACCACCAATCTTTCCCCCGTTTGTTATCATTCTGAAAGCTGGAATATCAGTAACTATCGGAATAACACCGCAAGACATTGCCTCAACCAGACTAAAACCAGAACCTTCATAGTGGCTGCCGAGCACAAAATAATCTGCACTGTTGTAATAGTCGCAAATATCCTGATGATTAATAAATCCGAGCAACCTTAACTGAATTTTTAAAAGCTCATTTTGTTTAATAAATGATACAACCTGTTGCTTTAGCTTATCTTCAGAATAATATCAAATATAGCTTTGCTTCCGGAAAATCATTTAAAAGTTTTAAGAAGCCTGAAAGAACTGTAAGAGGATCTTTGTTTTCATCCAATCTTCCAACCCATAAAATTACTGGTTTGCCAGACAAGTTTGTTTTCATTCTCATCTCATTGCGATCTATAAAAGTAAAGTTCGAAGACCCCTCCATTATTTCAGCAAATTTTTTACTGGCTGGAAGCGTTTTTGTTTTCAACCATACATTATATAATTCACTTGAAGAAAAGATAAACCCATCTGCTGAAGAGGAAAAATTCCGAAGAAGAAAGCGTTTTACTCTGTGTCCAGGCTTCTCCGCATGATGCTGGATCACAAGTTTTAGATTGAGGTAATTGCTTTTTTAGCAGATGATGCCTGGTAAGCATAATTAAAACTATTTACGTGAATAATATCGTGCTTAGCTTCGATCAAACTTTTTTATGAAAAGCAGAAGGGATTTTGATACCATTTCAAATCGTACCTAAGATTATCCTTCACCAGAAAATAATCTACGCCATCCTGTTTAAAGAAATAATTCTTATTGAAACGGTGATAAACACTTACTTGCAGCCCTAAATCGACTAATGCTTTGCACCACCCATAAATTGTTGGATATTTATCTAAATAATTATCAATTGGTACATCCTTGTCATAATAATAATTTACAAATGTAACTTTCATTGAGTAACTTAATTTTGGTGAAACTAAATAATTTTTATTTTCTAAGAAACATAAACAATCTTCAGAATACAAATTAAATATGAATAAACATTTACTCAACAATTCCTGCCCTGATGAATAACTAAAAATGAACAAAGTTTTAATTTTCAATCCAAGAAGCGCAAACTCAAAGCACAGAATTCCAAATTCGATATTGCAGGTTGGTGCATCTATTGAAGGAAAATACGAATACGTTTTTGTTGATGGAAATATGGAAACTGATCCCTGGAAGAAATATCAGAGGTTATCTCTCCTCAGGTGAATTCAAATATTTTGGCTGCACAGTAATGCCCGGTTTACAACCAAAGCAGGCTATTCCGTTTACAAAAAAAATAAGAGAACAATTTCCTGACGTGATAAATATTTGGGGAGGTTACTTCCCTGCTAATCAATATAAAGTTGTTCTTAATTCTGGTTATGTTGATTATGTGATTAACGGTCCAGGTGATGAAGCTTTTCCACAGCTAATTGATTCACTTGAAAGTAATACTGATCCTTCTTTAATAAAAAATTTGATCTTCAAAAGAAATGGTGAGTTTATAAGAACTCCCAAAGCAGATCTATTTGATCAGGACACGCTTCCTCCTCTTCCTTATGAAAAATTAAACAAATTCTATCCGATCAAAAACTATCTCGGAAAAACTTTTCTTGGAACAAAAACTGCAGCTTATCATTCAAGTGTTGGCTGTCCGTTTACCTGTTCCTTCTGTGCAGTCGTTCCGATATATGAAGCAAGGTGGAAAGGAAAATCCGCACCGTTCATTTATAAAGACATCAAATATCTGAAAGATAAGTTCGGTGCAAATGCTGTTGAGTTTCATGATAACAACTTTTTTGTTTCGGAAAAAAGAACAGTTGAATTTTCTCAATTGATAAAGAATGAAAATATGATTTGGTGGGGCGAAGGAAGAATTGATACAATTCACAAATACAGCGATGAATCTCTTGCTTTGATGAGAGAAGCCGGCTGCAGAATGATCTTCTTCGGTGCTGAAACTGGAAACGATGCAATATTAAAGCAGATGGATAAAGGCGGGACACAGACTGGCGAACAGATAAAAAAGTTTGCTGCCAGAATGAAGAAGTTTGATATTATACCTGAATATTCTTTTGTGCTCGGCCTTCCGGCAGAGACACCTGAAAAAGTTACCCTGCAGATCGATGAGGATATTCAATTCATAAAACAGATAAAAGAAATTAATCCCGATACAGAAATTATCATTTACGTTTACAGTCCTGTTCCCACAGAAGGATCGGAGCTATATAACGAGGTAGTCAAAACCGGATTCAGATTTCCTGAGAAACTTGAGGACTGGCTAAATCCGCAGTGGTCAAATTTTGATTTACGAAAAAATCCATTAACACCCTGGCTTACCGCAGATATGGTCAGCAAGATTTTAGATTTCGAAACTGTTATAAATGCTCGATACCCTACTGTTTCAGATTTCAAGCTAACTTCCTTTCAAAAAAAGACGATGAAGTTTCTTTCTTCATTTAGATACAAAACTGACTTTTATAATTTTCCGTACGAACTTAAAGCACTTCAAAAATTCTGGCTAAAATATCGAAGACCAGAAGTGGAAGGATTTTACACGGAATGACTAACAAAAAAAGAAAAAGTTTATTAAAAAGTCTTGCCTTCAGAATTCTGTATCCGGCATCAGAAAAGTTTTTATCAAAAGAAAGAAGTTATAGTTACAAAGGCACTACGGTCGTAGTATTTCCGGGAGTTTTCCATCCGGGTTTTTTCTTCAGCACAAAACTTTTACTCAACTATATTGAGAATATTGAACTGCATAAGAAATACGTTCTTGAACTGGGCGCAGGCACAGGATTAATTTCAATTGTTGCAGCAAATAAAGGAGGATATGTTACTGCAACCGACATAAGTCTAACGGCAGTTTACAACATTGAGAAAAACGTAAAGATGACGAATGCGAATGTTGAAGTTGTTCATTCAGATCTATTTGATGATATACCACACCGAAGGTATGATTATATAATAATTAACCCTCCTTATTATAAAAAAACTCCTTCGAGTGAAAAAGAATTTGCCTGGTTTGGAGGAAATGATTTTCAGTATTTCCGGAAACTGTTTGACCAGCTTAAGAACAATATTTATGAGAACACAAATGTAATTATGGTTCTTTCAGATGAGGCTGATTTGGTTATGATTAAATCTATTGCTCAAGAATATAATTTTACGATGAAGGAAGTACTTCATAAAAAAACCTGGGGAGAAAATCATTACATCTACAACATCAAAAGCACAAAACACTAACATCACCGAGAACTAGCTAAAGTAAACCACAACGGAGCTAATAGTTTTTATAGCCGGGCAAACGGTGAAAGATTTAATGAGCAGACACATTTCTCACAGATTGAATTAGTAGCAACATCAAGATTTTTTCTAAATGAAATAGATTTTTCTGAATTGATAATTTCAGCTAAAGAATTTTCCCTGATATCACCAATTACCTGATGAAAGAAACAAGGACGCACACTCCCATCTGCTTCTATCACAGCAGAAACCCAGGGTGCATTACAACTCATCTCCGGGAATTTACTTTCTCCATAATAAGCAGCATAGTAGTGATAAAATCTTCTTATTTTATCAGGTGATTCTGCAATAAAATTTGTTCTGAAATCATTTGAATGACTATTAATCAGCGATTCAATTACATCTTTAAATTTAATTAACTCTTCACTGGATAATTTAACCTCTCCCACTTTTTGATTATCCCATAACTCCGGTCGGTTGAACGCATCGGTTGTAACATCAGCAGCCAAAAAACTAATCTGGTCAAGTCCTATATCTCTTGCGGCATCAACTACGTTCGGAAAATCTTTGAAATTTTCTTTTTGTATTACACAGCGTGCTGTCACCCTGAACTTCCGATTTAATCTTTTTAATTCCTGAACTCCTTCTTTAAGCTTATCAAATGCATTGGGAATATTTCTTATTTTATCGTGAACTTCTCTGGGAACCATCTAATGAGACAATCACTTCATCTGTCTTTGAAATAATTTCTGTTGCATACTTTTTCAGAAGTAACCCGGTTGACAAAAGTGTAATTTTGATATTCCGGGCTTTAATAATTTCACATAGCCTGAAAAAGTTAGGATGCATCAGATGCTTCACCGCCTGACATAACAACAATTTAGTATTCAGCTTGTGCAATCGAATCTAATAATTTTTCAACATCATTTTCTTCCAGTTGCTTAACATTATTATTTCCTTTCCAGATATCACACATAACACATCGGCAATTACATCTGCTGTGAGGCATAAGTATCACTATCGGAAGTGAAACTATAGTATGCGATTTCAGCGAGTAAATCCTCTTTACTGTATCAATTGATAAATTCTTTTTCATAATTAATCAAATACTTGTCATTTTAGTTTTTTCTCACCTGGTGGTTAATCTAATAATAATTAAAATAACCATTCAATTTACTATATTTCGCCTTAGAGAAATATGGACGATGCCTATTCAAATTCTATGAATATATTAAAAGTAATACTGATATTTTTTCTTTCCATCACTTCATTCCCTCAGACTGAAGAATATATCTTCAAACAATTTACTGATGCAGACGGGCTTTCACAAAGCACTATTTTTGCGATGTTGCAAGATCAGGAGGGATATCTCTGGCTTGGAACAATCGATGGACTTAACCGCTATGATGGATATGAGTTCAGAGTTTACGTAAATGACCCTTCTGATATCACTTCAATCTCTGATAATTTTATTTCAGCACTTTACGAAGATAGCGAAGGATTTATCTGGGTTGGAACTGTAAACGGATATTTTAATCGTTTCGATAGAAAAACCGAAGTTTTTAAAAGATACTTTGTGAATGATTTCTTCCCGACGATGAAAAACCCTGATACAAATTTTTACGAGTACCCTCTTGCTTTTTCACGAAATCAGATAAATACAATTACATCAATTACTGAAGACAACGAAGGCTTTTTATGGATTGGAACATGGGGAAATGGTATAATTAAATTCGACCGAAAAAAAGAAAATGGCAAACACATTTATTACGATGTGAATAATCCAATAAGCTTAAGTTCAAACAGAGTACTTGATATTTTATTAGACACAAATGGGCAGCTATGGGTTGCTACGTTTGGCAGTGGTCTAAACAAATTACTTCCGGACAATTCTGGTAATAACAATCAGAGTAATTCACAACCAGCCAACTTTTTGCGATATACATCGAATAAAAATTATAAATACTCTATTAGTGATGACAAAACTATTTCACTTTTTGAAGATAAGGAGCAGAATATCTGGATCGGTACCTTTTACGGTGGTCTGAATAAGCTTGATTCAATTAACAAGAAACTCCCGCCCGGCGAAGCAAAGTTTATAAATTATAACCAAAATAATAGCAGCCTTTCGAATAACACAGTGATGGCTATTCAGCAAAATTATGATGGATATCTGTGGATCGGAACATTTGGTGGTGGAATTGACAGGTTCAATATCAACGATGATAGCTTTATAAATTTTAGCAAAATTTCATCCCCACAAAATGCATTTCCTGATGTCGAAATACTATCATTATTTGTTGACAGGTCTGGCATTTTATGGGCAGGTTCTCACCTGGGAGAAGGCGTTACGAAAATTCAAAAAATCAAATTAAAGTTTGATATTATCAACAGCAAATCTACTGGTAACTTGAAGTTAAATGATGATGTAGTTTGGTCTTTGTTCAAGGACAGTAAAGGAAATCTTTGGGTGGGAACATACCGGGGAGGATTAAATGTTCTAAACTTCAAAACAAAACAACGGCAGATTTATAAAAAATCAGACGACAAAATTTATGGAATTAGTGATAACCATATCAGAGCAATAACTGAAGATAAATTTGGTAATATCTGGGTTGGAACTTACAGTGGAGGGCTGAATAGAATTAACCGAAGCAAAGGTAAAATAGACTTATTTAAAAATGATCCGGGAAATAGCAATTCTCTTTCTGCTAATCAGGTGCTCGATATTTATGTAGAATCGAAGAACACAATTTGGGTTGCAACTTTTGGAGGTGGATTAAATAAACTTACATTTAATGATAATTCTTCCGGAGTTCCTGAATTCAAAACTTACAGGCATGATCCATCTGATCCGGCTTCGTTATCGGATGATCGGGTTTATACAATATTAAAAGACAAGAATAATTTTTGGGTCGGAACTTATGGCGGTGGTCTCAACAGGTTTGATGAAAAAACTGGAAAGTTTGTTGTTTTTTCCAACCATCAAAATTCTCAGGTAAGCTTTAAGTGATAAAATTTTGTCTCTTTCAGAATCGAAAGACAATACGTTGTGGATAGGAACCTCGGGCGGAGGTTTAACTAAATTCAACACCTCAACAAATTCACTTCAAAATTTTTCGTTGGCTCAAGGACTAAGTAGTGCTGTTGTGTATGGCATCTTAGAGGATAAAAAATCTAATTTGTGGCTTAGCACTGATGACGGAATATTTCTTTTTAATACTGCCACTGAGAGATTCACACAATTTGGAATTGAAGATGGAGTGCAAAGCCTCGAGTTCAGCGGTGGAGCGTACTTTGAAGATTCAGATGGTATGATGTATTTCGGTGGCATAAATGGATTCAACTACTTTCATCCCGATAGTATTACTATAAACCAATATTTGCCTGCTATTGTAATAAGCAACATAAAAGTGATGGACGTTAGAATCAAAGGTGAGCCGAATGAGTTAATATTATCACACGATCAGAATTTTATTTCGATAGAATTCTCTGCTCTCGACTTTTCTATTCCGAAGCAAAACAAATACAGCTATATCCTCGAAGGTTTTCAGGAATCCTGGATATCCACAGATGGTTCCAGAAGAACAGCAACGTACACGAATCTCCCGTCCGGTGAATTTACATTTTTAGTAAAAGGATCTAACGAAGATGGAATATGGAATGAAACCCCGGCTTTAATAAAAATAATTATCAGTCCACCGTTCTGGCAGACCTGGTGGTTTAGTACGCTAGTTATAATAATAGTTGCTTTCTTCATTTATTACTTTGGAACCATCAGGGTAAAAAGTCAACTTGATATTGAAAAGTTAAAGTTAAAAATTGCTTCGGATCTACATGATAATATAGGTGCAGGCTTAACTGAAATTTCAATACTTAGTGAAGTTGCCGAAAGAAGCGAAGGTCATTCAAGTACGATCGTAAAAAAGGATCTGCAAAAAATAAGTGAAACAGCGCGACAGTTGGTTGATTCAATGAGTGATATTGTTTGGGTTGTAAATCCGCAAAGAGATTCTTTGCACGATCTGATCGTCAAGCTGAAAGATTCATATAATGAATTCTTCAGTTCGATTGGAATTTCGTTCCAGGTCAATAACATTGAGAAAGGTGAGGATATAAAACTCCCAATGGAATACAAGCAGAATCTTTTACTCCTGTTTAAAGAGGCAATTAATAACGCCATAAAACACAGCGGATGCAAAAAATTAGTTCTTGAAGCTTTTTATAAAAATGATATAATTGAAATTATTCTTATAGATGACGGAGCAGGATTTGATTTAAATAAAGTTAAGTTTGGTAACGGAATCCGGAACATGGAAAACCGGGCAAATAAAATAAAAGGAAACCTGAGCTGGAAAACAGAAAGTGGAAAAGGTACCACAGTAATTTTTGCGGGAAAGCTCGGGGGATTAAACAGGTTAAAATCAATATTCAAATAATTTTGCTTAATGTAAAATGATTAACGTAGCAATAGTCGAAGATAATGATACAATAAGAGAAGGATTAGCAGCTCTTATTAACGGGACAACCGGATATAAGAGTGTGGGCTTGTTCAGAGATTGCGAAAGTTTTCTGGCAAAACTTTCATCACTTGATGTAAATGTTGTTCTGATGGATATTGCCTTACCTGGAATGAACGGAATTGAAGGAGTAAAAGAGGCTAAAAAAATAAAACCGGATACTGATGTTCTTATGCTCACAATTTATGAGGACAGCGAAAAAGTTTTTGATGCTCTCTGTGCTGGTGCCTGCGGTTATTTAGTAAAAAAAACTCCCCCATCCAAACTGCTTGATGCAATAAAAGAAGTTTATGAAGGAGGTTCACCAATGAGCAGCCAGATTGCAAGACAGGTAATTACTGCATTTAAAGAATCAAAAGATCTCAAAGAGGACAAGCAGGAGTTTGAATTAAGCGCAAGAGAAAAGGAAGTAATTACTCTTCTTGCTGGCGGGAATAATTACCAGCAAATAGCCAATCAACTCTTTATAAGTGTTGATACGGTTCGTCATCATATAAAAAACATTTACAAAAAACTTCACGTTCACACTCAGTCTGAAGCCGTTGCAAAAGCTATCCGCAAGAAAATTATTTAAGCTAAACACCTACATAGATATGTAGTGCCGAATCCATCTCCTCACTAAAAAGTAAATTAATTACATAAACATGTAATTGATTTCTGAAGCTATTCTGCTAGTTTAAACCCAGAGATTAAGAACACTCATTTTACTGAATCTTAAATTCTTATTTTGTGTTTGAATAATTTAATAAACATAAAGGGTGCGCAAATGGAAACAACTATCACAAGAAAAGAGCTCACCAATCCCATATCAGATTTGATAAGTGATGAGATTTATGATTTGCTTGTATCGAGGGGATTAATAAATGAAAGAGCCGTAAGGGATTACATCATCAGGAAAAAATTCAAATCACTGCGTGCACAAAAACTTAGAACCGGAGATGCAATTGATTCTATACGGGAGGAATATCCTTACTTGCAGTTTGATACAATAAGAAAAATTGTTCACAATCCACCGAAGAGTTTAGCAAACTAGATAACGCCCTCCTTGTGCGATCACCTCATCTGCCACGTGGGGTGATCCACTTCATTATTTTTTTAACGGCTGGTGTTCTGGCTTTAATAAATCGTTTACTTCCTTTACCGGGTTAAAAGTAATTTTAGGAACTTCCACAAACACTGTTAACCAGAAATACATTCCACCGTTCCATAAACCGGGAAGTTCAAGAGCTTTCAATTCTTTGCCATCTTTGGATTTTTGAGTTATCAATCCTGTTTGAGGATTAGAAAATTTTTCAAGGTTAAAATGGTTTCCATTAAAATCCTTCACACCACAGACAAGATCGACGGGATTAAAATGGGTTCCTTCGTTAAAAATTTTTCGTTGATTGCAATCTGAAATATCCACTTGTGAGGTTTCAACAATTTGTTTAGTCATTTCATTATTTTCACCTTTTACCCAGAAAGGACTGCCACCAGGATGATCTTCCCTCTTTACCATTCCGCATAAGCGGATCGGACGATTGAGAAAGTCAAATATGTATTGATGTTTTTCCTGTAATGATTTTTCTTTCAGCTTATCAGCAAGGTCAATTTCAAATTCATCTTTAATAAAATTTATGGTTGAAGTAATTAAGTGGCCATCTACTTTTTCCTTTTCAAGCAATCTGAGAATTTCAAAGACTTTTTTCTGTAGTGAAATAAGATAACCGCCGAGAACTTTTTGTATTTGTAAGTCTCATCTTTTAAATGATCGGGAACGATATTGTCAATATTCTTAATAGATATTATATCAGCTTTAAGATCATTCAGATTCTTGAGCAAAGCACCGTGTCCACCTGGTCTGAAAACTATTTTTCCATTCTCATCTCTGAAGGGTTTATTATCCATACTAACTGAAATGGTATCCGTTGATGGACTTTGAAATGAAAAACGAACATCAAACTTCCAGCCTATGTGGCTGTATTTTTCAAAAAGGGATTTGAATAACCTTATTATTTCAGCCTCATGCTCGGGGGATATTGTAAAATGAACTTTTACAATTTTGTCCTTCCCGGCAGAATAATTCATTGCTTCGATAAGATGTTCTTCAAACGCTGTTCTGGCTCCAACAGCATATGAATGAAATAAGATACAACCCTTCGGAAGGTTTGCATAATTCAATCCGCCTACGTCAGTAACTAAACGAATTATTTCGGATATATTCCCATCAGAGATAAGTTTGGCAATTTCATTTCCATTTTTTTTCGCTACCTTTTTTAATTCGTTGTAGAATGCAAAGCGATGAATATTATTATAAAATTCCAAAACAGCTTTGCAATCCTCATCTCCTTTATCAGCTAAATCTTTTATTCTATCAAGTTTAACGCTTCCGAACCTTGACAGCACTGACAATTGTTTTTTGAACATTCTTGTTGCAGCTCCTGATGCCGGGACAAATTTAATCATCCGACCCTCATCCAGTGCCGATGAGAAAATATTAATGTATTCTTCCTGATCAGCTTCAGGAATTACTTTTACTCCATCACCAATTGTGCAAGGCTTTATAAGTTTTAAAAAAGGAATTCCTTTTTCAAATATTTTTATTTGTTCAACGTATTTCATCTATAGAAAGCATAAGTCCAGTTTCAGTGGAAAGCGCTTTTTTTAACTCTGCAAACTCTTTATTATTCATATCACATTAACTGTTCTAAATAAATATTCTTATAACAAAAATAATTAAATAAATTTAGTGGTTAAATAACAGACATATTTTATTCTGGAAAAGATAATAAACATAAACGAAAACACTCCACTTGAGGAAGTAATTGATCCTTTTTTGAAAGAAAGGAAAATTTCCTTATTCATTAAAAGAGAAGACCTTAATCATCCTTTAATTTCAGGCAATAAATGGCATAAACTTAAGTACAATCTTCAGGAAGCGCAAAAGCTAGGGAAGAATACTCTGTTAACATTTGGAGGTGCTTATTCAAACCATATTTATGCCGTGGCTGCTGCAGGAAAAATTTTCAACTTCAAGACTATTGGTGTTATAAGGGGAGAAGAACATTTACCACTAAACCCAACAATTTCATTTGCAAGGGATAGTGGGATGCAAATTTATTACCTCGACAGATCATCATATAGAAAAAAGAACTCTGCTGAAATTATAAATCAACTAAAAAATAATTTTGGGGATTTTTATTTACTGCCGGAAGGCGGAACGAATGAGTTAGCTGTTAAAGGCTGCAGCGATATTGTCAATAAGATTGAAATAGATTTTGATTACATCTGCTGCCCTTGCGGAACCGGTGGAACTTTGGCTGGTTTAATTTCAGGTTTGAACGGAAAAAAGTTTGCCCTCGGGTTTGCTGTTTTAAAAGGAGCATCATTCCTGAAGGAGAATGTTGCTACACTGATTCAGAGTACAAATGTAAATGTTTTTCACAATTGGGATATAAATCTTGATTATCACTTCGGAGGATATGCAAAGGTTGATGAGCGATTACTGGATTTTGTTCATAAGTTCAGTGCTCGTACCAATATTCCCATAGAACCGATATACACTGGCAAAATGTTGTTTGGTATTTATGATCTTGTCACCAAAGATTTTTTTAACAAAGAAAGTCGAATAATTGCGATACATACTGGTGGACTGCAAGGATTAAAAGGTCTCGCTGAAAGAAAAAAGTGTTAAACGAATAGCCGTTTTTGTTAATATTAAACAGTTTTATATCTTTTTCGAAATAATATTTTTTTCATCACTAAATTGTATACACAATAAAATACTTTTGAGACCATACAAATGAACGACACAAAGATATTACTAGTTGAAGATGAACAAATAGTAGCAAAGTTTGCTGAGAAACAGCTTTCGGGAGCTGGTTATAAGGTTGTGGCTTCTGTTAAAACTGGAGAAGAAGCAATTGAAAAAGTTAGTAAGTATTATCCTGACATTGTACTTATGGATATTAAGCTTATCGGTTCAATGGATGGAATTGAAACTGCTGATTATATCCGTAAAAATTATCAAACTCCGGTAATCTTTCTCACATCCTTAGCAGACGATGAATCATTTCAGCGTGCAAAAATTGTTGAACCTTTCGGTTATCTTATAAAACCAATCGACTTAAAAGAACTTAACCGGGTCATAGATATGGCTCTATATAAAAATAAAATTTATAAGGAGCTTATTAATACAAGACACCGATTCCAAATTGCTACTGAAGCTGCAAAAACAAGAGTATGGGAGCTCTGGGCAGATGAGAATAAACTGATACTCGATTCTGATATTCCGGCACTATTTGATTATACTGAAAAAGATCGTGAGGATATTGACTCTGATAAATTCAGATATATTTATGAAGAGGATAAAGAATTTGTTGAAAATACTATTCAGGAGTGCTTAGAAGGCAAATCAGAAAGTTTTGAAATTGAACATCGTTTATACAGGAAAGACAAATCAGTTGGTTGGCTTTTACTCCGTGGTGTCTTGATTCCTTCCGAAAATGGAAAACCAAAAAGATTAATTGGTTCAGCAACTGATATCACAGACCGGAAAAATTATGAGCAAGCTCTTAAAAAGAGTGAGGAGATATTCAGAAATATTTTTGAAAGCTCGGGCATTGGTATGGCTTTACTCGGACCTGATGGACAATTTACAAAAGTTAATAATACTTTTTGTGAGATGCTGGGATGTAAGGGAGAAGAAATCATAGGAACTAATTTCCGGGATATAACTCACCCCGGTGATCTCGATAAATCTCTTGAAATGGTTAAAGAGTTGTTGACAAATAATTCAGTAGAAAACAAGTCAGTTGAAAAAAGATATCTTCATAAAAAAGGAGATGTCATTTGGGCCCTTACTACAATATCGCTAATCAGAGATGCTGATGATAAACCATTATTTTTTATCGCTCAGGTTCAGGATATAACTAAAAGAAAGAAATTTGAGGAGCAGTTAATTAAATATACAGAGGAATTAAAATTACTAAATTCAGCGAAAGACAAATTTTTCTCTATTATATCTCACGATCTGCGAAGCCCGTTTAATTCCCTTCTTGGATTGACTGAATATATCACTCATTCTTATGATGAAATGACTCCACTCGAAATTAGAAATTCATTCTCCAATGTTTATAATGCTTCCAAGCAGGTTTATAATTTAATACTTAATTTACTTGAATGGTCAATGATCCAGTCCGGGCGCCTGACAATTAACAAAAGTGTAATCAATCTTTCAGAATTAGGTAAGGAGATTATGAATTTATACGAAGAAGGTGCTAACTATAAAAAGCTGAAATTGGTTAACAATATGGAACAGGAAATTCTGGTTTACGCAGATAAGTATATGATAGATACTATCGTAAGGAATTTTGTATCAAATAGTATTAAGTTCACAAATCCGGGCGGCCAAATTATAATAAAGGGAATTATTAACGGTGATAATGCAGAGGTTTCAGTGACAGATTCCGGAATTGGCATAAGCCCTGAAGACCAAAAAAATTTATTTCGCATTGACGAACAATTCAGGAGAGATGGAACAGCTAATGAAAAAGGAACCGGTCTTGGTTTAATCTTATGTAAAGAATTTATTGAAAAGAATAATGGTGTTCTTTGGGTAGAAAGTGAAGAAGGCAAAGGAAGCAGATTTTCTTTTACTGTTCCAAGGTATCTCGGAAATATCCAAAACTTAGAAAATTAATACACTTAATAAGTGAAGAGAATAATAAGTATTTTATTTTATATCATTCAAAACAGCTATTTCTGTATTTACAAAATAAATCACGTGAGGAATTATGAGTGACCTTTTTATAGTATTTATCGGTCTTGCAATAATTTTATATATTTTTTTCGTACTTGGAACTTCACGAATTTCAATAATAAAAGGCTACTCAGGTCTTGCATGGTTTCTATTTTCAGTGATACTACCACCAATTTCGTATTTAATAATTATCAGTAAAACTAAAAAGGAAAAATCATTAGAACATAAAGACACATTTTTCGAAGGTATCGTAATGGAGCTTACCCAACCCTTCGTAGATCTGGCTCATACATCCCGTGCACTTCTTGGTGTTAATCTATCATATGTCTTGGAAGGTTTGACTTATTTTGGCGTGGTTGGATTGCTGGCAATTTTCTTTAATGATTTTATTGGACTCAATGATATTGATGCGGGAAGAATGGTTGGAATTCTTACTGCAGGAATTACTATAGCGATGCTTTTTTTGGGTGCAACAGTAGACTGGATTGGTTTAAGAAAATCTTTACTTATTTCTTTAAGCTTAATGCTAGTAGGCAGAATATTCCTTACGATTTCACCTGAAATAGGCGTTCCAGGTCTATGGAATTCAGCACACATTTTCGCAATGCTCGGAATTTTTGGAATCATTCTGGGCTATGGAATATATCAACCAGCATGTTATGCCGGAGTTAAACAGCTTACAAATGAAAAGACTTCAGCGATGGGTTATGCAATGCTTTATGCATTAATGAATCTTGGTGGATTTTTACCAGGAATAATATCTCCTCCTATCAGAAAAGCTTTTGGCATTCCCGGTGTATTTTGGGTTTATGCTGCTCTGACTGTAGTCGGAATAGGTTTTGTCTACTTTATAATTACAAAAAAAGCAATGAAAAAAGCACTCAGCGATGCTAACCAGGATGCTGATGGTAATCAGAAAGAAGAAGAAAAAGATGAAATGGCTGGGTTGTCAAAGAAAGAAAAGTTTGCCTATTATATTAAAAATTTTCCATTGAAGGATTTAAGATTTCTTTATTTCGTTTTTATTTTAATTTTCGTGCAAACATTATTCGCACACAACTGGTTAACAATTCCACAATACACAAGTCGTGCATTTCAGGGACAAACTTATTTTGGGATACCAAACTTTATTGAGGATAATTTTGAATTTTTTGTAAACCTAAATCCTATCCTTATTTTCATTCTAGCACCGATGGTTACTGCTCTAACTTCCAAGAAAGATACATACACATATGATGATCATCGGAACATTTGTGATGGCATCCCCAACATTTATTTTAGCACTTGGACCAAATTTATATACGCTTTTAGCTTATATAACTCTGATGACTATCGGTGAAGCAATGTGGCAGCCAAGGTTTTTACAGTGGGTTGCTGAAATTGCACCAAAAAATATGACTGGTATTTATATGGGAATTGGACAATTCCCCTGGTTTCTAACAAAAGTGATTACTAGCCTATACTCTGGTTGGTTTTTAATGAATTACTGCCCATCAGATGCATTACCAGCAGATATGAATACTGAAACGATGTGGTTAATCTATGGTTGTATTGCAATTATTTCTCCGATTGGACTACTGTTCGCAAAAGGCTGGATGAAAAAAGGCTTTAAAGTGAAGCACGAGGCAGGTAATTAGAGTACTAAAGTCATTAATTTGATTTGAATAGTTTACTCAAATCGGATTTATATTCAGAATGAATGATAAAAAATGTATGGTGTGCTGACTTAGAAAAGAAGTTTCCATATAAACATACTTTATTAGGAGGCAATTAAGATGAAAAGGATAAAAGCTAATCAATTAGCAGCTACCATTATTTTTATTTCCCTCTTATTTTCTACTTGTTCAACAGTTAGTTATAAAGAAATTTACCCGATCCTTCGTGATGGGAAGTACGACAGCGAATTTCCATATAAAGGAGCTTCCGACGAATTAAGAAATATTAGTCTGACAGTACAAAGAATTCACAGCAGTATATTTTATAAAACTTATACCTTCAACCAGGACGCAAACCTTAAAATGGACAATCTTAAAACTGTTGATTTTAAGAAATTAGCTATTTCCGAAGGGTATGCGGATCAATCTACGTCAGGCACCGGCACCACAATTTATTATAATGATGGTAAAGTTGCCATTTTAACTTGTGCCCACGTTGTTCAATTCCCCGATACAGTAATCTCCTACTTTCCAAACTCAGAGGGAAATTTCACAGATAATATCCAGGCAATTTTCATTAGAGAAAGACTGTCCATATATGTAGCAGGTTTTCCGGAAGGAAGCGAATTTGAACTGTTAATCGTAGACAATAAAAGCGATCTTGCATTGATAGGAAAAGACTATAAAATCCTTTCTGATTTACGATTTCCTGTTTTCACATATCCTACAGGAAAAGCTAAAGAACTTGATTGGGGCACATTTGTTTATGTCTTTGGGTACCCTATAAATTACCAGATGGTTACCAAAGCAATTGTAAGTAATCCCAACAGGGATGATTATGGTTCATTCCTTGTGGATGCAGTGGTAAATAATGGAATGAGTGGTAGTCTCGTGCTAGCAATCAGAGATGGTGTGCCAAACTTTGAGATGGTTGGAATGATTCAATGGGTTCCTGAAGAAGAAGAGAATATTTTAGCCCCCAAAAAATTAAATAATAATGAGAAATACAACCCGATTGTTCCATATGAAGGTGAAGAATATGTGCAAAGATTTTCTTCGATAAGATATGGAATCGCAAAAGTAATTTCTTCAGAAGCAATTTTGGAATTTTTAAGGAAGAATAAGGGAATATTGTATGGTAAAAAATATTACCTGGATGCATTTATTAATTAATAAATCAAAGTAACTTTTCGGGTGTATGAGGAGTCTTAATAGTACCTATAATGAAACTATGATGACCAAAATACTTCAAAAAGAAAGCATCAAGATAAATTGCCCGCATTGCAAGCTTGAATTGAGCGAAGCCTGGATTTGTGAACTGAACTCCGTTATAGGATTAAGATTTGCTTATATCTGTAGCAATTGTGAAAAGCTTTTAGGTATTTCAAAGAGTCCAATTTCAATATTACATCAAGGAAAAGAATTTAGGAGCTTTATACAAAATTAAGTTGACAGCTCAATCAGAATCTTCCAATATCACTCCCCCACCAAGACAAACATCATCATAGTAAAAAATTGCAAACTGGCCGGGAGCTATTCCATTATCAGTATCACTCAGCTTAACTTTTAAAATATTCTCATCAATCCATGCAATCATACAATCATACTTATTCGCTCCGTGCCTAATTTTTACTTTCAAATTTTGCTTTTTGGGAGGTTCACCGAGAATCCAATTAAACTTTCCAACAGAAAATTCATTTCGTTCCCGTACAGACAGATCTTCTTTTGATATGTAAATGATGTTTTTCCTTACATCCTTCTTCACAACAAACCAGGGACCGCCACCAAGTTTCAATCCTGATCTCTGCCCAATAGTAAAGAAGTAATACCCGGGATGCTTTCCCAAAATTTTGCCTGAATCGATATCAACAATTTCACCTTCAATTTCACCAAGATGATGCTTTATAAACTCTTTAAATTTTATTTGTCCAAGAAAACAAATTCCCTGGCTGTCTCGCCTTGCCATTGTTGGTAAATTATATTGCTCTGCATACTTACGTATTTCAGATTTTTTAAATTTGCCAATCGGGAACAACGCTCGAGATAACTGCTTCTGAGTAAGATATGCAAGAAAATATGTCTGGTCTTTTATAGGATCCGGAGATGTTTTCAGCAAGATATTTTCCATTATGCCATTTCAACATTTGCATAATGTCCGCTTGCAACTTTTTCAAATGAAGCATCAATCTTATCATAAAACTCACCGAACTTAATAAGGCTGTTACAAAAGATATCCGGATTCGGAGTTCTGCCTTCTTTAATCTCAGAAATAGTATAGGAAACAACATTATCCCAGTACTCAGTTTGTAAAGGAATTACTTCGAGAGGAACATCTGCCTGTTCACATACACCACGCGCATATTTAAGATCTTCTTCCCAGGGACATTCACCTAGAAAAGAAAATTCATCCTGGAGCCATATCTTCAGATAAAAAGCTGTTAGTTGATGACCTTCGTCTTTTAGTAACCGAAGTGCAACCGAACTATCAACTCCACCAGACAATAAAACTGCAATCTTCATTTTTTAACTTTCTTCTTACCAGTTATTATTTTCTCAAGCACATTATCATAAAGATTACGATTAACTTTACTTAATAGAATAGTAACAAGCTTGTTTGAATTATTCAGTCTTTGATAAAAACCGATGCATACATTATTCTTACCATCACAAACTTTCATCAAACCTGATATTTTATCCTCAAAGATTCCCCCCGAGAGTGACGAAATATCATTGTAGTAAATTATTGTTTCCCTGTTTGAAGCAAAATATTTCGAACAAACAATCCTATCATTATCAGCTTCAATCTTATAAGGAAGAATTTTATAAAGGTTGAAGTAATGCCTGTTCAGAAAATAAATTATCGCAAGGTTGATGAGGAGCGGAAAAGCCATGATAGGTTTTCCATCCAAAGAATAATAAAGCGGTATCGAGTAAACAATTAATACTGGCGTTACAATGATATTTCCATATCTGAAAATTATGCGGAAAAGAAATGGGTACGTGAAAGCTTGTTTTTCTATTTTATTTTCGATCATATCTGTCGAGCAAATTTACAAATTGAGCAACTTACAATGAATTCGAGAATATTGACCTTCAGTTTTTATTTTGCAATATCTTTGAGCCAACAGATTGTTATTTCAAATCAAAGTTTGGTATTATTTCATAAAGCTTTGCTTGGAACGGGAGCAAATTAAAAAGCCCGCCTAAGCGGGCAATTATGGAAATTGAAAAAATATTTAGTTGATTGTGGCACCTAATCCTTTAATCTGGTAAATGGTCATCGGACCTGTAATAATTGATGGATCAAAATCTTCGCCTGATTCTTCGGCAATGTGTTCGAAATAATCAACAGCTTCATCTTGTGTTAAATCAATTTTATATACCGTTCCCTGAACAACAGCATAATCTCCAACTGCGTCAACCGGAAAAACAATATCGCCATCTTTAACCTTGACTTTAATCATTCCTTCTCCGTCATCTGATTTTAGCTCCATCCAACAGCCCATCTTCGGGCACACATCTAAAATTTCTCCTTCGACTAATACCGTCTGATCCAGATAAGAATCAGGATCAGCAAGAATATCCGAAATGTTTGTTTTTTCAGTGAGTGTAATTTCAGCACCTAATTTTATTTCTTCTGTTTGCGAATAGATTAATCCGCAGCTTAAAAAGAGAACAGATATAATCAGTTTTATTTTCATATGGTTTCCTTTTTGTTGATTTTATTATTTGAAATTAATTGTAACAGGTTTTTCGACTTCTAATTTTATTCCGGGTAATTTTTCAAGATACTTTTTCATTTCATCAATATTTTTCGGTTCATTTTTCTTAAACTCTTCAAAGCCCTCCTTGTTCTTCATCATTTCACTGAAATCCATCTGGAACAATGTAACCCTCGAACCTTGAACATAAGTTGCGTTTGTATTTATAATCTCACCTTCAACTTCAACTGCAATATCTATTTTCATACCTTCCATCATCTTTACAAATTCTTCTCCCGCTTCTTCATCGCTTTGTACAGAATCTTCCGAGTCATTATTTTCATCGGTTTCTTCATTTAATTCGATAACAGGTCTATCGATTATTAGTTGAGGAGTATTTCCTTTAACAAATTTGAAGAAATAATATTCAGCTTCCTGTTCATTTTCTGCAGCTTGATCTCCCATATCAACTTTAGAATCCGGACTGGGTGAAATTTTAATTTTAGTTATATCATCGAAAGAATAAGTTGCCTGGTAGCCTTCCCAGTTTTCATTATCGATTTTTTTATAGGAGACATACACAACATTTTCACCATAATCCTTTGCATCAGCTATAATTTCTTCTTCCGAGAAGACCGAGAACTCTTCTGTGGAAGCTGAATCTTGAAAAGCCTCAGCAAAATCCTTTAGCATATTGACGAATGTCTTACTGAACAACACTTTTTCATCAATATTTCCGCTACCATCTTTATTCACCTTTAGGGTTGTTTCAACCTGCAAACAACCTGCAAATAATAACATCAAAAGAGGAAAAATGAGTAAAGTTCTATTTTTTTTCATTACAACCCCGAATAAATTGTTGAGGATTCTGTCAAATCAAAAATACTAATTTTAGCCTAAATATTTTACTTCCCCCCTCAGATATGACTATCGAAATAAAATTAATTACAGAACAGATATACCAGTTTTTTATATTTAGCTGACAATAAAATGAAAATCAAATAATAATCCAGATTTGTATTGTTATTCTAATTAGCTTGTTCTTATTCATTTTTCAGGATATCAGAGAAAAAGAATTTGCATTTAAGACTTGCGGAGTTCAAAAAAGATTTGAATGAATCCCGAGAGTAATCTCTTCAACTCGTTAATAAAATTGAATCACTCAGGAGATTATAGAGAAATTAAAGGAAAATGAAGTGAAAGATAGAGTTTTACTTAAGGTTCAAACATTCCTCAGCAATATTCAAAACGACCTTAAGAAAACAGAGAATAAAGATTTCGAAAAGCTAAAAAAAGAGTTTTCTACCAAGTATAAAAATCTGCCGGTAAAATTCCATTCCTATCTTGATGAGGTTTTAAAGTGGAAAAGCACGTTTCCTATTCAGTAACCATTTATATAATAACTCTGTCTAAAGAAAATACCGTTCATTTAAAATAATTCGCATTAGTTCAGATATCATAATATTTTTACATATATCATATTAAATCTTTTATGGAGTAAAAATGAAACTATTTGGTTTTACAATCACATTTCTTTTAATGATTATTTCACCACTGTATATTAATGCACAGGATTCCACAAAGACCGAAGATGAAGATTGGGCATGGGAGTGGGATGATGTTGACGATTGGATAAGCTGGACGCAGAAAAAACCAACTATTTCCCTCAACTATGGATTATCCAATATTTCACGGGAAGATGTGGAGGAAGCTTTCGCAAATAATGCTTTGCTTGAACTAAAACTTGGCTACACCACCAGGAAAGATTCACGATATGCAGATTTTATAGAAAAATTTAATTACAATTATGCTTTTCTAAATTACAACTCAACCAGCCTTGCCGGTGGAACTGAAGACACTTCTGAAATAGAAACCAAAAACTGGCAATTCGGTTTAGGATGGTCTGATGGCTACGGATATAAGATTGGATCGGAAGGTGCAATCATTCCATATTATTCCTCAACATTAAGTTTTACTGAAGTTGACTATCAGAACGATTCACTAAATGCGAATGACGAAGATATTATGAATCGTTATAATGGCACATTCAGATTCGGTTCAAGTTCTGAATTTGGGGTACGCGGGCAAATAACTGATTTATTGATAGTTGAAGCAGGATATGAAACTGCAGCAGTATTCGAAGGTTGGTTATTCTGGAAGTGGGCAGGCAGTGCAATAATTGAAGTTGCTGCCAATGGTGTGCTGGATGTTTTTATTAAAGAAGTATTTAAATCATCTCCTGCCGCTGGTCCGATTGTATTTGTAGTTTTAAAAGGTGCTTTAGGTTACGGTTTATACGAGCTGAGAAAAGGTGAAATGAACTGGCCATTTCCAAGTGCGCCGCCGATCGCTATGGATAACTTGAAATTTGGAATGACGTTTACGTTTTAAATCTTACAAACATTCAATCATATCAGCGAAGCGAGATCTCGCCGAAGGCGGACATCCATACAATCGCATAATTGCATTGGATAGATTTGTGTGGGTGTTTGATTGTATGAAAACTAACTAATCAAATTTTATTTTAATATTTACAATCTCAGATTTACTTCCGGTACGTACAGGCGGTCCCCACGTTCCTGCACCTGAAGTTACATAGTAATGAGTGTTCCCTTTTTTCTTGTAACCCCAGCTAACTTCATAGATAAGATTGGTAATAATATTTCCTGGCCAGATTTGCCCATGATGTGTGTGCCCGGAAAACTGCATATCAATTCCATTCTTTTCTGCTTGCTCTAATTTAACCGGTGTATGATCCAAAAGTATTTTGGGATGATCAGAATTGATTGAACTTATAATATCTTCAAGAGTCTTTCTTTTTCTACCGGTAAATGAATTCATTGAAACATCTTCTCTTCCTATCACATAAAAGCTGCTGTCAATAAGTTCATATTCATCCCGAAGGACTTTCATACCGAGATGTTCAGCATAATCAACTGAAGCATCGACTCCATTTATAAATTCATGATTACCGTTAATCGTATAAATACCGTATTTAGGATTTAATCTCTTAAATGATTCACCAATTTTTCTCTGCTCAAGTATCTCTGCCTTATCATCAACGATGTCACCAGCTAAAAGAATAATATCCGGATTAAGTGAATTCATTTTATCAATTATCTTCGCTAATAATCTCTCTCCATCAATCGGAGAAAGATGCAGGTCGGATGCCATAACAATATTAAGCTCATTCAGCTTGCCGCTTCCTTTTGGAAGAGTAAGTTCTAAAGTTTTAATGGTGATATCACGCTTGTTCAGATTTCCTAAAAATACAATCAAGCTTACAAGAGCTATAATCACAATTGCTGTAATCTTTTTGGTTTGTTCATAATTATTGTAAATGAATTTAGGAAGAAAATGAAAAAAAGATTCGAGCAAACGGATTATATCCAGTCCTAAAAGCAGAAGAATAAAATAAACCAGGAATGCAAACCAGATAGCTCCCGCTCCAAGAATTATATCATAAGCAAGCGGATGGAGATATTTGTAGAGAACCTTAGCAATAACATAACCGTATGCAATAATTACGAAGAACACCACATAAAACGGTTTAAGAACAGGAAGCGTGTGAAGTGCCTGCCATCCCCTTATAAAAATGTAATAATTAAGGGCGGTGTAAATAGTAAAGAAAATCGTGAAGAATAAAGCCATTTTGCCTAATATTTTATTTGAATAAACGTTAAGATAGGCTTATTGGTTCAAATGGTGAACTGTGGAAATGTAATTGTGATCACGGAACTCTGGAAATACTTGTTGTGATTAAATAAAATTAAATGTATAAAACGTTGGTGTGTTTGATAATAGGTTAAGTTATGAAAGGGCATAATGAAACAAAAAAACCATCGCGGACAAAAAATAACAGGACAGTATTTAGAGGACAGCAATTTCGCCCGCAATGGTATTAGGAGGCTATGAAGTTATTTATAAGAGTGTAAAACCTTCATATAATTTGCACGTTCAAACTTTGCCGGGTCATCAACATTCATATAGCTCATACTTCCGCGCATTTGGTCAACGGATTCATATTCTTTTTCTTCCATCCACAATTTCATTTTAGAAGTAACATCAGCAATATGCCCGATACCAAACTTTAACAAGCAGGAAAGCATTTGAGTGACTTTAGCTCCTGCCATAATCATTTTAATTACATCTTCTGCAGTGTAAATACCGCTTGTAGCAGCAAGATCAGCGTTTGTTCTTCCGTAAAGGATTGCAATCCATCTCAATGGAAGTCTCATTGCAAAAGGTGTGCTCAAAATTACATTTGGTTCAATTTCTAGAGTTTCAAGATTTATATCTGGCTGATAGAATCTGTTAAAAAGAACCAATCCATCTGCACCGGCTTTGTTTAGTTCTTTGGCCATATGAGAAACTGAGCTAAAGAAAGGATGCATTTTAACCGCGATGGGTATTTTAATTTCTGATTTTACTCTTTTAACTATATGAACATATTTTTTCTCAAGCTCTTCACTTTTTTGATCAAGATCAGTTGCAAGAAAATAAATATTTAGCTCAAGACCGTCAGCTCCGGCCTTTTCAATTTGTTTTGAATAATCGATCCAGCCACCAAGAGATTTTCCATTCAGGCTTGCGATGATGGGAATATCAACAGCTTCTTTGGCTTTTCTGATATGGTTGAGATATTCTTCCGGACCCATCTTGTATTCAAATGGTTGGGAGAAGTAGCTTGTTGCTTCAGCAAAACTTTCAGCGGAGACTTCAGTATGATGCTGAAGCTCAAGTGAATCGTGCTCAAGCTGCTCTTCAAACAAAGAATAAAGAACAACTGCACCTGCACCTGCATCTTCCATTTGCTTTATGTTGGAAATTTCCTGCGATAGTGGTCCAGCAGAAGGTACAATTGGTGATTTAAGTTTTAAGCCTAAGTATGTGGTTGATAAATCCATTATTTAACCTTTGATTATTAATTGCAATTTATTTTCGATCTTGATGTAGATTCCTGATTTGACTGCTAAAACAGCCTCACAGGAATGACTACCGCAACTATTCTTCAGCCTTTACATTTCCCGGATCCCAGGCTGCTAACCTTTCATATTCTTTCCATCGTGTAGTCACATCTTCCTGTGCTTCCTTCATTAATTGCTCGGCAATCTTCGGATGTGATTTTGTCAGCATCTTATATCTTGTTTCCATATAAGCAAAATCTTTAACCTTCAGTTTTGGTTCCTTTGAATCGAGCTTGAAGGGATTCTTACCTTCTTTTGCTAGTTCAGGATTATATCTGTAGAGCTGCCAGTAACCTGAATCAACTGCTGCTTTTTGATTCTGCATTCCTTTACCCATATTAATTCCATGTGCAATACAATGGCTGTATGCAATAATCAATGATGGACCATCATATGCTTCTGCTTCAAGGATGGCCCTCAAAGTATGCTGATCATTTGAACCCATAGCAATCTTTGCAACATATACGTTACCATAGTTCATCGCCATCAGAGCAAGATCTTTCTTTGCAGAAGTTTTACCTGCAGCAGCAAATTTAGCAACTGCACCTCTTGGAGTTGATTTTGAACATTGACCACCGGTATTCGAGTAAACCTCTGTATCGAGCACTAAAATATTTACATTCTTACCTGAAGCAATTACGTGATCTAATCCACCATATCCAATATCATAAGCCCAGCCATCACCACCCATAATCCAGACTGATTTTTTCACAAGGTAATCAGCTAAGCTTAACAAATGTTTTAAATCACTTGTTTTTCCATTACTTCCAGATTTAAGCATATCATTTATTTTTTTCTTCAGGACATCTACTCTCTCTCTTTGCTCATAGATTTCTGCTTCATCTTTCTGCACTGAGCTTATTAACGTATTAACTAAATCTCCACCCAGGTCATTTGAATATTTTAGAAGGAGATCTTTGGCCTGTGCATTATGTTTATCTATTGCAAGACGGAAACCAAATCCGAACTCAGCATTGTCTTCAAAGAGTGAATTAGACCACGCCGGTCCTCTTCCATCTCCATTAGCTGCCCAGGGTGTTGTTGGTAAATTTCCACCGTAAATCGACGAGCAGCCTGTCGCATTTGCTATTATTGCTCTGTCACCAAATAACTGGCTTACAAGTTTAACGTATGGAGTTTCTCCACATCCGGAACAAGCACCTGAAAACTCAAACAATGGTTCAAGAAATTGCGAATCTTTAACTTTGGTAACATTAATTTTTCTTCTATCGATTTCAGGAATTGACAGGAAGAAATCCCAGTTAACTCTTTCCTGTTCACGAATAGGAAGCTGTTCTGCCATATTGATAGCTTTCAGACGAGTTTCCTGTTTATTCTTAGCAGGACAAACATCAACACAGAGCTCACATCCTGTGCAATCCTCCACTGCAACCTGAAGTGAGTAATACATATTATCGCCGTAATCTTTTGCTTTAAACTTTGTGTATTTAAATGTTGGTGGTGCAGCTTTTATTAGTTTTTCTTCGAACACTTTTGCACGGATAGTTGCATGTGGACAGGCTATCACACATTTGTTACATTGAATACAAACTTCGGTATCCCAAACCGGAACTTCCAAAGCAATATTTCTTTTCTCCCATTTCGTTGTAGAAAGCGGATACGTACCATCGATAGGAAATTTACTAACCGGTATATCATCGCCTTCGAATGCGATAATCTTTGCTGTAACTTCTTTTACAAATTCTGGTGCATTGACACTCACCGGTGGTTGTAATTGTATTTTGCTGGTTACTTTCCCGGGTAATACGACTTCAAATAAGTTTTCAATTGTTTTATCAACTGCAGCATAGTTCATCTGAACAATTTTATCACCTTTTGCACCATAAGTTTTCTTAATTGAATCTTTAATAAGATTTATGGCTTCATCTTTCGGGAAGATATTGGAGATTGCGAAGAAACAAGTTTGCATAATTGTATTTATTCTGGCACCCATTCCGGTTTCTTCACCAACTTTATAAGCATCGATAATGAAAAACTTCATTTTCCTTTCGATGAGATCTTTTTGAACCTTCTCCGGCAATGAATCCCAAACCTGTTCTTTCGAAACTTTCGTATTCAAAAGAAATGTAGAACCTTCCAATGCTTCTCTGAGCATATCAAGCTTCTCAAGGAACACCTGCTGATGGCAGGCAATAAAGTTTGCTTTGCTAATTAAGTAAGTTGATTTTATTGGTTTCGGTCCAAACCTCAAATGAGAAATAGTCATCGAACCGGATTTCTTTGAATCATAAACAAAATAACCCTGAGCAAAATAATCTGTGCCTTCACCAATAATTTTTATTGAGTTTTTATTAGCACCAACTGTTCCGTCAGCGCCTAATCCATAAAACTTTCCTCTGAATGTTTCCTTTGCTTCAACAGAAAAATTCGGATCGAAATCAAGACTGGAATTGGTAACATCCTCTTTTATTCCAACTGTAAAATGATTTTTTGATTTGGTATTGCTGAGGTTTTCAATTACTGCTTTGACCATTGAAGGAGTAAATTCTTTTGAAGACAGACCATATCTGCCGCCAACAATTTTCGGATAGCTGAACTTCAATTCGCCAGTAACATATTTTTCTGATATTGAATTCACAACATCGAGATACAGCGGGTCACCCGGCGCACCTGGCTCTTTACATCTATCAAGAATTGCAATTGCTTTTGTTGATTTAGGAAGTGCATCTATAAAATGATCAATAGAGAACGGTCTGTATAGTCGTACTTTTATAAGTCCTACCTTTTCGCCTTTACTAACAAGATAATTCACTGTTTCTTCGGCAGCATCAGAGCCTGAACCCATCATTACAATTACTTTTTCAGCATCAGCAGAACCCACGTAATCAAATAACTTGTATTGCCTTCCCGTTAGTTTGGCAAACTTATCCATTTGCTGTTGAACAATTCCGGGACAAGCTATATAAAAAGGATTGACTGTTTCTTTTCCCTGGAAAAATACATCCGGGTTCTGAGCAGTTCCACGAATAAAAGGTTTATCCGGAGTAAGAGCTCTTTTACGATGTGCAATAACAAGATCGTCATCTATCATTGCATGCATATCTTCAACAGTCAGTTCTTCAATTTTCATAACTTCATGCGAAGTACGGAATCCATCAAAGAAATGAAGAAAAGGAATTCTTGAATTTAGTGTCGCAGCCTGAGCTATCAAAGAAATATCCATTACTTCCTGGGGATTGTTGGAAGCAATCAGTGCAAAACCAGTTTGCCTAGTTGCCATAATATCGCTGTGATCACCGAAGATAGAAAGAGCATGCGTAGCAACAGAACGAGCCGAGACATGAAATACTGTGGAAGTTAATTCACCTGCAATCTTATACATATTTGGTATCATAAGCAGAAGACCCTGCGAAGCGGTGAAAGTAGTTGTTAAAGCTCCGCTTTGTAATGCACCGTGAACACTTCCGGATGCACCGCCTTCACTTTGCAGTTCGCTTACAGAAGGAATTATTCCCCAAATATTTTTCTGACCTACTGCGGACCACCCATCACAGTGTTCGCCCATATTGGATGAGGGCGTAATTGGATAAATTGCAATTACTTCATTAGTGTGAAAAGCTGTATATGCAGCGGCTTCGTTTCCATCAATAGTTACTTTATTCCGATTCATTTCTTTTCCGTTATATTTATTAAAAAAGCGAGGAAATTTGACAACCCAAATATCCAACTATTATACCAGCCAAATGCTGGCAATTAACGTTTTATTAAGTAGATTTTTTTTCAAAAGTGGAAATGGGACCATCTATATAAAATTGAATTCCCACTTTTAAGAATGGATTGTGAGTAATTAAAAAGCTAAAAATGAAAGTATCAGTCAGAAGAAAAAGAAAAAACTAAAAGATGAATAGAGGTTGCATATTTTTGTATTTATACTCTATATGCTCTATTTTTTTATCGTCAATTAAAAATACTTTTTAACCTACAAAATTGGAGGCTAAATGGATAACCTAAATCTACCAGGAAGAGTGACAGACGAAGTTTCCGTTAAAGATTGGATTATAACAATACTAATCACAGCTATTCCTTTAGTTGGATTGATAATGTTGTTTGTTTGGGCATTCGGAGATGGTTCTCAACCAAGCAAAAAGAATTGGGCAATAGCAACGTTAATCTGGTATGCCATAATGATAGTTCTTGTCATTATTTTCTTCATTGTTTTCGGAGCCATAATAGCCGCAATGTTTGGTGGGATGGGAGCTTACTCCTAACACCAACAGAAAATGTTATAAAATTGAGGGCCTCTGTGCCCTCTTTTTTTTATTGAAAAGTTTTTCTGAATACTATTTCTTAATTTGAATAGTAAGTTTTTATTTATTTTGTGAAGATCAGAGAATGATCAGAAATAATTCATCATCCGGGGACACCAAAAATTAATTCTACTCAGAATACCAATTCATCTAAACAGCGCTTTGACTTTATTGATCAGTTCCGCGGTTTTGTTGGAATATTAATGCTGCTTGGTCACAGTTCTTATTACTTCAACTCTATCTGGTTACATCTCGATCCCGCAGATCCATTGATCCCCAACTGGGAACAATTTATTTTAAGGTACATAGGATACCTTTGCGCACCCGGATTCTTAATGATGAATGGTGCGATGGTTTGGTGGACATACCAAAGCAGGACTTTAAAAGGATCAGCAGATTGGAATGTACGCTGGCATCTGATTCAACGTGGATTATTTCTCGTGTTAGTGCAAGTAACCTGGGTGAATTCTTCGTGGGGTGGATTTAGTGAATTTAAACCTTCTCACCTCGGGATAATTTCCACAATTGGAATATCAATGATTCTTCTGACTTTAATTATCAAGCTGAAGTGGCAGATAAGACTCGGTATTGCATTGGCAATTTTATTAATCTATCCATTCCTGCTTAAAATTACTTACAATCCTGAAGTTTTATGGGAACAAGTTCTGATGCAAACATTTATTGATGCGGGTGAATTCAATAAATACCCGATCTTGCCATGGTTTGCACTTGCAATTTTAGGCTCGGTGATGGCAACCGGCTGGCTTAGAGGATGGATAACAGATAAGAAGAAAATACTATTTAGTCTTTCAATAGGTATAGTTTCCATATTGATTGCAATATTCATCCGTATGGAACGCGGCTTCGGAAATATATTCCCATTTTCCGATTTGGGTTCATTTTCATTTTTCCTTGACCAAAAATATCCGCCAAGTCTTTACCATAACCTATGGTTCTTTGGATGGGTTGTTCTGGGTGTAAGCATCATTATTTCTATCAATAAAATATTTCCAAAATTACTGAAGATACTTTCAATCGTTGGTAAGGTCCCACTCTTTTTTTACTGTGTTCACATAGCAATACTTGGGATAGTATCTAAAAGAATCGGTTTGTTTTATAGGGAAGGTGAAGTATTAGACACATTAATTGGATTTGCAATTATGCTCATCATAATGCTTCCATTGGCAAAATGGTTCGGAGGTATAAAACAACGAAGCAAAAACTACTTTATTAAATTGATCTGATGAGCAAAACAATTTTAAAATATACCAGTCGAGTTACGGCAGTAATTTTTATAACTACAACCTTGCTCTTAACAATAGGATGCTCAAGCAGAGAGGAATCACCGGTAGTTCTTGATGACTCAACAATAGTTTATCCCTCAAAATCTGAAAACGGAATTTCCACAAAGATTACTCTCAGTAATAAAATCAGCAAGAAAACAGGCAAGCCGTTAAATGCAGGAACTATTTTCAAGTTACGGGACGAGGCCAAATTGTATGCAAGTATAGATCTGATAAATTATAAATCAGTAAATCAAAAAGAATTAATGCTGCATATTGATTGGGTAGATTCTTCTGGCAACTCTTTCTATAAAAGACGAATCGACTTTTCTCCTTCTGATTCATCTTCGAACTTTGCCAGTTCAATTTCGATATCACCGAAAAAAAGAAAGGTTGGTAGCTACATAGTTCGTGTTTATTTGTTCGAGAATTGATAGCTGAAAAGAGTTTTACACTAACTGCAACAAATAAGGATTCTACAAATATCGATTACCAAAAAATTGCCGACAATATTAAAGCAAGCTTACTTTCTCAAAAGTCTTAGTAAAAAAACCGGGAAGATTATCGAAAAGGAAAAGTATTTACGAATAAGAATAAGGCGAAGGTCTGAGCGATTGTCAATCTTAAGGAGATTGATACAGGCAGCAACCAACCTTTGACGTTTTTTGCTGATTGGATAGCTCCGAATGACAGTTCATTTTACAGGAAAAAATTCAATATTTCTCCGGGTGATTCATTGATATCAATTTTGAGCTCAATTTCAATTGCGCCGGAAAAAAGACAGCCGGGTAATTATCGCTTTCGTTTTTACCTGTTCAAAAAAGTAATTAAAGAAAGGAATTTTGAACTTGTTAAATCTGATAGCAAAACTAAAATCATTGAATCAAAAAAGGAAGATTATTTGATAGCAAAAATAATTCTATGCAGAAAAGTAAGTAAGAAAACAGGCAAACCTATTGGTTCAGGCACAACATTTACGATTAAAGATTCTGCTAAAGTTAAAGCAATCGTGAGTTTTGAGAAGCAGGAAATTAAAACTAATGAGCAGATGAAATTTTATTTTAATTGGATAGGACCGGATGGAAAAGTATTCTATAAAAAACGTGTGGTTTATACAACCAGTAATCCATCATTCTCTATTTCCAACTCAATTGCAATTACACCAGAGAAAAGGCAACCGGGAATTTATACTGTGCAAATAGTCTTCCGAAAAAAAATTATAGCCGAGCAGAAATTTGAACTCATAGCGAAGACCAATTAAAAATATATTTTCTTCAGGGAATAGAAATTATAACCAAACCTTCTTCTTCGTCCGCTACGTAAACATAGTTATCATCAACAGCTAAACCCATAGCGAGTCCTGTTTCAACAGTTCCGACACGAACAGGTGAAGTTATGCTAGAGACATCAAATATCTGTAGTCCTCTTAAGCCTGTTGTCACGTAAACTCTGTTATCCTTATAAACCAGTTCTTTAGCATAACCTCCGGTCGAATAACTTCCGACAAGTTTAACATTTGCAGAATCTGAAAAATCAACAATGTATAAACCACTTGTACCACAAGCAAGGAAAGCATAAGGCAAGGTTGGATGAGCAACAACATCTTCAGCATAACCTGGAGTATCTATCCAATCTGTCATTGGATATGTGCCCCATCCGTTTTGTAATTCAGAAATATTAAACAATGAAAAGCCCATTTCACCACAAGCAACCAACAAATAATTTGTATCAGGAGCAACGCAAACAGCCTGAGCGAAGCCCGGAGTACTAGTCTCTCCTCTTAAATCAGGCTGAGTAGGATAACTTATATCTGAAATTTTAAAACCATACTCACCAATTGCAGTAAATAAAAAATTACCCTTAATGTCAAATCCTTTACTAGGTTTCAAGGCAAGGTTGGTAGCAGTGACCAATGGATTTACAGGATTTGCTGCATCAACCACTGATGCGCCGAAAGCTCCTGCTGAGATATAAGCTACTGAATCCTTAACAGCAACTTTATTGCTATAACCCTTCAATTCCAGAAATACAGTTGAGAGCTCCTTAGGTGAAGTTCTATCAGCAATATTAATTATCATCAGACCACCTTCTCCTTGAGTGACAAAAGCAATCGTATCATTTATTGCCACATCCTGTGCATAACCTGAGGTTGTAAATTTACTAACGATTTTATAGCCACCATCTCCACCGATAATTGATTCCGGTTCATTTGGTGTTCCGCAGCTTATTAATAATGCTACACTAAAAACAAGAATTACATTTTTAAACTTTTGCATGATGCTTCTCTTAAAGATGATTAATTTACATTTCACATTTTAAAAATTTATTAAATAATTAAAGCTTACTCCAATTCGATATTGGGTGTAATCTTTCTCATCGGATATGTATTCTTTATTGTAATCCGAAGGAGAGCTTGCTTCCCTTGCGTACCAGTTATAAAATACTGTCGCAGAAAGTTTTTCTATCAGGTCTAATTCATAATTAACAAGCAGACGATAATTGTAATCATATCGCCCAACGTGAAGTGGATCTACTTCAATGAATTCTTCGGTAGTGAAAAAAGTCCTTTGATATTGAAATTCGACCCCTATATTGTTACTTAGGGTAAATAATCTTGGAAGAATATAGTCAAAACCTGCGAAGTAACTATGCTCATAATTGGTTGCATCAGAATCGTCAGATAAATCTTTTGTTTCTGAGGTTCATCATATCCTTTTGCATCTGAAGTAGTATATAAATAACCAAGAGATACCTGGAGATTTTTTAATAAAGACTGATAGATTCTAATGCCATACATATAATCATTGCTGTCATATTCGGTATAAGCTTCGTTAAGAAAATATCTTGAGTAAGTAAAGTATAATCTTGCTCTCGTCGTTTTCCATGGAAATACCTGATGAACCCAAAAACTAAAATTATCTTTAGAAAATGTATATGGCTGAAAAGTTACTTCTGTATAACCATAGTAATATACCCAATCGTCGTCGCGGAAATGGCGGACATAAAACTCAGGAATATAAGAATATGAGAATTGCGCAGAGGTTGACTCTGTTATTTGCTGCCGAAAATATAGGTTAAAAGTTGCCCACGATTTTACTGAGTTATAAGTGTAAGCATCCGTGTTGTATCCGGCCCCTAAAGTTGTATTCATTTTTCCGAAGAATGCATCGGAAAAAGTTAAACCCGCTGCATAGCCAATAGTCAAATCATCAATGCGATCAATATGAAACCTTCCTGCATCTTCCCCGTTTTTAAATCTCTGTATGTACTTGTCGGAATATTTTAAAATGTTGCTGTCATAATAAGGATTTATGGAAAGGCTAAGTGTCCAATTGTCAACTTCCTTCTTCGGATTATCACCTGCAAAAACTTCTTCATTGGTTAACAGTGAAATGAGGATTACACAACTCAAAAGAATTATGCTTCTTGACAGGAATTTTATTTTAATTATTTTATTCAACAATTACTATTCTTCCAGAGTGATATCTTTTTTAGGAAATAAAATTCTTGCGAGGACAGTACAATTATCCAAAGGCAGTAATTGGTATGTATGAGTACCGGATGGAACATTTATCACTATTTCATTCGCTTTTCCCGGTGTCATTTTTCCATCTTTTTTATATCTGGTGACATCCGAACGATCGGCATTCAGCATATAAGTATTTTTAACTTTTTTATCCTCTTTAACTTCAATTCTATAATTTATTTTCCCCTTCATCTTATAATCGAATTCAACCCGATTCAGCACTCTTAAAATTGTAGGTCCGGTGACTTTGATTTTCAAAGATTTTGAAGAAGAATATCGAAAGTAGGAGACAACATCTTCATTAGTCACAAGACTAACCGGCTCGTTTGGATACATAGGTGAAAGTTTAACCCAATCAACTTTCTTTTCTTTAGTTTCAGTGAACAGATTGCGAATATAGGCTTTTGGATTTGCTGATCCACTCCAAACCTCAACTGTGTTTTCACCACGTGATAATTCTACATTAATATTTTCTCCTACTGAAGGATAGCCCAGTGAGGCATCTTGGAAATAAGCATTGTTATCGGGTTTAACTTCATTAAAATCTACCTTTATTTTTTGGCCACCGTTGATTCTATAATAAACAACATAATTCAGTGATTTATTAATTGTAGAATTCAGTTGTCCGCGTGTTATAATTTTTAACTTACCGGGACCGCGAACCGTTAAAATGGACGCTTCATCAACTGAAGTCGGATAGTACCTCAAACTTTTTCCGGAAATGTTAATGGAGATTGATGACTTTGCATTTTTTGGTATTAGAACTTTCGTTTTAGGAGCAGCAAAGCACAGAACTGAAATGACAAGCAATATCAGTGTTAGAAAAATTACAATATTTATTTTTTTATAAACCATATCTCTATAATTCTGAAATATTTAAGTTACAGTTCAGACAAAGCTTCACTTCTTTGAATACTAATTTGTTCGGTCCCAAGCTGATGTCTCTTCCTTTCCATAATAAACACAAACGAAATTGCTATGATTAGAAATAATGTCACTCCGGAAGTAAGAATAACGCTGTATCTTTTTTGAATAAAAATTTCTCCCTCGCCAGGACGAGGTAACGGAATGGGATTAATTGGTAAACCATACTTCTGAGCCAGTTGATTCACATTAAGAAGATGAATGATTGGAATATTTTTTTCAGCCATATATATAATCAACCCACGAACCGGATAATTTATCATCGGAAGAGATATTGATAATCCACCTGGTATAAATTTTCCATTTTCAACAGAGCCGATGCTTGAAATTCCTCCGCCAACATTAATGAATGTCTTTATCTTATCCTTCTTTCTTTGTTTATTATAAATATCTATCCTCTTTTGAATGCTGCTTTCAAGATGTTCTTCATTAATAAACTCAACTTTGTTCCTGTTTATAGCATCGGTAATGAGTTGTCTTCCTTCAGGACTAAGTCCCCTGCCTCTGTCAAGTCCTCCGCCGATTGAAGCTGCAACCGATTTGTTTTTGAAGATCCCGGCGTTGAATAAAACTCTTTCCATATCCAGCCAGGTATAATCAGGATCGTTGGCACCCCAATTGGAAGCACCAACTGAAGTAATGATTATCGGTTTCAGTTTTAAAGTCTGCACTGCAGAATGTACAGCTATATTTAAACCAGGTAAAGAACCAGTAAAGGCAATTGCAACAACATCATTTTTTTCCAACCCGGCTTCTTTCAGCATATCAACTATAATAGCAGCAAAATTTGGATTCGTTGCTGTAAGTTTTGCTTCGATATAACCACGGTCAGTTGTAATCGGAGTTAAATCCTGACCAATTAAAGCTGTTTCGTTAGGATCATTAACAACATCCACAAATACACCTTTGTGCATGCGGAATTCTTTCAGATACTCAGTTGCCTCGCTGGCAAGTTTGGATGCTTCAAGCTTTTGATCATAATACTTAAGCTTTACATCTTCTTTTCCATATTCAACTGCAAGAAAAGCCATCAGCGCTAAAAGTGATAGGACACTTAAAACTGTTTTTGAACCCGCACTTAAATTATAAACTTGCATTAGTTACTTTAAAATTATGTTGGCAGTAATTCGCCATTAAATATTATTATCACAATCAGCCTGACCAATACAGAAGTGATGAATAAAACGCAGAGAGTTCTGTAAATTCCCTGCTTCCCGAACCAATGAGCAATTAAACCCGGAACAACCCAGCCAACAGCCTGAAGTTGTATTGTGCTCGAAGTTAAATCAATCAACAAAAATTGTCTGGAAAAATTTGCGAGTAAACAACCTACTAACAAACACAAGACCATTTGTCTTCTTCCATAAAGAAAAGTATAATTACCTAAAATTTTAATTATCAGGTAAGTTGATAAGCTGACCAGAATTATTCCGGCAAGCCTGTCAGGCTGCGAAAGCTGAAGAGCAATGTATCCGGGAACAACAATTCCTCCGGCGGCTAATCCAAAAACTTCGTAAGAGAGCAAACTAAATATCAGACCGATAGTGATTGCAAGTTCAACCATAAACAACTCTCCGGTTTTCAAAAAAATCAGCAACCTTTCCACCCATACCGCCCATATTTCCAATTGCAACGACAGTTGATTGATCTGATGTATAAGCCAGAACAGCTTCAAAAACTGCTTCCGGTTCTGTCCAACCCAGATTTACTATTTTATTTCTTTTAACACCACTCGCCACTGCTAGTTCCTCAACAACTTCAGCTGATTGCCCGATAAGAATCAAACAGTCAAACTCATCATTTAGCTCTGAACCTATCAATCCGGTAAGCTGTTTTGCTCTATCCAAACGATCCTGCCTGGTATTCAGCACAATAATTTTTACTCCGCGCAACCCGATTTCCTGTTTAATTTTTTCCCATATCATTAAAGTGGATTGCGGATCATTTGCTGCGAAAGCATTAAAGAAGTTTATTTTTTTCTGAAACACATTTACTCTTGAAAGTTTTAAAGCACCAGCATCAGGGATTGCTTTATACATTCCTGTTAAAGCAACTTTTCTATCAATACCAAGATGTTCGCTGATGGCAAGTGCAAGTGCAACATTTTCTTTATGCTCTATATAAGTAATTCCTTTCATCTCTTCTTCAGTTACTGAATGATCATCGGCGAGATGAATAAAAGTATTTCGTTTTTCAGATACTTCTTTCAGATTGTTAAACAACAGCTTTTCTGCAGTGAATAAATGCTGCTTCCTTGGAATTGTATTTCCAAGTGCTTCGGCAATTTCGGGAAGTGTGTAACCCATTACATCGATGTGATCCAATCTTACATTAGTAATTACACTGATAGTTGAATGAAGCATTTTTGTTTCAGTAATCCACTGATATTGGGGCTGAACAGCCATACACTCCATTACAATCGCCTGAGCTTTTCTTTTCGATGCAAATTTTATTATTGAAAGCTGCTCGATAATGTTTGCACCGGCTTTGCGATAGATACCGACCTCACATCCGTTTTCTAAAATAAGTCTTGGATATGTCCCGGTAACTTTGGTGATAGTTTGAATTCCACCTTCTCGCAGGGCAGCACCAATCAATCTTGTAACACTGGATTTACCTCTTGTTCCGTTAACGTGGATTCTGATCGGAATGGAATAAATTCTTTTCTGATGAAGATAATATTCTATCAATCCATAAATTGAGACAGCAATAAAAACTATCAGTAATGCAGTAAATACGTACATATCAAAACATTATTTCTGAAAAATCATAATACTTCAAATGACTTGAACAATTTATTATTGATAGTCAACCGCTGCTGTTATTTCAATAGTATCATTTTTCTTGTCTGCAGAAAACTATTCGCTTGAATTCTGTAGAAGTAAACTCCTGACCCGACCTTCATTCCAGAACTGTTTTCACCATCCCAAACTGTTTGATATCTACCAACTGATTGATTTCCTTCATACAAAATTTTTACCATTGTTCCATTGATGTCATAAACACAAAGTTTTACATAAGCAGGCTCTGGAATTGAATAAGTAATATTTGTTTGAGGGTTAAATGGATTTGGATAGTTCTGTTCTAAAACGTAATTATCGGGAATATCAGATGTTTCATTGTCATCTTCTACTGAAACTATTGTAGGAGTATTTGTAGTGAATTTAATTGCATATTCATTACGCACCTCGGTTGCAGTAATATCATAAATGCTATTAAAAGCATATTGAAGAGCTCTAGTTTCAGTATTGTCTTCTATACCAATTGTGCAGCTGCCCGGTTCTTCAACAATTTTATATTGAAAGATTACTTCTCCGTCACCGGTTTGTGTAGCGTAGTAAGCGGGATCCAATAATAAAATCTGGAACGTTTCTGTGTTTAAAGTATCGGCAGCATGTTTTACTTTATCCCATTCAATAACAAATCTGTGATTAGCTACGTCATTGTAATAATAAATCTTCCCTGTTTCATTAGGATAAGTTGAGAAAAGGTCATCCCAGAAAGCACAGACCATGTTGCTGATATCATCCTGCTTTGGTATTGGAAAGTTTTCCGGAGCGGGTTGAGTCCCGCTGCCCAAAGCAACCCAGCCGTCAGTGCTAATTCTTACCTGTGAAAAATTATTTCCATAGTATTTGAAATTAAAAGGCAGAGTGAAGGTTTGCGTTAAATTGCTAACACCTCCAGGCCTCGGGAACAATGTTCCAACTGAATTTATCTCCATCCAGTCATATTGTGGAGATTGCTCAAAAAGAACATCATCACTCGAGTAAGCAAAATATCCATAAGCATCTGGTCCGGTTGGATCAAAACCTGAGGGTCTCGCTACTGATATAACAAACGAACTGCTTGCTGAGTAAGGATACAAACCGTTTTGAGTTGATAACAAAACTGAATACATAGCATCATACTGTACGGGGCAATTTTCACTTACCTTAACAACAAAATAATCCTGATCGTTAACTACGCTGCTATCCGGTAAAAGGGTACTAAATGTACCAATTGAGTCGAGTATTGTAATGTACTGATCAGTGCTGCGCAGAATTCCTACTACATCCGGGGCAATATCATCTCCCTGATTATTAACTTTTAAAATTACCTTTACAGTTTCACCGGGATCCATCCGGAAATTTCTTAAAATATTTTCCTCATCGTCAATATAATTTTCACTATAGACTAACTGGCAACCATGAACAATTTCATTTCGGTAATAAATCCAGTTTGAAGTTGAGCTTACAACATTTAACTCGAAGGGTATTGTAAATCCAACCGGACATTCAGGTTTAACAAAAAATTGAAATGGTGAACCGGTTACTGATTGACCCGGTCCAATATTGCCAAAAGTTACCGGCGTGGTCGTTATAATTTGAACATTGTTTATAGTGTCAGGTACTGAGAGAGTTGCACTAACATTATTGGCTAGCTGAGTACCATAATTTTTTAAAGTAAAAGTTATTGTGCAATTTTCATTTGGATTAATAAGTCCATCACCGTTTCCATCTAGATCTGTTACAATCGGGTCGCTTTCGAGACCAACATTTTCAACACCGGCTATAACCTGTATAATTCCCTCATAAGGCACTACTGTTCCTCCACGAACAGCAATTGATAGCTCACCTATTGAAACAGGTGTTATATTCAGCATTGCAATACCATTTTGATCAGTATTTCCAACAGTGTAAACATTGTTTCCAGAAATACAAATCTGTGCATTCACAACCGGTAATCCGGAACTTGAATAAGTGACAACTACTTGCGGTTGACTAAAACCAAGTATAACAGTATCCGGATAAGAAACATTTACAGCTTGAGGGACATCTTTCCAAACATGTAAACTGGGATCACCAAGAATATTATAAATCCTGAAATGGTATGGAACCCAGTAATCATTTCCAAAAATAAGATACATAAGCATTTTTCCCTGCAGAAGAGCCTCACCAGGACTATCAAGTGCTTGCTGGGCGGATCCATTTATTGGAAACATTCCGACATAAATTCCCTTATCAATTGCATTATTATAGGCTGTATGAGTGTTAGAGGTAGGACCAACAAAAGCACAGGCACCTCTTGGTTCAGTTGTTGTTCCCATCTCAACCCATTCTTCACCGAAACAATTACCACCGCTTGCATCAAACATGGCCACACCGCAACCGATGCTGGTTACAAATGTTAATTTCTGACCGTTATTAATGGAACTGACATCAGAAGTTTGAAATGGGAAACAATCAGCCCACCACCCGCTGCTCCATCCTTCACCTCTATAATTTAAGTAACTCCTTCCGTCATTTATCATGCTTATGATATTGCCTACATTGCCCGGACAGGGATACCCGTTATACATTGAATCAACAGAAGTGAAATTTCCATTAACTAACATTTGTTGTGCTGTAAATCTTTTTGTTGCTCGTTGTGACGCGTAAGCATTATTAGAACATACCAAACCTTTTTTGAACCAATCAGTGCTTTGGACGTAGGGGGTTTTTTCATAGCCTAAAAATTTATTGATCATAACCTGAAGTCTATAATCAGTTTGATTGGTAAACCTGCCAATCATCATCTCGGGAAAGTAGTCATCTCCTTCCAGTTCAACAAAGTAATCATCATAAACGAATGTATAGTCATAAGTAATATATTTTACCGGCGCTATTTCCTTATCTCCAATAATTAGAACATGAGTTGGAGGAACTTCCCAGGAAGTGTATGCATCCAGGACGTGATCTCTTATTGCTGTAGGATTATTCACTGAAGCACCTATTTCACTGAACTTGGTAGAATGAATAAACGTTCCTGTTTTATTTTTCCAATCTGCATAAACCTGAAAACTATTATATAAATCATCAGGCATAATGCATAACATAAAATCATATCCGGTTTCCATTCCAGCGTACCTTCTTTGCAATACTTCTTTATAATTAAAAATAAGATTTCTGTACAGTTTAGCGAACGAAGGTGCAATTGGTTTTTGAAGAGTTGTTTTGGGATTAATACCCAAACCAGGAGTATAATTAACTTTAATTATAATTGAAGTTACTGCCTGAATTTCATGCTTAGAAGCTGAATATCGAATAGGAAAAATTGAAACTCGTGCTAATCGAAAATCTCTGAATACAACAGGGTCTTCAACTTTTACGTAGTTCGTTGGATATAAATCTTCTGAAGCATATGCGAGCATATTTTCAGCGTACGGAGTTTCAGGTTGTCCCTCAAACCAGCTTTCTCTTGCTGGTGGAATGTTTATTCCTTTGAAAACCTGAATGGGACTTGTTTCCAGAACCTCAATGCTTACAGATCCCTGATCGGGGATCGCCAGAATTTTAGCAATGTGCGGAATTTCAGGATAACCTGCTTCCGTTGTAATCCCGTCAGAAGCAATACTTATTGAGTGATAGGTCTTTCCGTTAGAAATAAATTCATTTATTTGAAAACCAGATATATCGACTTTTATTATCGTGCTGAATTCGTTATCGCTTATTAGTTGAGTGTTTGGTTGGGAATTCGGGGTTGAAAATTTATCAAGTGAAATCCATTGTGTAAACGAAATGGATTGAAGCAGAACAATTAAAAGACAACTGAGTGATTTAATATTCATCATCACTTTTATCTCCCTATGTAGTATTTAAATTAGTGAAAAAAGTTATTTTTCAAACGGATGCGATTTGTAAAAAGCACAGTAAATCGGTATTCAAAATTAGCTGTAAATTTTATGGTTACCAACATTTGTCATTTATTTTAATAATATAAAATTGAAACGATTAGAAGCAATTTATATTCCTATAATTTCTTCTAAAACAAAAGAATAATTTTTCTGGAAAGATAAAACGGAATTAAATTGATGTTGTAAAGAAAAAAAATTGGAAATTTTACACGTCACCCATGTCGGATTATCATAATATCTCCATCTTTAACTATATACTCCTTCCCTTCCAGTCTCCACGTGCCAAGTTCTTTAGCTTTAGCAAATGTGCCAGCAGAAATGAAATCTTCATAACCAACAACCTCTGCCCTGATGAACTTACTATAAAAATCAGAGTGAATTTCCCCAGCAGCTTCCTGTGCAGTAAAACCTTTTTTAATAGTCCAGGCACGACACTCCGTATCACCGCAAGTGAAGAAGGATTGCAGACCAAGCAAGTCGTATGCTTCCCTGATAATGCTATTCAAAGCCGATTCTTTTATTCCATATTCATTCATAAAAATTTCTGCTTCTTTTTCTGAAAGTTCAGACATTTCCTGTTCGATTTTTCCAAAAAAGAAAAGTGCTTTGGTATGCGCGCTAAGTTTTTTCTTCACAAGTTCTTCAAGGTATTTTCCAGTTTCATTTATCTGGGTTTCATCGAGATTAAGCGCAATCAGCATCGGTTTTACAGAAAGTGATTGGAATGATCCCAATATTTTTAATTCATCATTTGTCAGATGCGCATCTCTTAAAGGCTTTTCTTCCTGAAGAAGATTATAACATTTCTCAAGCAGTGGCAACTCACGTTTTAACTTATCATCCTGAATTTTTTGAATTTGTTTCTTAACTGTGTCCATTCTCTTTTCAATTATTGCCAAATCCGAAATAATAAATTCTGTTTCGAATGAATCTATATCTCTCATCATATTTACCGAGGCGTCAGGATGCGGAACCAAATCATTCTTAAATAATCTTACCACCTGGATGAGTGCATCATTGTTTTTAACTTTGCCGAGAAAGTTGCTTGTAAACTGAGTTGAGCCGGAATCACCTTTGTGAAGACCAACAACATCAAGCACTTCAATTGTAGCGCTTGTTTTCTTTTTCGGATTAAAGATTGCGGTCAGCTTATCAAGCCGTGCATCAGGTATTTTTATTATCGATTGATGAGTTTCAACTTTAGCCATCGATGATGGATCAAGATGAGTCTTTGTGATCGTCTGAAATAAAGTTGACTTTCCGGACTGTGGTAATCCTACTATTCCTATTTGCATTAATCTCTCTTCTTAATTTGTTTTTACAAGGTAAATATAAGCAACGTCATTTTAGAAGTTACTCCCCAATAAAAAAGCCGCTATTAAAGCGGCTCTTATCAATCTGTATTTAATTCTTATTTTGGTTGAAGTGTTACAGTTCCGATATCTGTTTCCTGATTAGCTAATACCTGTACTCCTGTTATTACTGTGTCCCGATACACCATTGTATCTGCAGGTGTTATATTAACCTCGTAAATACCCTGATATAATGCCATCAATTTAAAGAAGCCCTGAAGATCAGCGTATGTTGTGATGGTATCAGTTCCGTAAACTGTCCAGATGGTAGGCTGTGCATCTAAAGGAAGAACTTGTCCAGCGATACTTCCCGATATCACCATAGGTATAACTCTGATCGTTGGCTTCAGTTTATATTTTCCATTGCCAGTAATGATGATAGATTTCTCAACATTAAAATCTAAAATAAGTTCATAAAGTTTTCCAGCTTCAATTGTAAATTGATGAGTTAACTTAAGACCAGTTTGTGAACCACTCGGAATTTCAAGATCGTGTTTTACTCCCTGATCAATAACATAACTTCCTTCTCCGATTATCAATCGTATCTGAGTATATTGACCCGGTGCTAACGATGTATCACCTAAAACAGCAGATGCACCATTGGTTAGAAGAAGCAGATCAAAGTATCTTGTTGAATCATTTATGACAAACCAACCGCTTGTTGAATCACTTCCGCTTTTATGAACTTCTACGCTAGTTACACAAATAATTACCGAATCTAAAGTAGATGGTGAATCAACCATGTACATCTTGAGGCGACCATTTTGGTTGACAGGATCGACGTTTGTTGACTGATCTGAACAGCTAGTCCAAATAATGATGCTTAATAAAGTTGAAAATATTATTGTTTTCATAATGCTCCTGAATGTTTAAATCTTAATCACTTAAATATTACAAATATAAGACCAAAATAATATTCAAATAATAATCACCGAATCAATACTCGTAAAATGTATTTTGTGATTTTAATTCAATTTGATACATTAAAGATAACTTTTAATAATAGTTTAACAGGAACCTATGAGACAAATAATTATTTCATTTACTATTTCAATTATAACAATTGTTTTTTTTCAAACCTGCAGCTCAGTCCCTTTAACCGGAAGATCACAATTGAATATGATTCCGAGCAGCGAAATGCTTTCTATGAGTTACCAGCAGTATGATATCTTCTTAAAAGAAAATAAACTAAGTACAAACGCGGCTGAAGTAGATATGGTAAAACGGGTTGGTGGAAATATTCAGCAGGCAGTTCAAAGATATATGAGGGATAATAATTTATCATCAAGATTAAATGGTTATAAATGGGATTTCAATCTTGTTGAAGATGAACAGATAAATGCCTGGTGTATGCCTGGCGGAAAGGTAGTTGTTTATACGGGAATACTTCCGGTAACAGATGATGAAGCAGGACTGGCAGTTGTTATGGGTCACGAAATTGCACACGCAATCGCTGAGCATGGAAACGAAAGAATGAGTCAGCAACTTTTGCAGCAAGTCGGTGCTGTTGGTTTGATGGTAGCTATGCAAGATGAACCTGCAGAAACTCAAGCATTATGGCTTTCGGTTTATGGAGTGGGAACAACAGTCGGCGTTTTACTTCCATACAGCAGAACACAAGAAAGTGAAGCTGATCATCTTGGCTTAATATTTATGGCTATGGCAGGTTATGATCCTTATGAAGCTCCTGCATTCTGGAAAAGAATGGCTGCAGCAAAGCAAGGAGGATCACCACCGGAATTTTTAAGCACTCATCCATCTGACCAGACAAGAATAAATGATATTACTAGCCTGGATACCAGAAGCAATGAAGTATTATAAGAAGTAATAAAGCCAGGTTTAATTATTCAGACTGCCTGGCTTAATATTCTTTCAAGATTTTACTGAACGAAAATTTTTTATTTTCTTAAGAGCTTGAAAGCGTGATTCCAGCTGTTGTTTTTGAAAGCATAATGAATCCAGAGCATTGCGTTTGCCTCAAGCCAGTACGATTGCGAGATATTACCTAAATCAATTACGCTTCCCCATCCCCAGCCTTTGATCAAATCACTGAATTTCTTTTTTGCACCATCGTCATTACCTGCAATAAATAAATCAGGTACGCCCTCCTCTCTTTTGGGATTAACCATAATATGGGCGCCGATTGTATTAAATGCTTTAACAACTTTCGCATTCGGAATATGTTGCTGAATCTGTTCACCGAGAGAGTTGCCGAGTGTTACTGTAAATCCCGGAGGAACACCTTTTGAAAAATCAAGTGGATTGGTTGTATCAATTACAACTTTGCCGTTAAAATTTTCCTTACCTGCAAGATTAATAGCATTTACCGTAACTTCACCGAATGTTGCGAGAAAAATTATTTCACTTAATTTTGCTGCTTCGGCAAACGTGCCAAGCATAACTTTTTGGTTTTGTTTTTGCCATTCTTTATATGGCGGACTTCCCATTGCATCCGGCTGACTTTTGGCAAGTGTCTCCTCAACGTTTCTTGTTCCAATCGTTACTTCGTGACCATCTGAAGTGAGTTTTGCAGCGAGTGTTCTTCCCACACCGCCTGTTCCTAAAATTCCTATTTTCATTTTACCTCCTTATGTATTGATAGTAGTTTTGTTCCTAATTTAATAAAATTAAACAATAATTGTTATCTTATTCAAATAGAGCAACAAAGTGACAGTTAACATTCAGTTATATTTTCAGTATAGGTAATGATATAAAAGTTTAATTTCTTATTATTGTATAAAGAAATTAATTATCTGCCTTTTCATTTTAATAAATGAAATGTTTTTCCAATGGAATCTGATGAATCTGAATATCAGTGTTCTGATTGTGGTGCTACTATTCCTTCAGAAGCACAATTGTGCCCAAACTGCGGTGCATTGTTAGTTGACACGGAAGAAGAAGGCGACTTTGTGGAAATGCCAGTAACTTCCAATCCCGTCGACCTCTCAATCATTAGGTCTCTGCTTGACAAAAAACAAATAAAGTACTTCAATAAATGATAAGCCCTGGAAAATGTATGGGCCCATCTTTCACTCGTTTCCGAGATTAATCGTCTGCAAGGACACACTAGTTGGCAAATATATCATCGTCTCGTTGAAGACGAAATTGAACTAGTTATAACAAACTCCTTAAGGAGGATTTAAAGAGATAATGGAGAACAGCCAGCTCCGCTAATAGAATTAAGGATTAGCTACTATTATAATGTATATTTCGATTTTTAATTATTTAATAGTTAGTCTGACTTTAATTATTCTTTACCTCGTTAATACTGAAAGTGAGTTAAGTTATAGCATTGCTTCATTTAATTTTAGACATAGATTTGATCGTAAGTGTATTAAGGGTGTACATATCTGTCTTTTCGTCGAATCACAATTTATACTTCGTCCAGATATAATAAAACCAGAATTGAGTTATACAATGTAATTTAAAGGAGATATGATTCTGAAAGATTCTTGGATTGTTTCACCATCGCAGTTTTATATAATTAATCAAAAACGCAGAACCCAAATTATCATGAATGGATACGTTTCAGAGAGAGCAATTATGAATGGATATAAAATTTGGAAATATATGCTCAAAAATCAGAGCGAGTAAAAATACTTTTGCTTAGAATCTAATTTACTATTCACTAATAAATTACTGATACTCATCCCAACTCTTTATCGGTAGTTCATCTGCTGTGAATTGCTTTAAAGCTTTAATGAATCTCTTTGTTGCCTGCACGTTTGTAAATAGCGGGATATTCATATCGACAGCTTTTCTTCTGATAATGTAATCACTGTCAAGCTCAACTTTCTCTGCGGTCTTTGGAATATTTATTACCATATCAATCTCACCATTACCAAGATATGTAAGGATAGAAGGTTCTTTTTTATCAAAAGGACGATAGAGAATATCAACATCAATTCCACTCAGCTTGTAGTAATCTGAGGTACCTTTCGTTCCGTAAAATTTCAATCCCATTTCTTTAAGAGTTAAAATATCTTCCAGCAGTTCAGCTTTATTCTTTGGTGTTCCTGTTGAAAGAAGAACTGCTTTCTGCGGAATTTTTTGTCCTGTTGATAAAACACTCTTAAGAAATGCTTCATTGAAATCATCACCAAGACAGGCGACTTCACCAGTTGAAGACATTTCAACTCCGGTTACAGGATCAGAACCTTTCAATCTTGTAAAAGAAAATTGAGAAGCTTTAACTCCAACGTAATCAAGATCAAAGGATGATTTATCAATCCTTGCAACTTTTTCTCCAAGCATCAACTTTGTTGCAATATCTATAAAATTGATTTTTAACGTTTTTGAAACGAAAGGAAAACTCCTTGATGCACGCAGGTTGCATTCAATCACTTTAACATCGTTATCTTTTGCTATGAACTGAATGTTGAAAGGACCGGTTATTTCAAACTCGCTTGCAATTTTCCTGGTGATGTTTTTTACTCTCCGCATTGTTTCAAGATAAGTTCTCTGCGGAGGAAGAACAATTGTTGCATCACCTGAATGAACTCCGGCATTTTCAACGTGCTCAGCAATTGCATAACAAAAAAGTTCTCCGTGATCAGCAACCGCATCAATTTCTATTTCACGAGCATCAGTAATGAACTTACTTATGACTACAGGATGTTCATTATTCAGATCAGTGGCTTTCTTCAGATAGGTTTCTAGCTCATCCTCGGTTAAAACAATGCTCATTGCTGCGCCGCTTAGCACATAGCTTGGTCGAATTAAAACAGGATAATTAACTTTGGCGGAAAACTTTTTTGCTTCAATAAGCGTAGTCACTTCAGTCCACTCCGGCTGATCAATTTCCAGCTTATCAAGTATTTGTGAAAACTTGTGTCTGCTTTCAGCATTGTCAATCTGAATTGGAGAAGTCCCGATTATTTTTACTCCGGCATTGTAAAGTTTCATGGATAAATTATTTGGTACTTGCCCACCCATAGAAACAATAACACCTTCGGGATCTTCCAGATCACAGATATCCAGCACTCTTTCCAACGTTAACGACTCGAAGTAAAGCTTATCACAAATATCATAATCCGTGCTGACCGTCTCAGGATTACAATTAATCATTATTGATTTGCAGCCAGCGCTGTTTACTGCCTGAACTGCAGTCACACAGCACCAATCAAACTCAACCGATGATCCAATCCTGTACGCACCGCTTCCAATCACCGCTATTTGATTTTTCTCTTTTACAGAAATATCGTGCTCTTCGCCATGATAAGTTAAGTAGAGATAGTTTGTTTGTGCAGGATATTCAGCTGCCATCGTATCAATTTGTTTTACAACAGGAAGAACACCGAGCGACTTTCGTTTTTCCCGAACTTCATTTTCAGTTGAGTGGATTAATTCAGCAATCTGCAAATCAGAGAATCCGTTTTGCTTT
>CAVUCF010000036.1:0-31618 GCA_963739915.1 uncultured Ignavibacteriaceae bacterium
CGCGGAGCCGCTTTGCTTTGATAGAAGCCTCAATGTGAGCAACTTTCTGACCTGTTTCCTCAATGGTGAAATTCTCTAATTGATAGCGTGGAATGATTTTCTCATAGATTGGCTGATCACCGATTCCGAGAACGAAAACAACTGCAGCTGCTCCTTTTGCAAATGCTAAATCAAGCTTGTACATTTTAGTACTGAAGTAAGTCAGTTCAGTACCTTTGAAGAAACTAGGATCAATAGTTGTAGTATCTCCAGAGATATTACGAGAAGGCTCACCTCGTCGGAGAATCAGAAGAGTCTTACCACGCACATCGATATCTCCGTAATCGTTCCATCCATATTCTACTGCCTCGATACCGTACCCGGCAAACACCATCTCCGACTCATTACGGTAATATGATCTTGATTCCTCACTGCACGGGCTACAAAATCTTCTGGTGTTCGAAGTTGAAATTTCTGTCCGCCTATTTATATAGATGCCGATGATTTGGATATGACTCCAAGTAATGGAACGTATTGGATGTAGCTCCCATCAGGATTACCTTGGGCTAGTCCAATCTCCCTAAAACGTTTTTCCAGATATGCGACAGTTGAGTCCTCACCACTAGTGCCTGGCTTTCTTCCTTCAAATTCATCAGAAGCGAGAATGTTTATGTCGCGGGCTAAATCCTTTTCCGTGATACTCTGTAGAGCAATATCTGGGTCTGAGGTTTTGGTTGGATTACAACCCAAAAGCAACAGAACAGAGAAGGAAAAGAATACAAAAGAGCTTATTATTCGATTCATAAGTTAACCTCTGTTTTTTATAAATATTTATCTGTAGTCTGCTTCCGAAGAGTATTGTCGCGAATGTAACAGTAATACTCGCACGGAGTAGAACTCATTTTCATTATTTAATAAACATGGACTTATGACTATTTAATTCTAAAACTTTTATCACTCATTCTATTATAATTCATTTTACTGCTATCCAATCTCCTATCCTTAAATCCTTGTATTCATTTGAAAATGCTTTTTTGAAAGCTTCTATTGTTTTATTCCCACTATCGTGAGTTGAAATACCGATTAATTTTAAATGTTGCTTCTTAATTAGCTCAATATTTTTAACAACATCTTCTAGTGTGAATGGTTCCCAGGGAATAATCCAGTAATGAAATAACTCATGTATGTTCTGAATCGCCAGAAATGGGGAAGTGTAATCCACCAAGTATTCCATAAATTGGTTTGTCAGATATTCTATCACAACGTTGAAGTAATTTTTCAACTGTTTGGTGTCCAACCCGTAACAATTATTATTCCTTTATCTTTAACATTAAATACCAAGCCTTGTTCCTGAGTTGAATTGAAGAACAAAGGCACTTTGATAATTCCCGTTGTATAAACTCCCTCGCATATTTTAATTGGATCGTGAGAAAATATAGAGTTGACTTTCAGATTTAGTGTGTCATTCGGGACATATATTTTAATATTAGAAAGTATGTTCTTATTCTCTACGTTAATAAAAGTATTATCATTTATCCATTTCCATTTATTCTGATGATCTCCGTGGGTTGTGACAGATAAAAATGACATCTATTTCGTTAACATCGATTCCAAGCAAATCTAGATTGTAGCGAAATGCACACATCGTTGAATCATCATCCCAACCAGTATCAAAAAGAATTGTTGAATGATCAGGACGAATTAGGTAAGATACACCCTCTCCTGTTTAAACTTGAGATTGCCTTGAAGACTTTCGATGAGGGGGATAAACTCAAATTTTTCTGTGTAACCTACATTTTCCATTATTTCCAATCTTTTCTCTATCACTTTCCCATACTGAATCCGATTTTTTTACATTGGTTTTGTATTTCTCATAAAAGTCTAACGGCATTAGATGTGTCTTTGACCCATTCTGCAAAGACAGAATCCTCTTCAATTGCTTTCAGCAGAGCCATTTTCTCTTCTCTCACTCGTTAAAATCAATGTGGCTGCTATTTTCTTGCTAAAAAGCATTACCAACTATCATAATAAAACACAGTATGACATTAAAAAATATTTTTGATTTCATATCACCTCTCCTAATAAATCATCTTGCTAATTTTATGAAAATATTCTCTTGTTATTTTTTCTTTTGCATATCTTGAATTAATCATTCAACATCAATGTTGATTTCTCAAATCCATAGTACTTAGGTAAAAAGGTGGGTGCAACTCCTAATTTGGCCCAATAACCATAAATAGTGGTTGCTCTATCTTCCAATGGATATCCATACTTATCAATTGTAATTGAAGGATAATTCAGTTTTAACCATACGTTCGGCAATCTTCTACAAATTCTATATAATAATTATATACTTCTAAAAATTCTGTAAAATTTAATTTACAGGTTTCTGTCAGTTGGCTTTTGGTGATCAAGTCTGAAGATGATGATATATACAATCCGGTGCTCCCCGGTTTACATACTAAAGATATTTCAACGCCTTCATCGCCAAAATTATTTTCGAAAATAATTTTAGAAAAAATGCTAAAGACTCTTTATATCTAAATTTCCTTTTTCTTTCCCATTCATCTTTAACATCCAAATCGTTTGTATCAAGTTCAGTAAAAAATAAACGATAAAAATACCAAAGTGCTTTTTTTGACCGGTTATATTCAAATCTTCTTATTTCGCATTTGAGAATTGCACCAAGTATAATTATAATTTCAGCAAGATTATCACTCTCTGCAACCAATACTTCTTCTTCCGGGTGTGTAAGGTTTATATCGTATTCATTTACAATTTTACATTCGTATGAGTAAGGAGAATAACCTAAGAACTCAATCTTTAAATTCCTCTAAATCATCAAACCACTGTTCAGGCCTGTCAGCAGTTACAGTAACTTCCTTAATCTCATAAACCTTTGAAACCATTTCTATTCTGATAAATATTTTTGATGAGTCTGTCAGCTTGCAGATTTGAGAATAAGTTTCATATCCAATCATAGAAAAAACAATTTCGTGATTGCCGGGAACTATCTATGTATTTTAATGAGCCGTCACATTTTGAGCGGTTCCCCAGGTGGTGTTAGAAATATAAATATTTACGCTCGGTAATGGTTCCTTTGTTTTCTTGTCTAGATCCGGAAATACTATTATTATAAGTTTGAGCTATAACTTCCCCAAGCATTGCTGCAATTAGCACACAAAAGATATAGTAAAACTGTTTCATAAGACATTTAATGCCCAGAAAAGCTGAGGAATATTTTTGATCAGTTGGCTTTACTCTATCGCATTCCTTTCTACTAAAAAATTATAAAATACAATTGGAGAAGGGGAGTTGCTTATGTCTATAGCTGATATCAACGTCTCTCCTTTAAAATCATTTAAATAAACATCAACATTTATACTCTCCTTTTTTCTATCACTAACATATGTCATTACACCGTTACCCTCTGCATTTCTACAGTGCGCTAATTTTCCTGCAAACCGAAATTCAATGGAGTCTTTATTTTGGAAAAATTCTTTTAATATCGATTCAGATTGAATACTAGATATGTCCTGATAAAGAGAATCTTCAATACGAGCTGACATTCCTGAAGAAATTAAAGGCCATAGGTTGCCGAGTGATGCAGTTCTAAATGCATGTTCTATTCTTAAAAATGCCATCTCGAAGTTTTGTGCAGAGCTTAAAGATGACAAAATTAAAGCGAGAATAATAATATATTTTCTCATGACGCCATCTTTTTTTAAGGGCCAAATTCTAATTAGCTCATCATTTTAATATTTAAACATAGTATTAGCATGCCCTTACTGATGAACTATTAAACAGGAATTACTTTAGATAAAATTTAATAGTGCAATAATCACACCAAAGAAAAAATTTCATTCTTAATCGTTTATCTAAGCACAATTAAAAAATCTGTTGATTAAAAAAGACGATGTGTTTTTATTAACATACATTTTTTTACTTATCAATAGTTAATTGAAAAATGTAAATAAAAAAACCCCGGGTCATCACTCCGGGGTCTCTTCATCATCCACATAGGGGGCTATTTAGTAGGAGGGAGTAAGACCATATCATTCAAAAAAATCTATTTAATTTGCGCGATTTTGTAATTAAAAGTTCACTTTATGCAGATTAAATAATAGAACAATTTCACAGGGCAGATAGTTCCGAATTGTCAAAGAATCTTATTACCTGTAAAAACATCTTACTTCTATAAATTCAAACAAATATTCAAAAAGGGAAAAATGGAAACAAAGAAAGTTTACCTTAAACAGATAAAGGGACTAACATTTGCAGCAAAAGGGGAATCAAACCACTGGATCACAATGGATGGACCAGAAAACTTAGGCGGACATAATGCCGGAGTAAGACCAAAGGAGCTTCTTTTAATTGGCTTGGCGGGTTGTACGGGGAGCGATGTTGTTAGCATACTTCAAAAAAAACGAATCAACTTAACAGATTTTGAGATTAACATAACAGCACAGCAAACTGAAGAGCATCCGAAGGTTTTTGCACATATTGATCTGGAATATGTTTTTTATGGTAAGGGAATACAACCAAAGGATGTTGAAAGAGCAATTGAACTTTCAACGACAACTTATTGTGGTGTTTCGGCAATGCTGAAAAAAGCGATGACAATAAATCATACTTACAGGATAGTTGAAGCTTAATCGAATTAATAGATTGTTGTCCGAAGGATTCCTTTGGAGAGTGGATGATTGACTGATTATTTGAATTTCACCTTGCTAAAAGGATTTATTTAATCAACTTTAACGCGGTGTGGCTGACAACCTTAGGAAATTTAGTTCTTAGTTTGTTTGTTTTTAGTTTTTGTTAATTAGTTTTGGTCAAATAGTATTTCCCTAGAACAAATAATCAATTAACTGAAACAAGTAACTAAAAAACTAAAACCATTAACTAATCAACTAATAACAAAAAGCTCTTGATCAATCCGCCGCGGTGAATGGCAAAATATTTTTGAGTATACTAGTCAGCCAATCATAAGAATATAATCCAAGTATTAACTCTTCTGATACAAACCAATGCTGTTGCCGTCGGGATCAAAAATAACAGCATACCATCCCATAGCTGGGATTGTTGTTTTACCAACTTTAATATGTCCGCCAGCACTTTTAGTCTTTTCTAATGTCTGTTCAAGCTGATCAACTGTAACATGAAAAACAGTGCTGTCACCTTTTGCAACTGCTTCAACTTTTCTTACTCCTGCCAGAATCCCCTGATGATTATTGTAAAGTAAATATCCATTCCCAAACGGTTTAAAGTCCCAATCAAAAACTTTCTTAAAAAATTCCGATGAACGATTTATATCTGTTGATGGGATCTCGATGTGCGAAATAAGTGGATTTGGCATATTAACTTCCTTAAATTTCTTTGTGTTTAAAAATGAATTATTATCAACTCTGTGTACAAAAATAAAAATATATCTGAGAACCAGAAAACGATTTTTGAATAATGGATAAAATGCTTCCTAATAATACATTTTATGATGAACTCGCAGCTGATTATGATGAAATGATTTCATTTGATAAAGCAGTTGAAAACAAGAAAAAGCTGCTTAAGAATTTTGTAACTGATGAAATGAAATCTGCTGCTGATATCGGATGCGGAAGCGGAGTTGATTCAATCGCTCTTGCTTTGTTAGGATTAAAAGTTACAGCTTTCGATCCTTCCACTGAAATGGTGAAAGTAGCCAAAGCGAATGCCCAAAAGATGAATGTTAATATAGAATTTTATAATTACTCGGCAGATAACATTCCAGAAGATTTTAATAATCAATTTGATCTGGTTGTTTCATTAGGAAATACGTTTGCGAATATTTCAGGGGATAAGTTCACTGATTCAATAAAGAGATGTTATAATATTCTCAAACAGAATGGTCAACTATTAATTCAAGTTCTGAACTACAAAAAGATATTAGCAGATAAGAGAAGAATTGTAAGTATAACAGAAGGGAATGATAAAAATTTCATTCGATTCTATGACTTTATCGGTGAGCAGATTGTTTTTAATATTTTAACTTTTAGTAAAAGTAACACTTCTGATTTCAAATTAACTTCAACCAGAATTCACCCCCATCAATCGGAAGATTTTATCTCCGGATTGCAAGCATTAGGTTTCAATTATATTTCACATTTTGGCGATCTAAATTTATCTGACTTCATCCCTACACAATCAAAAGACCTGATTATCAAAGCTGTCAAGAACTAAAGACTTCTCTCCAAAAACAATTCGACCACTCTAACCTTTATTCACAGTGTTAAACTTTGGATGAAATCCTTTAATGGGTGTTCTGCAAAAAAGTAATTCAATTTTTACAAGATAAAATTTTCATTTTGAACAATTTCCACTACAAACGTCTTTGCTCGACTCAAAAACTATTGATTTGCACTTCTATTTTAACTAAGTTTTAACAGGCTTAAATAAAAAAGGATTTTACTTTTAATACCAGTATTATCCTTAACAAGATTGTGAGGGCAATACATCTTTAAGTTTTCGAATATTTTTTCATCATCCTGGAGGCAAAGCAATGACTAAACTAAATTCCATCCTTTTATTAATTGTGATTTTCGTCCTTTTTAGTTGTGGAAAAGGGGGCGATAACCAACCAAATGAAAATAAAAAATCAGATGAAAAAACTGGCATCAAAGATCTGGATGATTATGTTGAAAATATGAAAGAGGCTCAGAAGAATATGGAGGAGGGTCAAAAATATGAGGTCGTGGACTTCAGAGAATTAAAAGCATTGTTACCGGAATCAATTGGTGATCTTAAAAGGATAAATGCTGAAGGAGAAAAAAGCGGTGCAATGGGCTTTACAATTTCCAAAGCAGAAGCAGATTATAACAATGAAGATTATTCGCAAAGTATGGACATTGAAATTACTGACCTTGCAGGTGCAAGTGGTTATGCTGGTTTAGCTGCCTGGGGTTGGGCTATGGTTGATATAGATAAAGAGACTGAAACCGGTTATGAAAAAACGACAAAGTACAAGGGACACAAAGCTTTTGAGAAATATGATAATCAATATCAGAATGGGAGTATTGAAATATTAGTCTCAGGTAGGTTTATGGTTTCTGTTCATGGTAATACTGTTCCGATGACAACAATTAAGTCAGCTATTGATGAAATAGACATCGGTAAACTCGAAGCACTGAAAGATGCGAATCCAATTTCTAAGTGAGTAATTAATCTCTTTCAATCTCATCAACATAAAAAGGAGTAATTTATGAATCTTGTGGAACGGGCAAAAAATATCATCGTAACTCCCAAAACAGAGTGGGATGTTGTTGCAAATGAAGAGCCCAACATACAGCAAATTCTTTTGGGTTATGTGCTTCCTCTGGCATTGATCCCAACAATTGCCGCTATTATAGGGTGGGGGACGATAGGAATTTTTGGTTTTACATCTTTCACTTATGGAATTGCAATGGGGCTTGTGCAGCTAATAACTGCTTTTCTTTCAGTGTTGTTAACTGGTTTCGTTATTGATGCACTTGCACCAAGTTTTGGTTCACAGAAAAATATGGGAAGAGCAGTTCAGCTTGTTGCATTTTCAATGACTCCGGTTTGGATCGCAGGAATATTAAATATTTTACCAACTCTTGGCTGGCTATCTGGTTTGATCGGATTATATGGACTGTTCCTAATGTATCTTGGTCTTACACCATTAATGAAAACACCAGAAGATAAGAAAGTGGGTTACCTAGTGGTAAGCATCATTATTCTGATTGTAGTTTATGCTGTTCTCATGGCAATATTAAGTGCAATCCTTCTAGCAATTTTTGGACTGAGCTTACTCTCGGCAATGTCCTCGTACTAAAATTACGTTTGATTAATTTAAAACCTGCTCATTTGGGCAGGTTTTTTTTTGTATACCTTTACTTATAATGAAATCTGATCACCGCTTGATAAATTTCTTCTTAATAATAAGTCATGTTGTAAGTTGATTTGTAAAATCAGATAACGCTTTGTAAGAATTATAAATTGGAACTAGCTGTTTATAATTTTTTCAAGGTATGAGATGTCGGCTTTCGAATCAATCTTTATAAAGTAGCCCAAAGCTTCTTCTAAAAATTGATTGCCCTTTTTAATATCACCCTTCAATTTGAAAAGTAATCCGAGCTCACAGGCAACTTCAGCAAGGTTAAGCTGATTGTTAAGGTCTTTATTAAGTCTGTAACTGGTAAGGAGAGAATTTTCTGCTTTATCAATATTGTTTTTATGTCTGCTTATTATTCCTTTGATCTTATAAACCTCGGCAATTGATAATTTATCATTAATCTTATTTGCAATCTCCATTGCTTTATCTGCAAAGGCACCGGCTAGATCGAAATCTGCAAGCTGTAAGTAAACAAGGGCTTTATTAATATAAGTAATGCCTAAATTCTGCATGTAGTTTGATCTGATTGAAAGTTCAATACTTTCATTGAATTCATTGATTGCGGAGGAGTATTCTTTTTTCTTTACGTAAACCATTCCAAGATTTTGTTTTATTTCTGCTATCCTTCTCAGATCGCTGACCTTCTCAAAATTCAGCAGCGCTCGTTTAAAGTAAGAAAGTGCCTCGTTATAATTGCCCTGCATATTATTGATGATGCCGAGATTTATTTCAATTTTGCCTATGAGAGTTGTATCTTTTATTTCCTGTAAGGCAGCTAATGCATCTTCAAAATGTTCTTTAGCTTTGTTCAGGTTTCCTTGATCACCATAAATAGTACCGAGAATGTTCTGACAGTGTATGTTTCCTTTAGTATCACTTTCATCCCGGAAAATTTTTATTGATCTATCGAGATAGTTAATACTCAGTTCCCATTGTGCTTGACGGCTGTATACTTCGCCAATTGCAAGTAAAGCATTAGCCATTATATTTGACATTTCAGGTTTATCGCTGCAGAGCCTTAGTAATTTCTCGTGAATTTCTATAGCTATTGAGTTTTCACCGGCAATTATTGTATGCTGTCCAAGATAAATTAGAAACTCTAAATACTTTTCTTCTGATAAATTGGTTTCGGCAAATGTTATTAGTTGATCAAGTTGATAACGGGTTTCAGCACTTGTGCTTATTTCAAATCCGATCTGTTCCCTCTGGCCGCTATCTTTGGCAGGTTTTTGAGGTTTTATTTCACCCGAAATTTTATTGAGGAAATCTTTTTTAGCAGACTTATCAAAAAAATTTTTGAGAGCTTCCTCAACAATCGGGTGTGTATTTGATATTGTATTATTCAATCAAAAACTGGTTCAATGATGTTAAATCTTGTTTTTCAATATCTAGTTACGGCAAGCCTTGTGCCATTACCGCACTTCATAGCCATTTGAATACCTTATTTTTTTGACCCTTTTTTAGTAAAAATTACATTGGACTTTAAGAAATTGTAGCAAATCGCAATGTTTTTTTGCTGTTATAAAATTTTGCAGTTGTGGAGAGGGAGTAAGATTTCTGATAGAAGAATTGGAGGGCTTGCTAATCTACTTCACAATTTTCGAAACTTCTTTAAACTGAGGCGTTCCGCAGACATTCAATAATTCAAAAAGAATTGATTCAGTCGTGGTTATTTCGGTGCCGTGATGTCTCATTCTTTCGAGTGAAGTATTGTAATCAATTTCTTTGCGGGAAGAAACTGCATCTGCGGCTAAGTTAACTTGAAATCCATTTTCAATTAAATCTAAAACGGTCTGCTGAACACAAACGTGAGATTCAATTCCACAGACAACAATCTGAGATAAATTTTTCTTCTGGAACTCTGTCAAATAAATCGCCAGCACCGGAACAACTGAAGGACATTTTATCAAATGGTTTGAGTTCACCAAGCTCTTCAACAATGGCACGATGAGTTGGACCAAGTCCTTTTGGGTACTGCTCGGTGAAATAAATAGGTAATCCTAAAACCTTGAAACCTTTAATAAGCTTTAAAGTATTATTAACTACAAGCTCATAATTTTTTATTACGGGCAGAATTTTTTCCTGAATATCAATAATCAGTAAAGCAGTTTTTTCAGGTAAGAGTAATTTGTTGAATCTTTTTACTTCGGACATATAAAATCAATCATTATCCATAAAGTTTTTCCATCCCATATTTTCCGCAGGCATACATCATCAGCAGACTTGTGATATCAACCAGTGCTTTTTTATGTTCATCAATATATATAATCAGATTGTAAACATCTGCAATGAACTTCATCTTATCTACAATTTTTCTCAATTCAATATAGGACGGAATGCCATGCCAGTAAACTACTTCTTCGATTATCATTTTTTCGTACCGTCTTAAAAATTCACCAAAAGATATTGTGTGAATGGAAGTGGCAGTTCTGGGTTTGCAAATTGCAATCAGGTCATTAAAATATGTATCCCAGTGTTTTGCAAGATCATTATTTTTCTTTTGCATTACGTATCTTGCTTTTGCAAGAGTAAAAATTGCTCTTGTCTTTGGTTTAAAGTTTGGAATTAGGGCGTAACCATCAAAACTTTTAAATTCATCATCAGGATCAATATATTTCCACCTGCTTACAAGCTGTTTTGCAGAGTAAATGTTTATTACCTTGTCCTTTGAACTATCAATGAGAATAAATTTTCCTTGCTGCCAGTTTATTACTGTCAGCCAATGTCCCCACTTATCAACGCTTAGTATACAGGGATATCCTCTTTTAAGATGTTGAATTAAAACCTTTATAGCATCCTGGCTTGTTTCGCGTCGGAAATATTTGAAACGGCAATCGTAATATTTTGCAGCTTCTTCTAATCCGATTTCATCAGTGCCATGCCACCAGGAGCTGCCAGCTTTTCTTGCAAGTGATTTTTCGCTTGCAAAAACTCCAAGCATCACAAGTGCATACTTTAATGCAAATGGTCCACATTGGTATTTATTTGGTTGAGGGTAAAAGCTCATAGGTTATAAATATTTAGGGCGTAAATGTAGTTAATCAAAATGAATTAGTCATCATTAAATCTTCGATTACAGAAAAAAATTCTTTAAATTTGGGGCATGAGAAGACCCAAAATAAAAGTGGCGGTTGTCTACAATGAGCCTGAACCGGAAATGTATAAAAAAACCGATAGTGCAGAGCAATCAGAACCGAAGTTTAAGACTTATTTTGAGGTTGATAAAACAACCCCAATGGAGGAGTTTGATTTTATAGTGAAAAAGCTTGAAAATGTTGGCTTTCTTGCTTACACTCTGAACATCAAGGATAATCTTGAATTAATGCTTTATAACTTAAAGAAAGAGATGCCAGATGTAATCTTTAATTTCGTTGAGATTTACAAGGAAAATTCCAGGCTGGAGATGAATATTGTTGGACTATATGAATTGTTGGGAATTCCATATACCGGTGCGCCAGCATTGGCGCTGGCTAATTGTCAGAATAAGATTTTAGCAAAGAGGCTTTTGAGCTCAGGTGGAATAAGAATACCCCGGTTTTATATAGTATCTGCAAAGAGTGCCAGATATGTTCATAACTTGAATTACCCGTTGTTAGTTAAACCTGCTTTTGAGGATGCTTCTGTCGGAATTGAAAATGAATCAATTGTTAATAACAGCCAGCAGTTGCGAAAGAGAATTGAGCACGTATTAAAACAATTTCAACAGCCTGCACTTGTCGAAGAATTCATTGAGGGCAGGGAACTTAATGTTGCAGTTATGGGTGATAAAAGGCTGCGTGTTCTTCCAATCAGCGAAATTGATTTTTCTGCTATGCCTGATCATCTGCATAATATTGTGAGCTATCAGGCTAAGTGGGATCCTCAACACGAGTCTTACCACAAGACGATTCCAATTTGTCCTGCACCAATACCTAAAAACATTGAGATGAAAGCTAAAGAGATTGCATTCAAAGCCTTTAAGGTGATGGGTTGTAGAGATTATGCAAGAGTGGATATAAGATTAGCTAAAGATAACAAGCTTTATGTGCTAGAAGTAAACCCCAATCCTGATATTAATGAAGGAGCTGGTTTTATGAGATCCGCTCAACATTCGGGAATGACTTATGCCCAAGCTTTGAAAAGAATTGTGAAATATGCGTTGGGCAGAAGTAATAAAAAATCTGTTACTGTTACTTCTTAAGAATACTCATAACTTCTTTCAGAGAGTTAGCTTCAAAATCCGGTTTTATGTTGATGTTTTTTTCAAGTGGATATTTTGTTTTACCAGTGTAAATAAGAATTCCTTCACCACCGATGTCCTGGGCAGCTTTTATATCGTTCTCGATGTCATCACCAATCATAAAAAAACTTTCTTCCAATTTGGGACTAATTTTTTCCAATGCAGCTTTAAAGTAAAGCGGTGATGGTTTGCCAATTAAAATTGCTTTTTTGTCTGAAGCAAATTCAATTGCCGTAATGAAAGCCCCTGCATCAATCAATAATTCTCCCTTAGGAGTCCAGTATTTGTTTTTGTGCATTGCAACAAGATCAGCACCCGCAAAAACTTTTTTAAAGATTTCATTTATAATTTGATAATTCCACTTGTCTTCAATATCTCCGATGACAACTGCTTCAGGATTCTCTGAATCAATCATTCCTTCAAAGTGATGAATTAGATATTCACGACAATAAACCTCAACTTTTTTATAATTCTTTTTTACAAATGAAAGCGTAGCGTCAAATGCAGTAATGGCAGGAATTGAAAGTTTAATTCCGTGGTCATTAAAAAATTCTTTTACTAATTCTCCGGTTCTTAATGTTGAGTTACTAAGTATGCAGGAAGGAATTTTATTTTCATTTATAAATTCAAAAAAATCTTTTACATCAGGGGCAGGGGAGTTACCAAGTTTGAGCACACCGTCAAGATCGATCAGGAGAGGTTTAAATTTCATTTTCAATTAAAGAAGAAAGGCGGCTTTTGTGCCGCCTTCGCTGACTAAATTTTTGATTCTGCTAAAACTGGGAATTTGGTTTTTACTAAATGATATAATCCAAACAGTAATCCGACAAAAAATAAATCACTTAATAATGTCTGGTGAAAGAATGGAATCGCTGCGGTGTAGCAAGCTGCAAGCCCAGCACCTGTCTTTGCATAATAACTTGTTGAAAGCCAGCTTCCAAAATTAGTGATGATGAAAAAGCTAACTGAAGAAATCACAGAAGCCAAAAAGATATTACTGATCTTTTTCTCATTTAGCATCAGCATACCAATTACAACTATAAGTGTAAAACTAAGATAAACTGCCCACATCGTTTCATGAAAACCGAGTATCAAATCGGTGATAAACATTGCTGCAATAGGAACAAAGAATGCTGCCCACTTTTTATTAAAATATGCACCTCCAAACAGTGCCATTGCTGCAATTGGTGCAAAGTTTGGCGGATGAGGGAGTAGTCTTACAAATGCAGCAGCAAATATCATTAAAGTAAGAACCCAGAATTTTGGCGTTAGTTTTTCCATGATAATTATCCTTTCTGATTAAAATTTTTTGAAAATATTTTCGGTTTATAATTGTTCAAAGATAAAGTTTATTAAGTTTAAAAGCATGTGTTGTTCGAATTTGGCGACTTACTGCACCCTCAGGGTTATTCCGCCATAAACAGAAAGTCCGGCTGTGCCATATCCATAAATTTCCTCATACTGTTTATCAAGAAGATTTTCAATTCTACCTTGTAATCTTAAAAATGAAAACAGATCATAGTATGCTGCAAGATTGATCAAAAAATAATCAGGCATTACAATTCTAGATGCAGGAAAAGTCGCAAAATCCAGCTCATCTCTTTTTCCAACATACATAATATCAATATTTACGTTCGCATCATTAAGAAATGAATAGCTTACATATATTCCAGCTTTGTTTTCAGGTCTCCTAATAAGCTTTTGATTATAATAAGGAGTGTCTTCACTCTTATCTCTTGCATCCAGGTAAGTGTAATTAGCTTTGATTATCATTCCATCTGTTAAATCAGCTTTTGCAAAAACTTCCACACCATTAGTTTGAGCTTCGTTAATATTTATAGTTTTAAAGTTTGAATCGAACCCGAACATATCTGTGAATTTATTATAAAAGTAATTTGCTCCAAATGAAAGTTTTGCAGCCCAGAAGAATTGTTCAAAGCCGGCATCCCAGCCAAAACTTTTCTCAGGATTCAAATCAGAATTGCCATATACAGGATCGTAGAGATAGAACAATGAAGGAGCTTTGAATCCAGTTCCAACAGTAGCTTTTAATTTGGTCCCTGTTTCCCAGAAAATATATGCCGGTGCAATACTGTAAGTAAACGCTGAGCCAAATTGATTTTGATAATCATATCTCACACCTATAGTTCCGAAAAAACTTTCCTCAATTTTGATCTGATCTTGAAAATATATGCCAAATGTGTTTGCTGATTTTTGTGGAAATATGCTCGCATAATCAGGTGGGTCCAGATATGTCAATTGATAATATTCAGAAGAAGTTTCTTCCAGTTCAAACTCTGCTCCGGCGGTGATTAGATTATTTTCATAGAAATAAAAATCATTCTGCCAGTCAGCTTTATATTTTCTTCCATCATAATTACTTCGTGAATAATAGATACTTGTTGCAGAAGTATCATAAGAATAATTCCTGATGTTTCTGAAAGATGAAACTCCGAATTTCTGATTCCATTTGTTTTCCATCAAATTTAATTTTCCCTGAGCACGAATAAAAAATTCTTCCTGATCAAATATGTAAGTATAGTCATCCCAATTGGTTGGAGGTCCAAGAGATTGATCCAAATCCGTTGATGCTTTGTCGTACCTTATAACGATATCTGCCAAAATGTTTTTGAAAAATCATAGCCCAGAATAGTATTAAAGTTATCCAGTTGAAAGCCGTCTTTCTCTGTATTTCCATATTGATCCGAAGCTGCAGAGAATCCATCACTTTTAGTTCTGCTGAGCGCAACTGAGTAATTAAAATTTTCCAAAGCACCAAGCGAAGTGATAGTTCCTTTGTAGCTGTTATAACTTCCACCTTCGAAACCGAAATTAAAAACAGGTTTACCTGTTCCTTTCAAAGATATTATGTTGATTACTCCTGTAAGTGCATCTGAACCATAAAGAGTACTTTGTGGTCCGCGTAAAATTTCAACACGACTTGTGTTGTCAAGCGGAAGACTAAAAAAATTATAGAAGTTGGAAGGATCGTTCGGCATATTTACTTCTACTCCATCTATAATTACTAATGATTGAGAAGGACTTCCTCCTCGTATATAAATGTTTGAGACTGAAGCTTTGCCTCCTTGCTGAGTAAAACTGATTCCGTATTCGTTTTTTATTGCATCGAATGTGTTGAATGAATTTTTATTGACAATTTCTGCTGAGTCAATTACAGAAATAGAATTTGCCAGCTCCACAGTGTTTGAAGCCGTTCGTGTTGCAGTGATTACGACATCATTCAGTTTGTAAAATCCAGCAGTATCTGTTCTTTGAATAATATCTTGCTGAGAAAACAAGATTGCTGGAAATAGAAATACAGCAAATAAGAAAATGTAATTTGTTTTTACCATAGAAGTTACTCCACCAATTAAAAATTATGAGCCATAGGCTCATCAGCCTTCGGCTGAAAAGTAACTTCGCGGGTTAAAAGTTGAAAGTAAACGATTGATGAATTAGGAGATCGTTAAACTAACCTCTTCTCGCGAAGGTTGATTAAGTATTACTTACGGCAGGTCTCCTGGCTTATATCAATTAACAATGAATAATGAACAATTAAAAATGAAAATTGTTCATTGTTAATTCTAAATTGTTAATTGCTCTCACAGTTGCGCGACAGCGCCGGAATTGATGGTACTATTGTCATTGCGAGTCATACTGAGCTTGCCGAAGTATAACGAAGCAATCTAATTTGAGATTACTTCGTTTCGCTCGTAATGACAATAAAGATAATCATCGCACCGGACTTCCCTATAATTTCCCTTGCTCAATAATTTGAGTGGGAACACCATAAACATTTGAAAGAACTAGTTTAACTTAATTCCCTGAATGGAATAATCAAAATCTGTAAGTAAGATTAGCTAAAAATCTTCCTGAGGATTGAACGTCTTCAAAATTTCCTTCATAGGTGAAGTTGAGAAGAACTGGTTTCAACAAGTAAGTACTCAGACCTATAGATGCTGACTGCTGGTTTAAATCTGGAATTCCTTCTCTGAATTGGTAAGTTGTAAATCTGTATCCAAGCCATAAATCTACACCATTAACTATCGGTCTGCTTAAATTAAAATTCCAGATATCTCCATTAACGTAGCTGCTGTTTATTCTATTAAATGAAGCAGTTGCACTAGATTCAATGCCTGGAATCTGAGAATACGTTATATATCCGCCATAATTATTCGCAGGTTTTGGATCGCCCGGTCGAAATCTGTAACCATAATCAACACCCAAAAACAAATTCTTAACTGGCTTTAAAGTCAACCTTGTTCTGAAACCCTGTCTTGTTTCATTTTCATAAATGCTGTCAGCAAAACTTTTGAAGGTTTCATAATAAATAACATTCTTTCTGGCGTCATATGAAAGAAAGATCTGGAATAAGTCACTGGGACGAATGTTAACCGATGTGTAAAGACTTGTAAGTGAAAACTCGGATTGGCTTTGGCCATTCACCACTTTATAAAGGTCAATTTCAGTTGAGAAAAATATTCTTGTGTTTTCAATTGCAGAATTTGAATGCTGATAATAAATAAATCTTCTGTCTGTTTTAAAATCGTTGGTCTGAGTAAAATATCCAAGAGTATTGAACATATCTCCTTTGAATACAGCATCGGCTTTATAAACATACGCTCCATATTCAAAAAGATTGTAGTCCCATCCCATATTTTCTAAATCAGGTCGGGAACCAACAGCAGCACCAAGTGTCCAACCGCCGACTCCGGTTTCAAACTGCAATCCGTCAATCGGACCAACATTTGAAATTTTGGGATTAAGATGTCTTCCTGCCCAGAGAGAAGTCACATCATTAAAACTATAACCAAAGGCAAGATCGTAAACTCTTAATGCATCTAATAAATTTGATGAAATATAATTCCAATCGCTTGCACGGTAAGCAAAGTTAATATACTGAGTATAAGAAAATCCTGTTCCGCCAATACGGTTTGCATTTAACTGAAAAGCATATCGCCACCGCTGGTAATCAAAACTTGTGCTTTGATTTGTAAAGTTAGAATAAGACTGAATTGAAACTCTTCCTGAAAGCGTTGGAACAGGTTCAAGAGAAGTTTTGGTATCTATTTCATCAGTAGTAACTGCTGGAATTACTGCAGGCACAATCACAGCTGTTTCGGTAATCTGAGTTTCTGCTGTGGTATCACTTTCTTCACCGGCAACAAAGGCATAAATCAAAGTGTTCAATTCTATTTTTTTAGTTGTGATTGAAACACCAGCACACGATGTTGAAGATTTATAATTAACCTTGATTGCAGGTAAATAATTATTATTCTCTTTGATGAATAATGTATCTCCCGCTTCAATTCCATCTGTGTTGCTAAATTTAACATAAATATTTTGTGAGGAAATTGAACTAACAGTTCCTTCTAAAACTTTGGTCATCTCTTCTTTTGGAAAGAGAAAAGTAGAACAAACTAAAACCAATGTTAACAAATAAATCTTCATTTATTTATAGTCCCCTTGGTATAGTTTTCGGTTCGGTGAATTGCCCCAGTTAGATGTATTATGGCAATCCCAGCAGTTTGTTGGATCGCCTACGTTGTGTTCCTCCAGAAAATCATCCATATGACAGCTTATACACTGTGGTTGATAATTTGGTTCTGAATGACATTGGTTGCAATCGACATTATTATGATGACTTGAAATCGGATAAAATGAGTGATTGAAGTTTGCGGGAATCCATCCATTCATATTATGACATTCAAGACAATCAGTAGAAAAATTTAATATCTGATGTGGTGGATCTGTAGTTCCATTATAATCATTCTGATGGCAGCCAATACAAGTGTTGGGAGTATTGTTATAGTTTCCGTTATGGCAGTCATCGCAATTTGTAATATTTGCGTGAGCTCCAAGTAATTCAAAAAACTGGTTGTGTATTGGAAAAATTGCCGGTTGCCAGTTAGCGTTTGTTGAATGACAAGTTTCGCAATCCGTTGGTAGCATCAATGCTTCGTGATCAGGATTTGTTGTGTTGTTGTAATTTGTCTGATGACAAGCAAAGCACTCAGTCGGAGTTCCCTGGTAACCACCTGAGTGACAATCCTGACAGCTAATTGCAAGATGAGCACCAGTTAATGGGAAATTTGTATTTCCATGATTAAAATTAGAATCCCAATTATTAGTGCTGTGGCACAACCAGCAATCAGTAGGATCACCAGGAATGTGCGCCTGATTAAAATCATCTAAGTGACAGCTCAAACATTGAGGCTGATAATTTGGTTGTGAATGACATTCAGCACAATTGACATTGCTGTGTTGACTGGAAATCGGATAAAATGTATGATTAAAATTAGCTGGAGTCCATCCATTCATTGTATGACATTCAAGACAATCAGTAGAGAAATTCAAAATCTGATGCGGTGGATCAGTAGTTCCATTATAATCATTTTGATGACAACCAATACAAGTGTTAGGAGTATTGTTATAGTTTCCATTATGGCAGTCATCGCAATTTGTAATATTTACGTGAGCACCAAGTAATTCAAAAAACTGGTTGTGTATTGGAAAAATTGCCGGTTGCCAGCCTGAGTTTGTTGAATGACAAGATGCACAATCCGTAGGAAGCATCAAAGCCTCGTGATCAGGATTTGTTGTGTTGTTGTAATTAGTCTGATGACAAGCAAAGCACTCAGTCGGAGTTCCCTGATAACCACCTGAGTGACAATCCTGACAGCTAATTGCAAGGTGAGCACCGGTTAACGGGAAATTTGTATTACCGTGATTAAAATTAGAATCCCAATTTGAAGTACTATGGCAAGCCCAGCAATCTGTTGGCTCGCCAGGATTATGACCATTGTTGAAATCTTCAAGGTGACAGCTCAAACATTGAGGCTGATAATTTGGTTGTGAATGACATTCAGCACAATTTACATTGTTATGTTGACTGGAAATCGGATAAAATGTATGATTAAAATTAGCTGGAGTCCATCCATTCATTGTATGACATTCAAGACAATCAGTTGAGAAATTCAAAATCTGATGCGGTGGATCTGTAGTTCCATTATAATCATTCTGATGACAACCAATACAAGTGTTAGGAGTATTGTTATAATTACCATTATGGCAATCATCGCAATTAGTAATGTTTAAATGCGCACCGAGTAGTTCAAAAAACTGGTTGTGTATTGGAAAAATTGCCGGTTGCCAGCCTGAGTTTGTTGAATGACAAGATGCACAATCCGTTGGAAGCATCAAAGCCTCGTGATCAGGATTTGTTGTGTTGTTGTAATTTGTTTGATGACAGGCAAAGCACTCAGTCGGAGTTCCCTGGTAACCACCTGAGTGACAATCCTGACAGCTAATTGCAAGGTGAGCACCGGTTAACGGGAAATTTGTATTACCGTGATTAAAATTAGAATCCCAATTATGACGTACTATGGCAAGCCCAGCAATCAGTTGGCTCGCCTGGATTATGACCATTGTTAAAATCTTCAAGGTGACAGCTCAAACATTGAGGCTGATAGTTTGGTTGTGAATGACATTCATTACAAGTTACATTATTATGTTGACTTGAAATCGGGTAAAATAAATGATCAAAGTTTGCTGGAGTCCAGGCAGAAGTATTATGACAATCATCGCATGTGGTAGGGAAGCCTGAAACCAAGTGGTCAGGATTTGTTGCAGAATTAAAATCCTCCTGATGACAACCAATACATTCGGTCGCTGTATTATTATAACCCTGTTGATGACAATTAATACAAGCAGTACTTAAATGTGCACCAGTTAAAGTAAATTGAGTAATACTGTGATCGAAGTTTGATAAGTCTTCCCAATTAATTGTAGTATGACACTCAGTGCAGTCATGAGAATAGTTATTTAGTACGTGGTTTGGATCCTGAACATTTTCAAAATCCTGTTGATGACAAGAGTAACAATCAGTCGGAGTTCCTGTGTATCCTGAAGAATGACATTCCTGACAATCGGTTGTAATATGCGCGCCAGTTAATGGAAACTGTGTAAGATTATGATCGAATTGTGCTGGTTCCCAAGCTGTTGTACTGTGGCATACTGCACATTCAGTTGGAAAATTACTGGTAACGTGATTTGGATCTTGAGCCGTATTAAAATCTTCCGCATGACATCCGAAACATTCAATCGGAGTATTATTATAACCCTGCTGATGACAATTTATGCAATCTTCAGTGATATGCGCACCTGTTAACGGGAACTGAGTAAGATTATGATTAAAGTTTGATAAATCATCCCATCCATTGGTATGTATGACAATCTGTACAATTTGTTGAGTAACCTCCGAATACATGATTTGGATCCTGAGCAGATTCATAATCCTGCTGATGACAGGAGTAACAATCAGTTGGAGTTCCTGTGTATCCAGCGGAATGGCATACTTGGCAATCGACTGTGATATGTTTTCCTGTTAAAGGGAATGAAGTTAAATTATGATTGAAGTTAGCAGGTGACCAGCCGTAAATATGTATGACATAGAGTGCAATCTGTTGGGTAATTATTCTGAACGTGATTCGGATCAGTGGTTGCATAATAATCATCTTGATGACAATTGATCACATTCCGGGGATAATCCTGTAAAGTCTCCACCTTGTTGATGACATTGAAAACAATCTGATATTGCATGACCGCCAACTAACGGGAAGAAACTATGATCTACATTAACAACAGACCAGCTCGAAGCTGTTAAATCGTGACAATCCTGACATTGAGTAGAAAATCCTGCTGAGGCGTGATTTGGATTCTGTGTAGAGTTATAGTTAGTTGAGTGACATGCATAACAATCAATGTTCAATGGCTCAAAATAAAGATTAACATATTGAGGATGGCATTGTTGACAATCAGCTATCAAATGATTTCCAACAAGCGGGAATCTGCTTTTCTGATGGAGTCCATTAATATCTTCCACCATCCAACTTTTTGGTGTATGACATTTCGAACAATCCTTTCCAACTGTTCCCTGGTGTAAATCAGTATGGCAAGAAATACAATCTGGTTTAACTTTAGAAAATTCAAGAGTAACGTGGCAGTTTCTGCAGTCAGCAGATTTATGTTGACCTATTAATTCAAATTTGGTAGTACTATGATCGAACTGAACTTTTTTTAGATCAACCTTCCAATCATCCGATTTATGACAGAGTTCACAATCAAAATCAAAATCATCACCGTGCGGTGATTGTGCAAATGCTGACAATCGAGAGGAGCAGAATGAAGATTATTTTTTGTGACAAGTTGCGCATTTAAACTCTTCTAATTTGAATTTCGTAAATGTATTCCCATTCAATTCGATTTTCGGATGACACTTTGAACATTCAACATTTTTATGAGCACCTTCTAAATTAAACTCTGATTTGTTATGATCAAACTTTTCGGGTTTCCAATTTTCAAAAGCATGACATCGGCTGCAATCGGAAATTCCATCAACCTGGAACTGCCCGAAGTGAACATCTTTATGGCAGCTTTCACATTCTTTTTTAATGGAAGAAAAAATAACAGAAGTTTTTTCGTTTTCATTTTTGCGATGACAAGATCCGCACGAAATCGAACTATGCTTTCCCTGCAGAGGAAAATTAGTCTTGTTATGGTCAAAATTAATAGTATTCCAGTTTTCAGTTTGGTGACAAAAACTGCAATTATTATCTGGAATAAACTCAATTTTCAGCTCATTTTTATGAATATTTTCATGACAGCTAATGCACGCAATTCCAATGCCTTTAAATTGCCAATTATTCTGTTGATAGTGGCAATTTTCGCAAGGTGTAGCTAAATGTGCGCCGGTAATTTGAAATTTTGTTTTATTATGTCTTTCCAGAGAAAAAGACGATGGTCTAAACCCATTTTCTGAATGACAATCAGCACAGTTCTGAGTCTGGCTATCGACGACAAATTGTGCCTTATGATAATCTGTATGACAATCTGTGCAAAGGCTGAATTTCATTTTGTAACCGGATGGATTTTTGTGGCAATTATTACATCCAACAGATCTGTGTTTTCCTATGAGAGGGAATTTTGTTCTGCTATGATCGAATGCAGCTTTGTTAATTTGTTTGAAGCTGGAAGTCTCATGACAACTGGAACAATTCTGTCCGAAGCTTCCCTGGTGAACATCTTTATGACAGGAATTACAATTCTGGAAAGGAATATTTTTAAAGGCCTGATATTGTTTCCCATTCTTGCTTTCTATTTTATGACAACCGATGCATTCAACTTTAATGTGTGCCCCTGATAATTTAAAAGCAGCAGTTGAGTGATCAAATTTTGCTGCAGGTTTAAAGGCATCATTATTATGACAATTATTACAATTGTCACCTAAAGTTTTTTGATGATAGTCTTCGTGGCAGGGAGTACAGTTAGTGCTCAAACCAAGATATGTGTTCTTTCTTTTCTTTAAAGTATTATCGGTTATAAAATCTGGTTTGTGGCATTTCTCGCAATCGGTATTTTTATGTTTCCCGGTTAAGCTGAATCCTGCTTTATCGTGATTGAATGACTTTGAATTGAAATTGATTATTCTGAAATTTCTTCCATTATGCTCACTGTGACAACCTGAACAGTTTTTATTCTTAACTTCTGAACTTGAATGATAACCTGTCCCTGCATTGATTCGTGATTTTATCTCAGTATGACAATCCAAACAATTTGAATTCTTGACCTGTTCACCGAGTTCATGGCATTTTGTACAATTGCTTATCCCTTCAAGATTAGCGTGAAAGGTTGTTAAATCACCAGGGGAAATCTGTGCCCATATTTGTGAATATAAGCTTATACAAAAAAGGTATGTAAATAGTCTAAAGATTTTTATTCTCTGATTATTTTAGTGCTTTAAGATTGCTTCTCCAAACTTCTTGGTTATTTTTATTCCAATATCTTCTAAGAATTTTGTTGGAAGAATTCCACCTGCAAAAATATAAACAAGATCGTTTTCAATAACTTTAGGATCGGCAGAGTCAGCTACTTTTAGAATTACGCTATTATCGAGTATTTCAGTTACCTCAGATTTAAGAATAACTTTAACTTTACCACTTCTGGAAGCATTGCTTATTTTTTCTTCGTTTTTTGGTTTTAAACGGGAAAAAGAATCACTTCTGTAAGATAGAGTTACTTTATTATTTTCGTCTGCAAGTAACAAAGCACTTTCGATTGCAGAATCACCACCTCCGACTACTAAAATTTTTTGGTTATGAATCATTTCAGGTTCCAGAAGACGATAAGCAACTTTCTCTTTCTCCTCTCCAAGGACTCCTAATTTTCGGGGCGAACCTCTTCGACCTATAGCTAGGAGAACTGATTTTGTAGTATAATTGTCTTTAGTCGTTTGCACTGTTAAAATGCCTGCTTGCGATACAATCTTTTCTACTTTTTCCTGCTCGTTTATAGTGACATGGTTTATTGACAGAACATTTTTCCATATCTCCAGCAGTTCTGCTTTGGATGTCTCTGTTAATTTGATCTTTCCATATAATGGAAGATCCATTGGTGAAGTCATTACAACTTTAGCTCTCGGAAAATTAAATACAGTACCCCCAAGTGAGTCCTGTTCCAGCGTAACAAATTTTAACTTTTTTCTTGTTGCCTCAAGTGAAGCAGAGATTCCAGCCGGACCTGCGCCAACTATCACAACATCATAATTTGCATTACCCCGGTTTTTTAATTTCGGTTCAAGATAGCTCACTGCCAGCTTTCCTTGCTCGACTGCATTTTTAATTAGCCCCATTCCACCGAGTTCTCCGGCAATGTAAATTCCGGGTATAGTCGTTTCATACTCTTCACTAATGTGAGGGAGTTCAACTCCTCTTTTTTCAGTGCCAATGCAAAGTGTTATTGCCTGAACAGGGCAGGCATGAAAGCAGGCGCCATGTCCTACACATCTCGATGCATTAATGATTGTTGCTTTTCCATTTACTATACCAAGTATATCGTGTTCGGGACAGGCAGTAATGCACGCTCCGCTCCCGATACAATTATCAGGATTGACTACAGGATGAAGAGAAACCGGTTCGTGAAAGCCTAGCTCTTTAGCTTTTGCGATTTTGGTTTTTATACTTTGGGAGTGCTTTTTATTTTTTCTCAGGTAGAAGTAAAAAAGAATTGCGATGAAACCAATCACTAATACATAAGTTGCATATATTTTCTATAAATACTTCCAAATATCAGATAATGTTAAATATTGAAGAAATACATAGCATATTAACTGCCAAAGAATAAATATTGAAGCTGTACAATATTAAAACAAGACGGATAATATTACCTCTAAAATTAAGTAATTCTAAGTACAACTCCAGCAGTTGCATCAATTCTGATTTCCCAATCCTGTCCGGCACTTCTTATAAAAAATCTGTATTCCCATCTGTTATCGGTCTCATCTTTTTCTAATTTCCACTCTTGTATTTCGCCATTCTTTGCATTCAAAGCGACAGATTTAGCAACTGAGTAATTAATTAAATTCATTCCTGGTTGAACTTCATATTCAAACGATGCTGAGATTCCTTTTAGTTCAACCATTGTGCCATCATCAACACGGTATTTTATTTTTAATTCCCCACTTGATGATGCAGTCATATACACTTCCCAGACTTTAATTCCGTTATGAGTTGTTAATTCAGTCTTGGTCACCGTACCTGTAGATAGTTGATTGGCTTTCTTGACTGCGTCGGTTTCAGTAATAGGTAAATTACTATTTGTAGTGTTCACATCTTCTGAACAAGCTATGTTTAAAGTGAAAACTAGAATAATGAGCAAGAAAAAAGATTTATATAACATTTTTTATCTCCTATAATTTTTAGTGGTTATTGTTAATGGTATAGTTGCTTGAATTTTATAAAGGTGACAATATATTTTTCCGTCAAAACATTTTTTTAAATAAAATAAAAAACCCTCTCAAAGGATTTTGAGAGGGCAGGAGAGTTCTCAATGCGTAGGGATCATTTCATTAAAATCATCTTTTTAGTTTCAACAAAATTTCCTGCTTGCATCTTATATAAATAAACTCCGCTTGAAAGATTGGAAGCATTAAATTGTACTTCATAAGACCCTGCTGGTTTTTCTTCATTCACGAGTGTTTCTACTTCATTGCCAAGTATATCATAAACTTTCAGTGAAGTAAATGCAGATGATGAAATTGAAAATGAAATTGTTGTGGTAGGATTAAACGGATTCGGATAGTTTTGAGAAAGTTCAAAACTCGTAGGTAATTCTTTTTCATTCTCAACAATGGTTGTTCCATCAATAACAGTTAACACTGCCATTCCTCTTCCCAGACAACTCATCCATAGTTCATAACCACCAGGTATTTCTCGGACTTCAAGATCTTTGATATTGCTGTTTGGTAAACCGCCCCACTGTGGAACTCCGCCCGGTGGAGAAGGAAACGAGCCAACATTTACTCCGTCGTACCAGCATAGACCATTGTCATTCGATGGATACTCGCTGTCGTACTGCATCCAAAGTCGTCCATCTGATGTGACTGCCAGGGGACGCACGTGTTCGCCGGGAAACGGCCAGCCCAGATCGTGTTGAAACATTGTGTACGAGCCAGTGTTCGCATCAAGGCGGATGAGTGTGCTACCAGAAATTGTAAACTGTGTCCACGTTCCGATCCAGACGATTCCGCTGTCTTCAACGGCTAAGCCAGTGAATGAGCCTGCGGAACCGGGGAAGTCACTAGGGGAACGCGAGAACGAAGAACTCCCATCAGTACGTAAAAGCTCTAAGTCAGTCGATGCCCAGATCGTTCCATCTAATGTAAGGTCCTTTTGTATTTTGCTGCCCCAACCTGTCAATGGAACAACAATCCAATCAGGGATACTTTCATCATAGTATCTCACATTAAAATACTCACCAAGGCTCCACAATCTGCCCTGCGAGTCTTCAACAAATCCTTTAGAGACACTCATTGAATCTTCCAACGCGAAATAGTTAGTTCCGTTCCATGCGTGAATTCCATGGAATGTAGGATTAAATGCTACATCACCATTTGATGGTCGTCTGTAAATTGCCTGGGTATTATCTGCCGGGGAACGGAAAAGGATAACCCAAACCATAAGTATAATTCATTAAATCCTGTCCATCTTTCACCATCAAATTTTTGAAATCCTCCTACTCCTGTACCTGCATTTCCTGTGAGCCAAACATTTCCTTGGCTATCAAGTGAAAAGTCTTCAACAAAATAATCGATCTGTGAAGTGTTCGTTATTCTATAGCGCTGCCAAATTCCTGTTTGAGCATCTCGCCTTGCTGCACCTTCAATACCGCAAACCCAAACATTTCCTTGTCCATCAGCATCAACAGAGAGCGTAAATTCTCCCGGTCGCCATGTTCCATAATTTTGCCAGGCTGAGCCATCGAACATCCAGGTTTCACCTGTAGTGGTAACTAATAAAGCTTTACCATTTCCAAAAGCTTTAAATGCATCAATATAAAAACTGACATTGATATATGGTGGTGTCGGATAAACCCAAACTCCATCGGGACGCTGATATTCCAGTGTTTCCCAATCACCCGGATTTGCCATACGTAACGCCCAAAAATTTCCTGTATCATCAACGCAATCTTTTCCTGGCAATCCGGCGATGTCTCCAAATGCTGAAGGAGTATAAGTTGATAATTGATTTGTTGCACTGTTATATGTAAACACATATCCAAAATATGTGTCGGCAGACCAAACCAAATAACTGCCATCTTGTTTAGGCTGAACAGCTATTCGCGTATTACTCGCTTGCCAATAAGCCCACTCCTCGTTCTTAGGATTATAACGAACGAGGCCATCACTTACAAACCAGATGGTGCTGTCTGGTGCTAAATCAATGTCATAAGTAAATCCGTTCAACTCTGAATTGTTAGGATCAAATTTTTCAATTGATGAAATACCAGCCTGAGGATTAAATTTTAATGCCCCGGTAAAATTTCCCATCCAAAGATTTTGATCATAATCCTCTACGATATCTAAAATTTGAACTTCTCCATTATCAAATGAGCCAAGTATTGGATAATCAACATTTGAATAATTTATCCATTTGTTTTCGGACTGACTAAACTTTGCAAATCCTCCCTCACCCCAATTACCTGTATTAGCTGCGATATATGGATCACCATTTTCATCTATCCAAAGAGCAGTGGCTTGATCTCCTTGTATCCCAGTGTTGCCGGGACGATAATAACGCCAGGAATATGTATAGGGGTCCTGAGGAATAACTTCAGAGACAAAAATCAAAAAACAAGTAAGTGTAATAATAGTAGTTCTCAAAACAGCTCCTAATAATAATGTTAATAAATATTCATTTGTTAAATAAACCGCCAGAAAAAAATATGAGTTTATCGGGTAATTATTTTAATAATATCATTTTCTTTGTTTCTATAAAACTGCCTGCTTGTAATTTATAAAAGTATGTTCCGCTTGATAACGAGGAGGCATTAAAAGTTACCTTATAATTTCCTGCAGGTTTTTCTTCGTTAACTAAATGTTGCGACTTCATTACCTAAGAACATTATAAACTTTTAAGTGAAATAAATCCAGTAACAGGAATTGAAAATGAAATTGTTGTTGTTGGATTAAATGGATTGGGATAGTTCTGCCCAAGGTTAAATTTTTCCGGGATCTCAGAGATTTGTTCAACTCCTGTTGGGGTGGATTGTGAATATTTTAATACAGAATAGTAGAACATTCCCACAGTGTACAAACTCAAATCGGAACCAAGTGCAAGACCCTTTCCGATTCCCGCATATAGATTGACCTCAGCAACCCACGGATTACTTCCGTCGGAATTATATCTTACGGTTTCCAATCCATGATATGTGGTCCCGCCAGATGCTACACCCACATTCCCCGTAATATATATCTCGTCCTCTGGTCCAGTCAAAGCAAAGTAAGGATATTCTTCCCATCCCGGATTTAATTTAAATCTATTATACCATAAAAGATTTCCGGAAGGATCGAATTTAGCCGTAAGCCAGCCCGGGAATTCCCCGGGTAAGTCACCAAAACCAGTAATTAATATGTTGGATTGAGAATCAATATTCACCAGTTTCCCAAATTCAGAATTACCAAAGTCATAAAATTTTTGCCAAACCAGATTACCGGAATAATTATACTTTATTAGTCTGATATCATTATTTGTTCCGGTATTAACATCATAGAATGAGCCTGTAATAAAAATTCCTCCATTATCATCAACCCTAATACTTTGTCCGGCTGTTCCCGATTCCTCTTTAATCCATTGACGCACACCTGCGCTGTTATACATAACAGTAATTAAACCTCCACTCTGGCCGCCACCCGTAATAAAAAGATTACCTGCCTGATCTAAATCTATACTGGTTGGTGTATGAAATCCGCCAGTCTGATCAAAAGTATCAAACCATAATTGAGTTCCATCCGGTGCATATTTAACCGTTACGAAATCGTATGTTGCTGTGTACTGCCACGCTCTTCCTGTTACATATATATTGCCGGACTGATCAACTATTGATCGTACTGCAAAAGCCCAGGTACCCGAAATTAATTTATCCCAGAGTAAATTTCCATTATTATCATACTTTAATGTAAGCAAGCCAGTCTCAACCGGATTACTGCTGAATGTACGAGGATAGCCGGTCACAATAACATTACCGGATGGGTCAACGGATAACCAGGTTGCAACCACACCAAGATCTTGAATTGAATAAAATCTTTCCCAGATAACGTTTCCATCTGTGTTGTATTTAGTGATTATAATCTTTGTGTTATCACCGGATTGACCGGCAACTAAAACATTACCATCGTTATCAAGTCCTATCATAACGCCCACGGGGAAACCGGTAAAATTATTTATTACCCATTCCGTATTGACCTGCTGGGCATTAATGTTAACAAAAAGACACAAAAATATAATAGCTACTGTAATCGCAAAACTTTTCTTCATAATACTTAATCCTTTGTTTAGTTAAATTTTTATTCCATATGCAGGATTTTGAGGGCTATAATAAAATTACTTTCCTGCAATTTATTAGAGACACATTCTGCTTGAAAGATTCATCCATTTAGAGAAGTTATATTTGCCAAAATAGTGTCATTTAGAGATAAATGGGGACATTAAGAGGTCAAATAATTATGTTAGTTTTTCAAGTAAAGAGAAATTCATCTTTAAAAGTGACCTGTCCAAAAAAAAGTTCAATTGTTAAGTTTAAGATTGCCTGGGAGATAAAAAATAATTAAAATAAGACTATATAATAAATAAATTAAAAACCCTGATACTGAAGCATCAGGGTTAAACTAATTCAGTTATAAAAGCACAACGTGTTACTTCATTAAGATCATCTTTTTAATTTCAGTAAAACTTCCGGCACTTAACCGGTAAAGATAAACTCCGCTTGTAAAAGTAGATGCATCAAATGTTACATCATATTCACCTGCTGGTTTTTCTTCATTCACTAATGTTGCTACTTCATTGCCAAGAATATCATAAACTTTCAGCGAAGTAAATGCAGATGAGGGAATTGAAAATGAAATTGTTGTCGTAGGATTGAATGGGTTGGGATAATTCTGGTTCAGCACGAAATCAGTCGGAGTATTTATTATTTCTTCCTGGTTTGTAACACCAGTTTCGACTTTTAATACTGCAACACCTCTGCTTGCGCAGCTTATCCAAAGCTCATATCCATTTTGAATGTTTTTAACTTCAAGATCATATATTTGTGCATGCGGCAGTCCACCGGTTTGCTGCTGAGGAAAAATTCCGAAGTTTGTTCCATCGAACCAGCATAAACCATATGTGGAAGTTGATGTGCTTCCAAAGTTTGCAAACCATAATTTGCCGTCGGGTGTTACTGCAAGTGGAGTAATACTTTCTCCCGGAATTTGTGAATTAGAGGGTGAGTAAAATTGATATGTGCCGGTGTTTGCATTTACTTTTGCAAGTCCTTGATTAGTACCAACCCATGCAAATCCATCCGGCAAAGGAACTACTGTTGTGAGAACATCGCTTTGTGGATTAAGCTCAGAAAAATCATCTACAACTTTTGAAAAATTATAAGTGCCATCAGTTCTCAAAGCTTGATAACCCGAACAAGCCCAAATTGTTCCTGGTCTTGTTGGATCTTTTTCAATGTTTGTGCCTGATCCAATAACCGGAACATTAATCCAGTTATTACCAGCGTCATTATAGTAAGAAAGACTATAGTAATCACCAATACTCCACAATCTGTTTTGTGAATCTTCTACAACTCCTTCAGATCTATCCAATGGATAATTTAGTGATGTATATAGTACTGCCGTTCCAGGCATGTAAATAGTTATACATTGGATTGATAATAATATTTCCATTTGAGGGACGATAGTAAATAACTTCTGTGTTATCAGTCGGAAATGGGAAAGGATATCCTAAACCATAGTTTTCATTATTAAAACCAATCCATCTTATGCCATCAAACTTTTGAAACCCGCCAACTCCAGATCCGCCATTACCTGTCATCCAAACATTTCCCTGATCATCAATTGAAATATCTTCAACCCAATAATCTATCTGAGAAGAATTTGTAATTCGATATCTCTGCCAGACACCTGTCAGTGCATCTCGTTTTGCAGCACCGCCAATTCCGCTTGCCCAGATATTTCCGTTAGCATCGATATCTAAACCGTAAGAAAAACCACCTTCCCGCCAGATTCCAAGATTTTGCCATGAAGTTCCATTAAATTGCCAGACATTACTATTTCCATCAATCAGCAAAGCTTTTCCGTTTTCATAGGCTTTAAATGCCCAGATATCATTTTCGTTACTTGATGGTGGTTGAGCTGGTGTAATCCAGTTTCCGTCAGGAGTTCTATAATCAAGTGAATAAATACTTGCTGTGCCGTTATATCTTAAAGCCCATATATTATTTGCATCATCCGTACAATCGTTTCCGGGTAATGAAACAACTTCTCCCGGCTCAAGATTCTGCGGAAGTAATGTAAATAGCTGAGTATCACTATCAAAAGTAATCATCGTATTCCAGCCTTCACCATCAACCCAAACAACATAACCGCCGGCAGGTTTTTCTTGTATCGAAACATTTTCGCAATATCCAATTAAGCTTGGCCAGTTATTAGCAGTAGATCCATAATACCAATAACGCCATTGATTTGTTGCTGGATTATAATTTACCAAACCGCCGCCACCCCAAACCACAGAAATTACTGCAGCCCAAATAGAACCATCAGGAGCTATTGCAAAATCTTTTGTTCTTCCTCCGGGATGAAGCGAGTTGTTTGCTCCCCAAAATTCTAAAGAACTTCCACCAACTGCAGGATTAAATTTTAAAATGCCCCGCCAGGTTGCCATCCATAATAATCCGTTAGCATCTTCTTCAATATCACTGATACGTGATGAACCGACATCATTAATATTCCCAATTACCGGATAATCAACATTCGAATAATTTATCCATCTGTTTTCTGATTGAATTAATTTTGCGAAACCACCCTCTTCAAAGCCGGGAGTGTAACCTGCAATGTAAGGGTCACCATCATGGTCAATCCAGATAGCTTCAACATAGTCACCTTGTATGCCGGTGTTGCCGGTGTTGTAATAACGCCAGGAATATTGCTG
>CAVUCF010000037.1:0-10394 GCA_963739915.1 uncultured Ignavibacteriaceae bacterium
ATAAAACAGGAAAGGTCGAACTTAAATCCAATTATTTTCTACTAAAAACAACACCCAGAAGTCCTTATGTAATTGTGACGCCACGTTCAAGCGGAGTTCCAAAGGTATTTCAACTTCCAACTTCAACTTATTTAAAAAACGACAAGACATTTATCCCGCTTCAATTTTCGATTGATGCACTCGAAATTATTGCCGAGCGTGAGTTAAAATTTGAGAAACCAAACAAACTCATTGTCGGTAAAAAAATTTCTGCCCCCCTCGAAGGCAAACAATGGATGTATGACATTCCAGATTTACCTCCAACAACCGGGTACGATATTACCGGAATATCAATTACTGAAAAAGTTAACGGAACGCTTATCCGTCTTTATTCTAAATCAAGAATCCCTTCCTACTACACTTCATTCAAGGATGATGAATTGACAATCATTTTCAGGAAGGTAAATGCTGATGTTCAAAAAACCAGCCGCGGAGAGATCAGCAATCTCATTCAAAAAATTGAAACTAGAAACGTAGGAACAGATGTTGAATTTAAAATCATAGTCGGAAGTGATTATTCAACAAGTGAAGTTATGAATGTTCCGGAAAGCAATGATGTAATTATAACCATCCATAACAAAGTCTTCAGCCAGAGCGATCAAACAAAGAAGAATATGGATAAATGGGATTTTAATGTTGTGGTAATTGATGCCGGACATGGAGGCAAAGATCCGGGTGCAATCGGAATCGATAATTTAAAAGAGAAAGATGTTACGCTTGCAATCGCACTTAAGCTTGGCGAATTAATGAAAAAGGAAATGCCCGATGTAGAAGTAGTTTATACAAGAAAGAACGATACATTTATCGATTTATACAAGCGTGGTAAGATTGCAAATGAAAATAACGGGAAGCTGTTCATCTCGATCCATTGCAATTCAACAAAGAAAAAACCAAGCGATGCCAGCGGTGCAGAAGTATACTTATTGAGACCGGGAAGAACTGAAGAAGCAATTGAAATTGCGGAAACTGAGAACAGTGTGATCGAGTATGAAGATAATCCACAACGATATGAAAAGCTGACAGATGAGAATTTCATTCTTGTTAGTATGGCCCACTCAGCGTATATGAAATACTCTGAGAAATTTGCAGAATTACTTAATAAAGATTTTGATTTAAATTTGAAATTAAAATCACGTGGAGTGAAGCAAGCAGGATTTTATGTGTTAGTTGGCGCTTCGATGCCAAGTGTTCTTATTGAAACAGGATTTATTTCAAACAAAGATGATGCAAAATTTTTAAAATCTGCTTCCGGGCAAAAGCAAATGGCCGAGTCAATATTCAGCTCCATAAAGACTTATCGTAAATTTTATGAAGACGCAATGGAAGCTGAATTGTGATATGATTCAATTTAAGTGTAATAATTAGTTAAATTGAGCGTGATTTTAATCAAAATAGCGATGAATCTTTAGTGGTTAACTGGTCATCCTATATTTGCAAATTATTTATAACAAATAAAGGTTTTAGAAATTATGAAAAACGTAGTCGAAGGAAATGACTTCAATTTTGAGCAGGAAGTGTTAAAATCTGATACTCCGGTTTTGGTTGACTTTTGGGCTCCCTGGTGTGGTCCTTGCAGAATAGTTGCACCTGTTGTTGAACAAATTGCAAATGAATACGAAGGTAAGTTAAAAGTTGTAAAACTAAATACAGATGAAAATCAAAACACTGCTATGATGTACGGAATCAGAAGTATTCCAACTCTTGGAATATTCAAAGACGGTCAGGTTGTAGATGCGGTTATAGGTGCAGTTCCAAAACAATATCTTGAAGAAAAAATAAAACCCTACCTCATTACAATTAACTAAAAAATTGGCGGGCTCGACCCGCCTTTTTAATTTTTACTTTTCTTTTACTGTTATATCCCCACCTGAAGTATAGGCATTCAGTTTTTCTCCACCACCATTAATATCACCAGCTAAACTGCTTCCATACGATTTCTTAATATTACTCATATTAAGCGAGCAAGAAACGTCTCCACCGGAAGTGGATACATCCATTGTTGCTTTAAAGTCTTCAGGCAACTTAATATCTATATCACCGCCAGAAGTTGAAAGTTCAATTCCCATGTTTTCACCGGAATACTCCAGATTAATATCACCGCCTGAGGTTTCGGCTTCAATTGATGCATCATTGCAAAATAGAAAAACATCTCCGCCTGATGTTGAAGCGTACATATTTCCAGAAAATTTATCTGCCCACACATCACCACCCGAGGTATTCAATTGGGCTCTTCCGTTGATTCCTCCGCATTTAACATCTCCACCTGCGGTATTAATATCTAAATTGAAATTTGAAGGCACTTTAATCTCAACTTCTACATCTACATTACTGAACCAGGAAGATGTGGAAGATTTTTTCTTGCCAAAAACCTCAACTGATTCTTCACTTCCTTCTATGCTGAAATCCATTTTCTTAAAAGCATTTTCGTTGCCAAAAATCTTTATAGAAACTTCTGATTTATCCCAGTAAGTTACTGTAACATCCCCCGAGGATATATCAATCAAAAGATTCTTCCCGGGCAAGATACTATATGTTTTTTCTTTTATAAGTTGAAAGTCATCATCCGAATGTATATGCATGCTTCCACACGCATTTAAACTGAATGCCATAGAAATTAAAAAGTAAACAGCAAGCTGTTCTAATAGATTGAATTTAGAAAACATAATTTTTCTCCCGTTGTTTTAAACTTAGACTTAGTTTTCAAAGAAATGGTTACCGAACCGATACAAAATTAGGATACTGAAAGTTTTTGTAAGCTCACTTAATGATTAACGGTATAAAATTGGTGTTGAAGGTTGAATTGATTTAATTTTAACTTGTTGATAAGATAGAATTTTGTGAATACATCTCCAAGGTAAAAAATGAAAAGAAGCATTATTCTCTTTCAGTTCATCATTTCTATAATCTTCAGTTATTTGGTATTCAGCACTAGCATTCCAGATGAGGAAATCGCAAACAAAATGGAAAGAGTAGCTGGTGCCTATGAAGCATTGCAATTTTGGAACACTGTTAGAAGTTATCCAAATGAAGATATTTCCTCTGCCGCTTTCTTTAATGCTTATGAACAAATGCAGGAAATAAGATTGAGCAAGCAATTCAAAATTAAAAGTAATAATCAGTGGCAGGCGATTGGTCCGCATAATACAGGAGGAAGAACAATCGCACTTGCATTCAATCCGCAAAATCCAAATACAATTTATGCAGGTTCAGCAAGCGGCGGTTTGTGGAGAAGCTATTCCGGTGGTGTTGGTGTTGATGCATGGCATTATGTATCAACTGGTTTTCCGGTACTTGGTGTAAGTTCAATCACGTTTTCACCAAATGATTCTAATAATATTTATTTGGGAACAGGTGAGGTTTATAATTATGACGGTGCGGGTCATGGTGCAGCCTACAGAAATTTACGCGGCACTTACGGGATAGGAATATTAAAATCAACTGATGGTGGTCAAACCTGGTTTAAGAGTCTTGATTGGTCATATAATTCACAGAGAGGCGTTTGGTCTGTAAAAGTAAATCCTTTTAACTCAAATACTATCTTTGCTGCAACGACTGAAGGAATTTACCGTTCATATGATGGTGGTACCAGATGGGAACAGGTTAACAGTGTTGTGATGGGAACCGATATTGAGATCAATCCTGTTGATACTAATATAATTTTATCTTCTCACGGAAATTTTGCCAGTGCTGGTTATGGCATTTATCGTTCTTCAGATGGAGGAGATAGCTGGGGCCAAATCACTGCAGGTCTACCGGCCTCTTTTAATGGAAAAATTTTGCTGGACATTTATAAAGCGAATCCTAATATTGTTTATGCAAGTATTGGGCACGGGTTCACTTCGGGTAATGGTGCAAGCTGGTTATGCAAATCAACCGACAGCGGAATTACCTGGACTATTATGTCAACTGTTGATTACTCAAAATGGCAGGGATGGTACTCACATGATATTGCAGTGGATCAATCAAATCCTGATAATCTTTTAATAATCGGAATTGAAATTTATAAATCTACTGATGGTGGAACTACAATTATTCAAAAATCTTCCGCAGCACAGGTATTAGGAAGACCACCTATAGGTGGACCTGAAGGTGACTCCAACAGCGTCCATACAGATGCTCACCTTATTATTCAGCATCCGGCCAATTTTGATACTTATTACATCGGAACCGATGGCGGTGTTTTCCGAACTACTGATTTTGGAGAAACTTTTGAATCACTTAATGGAAGATATCAGACAACTCAATTCTATAATGGTACTTCAAGTTCTCAGATCGATTCTCTAAAAACAATTGGTGGCTTGCAAGATAATAACACTGTTATTTATGACGGCGATCTTGCGTGGATAAGAGTAATTGGCGGTGATGGAAGCTGGACTTCAATTGATCCGTCAGATGATAATAATATTTATGCTTCCTGGCAAAGTTTGAATATGCTTAGGTCAACTGATGGAGGAAATAACTTTTCAACAATAACTCCGCCAAGCAGTACGAGAACTTGCTTTATTGCACCATTCAGATCATTCCCGGGAAATCATTCAATTGTTTATGCAGGAAGAGATAAAATATTCAAATCAACAGATTCAGGTAGCAGCTGGACGGCAACTAATAACAATACAGCACTTGATGGAAATCCAGCGATAGCAATGGAAGTAACCTATCAAACGAGTGATAAAGTTTATGTTGCAACAGCACCATACGGAACTGCAAGAGGAAATGTTTTCAGAACTATTGATGGCGGAACAAACTGGACAAATGTTACGGGAATTCTCCCCGACAGATTTCCATCTGACATTGCTGTTGATCCTTTTGATGACAGTATCGTCTTTGTTACTTTTTATGGATTTGGCAGTGGACACATTTTCAAATCGACTGATAGTGGAGACACCTGGATAGATATTAGCGATAATCTGCCGGACATTCCAGCACCCGCGGTTATTGTTGATCCAAATAATACAAACCACGTTTATGTTGGAACTGATGTTGGAGTCTTTGTTTCTACAACAGGTGGTAGTAATTGGCAGGATTTTAACGATGGATTGCCAGATGTGGTGCAGGCAATGGATTTAAACTATACTATAGTTAATAATGTAATCAGAGTGATGACTCATGGCAATGGCGCTTACGAAAGAAAATTTCTAAGTCAGATTACTAGTGATTCAGAAAATGAACCAAATACTGTATCAGGATTTAAGCTTGAGCAGAATTATCCCAACCCGTTTAATCCGGTTACCAGTATGCAGTATGCAATTGGCAATAGGCAATTCGTAATAGTTAAAGTTTATGATTTATTAGGTAAAGAGATTACGACTCTGGTTAACCAAGAGATGCCAGCAGGAATCCACAAGCTAGAGTTCGATGGAACAGGATTACCGAGTGGAACTTACTTTTATCGTCTGGAAGCTGGAAATTATGTTGAGACGAAAAAAATGGTTCTTTTAAAGTGATTCGATGTAAGAGAGAGTAAGAGCAAGAAGCATTAAATTTTCTTTCTCTTACTCTTAATCTTACTTTAAATTTTATTTCATTAACATCATCTTCTTTGTTTCAACAAATGAATCTGTTTGAAGCTTATAGAAATAAATTCCGCTTGTTAATCCCACAGCATTGAACTCTACCTCATAACTTCCTGCGGATTTCTCTTCGTTTACTAGAGTTACTACTTCATTACCAAGAATATCATAGACTTTTAAAGTAACTTGCGAGGTGCTGGATACTTGATACTGGATTCTGGTAATTGGGTTGAAAGGATTCGGATAATTCTGTGCAAGCACAAAGCCATCTGGATTTTGCTCATCTTCAACAGAAACAGGATTGCCAGCTGTATAGACTTTTATTTTATTTGAACCTGCAACTGCAATAAGACCATTTAATCCAATGGCAACGCCGCTGGTATTCACGTTTGCAATATTATCGGTCCATAATTCTTGTAAGTCCAAAGTATAAGCATAAATATTGCTCTCGCCAGTGGTTGCATAGATAACTCCATTTGCTGATGCAGATGGTCTAAGTTGAAATAGTTCGGGATTTGCTAGCACTGCCGTCGAGTCTAGTTTTTGTCCTGTCGTTGGATCTAATCTTATAATTCTTCCGCTTGAAGGTGCGTAGATTGAACCATCTGAACCAACACACATTAAGCTGAATGGAGCGTTGCCAAAAATTTCTGTTTCCCATAGAAAACTTAATCCAGTACCATTATCCTGCAAAGCAGTAACATTATCTCCTTGCTTTTGCACATAAATGATTCCATCTGGTCCAACCATAAATCCGCATTGCTGAACCGGACCGCCAGGATGAGAATTATTTATTATGTGATCATATTTTTGTTGCCCATTATCAAGATTAATTGCCTGAATGTATACCACCCCAGCAATTTGCTTTTGAACATAACCGGTATTTTCATATGCAACCATTTCACCACTACCGGATGCAAGGCTAACTATGTTGGTTTCCCAAACTTTTTGTCCCGTTAAGTGATTAATTCTGTACATTTTAAAGTTACTGCCATTAACAAGCAAGTCGCCGTTTGAAGTAAAGCTCAAACTTTCTGTAATGTATGTACTGATAGTAACATCAGCCGTCCAGATTTTTTCTCCAGTAGTTGCATTCAAAGCGTAAAGAGAATCAAAACCACTTTCTGTTAATCGCATCACATACACCTGGCCATCTCTTATTCCAAGCGGTAAAGATCTTCCGGCTAGTCCGGTTACTTCTTTCTCCCACAAAAGTTGACCATTGCTCAGATCATAGCAGACAACAGGTGCATTTGTCATTTGAAGAAATTTTATTGTGATGAGTTTATTGCCTTCTATATAAACAGGAAAACCAATTAGGCTTCCACTGTTCGTTTCCCAAAATAAACTATCAGTAGTTGGTCCATTTAAATCTGACAAACCATTCCTTTGAGGATTGCCACCTCCGTTGTTCCAGTCACTGAAAATCGTGGGGTTATTTATCTGAGCAACCATCATACCCGATAGCATTAATAATAATGCTGACGAGCAACAGTAAAGTTTTTAATCATTGTAATACTTCCTTATAAATTGTTTTTACTAATATTAGATAATGTTTTTACCAAATATATTTTCTTTTATGGAGAAAAAATATTTTAAATAAAAAACCCCTGTTACTGAAATTACTAACAGGGGTAATAAGAAAGTTTTGAGGTATGGGAATTACTTCATCAATAACCATTTTCTTCATTTCAACGAAATTACCAGCTTGTAAGTTTGTAAAAATATATTCCGCTTGTTAAATCCACTCGCATCGAATTGAACTTCATAACTTCCCGCGGGTTTTTCTTCATTAACAATGTTGCAATTTCATTACCAAGAACATCATAAACTTTCAAATACGAATTACATTACTGCTTCACTGCTGAGTGGAATTGATATACTTTATTTTGTGCTTGGATTGAATGGATTGGGATAATTCTGTTCAAGATTAAACTCTTTAACAAGTGATTTTTCATCTTCAACACCTGTAACAATATCAAGCACTTCCTGCTTCATAATAAAAGGAATGTTCGGCAAAGCGTCATACATATTTACAAACCTGTTGATATCTCCATTGTTGATTGGTCTGATATGATCAACAAGCTCTGTTTTTACTGTTTGATAACATACTTCAACTGTAACTCTATATTCGGTATTTGGAAGAGATGGAACCAAATAAGTAACACTGTCTCCTCCCGAGCCCTGATACATTCCATACCTATTAAAATTTGTATCGTCGTTTGCATTGCCGGCAATCTTAATTGAATCATAACTTGGATGAGTAGTTGAAAAACCCTGCGGCGGCAGACGATTATCTTTTATGTATTCTGCCGCTCTCAATAAAGTATACGTTACCTGCTGTTCATTATTTATAAAAACTCCTTCATAAACCTGCACCTGTTCTTCAGCATCTATCAAATCATAATGAGGTTCATAATCAGAATTGTAATTAATTATTTTGCCAGTATTATCCCACTGACCTGACTCAAAAACAATGTTCCCAATCCCCTGCTCTACTTTTAAGTGAACCCACATTCTTCTGAATGGAATTCCCGTCGGAATTTTATGACCCGTTAAATTTTTGATATAGAGCTTTATTTTTAACAGATCACTTAGATAACTAGCTGAAGTGGTTAATTCAACAGATTGGTTCAGCAAACTATATTCAGTCCTGGAAATCGTTGAATCAAAATGTTCGGGTTCCGCAGTAAGACCAAGCGAGTCAATATTGTTCTTCAGCAAATTCTGCATATAAAAATTTCCGCCAACGAAAGTGTGCCGCCAGAAAGGAGTTCGATCAGGAAAGTTTCCCATACCTGAAATTTTTATCGGGTCATATATCTTCGGCATATGACAATCCTGGCACTGTATGTTTTGAGATGGATAAATACTGTTCTTCCATTCGATGTATGGAGTTTGCTCTGGAAATTCTCCGACAATATTTCCTTGAGCATCCATAGTTGGCGTAAACAAAGTATGACAAGTTGCGCAAAGTTCAGATTGATTTACGTGAGGACTGAATTGAGCTTTATACCCAATGATTGCCCACATTAAAGTAGTATCTGAATTTTCATATGGTCCATATAAAATGCTGTCAGCGTGAATCACATAATTTCCCGAATAAGATTGCTGCGTTCCGAAATTATCTGGTTTTATTTGATGACAAACAGTGCAGCTAACTCCATCATTTGCAAGCGGATCTTGTTTTAACTCAGCCATTGAATATCCTGATTGTCCATTATAAATAGCCTGAGTATAACCCATCGGTGAATGACATTTCAGACAAGTGCTTTCAATCAATTCCTGATGCTGAGGAAAATTGTTTACTTCTTCTGCAACCATTGCTCTCCATAAAGGATCTTTACTTGCATTACCCATCATTGTAGAACGCCAGTAAGTAATTGGCGAAACATCAATTCCGTTCCAGGTCATTGCACTTCCATTGCTATTGATGACAGAGAATGCAATTTCCTGAACCGCTGAATAAAATTGATGTGCCTGTTGGCAATTCTGTTTGGGGGTTGATAAAATTATTAAAGATAAGACTAAAGAGAATTGCAGTAATTAGAGTTTTCATAAATAAGCTTTTAATGTTTCAATAGTTATTTGAAGTAAAGTTAATTATTAGAATCGGGGACCCACTATATAAGTCCCCGAATTCAGAATTTATTTTCGCCTTAAGATAAAAAATTACTTCATAAGAATCATCTTCTTCGTTTCAACCAATTACCTGCTTGCAGTTTATAGAAATAAATTCCGCTTGAAAATCCAGTTGCATCAAATTTTATTTCGTAGGTTCCAGCTGGCTTTTCTTCGTTGACTAGTGTTGCTACTTCGTTGCCGAGAACGTCATAAACTTTTAAAGTTACTAATTGAGATTGCTTCGCGGTACTCGCAATGACATTTGAAATTGTGAAACGTATAGTTGTAGATGGATTGAATGGATTTGGAAAATTTTGTTCCAATGCAAACCTGTCAGGCATTAACGCTCCTGAAACCATTAGTTTCTGTATTGTTCCATCATTGATGACTATATCTTCACCTGACTTCAGATTTACATCTATCGTCTTTCTTGCCTCATCCATCATTCTGATATCCATATTTTCTACTCTTACTGTGACGGGATAAACCAGTCCGCTCATCTCAATAGTCTTTGCTGCACTATTCAGATCTTCTGCTATTCTTCCACTGCTGAATCTTATGTCTAACATTCCAGCGGGTGGTGCTGGCGGTAATTCATATTGACCGAGATCTATTTCTCCCTTTACTGCATACAGAGTGTAATTTACTCCTGTAACATCTGTCAGTATTATCTTACCCCAATTATCAGGGAAATATTCAACTGGCTCACTTCCCTTTGCTATTGTTTCTGGTATGATTATCTGACCCGCTGAATTTAGTTTCATCCAGTATCCATATCCTGGGTCTATTGTTGTTGCTATCTGGTATCCACCTGAATATTTATAGATTGGTCCACTCTGCAATCCCGGAGGATTTGTTGTTACATTGGCAGCATTTACACTTAATTCATATCCAGCTATCAGATTCCAGCCTGAAGCGCCCGGGAGTGGAGTATGAGGAACTATCTGTATTCCTCCAGCAGGCCATTCTTCTCCTGTGTTGTATGTTCTGGCACCTGAATGTTTCATCCAATATCCTGTTCCCGGTGCTGCTGTTGTAACCGATTGATAACCACCTGCATATTTAAATACATTAGCTCCCTGATCTCTGAATGCCCACCACGTATCTACATTCTGATTTGTTGGGTGTAATCCTGGAACTGACACCATATTCCAGCCATTGGTGACCAAAACTGATAACTGAAATGTATTTAGTAACGATTGCCCACATTCAGTTCCTTCA
>CAVUCF010000038.1:0-17175 GCA_963739915.1 uncultured Ignavibacteriaceae bacterium
AGAGTTATCTGCAATTTCATTAAAGTGATTTTTTACTCGTGAGTAATCAAACATTTCTTCGTTATTGTTCATTTGTTCAGGCAATCCGTCGGTAAGCAGTAAAATTGTGTCGCCACTTTTTATTTCTTTTTCAACAATATTATAGGAAGCGTTTCTCATAGCACCCAAAGGCATTCCCTGAATTATAATTTCTTCCACCTGATTAGTCTCTTTATGATGATAATAAACAGGAGGCATTCCGGCACTGGTAATCTGAAGTTTATAGTTATCAATTTTTAAATAACTGAACGACATGAGAATTCTGCCAAGCTTGATATCTTTAATAACGCGGCTACAATGGGTCATAAATTCTTTGAGACCTAGTTTTGATGAGTCAGAAGTAAAAAAGCCTTTCATTAATGTTACCATCGTGCCTGCTTGAAGGCCATGCCCGGTTGCATCACCAAAAGCAACGTTTAACACACCATTTTCCTGGACAATAAAATCATAATAGTCTCCGCCAACTTCTGTTGCAGTTCTCATAAAAGCGGCTATCTGAAGGTTCGGTAGTTTTGGCAATTCTTTTGGCAGCATAGAAAGCTGAAGTTCTCTGGCTTCTTCAAGCTCTTTTGTCTTTCTATCACTTTCTATTTGTATAGCACGCTTTTCTGCCTCGGTTGCTTTCAGGCGCAATTCATTTTCTCTCAGTCTTGTTTTTTGTTCGCGCCGATTAATTTCAAATCTTCTAAGCCCATACAATGAACTCAGAAATAAGATCACATAAGCTGCATAGGCAAAATTGGTTCTCCACCATGGTGGAAGCACCTCAATGAATAACGATTCACCTACTTCATTCCACACACCATCGTTGTTGGAGCCAATCACGCGCAGGACGTAATCATCAGGAGATAAATTTGTAAATGTTACAGAATGATTATTCCCAAGCTGAATCCAGTTTTCATTAAATCCTTCCAGCTTATACTTATATTGATTTTCAGAATTGTTGTAATAGCTCAAGGCCGCAAATTGCAGAGTTACAATGTTGTCTTTGTAAGTCAGCACAATGCTATCTCTTACCGATATTCCATTCTCAAAAATTGGTTTACCCTCTTCGTCGTCGGAGTTATATCTGGTGTAATTTGTATAAGCAACAGGAGGCATGTATGAATTCTCTTTCACATCATTCGGGTTAAATACATTAAAGCCATTTGGTCCACCAAACAACAGACGATCTGTTTTATTATCTTTAGCGAAAGAATTTTGGTTGAACTCATTCCCCTGCAATCCATCTTGAACGTAATAGTTTTTAAATGTTTCTTTTTCAGGATTAAATTTTGATAAACCGTTATTTGTGCTTATCCATAAATTCCCATTGTTATCCTCGAGTATGCCGTAAACGAAATTATTTGCTAAACCGTTTTCCTCACTATAGTTTTTAAAAGTTTTATCTGCTTTTGAATACTTACTTAATCCTTTTGTCGTGCCAATCCACATATTTCCATTACTATCCTTAAAGATTCTTATAACATTGTCATCAGGAAGCGTAGAAGCATCAGCAGGATTATTTTTAAAGTGTGTGAAGGTTTGATTTTTTAAATTAAGTAAGCTCACTCCGCCGCCATACATACCCACCCATAAGTTTCCGTCATCATCTAGTGAAAGCGACCACGTTGCATCTGAACTAATCGAGTTCGTATCATTTTCTGCGTGCCGATATCTTGAAAACTTACCCGTTGATTTGTCAAATTTATTTAATCCACCTCCGTAAGTTCCAATCCAAATATTACTCGCCCTATCTTCAACCAACGAGTAAATCCTATTGTCGCTTATCGAACCTGCATCTGATGGGTTATTAGTATAATGAGTGAAGGCACCGGTTTCTGGATTTAGCACATCCAAACCGCTGCTATAACTTCCAATCCAAATATTTCCTGTTCTATCCTCTAATAAAGATTGAATGGAATTGCTTATGATGCTATTTGTATTTGAGGGATTATGATTATAGCAAGTAAATTTTTTCTTATAGTCTAACTTGTTCAGCCCTCCGTTTCTTGTTCCAATCCAATAGTTACCATCTTTATCCACAAGCATAGACAGAACAATATCGTCGGTTAGGCTATTTTTATCTGCAGGATCATGTTTATAATGTTCAAATGAATTTGAAGAAGGATGGAAATAATTAATACCTCCCAGGTTTGTGCCGATCCATATTACACCGCCAAGGTCTTCATAAATAGAAAACACAAAATTATCATTAATACTTGCTGGATCATTTGGATCGTTTTTATAATTATGGAAACTATTCGATGCCGGGTCAAACATACTTAAACCGCCCCGAACGGTGCCGATCCATAAATAACCACGAGAGTCTTCGAATATTGGCCAAACCCAATTATCAGCCAAACTATTTGGATCACCGGGTTTATTTCTGTAATGAATAAATTTGCTGGCTAGCTCATCAAGTCGATCAAGACCATTAAATGTTCCCACCCAAAGATTTCCTTTCCGATCCCTAAAAACAGAATACACTTTGTCGTCACTAAGGCTTGATGGATCAGCCGGGTTATGTTTGAATACTTTTACCTTTCCTGTTTTTGTATCAAGGCGCTCAAGTCCGGTTCCCTTGCTGAGCCCCCCAGTCCATTTAATTCCAGATGGTTCTTGCAGCAGAGCTCCAACAGCACTGACTTTAGCTTTTTCTAAATTAATACTGTCTTTATTTACAACTCTAAATGATTCTAATCGTGGATTGTATCGATGAAATGTGCCGCTTTGAGTTTCAATGTAGAGTGTTCCGGATTGATCTTCATAAATGGAAAAAATAAAATTGTCTGTTAAACTAGTAGAGTCATTAGGATTATTTTTAAATACTTTAAAGTTATAGCCATCGAATCTATTAAGGCCATCCTGAGTGCCAAACCACATAAAACCTTGCTTGTCCTGCAGGATACAGGTTACAGAACTTTGTGATAAGCCATCATCAATAGTCAGATGATTGAAAACAATATCACCCTGTGCGAGGATTTCAGAAGAGAAAAAGAGAAAAGAAATTACACAAAACAGAATTACCCTGAGCATATATAGAATCCCGACAATTGTTTAGTAAGTGAATATGCACTTGAGATTGTGCATTGTTGAATTGAAAATAGCAGATTTAAATTGAAAAAGAAATAGCCCCTGATCCCGTTTTGAAATCAGGGGCTAAAGGAATTTACTTCATCAGTATCATTTTCTTAGTTGAGACATAAGAACCACTAATAATTCTATATATATAAATACCACTTGCGAGCTGACTTGCATTCCAATTAACAGTGTAATACCCCGCCTCCATTTCCTCGTCAACCAAAGTAGTAACCAAATTACCCAGTATATCATATACATTTAAGCTCACATGATTTTTTTCGGGTAATTGATAGCTTATTGTTGTGCTCGGGTTAAATGGATTCGGATAATTCTGATCAAGAGATATTTCATCTGGAATTATTTGAGGTATATCTTCACCGTTTTCAGGCTCTCCCGATTCTTTGCCCAGCGTATTTCCTATGAAATATATTTTGCTACTGCCACCGATACTAATTTCTCCATTTGTCCACAAGGCACCTTTAATAATACAACTTGTTCCTAAAGTTATATTTCCAAAGGGACAATAAACAGTTCCATTCCATTTATCACTTCCACCAAAACTTAAATTACCGTGTGTTTCTAAATATACATCTTCGGGGCCGCCATTAAGAATTATCGTTTCCAGACTTGTACCAAATGCTACATTGCCAGTTACAAAAATTCGGATTTTTCCATTTGCAACATTCAGGTTTAACTTTCCGCTACCACTCATTGAAAAAGAATTGAAGTAGTAATCACCGGAACTAAAATTAAGTGTCTTTGATGTACCAAGAATAACGTTTCCGTAAGAACCAGGATTGAGAGTACAGCTTGTGGTGACATTAGCTCCGCCCGAATTGAAAGTTGTTGCAGGGGGCAGAGTTATTAAGCTATATGATTGAGGTGCTTGTGGTGTACCATGCTCTGTAATTACACCATAAATTATTGAGCTACCACCAATGGATACGGTTCCTGCGGTAGTTAAATTTCCAAATATGTTTACCGAAGTACCGAGACCGACATTCCCTCCAGCATCCACATTCCCAATAACTTTTGTGCTTCCACCAAGATCAACAAAAGCATTGGCAAAAATGTTTCCGCCTAGCGAATCACTTGTGCCGCTATTAAAATATCCACCGGCATTTATATTCCCTGCTATTTTACTACTTCCACCCAATTGGACATTGCCATTGAATGTGAGGTTGTTAACACGGATGCTTGTTCCACCAGTGAACTTGCCGTTACCAACCACACCTTCTTCAACATAAGAAGAGCCACCAATCTGAACATCAGCATTTCCAGCAACTTTTCCGTCATATACTTTAACACTGGTACCCAGAGTAACTTTTTGATTAGCAAATATCGGGTAAGGTGGAAATTCTGCAATAGGTTCAACAGGCACCTCAAAAGGCGATATATAAAATGAGTGCTCAGTTTGAATAACGTATTGACTGTTATTAAGATTACCATTTGGTATGTTATCAGAAGCAATTACTCTGATATTATAGTTACCATCCAATATTGTTTCAAGCGATATAGTATAAGTACCATCTCCAGCCGTGGATGGTGCCAGTCTTCCCACAACAACTTGGCTATCAGGTGAGGTTACTTCTACACTTACTAAAGCATCGTTAACGGGTGTGCCTACTGTTTTTGTATGATCATTAAGCCCACTGGATTCTCCACCTTGAAATAATCTAGCTTCTAAGTTCACCATCACAGGTATTGGATTTCCATTTTGATCACTTTGTAAAGTATAGCGCTCTTTATCAGATTTAAATTCTAGCACTAAATCTGATTCATTAGACATATACACCCTAATAGGTTCAGTTTGACCGGTTGGCGGAGGCGTGTTTTCTATAACTGCATATGTCCACGCACCGATTCCGGGGTTGTTGACCCTGAAAAATTTATAAGGCTTGCCATATGAAGCAGTGCCATTAATAAACTCAACATCATAATTTGATGATCCGATAATTATTTTGTGTTATTGCACCTGCAGGAAGAATTCGGCCCTCGTCCAACAATTTCTCCCGGAGGTAATAATACAAGCTAGTATTCACTTCCTTGCCATGATAATCCCATTTCAAGTGTTCCGCCTTGCCATTGTAATCCACCCTGCCATTGTAATCCACCTTGCCATTGCAGTCCACCTTGCCATTGTAATCCACCTTGCCATTGCAGACCACCCTGCCATTGTAATCCACCTTGCCAGGAGAGCCCACCTTGCCATTGCAGTCCACCCTGCCATTGTAATCCACCCGCAAAAAATTCACTGCTTATTTCCTCAGAGAGATAAGATATTTGAAGACCGAGTAACCGTAGCCAAATAATATTTACAGCCGTAGGTATTTCAGTTGAACTAGCCATTTCATAGTACTCACCACTAGTCTTATTTGCCAGCCAGCTCATTAAATCCTGACCGCCACTTAAGCCTTCAAATCCCAGAGTATATATTTTTATATCGGGATCAACACTCAAATCCGTAATTAATGAATATGGGGATATTTCACCAGCACTGAATAAAATTATAACCTTTTTGTTCGTTGTAGATCCTGAATTTAATAATGCTTCTGCAGCAGTTATTCGCTCAGCAAGATTTCCATTTACATTTGGTTCAATGTGGATTGAGACTACTTAGTTTCGCATTGAAATCATCTCCAATAGGTTCAGTAGATTGAACCATTTACCCAACCAATTCTATCACCAATTCTTAATTTGGTGACAAGTTCGAGAGCAGCATTCTTTGAAGGAGTAAAACCATTAAGGGCTTCTGAGGATGTAAAGTTGGTAGTGCCGTCGAATACTAAAACTATATCATAGTAAACATCACCTAAATTATTATAAATATAATTTATGCCACCAATATCAGATTTTGTTATATCTAATTGATTCGGGAACCAATCCGGATCGGTAGAACCAGGACTCAAACTGTTTTTACTGGTTTCTCCGTTATTGATTCGACCATACATTGTAGCAAACTGATTATTATTCTTCATTAATAATGTATAATTAAAATCGCCCGGATTATAAAGATCAGCCAACCCTGAATAATGTCCGATTTCATGCGTAGCAACATTTTGAACATCCAGCTTATCAGAAGACCCATCAGTTGCCCAATAAAACTGACCCAATCCTGCAAGTGATATCGGCTCACCGTTAAATGCCATGTCTATGTCAATCATTTCACCATTTAAAGCATTATACCTAACTCTTGTAACAGCAATTACATTAGTTGGTGCTTCGGTAGAATCCTGCCACATAGTGCTTGAGGGGAACCAAACAATATTATTAATTCCATCTGCGTTACCGCCCCACTTTCCGGAATTTGTACTGCTTAATGCCCTTTCAGTATATGTCAGTTGTTCCAGCTCGGTCCATGTGTTAAATCCATTTCCAACAGCAGCAGCAAAACCAACAGGAGGTTGGACACCACCAGCTGTAACTGGTCCGTAAGTTTCATAGTCACCTTCTCCATCTTTCCAATGGAGTGGAATTCCAGCGAGAGTAGTATTAACTAAATAGTGGTTGCCTTCATCTGTAGCTCTTTCAATAGAGACAGAGAATTCAGACGTACTTAAAGGAAGACTATCTACATCTAATTTTGTTGCCGTTGCACTTACAACTTCTCCAGCTTCAAGAACAGCATCTTTAAGATTAGCGAGGAATTCGGCTCCACCCGCAATATCAGTAGTTGCAATAATCTCACCAAGATAACGCCCGCCCTCTCTATTACTCATACTTGAGTTTGCAAAAAATTGAATTTTATAATTTTGTTCCGGCGTACTATTAAGAACTCCTTGAATAGAACTTCCTCCCTTTATTTCAGGTAAGGCTGATTCATCTTGCCAGGTGTAAAGAGTGCTAAGTGTCGGGTATTGCTGTGAATCATTTGTGCCAGCAGCTAATTCAGTTCCCAGAGTTGCGTTACCATAAATTGAATTGTTCAGTATTGAATTATGGTTTCCGGATGCGACCAAAACACCGGAAGAAGTGTTGTTAAAAATTGTATTATTGTTGATATTATTAGCACTCCCATTTATCACTAAACCATTACTTGAATTACCAGAGATTTCATTTTCGGAAAGCGTAATGCCATTAACAGAACTTAATGATATACCGAATGCTAAATTTCCCGTAACTGAGTTCCCAGTTAGATTTCCTGTACTGCTTGTTATGGAAATACCACCCAAAGTATTGGTTCCAACTATGTTATCAGTAAGTTGATTTCCTGTACTGGAAGTGACGGATATTCCCAAGCCAGAATTCCCCAAAACAGTATTATTTAAAAAGTATTGTCATTGCCGCTGATAACCAACCCGTTGCTTGAATTGCCCGAGACAGTATTTCCCGAAAGTGTATTGCCATTGGAAGAATTTAAGGATATACCAAATGCTAAATTTCCATTAACCGTATTACCTGTTAGGTTTCCAGTGCAATTTGATAAAGAAATCCCGCCCAAGGTATTTGTTCCAACTATGTTATTAGTAATTTGATTTCCCGTGCTAGCTGTTGATGCTATACCTAAACCTAAATTTCCGGTAATTGTATTATTGTCAATAGTATTATCATTTCCGTTTATAACTAGTCCATCATTTGAATTTCCGGAGATTGTGTTTCCGGAAGCTGTGTTGCCGTTAGATGCATTTAAGGATATACCGAAAGCTAAATTCCCATTAACCGTATTACCAGTTAAATTTCCCGTACTATTTGTTGTAGAAATACCACCCAAAGTATTTGTCCCAACTATGTTATTAGTAATTTGGTTTCCTGTGCTGGTAGTAACGAATATTCCAAAGCCAGAATTTCCAGAAATGGTATTCCCGGTAAGTGTACTGCCATTAGAAGAATTTAAAGATATACCGGAACCAAGATTTGCCGTAATTGAATTTGATGTTAAAGTAACACTACTGTTGGATAAAGAGATACCCCCCAAGGTATTTGATCCCACCGTGTTATTGGTTATTTGATTTCCCGTGCTTGCATTTACTAATATTCCTAACCCCGTATTTCCTGTTATTATATTCCCGTTTAAATTTCCTCCTCCATTAGATATCGAAACACCTCCACCAGTGTTGGTCCCAACAGTATTATTTGAAATCTGACTTCCTGTTCCACCATTCAGCGTTACTCCAAATCCTGAATTCCCAGAGATTGTGTTACCCGTTACAATTCCTGAACAGTTAGAAATTAATATTCCACCCAAACCATTAGTACCAAAGGTATTATTTAATATTTGATTTCCATTTGCGCTGGCAATAGATATTCCGTAACCGACATTTCCTGTAATATTATTTGCAGATGAAGTGCCGATTAAATTATTTATTGCACCAGAAGTAATTGAAATTCCATTAGCTGTTGAACCAGTAATAGTATTCCCGTTAATATTATTTCCCGAAGAGCTAATTGATATTCCGGCTATTCGATTCGACTCAACATTATTTCCACCAGCAGAAGAAAGTGTTAAACTATAGCCCGAAGAATTATTTATTGCAAGTCCGCGCATCGTACTACTACCTCCGGTAATAGTCAATCCTCCATATGAACCATTTACTTGAACAAGGGGTGAACCAGAATATCCCTTTTGTGAAGTTGCGTTTAAAAATACTTGTTCGGTTATAGAAGGTAAGGCAGATCCAGGTTGAATAACATAAGGTGCTGTTCCTGGAATGTAGAAATAAATTGTTTGACGACCAGCCAGAGCATTTGCTTCTTGTATAGCAGCTCTTAATGTTGTAGTGCCGCTGCTAGTAGTCGGCAATTCCATCCCCGGGATTTGAATCCGGGCCATCTCCCGTAGAATTTACAACGAACAAGGGTGGATTTTTACTTTTTAAAATTTCATCAATATTAAAAACTCTAAGATGATTTTTATAAATGGATAAATCGTTTAGAGCCTTGGTACCGCTGTAATAAGAAAATTCTGTAAAAGACCAGCGACCATATAAATATGGCTCAAGTGATGTTGGAAAATTCTCAGCTGGATTTCCATTGCCACCAGAATTATTTATATTGCTTGCAGCTTAATGCAGTATTAAAAATTCTGATCTCATCAATTAGTCCTCTGTAAGATCCGGTGTTTGATTTTCCAACGAATAAACCAGTAGTTCCATTTGTAGACGTATAACCAGTAGTTATAGTAAAATTAGCAGTTGAGACTAAAGAACCACCTGAATATATTTTTACTTTACTACCATCGTATGTACCGGAGATTGCAAGCCATTGAAACGCAGGCAATATGATTAGTGACTTACTGTAATTGTATTGTTGTTTCCAACGGAAAAATATGCCTTGTTATCTTTTAAGTACATTGAAAATGTTTTTCCATTATTTACAGTGCGATAAACAATTGGGATTTCAACTCCAGCAGGATTGTCCCCAATTAAAAATACCCAGGCCTGAACAGTTATCTGTTTGTTGGAAGTGTTGCTGTTAAAAAATTTAAACCCGTTTTGGTTTGCGTCAGTATTTATTGGTTGTCCATCTAAGACATAAAGCTGGCTTGACTCCCCATTAAACACATAAGAGTTGTTATTCGTTTGTGCAAAAGAATTATTGCAAGTGATTAGAATGATTATGAAAAGTGCCAGGTAAAAGTTCTTATATATAAAATTTCTCATTATAGCCTCTGTGAATAATATTTAAAACTTGATTGAATTTAATATGTAAAGATTTTGTCGGGGCGATTGTTTATTAATCGTTTATATAACTTTTAATTTGTGCCTTGAACGAATTTATCTGCACATTTGAAGTTGTGACTTTTTCCCCGGTTTTGGGATCAACTATAACGTTTATTTTTCCCTCTTCCCCATTGAAGACTTTATAGTTGGTACTCTTATCGTCCTTTTTCAGGAATACTAAGACCTCTTCATTATCTTCAAACCTTGGCATATGAGAATACATCTCACCGACTTCACCAACTTCGCCACCCGGATAGCTAATAACAATTGGCCCACTATTGTTGTTGCCTTTTAAGTACTCTTCTACCTGGATAGTTGCTAGTGTATAAATCCTACTATTGTCCTCATTCCAGCTGGAAGATTGTTGAGTAACTTTACCGGTAATGATTAAGTCTGCATTTTTTGACATGCTCTCAACCTCAGACGAAGTTAATTGAGCAAAAGCTGCAGAGAAAAATCCTCCGACAATTATTAGTGCACAAAGCAAACGCATTATCGTCACTTGCATAAAGTAATCCTTTCTAAAAGAATTAATTGATCAATAATTATTATTAAAATATTTTAAGATTTGAAGGTAAGCGGAAGGTTTAATTCCGAAGTTACTGTGCAAAGGAAATTGAATTTATTATACAACTTGAACCACTTTCTGGTCAGGCTTCAATTGTAATTTATTAATTCAACTCTTTTTTCACCCAATATAATTTTATAGTTATAAAAAGGCTCTTGTTTAAGAATTAATTTCATACCAATTGATGTTGTCAAGCGGTATTTCATGAAACAGTTATAAACAATGCTACAGAATAATATGGTATTAATTGATAACATGCAACTTTAGCCTTATGTGAATAATTTTGTCTTGTTTGCCAGAAGTAATTATTCTCCAACCCAACAAATATTTATTATATAACCACCGCTGGATATAATTAAGCTTATTACAGAATTTTCGCCATAATTTGAAAAAATATTCATTTTATTTTTATATTATCATTTAGAAAATTAAACCTAATAAAAAGTTGTTTTTTTCATTTATTGAAAAAGGAATGCTATGAGAGTTTCTGCGCAAATTGAAAGTAAATATTCAGTTATCAAATTTGAAGTTGATCAGGTTTTGGGATACGAGGCTCAAGAATTTCAGGATGCGGTACTGAATTCGCTTGATCAAAAGGTTAATTGCATAATTGTAGATCTTTCATCCGTTATATATATTTCAAGCTGGGGAATCGGAATGCTGATCCATGGATTAGCCACAACTACGAACAGAGGTAGCAGCTTTAAAATTGCAGGCCTGGCTGATAAAGTGATGCAAGTTTTCCAAAAAGTTAAAATTGATACGGTATTAAACATTTATAAAACAGTAGAATTAGCGAAAGCTTAAAGGTTAATCTATAAATCCTAAAACAGAAAGTGTATTTATAATTTTTAACAGAAGGCTTGTTTTAGTATGCCCCGCAACTGCGGGGTTTTTTATGTGTAACTATTTCACTTGAAAAGCAGAAAATAAAATCCAATCTTACTTTTGAAAGCATATAAATTGAAGGATAATCACATTGAAATTATTATTATTAGTTGTTGCAATGTCAGTTATGACTTTTGGGGGATGTGAAAACAAATCAACCAATACTCAATCAGAAAACAAATCAGAAACAGGAGTAATTCAGAATATGGACAATTTACAGAAAGCCACTTTTGGTTCCGGATGCTTCTGGTGTACGGAAGCAATATTTGAAAATTTAAATGGAGTTCATTCAGTCGTATCAGGATATGCAGGTGGACAGGTTCTCAATCCTACTTATGAAGAAGTTTGTTCCGGAACTACAGGACACGCAGAAGTAACACAAATAACATACGATCCGTCTATTATCACTTATGATGAATTGCTGGAAGTTTTCTGGAAAACACACGATCCAACAACATTAAACAGACAGGGAAATGATGTTGGTCCACAATACCGCTCTGTTATTTTTTATCACAACGAGGAACAGAAACAGCTTGCTGAAAAATATAAATCAGAGCTTAAATAAATCTGGTGCATGGGATAATCCAATCGTTACTGAGATTTCCCCATTAACAAATTACTTCCCTGCAGAGAATTATCATCAGGATTACTACAACAGTAATCCAAACCAGGGTTATTGTGCTTTTGTAATTGCGCCAAAGCTTGAGAAGTTTAAAAAAGTATTTAAGGAAAAGCTGAAGAAATAAAAGCGGTGTAACTATCCACCCATACCAAGATACATTCCACCAAAGTATGGGATTAACCAAATCAGCCAGACAATTATGCTGAATCTATGGAAGCTCAACCGCAACTTTTCATTATTCTTTAAAACTACTCTTGTTGCCCAGGTAGCGTGTATTAACATCAGCCAAAGCGCAATCTGTCCTGTTAATGTGTGAGGTTCTGTAATATCGAAAGGTCCTTTTGCTAAAAGGTGCATTGCATAAGTGCCGGATATATCGAATGTAAATCCAACCCAGAAAGCAATCACATGCCAAGGCTTTAAATATCTTACTATTCTTTCTGACCAAACCCCAAGTGAATAAAATAACAACGCCAGAGTAATTAATATTGTGGAGATGATTACAAGGGTTGACATAATTTGAAGATAAGAGTGGTCACCAAAATCAAAACCCCCGTTAGAAACGGGGGCCATCAATTTTATTTTGAAATTTTACTCTTCGTCCCGAACTAACGGGGTTGAAGACATTCTGACTAAATCAGCAAGGGTTGAAACTCTGTTATCAATCTGGAAAAATTTCCCAACAAGTGGAGCCGGAAGCTGTTCAAACATTTTATTTACGTATTCTTTTCTCAAGTCCAATAAGTCCTGATTCGACTGCATAGACTTGTTTATAAGATCTTTAGCTGTTGCATCATCCATTGCATAATAATTCATCATATATTCTTCGGTAATACTTACTCTTCCCTCAAATATTGGACTCCGGGCAGCCATATACTCATCAAAAAGAGGCCAGAATTTATTTGCCTCTTCATCAGTTAATTTCAAATTCTCTTTCACGATTTCCTTAAATGTTCCTCCAATATCTTTTTTCAACCCCTCAATGTACGTTGAATCAAAACTTTGTATCTGTGCAAAGCATACAGAGGTAAAAACTATCAAAGAGAGAACCAGTAATTTTTTCATGATACTTTTCCTTTAAATGATTATTGTAAGTAATTACTTATTGAATGAAATTTATATAACCTAAAATATTGAATGGGGAACTATTAACAAAAGTAAACTAGAAACTAAACACCAAACCTGATGTTAAATCATATTGGAGTAGATATGTGCCGCCGGTGATAAAAATTCCACAATATCCGTCATTGCAAAATATTGATGCACTAGAGAAATATATTGGCACAAGAAACCGCCATTGCAATCTGACTCCTAAATTATCTGTAAAGTAATATTTGATTCCTCCGCCCGCCGTAAATGAAAACTTCCAATCGGTCTCATAATTACGATCTTTTGGATTAAAGTAAGTTGCGCCAATTGTAAAAGCTGCAAATGGTCGGAATTGTCCTGTTTCGGTTTCAACCTGAACACCACCCTGAAAATATTCTACGCTCATATCGAAAAGATACTCAGTAGTGTTATAAAATTCTTTTTTTAATGCAACTTCAGTATCCATTCGGTTATACAATAATTCGATTAGAAGATCATCACTTAATCTGATATCAAGAACTGCACCATAGTCAAGACTATTATCGATTTTTAACTCGCCGTCGAGTGTTTGCAAGTTGCCCGTAAATAGATAACCAACAAAAGGAGCAATTTCAAATTGCTGTCTTTTAAATTGAGCAAATGTTGAAGAAACGGTAATGGTTAATATTATTGATACATATAAAATTGTCTTTGCCCGATGCAAGCTTTTGAAGATAGATTTAATCACTATGCAAACAGACCTTTCAAAGGTACCGAAAGAACCGGCTCTTCTCTTAGTCCTTCTTTGGTGAAAATTAAATTGGCAGCATAAAGTGCAGACGTTGTTGCGGCTTCCATCAGCATTGCAGGATTTTCAAGCTTAACCCAGTCACCCGCAAGAAAAAGATTTTCAACTTCGGTTTTTACTTGTGGACGTGTCTTGTATAGATTTGTATGAAATGCTGTGAAGTCATCTTTCACCTGCAAATACTCATATTTAACTTTATAACTTTTTATCTCGGGGAAATATTCTTCAAACTCTTTTAAGAATTGATTTCTAATTTCATCTTGCTGGAAAATCATCAGGCACAGCATAAGAATGTAAGTTCAAAAATTCCGCCGCCGTTTTTCTTTACCCATTCCTCGCTTGTCTTTTCCATTCGGTGATATACTGTAACAGAGTCAAGTATCTTCAATGCATCAGTAAAAATGAAGAATGGTACACCCTGTCTGATATCTTTATCAATCCAGACTCTTAAAACAGAATAACGCTGTGATTGCTTCAGGTTGGTCATTTGATTAAAGAAAGCAGGATGCTCAGTTTTAAAGTAATCTGAATTTTTAATAATGCTTTTTGTTCCCTTCACATCAGAAGCGATAATTGCATAATCAAATCGTTCGTCATTAATAATAAATTGATCGCCATCCTTTTTGAAGGAAGTAATTTTTGAATCAAGCGATATAGTTGATTTGTATTTACTCAAATAATTTGTTGCAGGATTCCAGAGAGTATCTTCAAAATCATCATTGAGAACATCATAGAGCAATCCAAGATCATTGCTGAGGAAATAGGAATGAAAACTTTTTATCAGCTCTGCCATTGAGATGTATTGCGGCTCGGCAAAAAATGCTCTTGAAAATGTTGTGAACATCAATTGCATTTCCGGCGGGAGCTTAACATCATCAGCAAAATCTTTGAAGGAAACATTATCAAACTTTGAAAATGTTTTTTCGCGGTTGTAACTGAGCAGCGAAGTCATTTTTCTGAAACCGGGATTCAGCATTGCATCTTTGTAGGAATAGATTCCTGTCTTTGCCATACTTAGAATATTTAAAACCGGAACCGTGCTGATGTCCTTGAAACCAAAATTACCGTGTTTCTTCGTGAGTATTAAATAATCATCAATCGGGATGAGATATTTGAAAGCATCAATTTTCTTTAGAAGATTGCGAAGGTTGTAATACTGTCTGAAGAATGCGTGAAAGCCGTGTTCAACCTGTGTTGAAAAGCCATCGTCAAAATTAACTGGCCAGGAACCAACTTTCCCGCCGAGATATTTTTCTTTTTCAAAAATCTTTACCTTGAATCCTCTTTCTGCAAGAAAGATTGCAGCAGAAACTCCCGCCAATCCTCCGCCGATAATTCCAACGCTTTTTTCTTTTGAAAGTTTTTCGGGAAGAGATAAATCAATTTTATTTAGCTGGATTTTGTATCCGCCAAGTTTTTTCTCAATCCGTTTTGATATTATTGATTTGATTCCCATAGTTATTACAGAAGGTTTTTGTGCGATGAAAGTGTGCAGTATCGGTTTTCGCCAGCTTCCGAGTGGTGTGTGATTTATATTTTCGAAACCGGCTTTGTTTAACAAGTCAGTGAACTCATCAGGCGAAAGAAAAGTCTCAACACTTTTAATCAGGTAACGGAAAATTTTTGTAGAGCCGGTTGTTAATCCCGCGAAAGGAATTATCAGAAAGTATCCTAAAAATTTCCAGTAAAGTTTTGAAGCGAAAGATTTGCTGATTGCATATTCGTGAAAGCAGATTTTTCCGCCGGGTTTCAAAACACGATGAAGATTTCTCACACACTTTTCGAAGTCAGGCATATTACGGATTCCGTAAGCCATAAAAATTGCATCGAGCGAATTATCTGCAAGATCGAGATTCATCACATCCTGCTGAGCGAAAGTTACTTTTCCTTTACCAAATTTCGGAAGAAGTTTTTCTCTCGCTGCCGCAAGCATACCTTCTGAGTTATCAATGCCGATAACTTTTCCATTTGGAAGATTATTTAAACAAGCAATGGTTGACTTTCCCGTTCCGCAGCATAAATCAGCAAGGTATTCGTTCCCTTTCAGATTCATTCTGTTAACACTTGTTTGCAAATCCTGTTGATAACCCTGGCTAAGGGAAGTTGCAAGATCATATCGCTTTGCAATCCGGTTAAACTCGGATGGCACTTCCTTTTTGTTTTGTATTAGTGCATCGGGCGTGTAATCAGTCATTATTCCCCTTGAAGTTTTTTTCTCCAGAATCTTCTGAAGCTCAATGATACTTCGTCACCTTTTACACTTACTTCGTGAAGATTATCTTTTGTGCGGTTAAGTATTTTTTGATTTGATGCAAGAAAGTCAATGTCTTCGGTAACAATCTTTTCCGATTTTTTCCCCATAAAATATTTTGCAAATGAAGGGAGCTTGGAGAAAATATTTTTCCACAAAGTAATCTGCATCATATTCACGTGTTCGTCATCAACTTGGTAAACGTGCTCGAGAATTAATAATATTCTTTCATAACCCTGGCTTAAGAAAGTTGCGAGGTCATATCGCTTTGCAATCCTGTTAAACTCAGAAGGGACTTCCTTTTTGTTTTGTATCAGTGCATCGGGAGTGTATTCTGACATCATTCCCCCTGAAGTTTCTTTCTCCAGAATCTTCTGAAGCTCAATGATACTTCGTCACCCTTTACACTTACTTCGTGAAGATTTTCTTTTGTGCGGTTAAGTATTTTTTGATTTGATGCAAGAAAGTCAATGTCTTCGGTAACAATCTTCTCCGACTTCTTCCCCATAAAGTATTTTGCAAATGCAGGGAGCTTGGAGAAAATATTTTTCCACAAAGTAATCTGCATCATATTTACATGCTCGTCATCAACCTGATAAACGTGCTCGAGAATTAATAATATTCTTTGCTTGAAACGGATTTCAAGACGGGAAATGTTCGGATAATAAAATCTTATTCTTGTCCCGATGTTTTCTTCATTGCCGAAGTAAGTTTTTTCAGCAATGGTTCCGACATTAGCGCGCTTGTAAAATCCTTCAACTCCGTCATCAAGAATTTTAAGGTTGAAATCTGCGGGATGTTCCTGTATTTGTCCCATAAAAGATTTTATCGAGTTGCGGTGAACGTAAGCGATATGATACGGGTCAATCAAACTTTCTGCAGTTGTTTCAAGATCAGCTTTGATTGTGTATGATTTATATGTGAAGGGCCACTCGTTCATTTCAGGAATGTTTGTTGGCTTGACTTCACTTGCTTTTTCGGGTTCACCGATAAAAATCCACACCCACTTGTTGAAATCCTGAACGGGGTATGCTTTTATTTTTGCTGTCGGTGGAATTTTATCTCCCGGTAGCTGCGAAGGAATTTGCACACACGAACCTGTTTTATCATACTGCCACCCGTGGTAACCGCAAACAACTCTTTCTTTATCCAGATATCCCAAAGAAAGATTTACATTTCTGTGACAGCATCTGTCTTCCAAAGCAGTGA